>NZ_JBHOQV010000002.1:0-55566 GCF_042408735.1 Thermogemmatispora sp.
CTTCCGTACCTTTCTGATCGAACCGATCCGTCGCCGGGCGGGTGTAAAGGATGTACTGACAGCATGACCGCGCGTGTTGCAAGTGGCACCTACATTGTAACAAATGGGAAGAGCTGACGCAACTAGGAACAGCTTTTCTCGGGACTCGCTCCTGGGGGCTCTCTCCTGGCCGGGCTGTGCCGCTGGACGGCGTGGCGGTCCCAATCAGAAGCATGGGTAGGGTCGATGGGGTGGGTGGACGCTCCCCCACGGGTCTGGTTCGCGCTCTGCGGACCGTTGCTCTCGCAGGCAGGGGGCGTTGTCCTCCCTTCCTGAGATGGGGTACAGAGAGAGGACTGGCCGGAGCGGGCAGGGCGGGCGAGGGGAGATGGCCGCCCTGTCGTCTTCTCCTCAGCCCTCACGCCCCAGACGCAGGGCCAACAGCAGAGCGAAGGAGACGGCTAAGACCAGCACCGAGAGGGCTACCGCAGCGTCAAGATTGGTTTCTGCCGCGATATAGATGGCGATCGGCATGGTCTGGGTGGTTCCTGGGAAGTTGCCCGCGAAGGTGATCGTGGCCCCGAACTCACCCAAGGCCCGCGCCCAGGTCAGGCCAATGCCGCTCAACAGGGCCGGACGGATCAGAGGCAGTACCACACGGCGAAAGGTGTAGAACGGCGAAGCCCGCAGCGTGTAGGCCGCCTGCTCGTAGCGCGAGTCGAGTTGTTCCAGGCCGGCGCGCGCGCTGTTGACGAAGAAGGGCGCCGAGACGAAGGTCTGGGCCATGACCACAGCTACCGTTGTAAAGGGTAGGCTGATCCCCAGGGCGCTCAAATAGCGACCCAGCAGGCCAAAGCGACCGAAGGTCAACAGCAGAGCCACGCCGGCCACTACCGGTGGTAGGACCGTCGGCATGGTTACCAGGGTCTCCAAGAGGCGGCGTCCTGGCAGCGGCTGGCGCGCCAGCACCCAGGCCACAGGCAGGCCAAAGAGCACGCTGAGGGCTGTGCTGGCCGTAGTGGTGACCAGGCTCAGCTGGAGGGCCGTAAAGGTGTCGGGCTGGGTCAAGGCGCTCCAGAGCTGCTGCGGTGGCTCGTGCAGCAGGAGGGCCGCCAGCGGGATACCCAGGAAGAGCAGGAAGCTGGCGGCCAGCAACCCGACAAGGAGCGCTAGCAAAGCGCGGCCCTGCCTGGGCGAAAGCAGAAAGCGCCGGCCTCGCGGCCTGGTCGTCCTGGGAGCCGGCGCCTGCTGAACATCAACCATTCTTCGCGATGAACTGATACTTCTCCAGAGTTGCCTGCCCCTGTGGTCCAAGCACGTAGTCGACGAAGCCCTGAGCCTCGGTGGCATGCGCCGAAGACTTGACCACCGCGATCGGGTACTGGGCAATGACGTTGAACTCGTCTGGAATAGGAATCACTTTGACCTTGCCCTGAGCGCTGGCGGCATCCGTCTGGTAGACGCAGCCAGCGTCGGCCTCGCCCAGCTCAACCTTCTGCAGAACCGCTGTCACATTGTCTTCTTGAGAAATGACGTTGCTCAACAGGGCCTTCTCAAACTGAGGACCATACGTTGAAGACCTGGCCATCTTATCAAAAGCCTGACGGCAGTATTTGCCCGCCGGCACCGTCGAGGCGGCGATGTCAAACTTCAGGCCCTTCTTAGCCAGGTCCTGCAGCGAATTGACACCGCCAGGATTGGATGAAGGCACAATAATCACCAGGCGATTTTTGGCGAAGACCTGCGGATTGCTGACCAGTCCGGCCTGGCTGGCTTTGTTCATGTTGTCCAGGTCGGCTGAGGCAAAGACATCTGCGGGGGCGCCGTTGGCGAGCTGCTGCTCGAGTACCTGGGAGCCGGCGAAGTTGAACTTGAAGCTGACGTTGGCGTGGGCCTTGTGATACTGGTTGGCGATGTCCTGAAAGGCGTTCTTGAGGGAGGCGGCGGCGAAGACGTTGAGGGTGACCGCCGGCGCACTGGCCCCGCTGGTCCCTCCACTGCTTCCGCTGCTGCCACAGGCGGCCAGCAGAAGCAACAAGCTCAGGGTCAGGACCAGGGCGGAGAGCCGCCGCGCCGAACGGCGCAGCCAAAAGGGAAAACAGGCTATCTGCGCGGGCACGCTGGGCATAGTTGGAGTCCTCCTTCTTCTTCTCCCTGCTCTCTAGCTATGAGCGCCATTGAAATAGGGTTGAAAACTCTATCTTTGAGTATTCACAAATTGAGTATAGAGAACGAATTGCCGAGATGTCAAGCCAGGAGAGGAGTCAGCCGAAACGGGGAAGAGAGAGAAAGAGGAACAGGGGCGGGTCGCCAGGCCAGAGCCACGAGCGAGAGCAACGGGGGCGCGTGCGACCCGCCTTCCCTGGAGTCTCGAATCAGCCCGTATAGAGCGGGCCTGTCAGCAAGGGCAGCGTGATGCCCAGAAAGGCGCAGACGCTCAGGACCGCAATCAGAGGGTCCAGCAGAGGTGCATTGAGCAAACTACCGCGCAGGTGGAGGCGGTAGAAGAAGGTGGGCAGGACCAGGCCCAGAACGGCGGCCAGCAAGAGCGTCAGGCCCAGACCCAGGCCCATTGCCAGCGCCAGCCAGGGGGAGCCGAAGAGGACCCAGCTCAGGGCGGCCACGCAGATACTGGCCAGTACCCCGCCAGCGGTGCCCAGCTGCAGCTCGCGGAAGAAGCCGCGCCAGAAGTCGCGCCCACGCTGTGAACGCAGCTGCCAGCCAGTCACTCCCAGGGCCTGTGAACCCACACTGCCGCTCGTGAGCAGGAGCATAGGCAGCAGGGAGACCATGCCGCTCAAAGTGGTCGGCGAATGCAGGGCGCGCCAGAGACCGCCGGAGGTTGCCGGATCCTGAGCCAGGTGGGCGCTGGCGCGCAGCACTGGCCCCAGCAGACCATTCAAGAGCAGGGCCAGCAGCAGCCCGGCAGCCACATTCACCGCCAGCCAGGTCACGCGCCCGAGCACGGCGCGCCAGGAGAGCGCTTCCTCTTCAGTGGTGAACTCCTCGACGCTTGTGCCGGCAATCTCCGAGAGATCCTCGGCCTGCTCCTCGCGGATCACGTCGATCACATCGTCCACCGTGATCAGGCCGACCAGCCGGCCATTCTCATCGAGAACGGGCAGGGCCAGCAAATCGTAGTGAGAGATCAGGCGGGCCACCTCTTCCTGATCGGTATCAGTGTGGACATGGATCACGTCGGGATTGAGCAGGTCCTTCAGGCGAGCCTGAGGATCGGCGGTCACCAGGCTTCGCAGCGACACCACGCCGACCAGGCGCTGCTCGTCATCGACCACATAGAGGTAGTAGATCGTTTCCAGATGGTCGGCATGACGGCGCAGATAGGCCAGCGTCTCCTCGACCGTCAGGTGCTGGGGCAGTCCCAGCACGCGAGTGGTCATGAGGCCGCCCGCGGTCTGTTTGCCGTAGTGCAGCAGATCGCGCACCTGGCGAGCGGCTTCTGCGGGCAGCAGATTCAGCAAGCGCTCGGCTTCCTCGCGAGGAAGCTCGGCCAGCACATCGGCCACGTCGTCGGGAGCCAGGGCCGCCAGCAAGCTGGCGGCACGTTGGGAATCGAGGCCGCTGATAATCTCGGCCTGTAGCGGCAGCTCGACCTCGCTCAAGGTATCGGCAGCCGTTTCGGTATCGAGACGCTCCAGCATGGCGCCGGCCTCTTGCGCATCGAGCTGCTCCAGGATGTCGGCGATATCTGCCGGGTGCAGATCCGCCAGCTTGGTGCGGCTGACGCTCAACTGGACCTGGGGAACAACGCCGCCCGCGCTCACCGTGCCAGCGCTGCCCACACCGGCCCCGGCCAGGACCGGAGCAAGCTGCTCGCTGGTGCTGCTATGAACCACCTGGATCGGCTCCACGTAGTTCCAGGTAATGGTCCGATCTGCCAGCTGCAGCGGCAGGACATGGCTCAGCAGCTCGATGGGAGCCAGCAGCCCAAGTCGGCGCAGCAAGCCACTGGCCCCAATATCTACGCCGATCAGGCGCGCCGTCCCTTTGATCTGGGCCAGCTTCAGATCGTTGACCTTCACCACGCGCACGCCCTGGGTATCGACGATCTGCTTATCCAGGATGTCGCGCTTGAGCAGCAACTCATCGGGCTGCGGCGTGTAGGGAGTAATTTCGGCCTGACGGACCTTTAGGGTAATAGGGGTCTCTTCAATGCTATGCACCTGAGACCAGGGAATCACCAGCGTATTGCTATTCAGCGGCGGGCGCACCACGAGCGCCGTCACGCAGGGAAAGGTCTCGCGCGGCGAGACGTAAAGGTCGAAAAGTGTTCCCAGGCGCCGTCCCTCGCTATCATGGACACTCTGACGCAGCAGCGTGCTCAAGTAGATCAAGGGTATCACCACCTTTCCTCGTCTGCTCGATAGACAATACAGGCCGGTCGCTCGGCCACAGCAGCGTGGTTGAGCGAGAGGAGATAGCAACTTATCTTGCTTGCTTGACAGACAGAGCGCGTGTGGCCTGATCGGATGCGAAGCCGGGCACTGGCGGCAGATCACAGTCCGGCCCGTGGGCGCCGTAAGCGTGCTGCCTGCGTGGAGCAGGCGAGCCGGGAGCGGCCAGAGGCAGACAGCGCCGGCATAGGGGTGTCAGCCCGATCAGAGCCGAAGTCTTGGCGGGAAACCCTGCTGGGGCACCCTTGAACAAAGGGCACGTAGGACAGACTGGCAGGCGGGAAGTGTTTACTCGATAGCGGCTGACCGCTGGCAGAGGATCACGCTCATCGAGTAAGGTGGTGATACAGAGGGGACGGTGACTGACAGACTACTTGCTCTTCGGAACCAGAGAATGAGCGATAAGACCGTGAGTCAGCATACGTCGCGTCGGGTGAAAGCTAGATCCCCCCTACTCGATGAGGCGACACACACTTACCCGCGAGCAGGCATGTAAGAAAAGCTACACGCCTACTACTACTTGGGCCAGCGTCCATGTCCCTCACCTCCTTGACCCGTTGAGCCGCGGTGCTCCAGGTGAGCGGCGTAGCGCTGCCAGCGCGGCGTCCGGCACTGGAGCTGGAGAATAAGCGCGGTCACGGGGATCACACAAACAGAACAAAGCATCATGTCTTGTCAGAGTATAGCACGCTGATGGCCGAATCGGCAAGCTGGGGCGGCGGAGATTGAAGAAAGCGCCGCCCAGCGATCACCCGTTTCTCCTAGCCAGGCCTTGACCTGGCCCCAGCGGAGCCAGAGGAGGGCGTGGTAGAGCTGCACCTCCCAGACGTGCCAGGAATGATAGCCCTTTTCGATATCGAGCGTATAGGGCACGTGCAGTTTCTTGAGGACCTGGGCGAATTGCAGCGTATCGCCATAGTAAGGCTGATCCTTGGTGGCCGCTCCCAGGAAGAAGGCCAGCCGCTGGCTATGGCGATTGCTCGCGATAGTGTAGAGTGGACTGTTCGCCCGTCGATAAGCGGGATTGCTCCCCCAGATTGAACCCTCGGCGCGGTAGTAGCCGCCCAGCGAGATGACGAAGCCAAAAACATCGGGATGGTGGATCGCAATATTGGCCGCGCCGAAGCCCCCCATCGAATTGCCGCCAATGGCGCGCTCTGCTGGCGAAGGAAGGGTTCGGTAGTGGCTGTCAATATAGTGAACCAGGTCGAAGGCCACGTAGTTTTCCAGTAGCTGTCGTCCATCGCCGCTGTTGCCCCATTCGCTGGTCGCCCCGGGACGACCGTTGCCATCAGGAAAAACCATGATCAGCTCAGGAATCTTCCCCAGATCGATCAGGGTATCGGCGGACTGCGCCGCCTTGCCACCAGTGACCCAGTCGACGATCTTGCCGGGGGAGCCATGCAGCAGGTACAGGACCGGATAGTGCCGCTGCTGGCCGGCAGGTGTGTTATAAGACGGTGGCAGGTAGACCAGGAACGAGCGGCGCTGGCCGTGCAGGGAGGGGCTGGCAAAGCTGTCCTTGACGATCGTGCCTTTGCTGGGTTCTCCGCCAGTGGTGTGGATGACCGGAGGCGTGTGGATGCCGGTATCGGGGGCAAAGAGAAAAAGGTCGCCCGAGCCGGCAGCCAAGACCAGCGAGGCGAGCAGCAGGAGGGCCAGAAGCCAGGACCCTGCCAGAGAGAGAGGCCGTGGCTGAGCGGCGAAGCATGGCCTCAGATCCGGCTGCGGCAGCGGGACGGTCTCCTCTAGAGCGGCCAGCCGCTGGCGAGAGCGCAGAAACTGCCAGAGCTGGACTACGGGGTCGAACAAGACCCGGGCCAGGGCTTCGCCGATAGCGCAGCCAGCAAAGGCCGCCAGCAGGGCCAGGGCCAGCAGCATCAGAACAGTGTGGATCAAGGCCCCCACGTTCAGCGGCTCCAGTTGGCCGCCGGGATCACGCACTGGCTGCAACTGGGTCCCGATGAAATCCTGCAGGTAGGCCGACCAAAAGAGCAAGAGGCTGGCGGGCAAGGCGCCCAGAAGGCGACGCCCAACCAGTCCCCCACAGAAACCAGCACCCGCACAACAGAAAAGGGCCGTCAGCATCTGGGAGCGCTGCATATCCAGGCCCAGGGCAATGAGCAACGCGCTCAGCCCTGACGTCAAGCCAATCGTAAGCAGCGCGCCGCCGAGCAGAGCCCCTACAAAGGAGAGCAGCGGCGGCACGAACGTCCACCGCGGGCGAGGCGGACGTTTTTCTGCGACAAGGCCCGTAGGCTGCCATCTATTCTTCATGGATGTAGCGTAAGCAGACTCTGATCTTGCTGGCCGGACGAGAGCCTCCCAGCCGCTGAGGGCTGCTGATGCGCATTGAGCAGAGCCAGGGCGATGCGTGGCAGGGCCAGCGTGTGGCTGGCTACCACGTAGCGGCTCTCCCAGCGCGGCTGAAACTTCTGCTTGAAGCGGAGGAGTGTGCGATGCTCCTCCAGCACGTGGACGTGCTCCAGCAGAAAGTTGGCAATGGCGCGCTGGCCGGCTGAAAGCTCCTGGTTCGTGTCACAGGCGGCGATAAGACCCAGGCTGACGAGCCAGGCACCGGCCTCACGAAAACGCTCGATGGCGCGCACCAGCAGCAGCTCCATGACGCCGTAGGGGGCATCGGGCGCCCGCCGCATCAAATCGAGAGCCCAACCCCACCCGCGGCGCTGACCATCCCTGGCGTCGTAGAGGCCGTAGATTGGAGTGAAAGAAACGAAAGCACAAAGCCTGTCCGCGCGATCGAAGGCCAGTCCAAGGACCAGGCGCGGCAAGGGCTGCTGACTGCCCTCAGCGCGCTCGCTCTCTTCGGCAGCCGCGGCGATCAGGTGCGCTCGCTGAGCCAAAGCCGGCAACTCGCTGAGGCGCCCCATGCTGAAACCCATCTCCGCCGTTTCGCGGGCCCCTTTCTGCCGCAGCCAGGCGCGCGAGAGCTGGACCATCTGCTCATACAGCTCGGGCGGAGGCGCCTCCTCGAGCCAACGCAGCCTCACCCCCTCGCGCTCGGCTCGGCGGCTGCTTGTTCGTACGTTAGCCATCGCCGAGCCACTCAGGCTAAAGGTGCGTGGGTCGATCAGGGCTTCCTCGCCAATTTTAAAGATGCTCAGGCCGCAGGCGCGATAGTACGGTAGGAAATCAGGGTGAGCCTGGTAGATAGCTACCTGCCAGCCATTACGCTGGCAGAGTTCCAGAAAGGCGCGGCTAACCTGCTCGCGCACCTCCGGTGGACAGATGGGATCGCCGGGAACCACAGCGACCGTGTTGACCAGCCGGTAGGCCACCAGTCCCTCGCCCCTGGGGGCCAGGTAGCGCAGGTTCCCAGGATCCAGGGCGAAGAAGGCCAGCGTCTCCTGTCCATAGCGCCAGAGCAAGTCGATGGCCTGACGCTCGACCTGGGCCAGGCGCTCCCGTTGCTGGGCGAGCCACCAGCGTGCGCTCACAGGACGAAGCAGGGCCACCATTCCGGTCAGCAGGGCGGTGGCCGCCAAGATGGGCAGCGAATCCAAAAACCAGCGGGCATGCCGGGTCAACGGCAGCAATTCCTGAGTGGGCAGATTGACCATCCGGCGCAGCAGAGCCAGTACCGTGCCGCTCGGGCCACTGATCGTCAGAAATTGCCCTTCGATCAGATAGTAACCACCGATACCATACAGGAGGAGCAAAGCGGCTCCGATGGCCAAGAGAACAAAACCCTGGCGAGCCCGCCAGGGATCGCTGGCGACCTGGAAGCACGGGCGAGCCAGGAGCAGCGCGCCCCAGAGGGCAAACGAGAGAAGGGCCTCTTCAAAGGCCAGACCTCGGATGACATGTAACAGAGCTGATAGCGGTAGGAGAAGCAGAGTTACCTGCCAGGCGCGCTCTTTGCCGCGAGCCAGGCCGAGCGCCAGCAGGATCAGGAAGAAGCCGATCAGGAGCGCGATAATGTGGCTGGTCTGAACAAAAGGCCAGAAAGCAGGCCCGAAAGGAGCCAGCACGTCAATAGTGGTCAAAAGATCGCGCAGCAGTTCCAGGCGTCCCGGGTGAGGTGGTGGAAGCAGGACCACCAGCCCGTTGATCCCGCCCAACAAGGCTACCGTCAGCGCCAGCAAGCCCCTGATCAAGCGGCGCGACGGGGAGGCGACCAGCCTCTGGCCTGGGCGCAGTGTTGCCACAAGGCGCGAAAAGAAGGCACTCATAGCCCATCCTCCCCAGCCTCCGGCCCTGGCCTGCTCTGCTGGCTGTAGCTTATCAGTATTCCGCGCGGCGCGGGCGAACCCGGGACGGCTCCAGCGCCGCGGAGTAACTCCGGCGGTGTCATACCCTTCTGCTTGTTCTGTGAGCAACCATCCTTTCAAGGCAAGAACTCGATCCTATTATGGATACACCTTTCAAGAGCTGTCAATAAATGCCCTGGTGCGTCCCAAGCCGCCCTCCCGAGCGCTCCGAGCCTGACTGGTGCCAGGGGGGGAGAGCAGGCTGTAACCCCGTCGAGGTTAGGCGTTGAAACCCCGCTCTCTAATCTCACGTGTTTCTACCAGGACCGTAACTTCACAAGGGTGCTCATGAAGGAAGCGGAGGCTTCTCCGCAGCAGAGCCAGCTATTACGGTTTCACAAGCAGAGAGAGTAACAGGCTACTCCGGTCGCTAACGGGTCAGCAGAGAAAGCGAGTGCATTATGGAAGATGTTCAACAATCTCGCTCAACGGCGCCAGGAGCAGGCCGGCCGGCAGAGCAGGCTGAGGCTCCGCGCGGGGAAGCCTCGCTCCCCGGGTCGGAAAGCGCGCGCGTGGTGCCGATGCCATCGGCGCCGAAGGCGGGTGTGCAGAGGCAGGAGACCGTTTCGGTACGAGAGCCGGCGCGCCTGCCCGAGCGGGGGACGCGCTATGCTCTCATCAGCGGCCTGATTATGGGCGTACTCGTCGCCCTGGTCACCATTGTGCTGGTTCTGGTCAATGCCGGCCTCTTCAACGAGGCCCATCGCCAGGTCGTACGTGATGCGCTCACCGTACGAGTAGCGTTGCTGCTAGCCGCCATCTACGGGATCACCTGGCTGGTGGCACTCATTGTCGCATTTATCGGTGGTCTCATCCTTGGGCGGATCGCTGTGCGACGACGCTTGGGCTTTCTGGCTGGTGCTGTGGGAGGCATCGTCTACTCGCTGCTTCTCTGGCCAACCAGCTTTATTCCAGCCTATCCGGGTAATCTGACCGGTACCGCCACGCTGGACGCCGGCAGCGCTGTTCTAGAGCTGCTCTGGTGCCTCCTGTGGGGCCTGGGGGGAGCGCTGGTCTGCCTCGCTGGCACCTGGGTGGCCTCAGCGCGCCACCCCCATTATCGGGATCGCTGAAGAGACGGCTGTGGCAACCAGGGCGCGCGCTCAGCTTCCAGGATGAGATCGATAAAGAAAGTAAGATAGGCAAGAAAGGAAGGAAACACTAGCATGAATAAAGACGAACTCGAGGGCAAGGCGAAAGAGGCTCAGGGCGGCCTGAAGGAGTCGCTCGGGAACCTGACTGGCAATGAGCAGCTGCAGGCTGAGGGCAAGGCCGATAAGGTTGAGGGCAAGGCTCAGGGCCTGCTCGGGAAAGCCGGAGAGAAACTTCACGAAGCGGCCGAGCACGTCAAAGAGGCCGCTCAGCAGGCCGGTGATAAAGCCAAGGAGGCCGCTCAGCAGGCCGGCGATAAAGCCAAGGAGGCCGCTCAGCAGGCCGGCGACAAGGCCAAAGAGGCCCGCGAAGAGCATCGGCCCTAACTCCACCAATCCTTTCCGATCGTCTTAGCCCCTGGCCCGTGAAGGGACCGTGGCTGAGTCAAGCGACTGTCAGCGAGGTTCGCCTTCCTCATCGCTTGTCAGAGGAGGGCGAACCTCGCCTTTTCTGCTCAAGCTCGGGTCGGGACCAGCTCCGCAGCCTGGCTCGTTCCGACCACCCTGCCGACCTCCCCTCTCATCCTGGTATTCTATCAGTTAACAGAGCTTTTAGCAGAGCATCATCGGCTATTTACAAATTCGTCCTATACTCCTGAAAATACAATTAGCTGGGATAATGATGCCAGCTCAGTATCGGGAAGTGAGGGACAAGCCATGCAAGTAATTCGCTGGAAAGGATCAAATCCTCCTGAAGAAGGAGAACTGCGTCAAAAGATGCAAGAACAAGGTCTCGCCCCTTACAGCTGGTCCAACGGCTCGGGCGACACCTATGCCGTGCACAGCCACAGCTACGACAAGGTCCTCTACTGTGTGCGCGGCTCCATTCGCTTTGTCCTGCCTGACACGCCTGGGCCGGAGGGGATCATTGACCTCGAGCCGGGGGACTGCATGGTTCTGCCAGCGGGCACGCGCCACAGCGCCTTTGTCGGTCCAAAGGGAGTAACCTGCCTGGAGGCCCAACGTGCGCCTGCCAGACGTCCTACAGGCCAGGGTCAGAATCAGGAGCAGGTTGGGCTCTAGCCAGAGCGGCTGGCCTGATGCGACCTGCGCGGCTGTCCCTCGCGGGGCCGAACCGGGAGAGAGCCGGCACCGGCGCAAAACCGGCGAAGAAAGCGAGCCGTCCCTTTGCGAAGCTGATCGCCAAAGATATACTATACTTAACGTAACCTGTACCAACGTCGCCTTCACCACATTGCCAAAAGGAGCATACGATGGGACGACTTGATGGACGAGTAGCCTTTGTGACCGGAGCCGGACGCGGCATCGGCGCAGCGACAGCCTTGCGCATGGCCGAGGAAGGGGCACGTGTCGCCCTGGTCGACATCGACGTAGAGGGCTGCCAGCAGGTCGCACAGGAGCTGGAGCGTCTGGGCGCCCAGAGTCTGGTGCTGCCTTGTGACGTCTCCAATAACGCTATGGTTGAGGAGGCCGTAGAAAAGACCGTCAGCCAGTTCGGGCGGCTCGATATCCTCGTCAATAACGCGGGGATCATTCGCGACAACCTCCTCTTCAAGATGAGCGAAGAGGACTGGGACGCCGTAATGGCCGTCCACCTGAAAGGGGCCTTTCTCTGCAGTCGGGCTGCCCAGAAGCACATGGTGCAGCAGCGGTACGGGCGTATTATTTCGCTCTCATCGACCTCGGCCCTCGGCAATCGCGGGCAGGCCAACTACTCGACGGCCAAAGCGGGCCTGCAGGGTTTCACGCGCACCCTGGCCATCGAACTGGGTCCCTTTGGGATCACGACCAACGCCGTCGCGCCTGGCTTCATCGACACCGAAATGACTCGTTCGTCTGCTCGTCGGCAGGGACTTGATCCCGAGGAGGTCATAGCCGAGGCTTCCAAGCGTATTCCCGTGCGGCGCGTTGGGCAGCCGCGCGATGTCGCCAACGTCATCTGTTTCCTCGCCTCAGAGGAAGCCGGTTTCGTCAACGGGCAGATCATCTACGTCTCAGGCGGACCGGCGCCGCGCTCCTGAGAGCCACTGCCTTCAAGAAAGCCGTTCGCGCGGCCAGTCAGGCCCAGTCAGCACTGAGCCGGCTCGCTTTTTCCTGACAGATAAGCAAGCAGTCAAATAGACAGACTGGCTGGCCGCGCTTGCAGGCCAGCGCCTTGCAGGAGGCTTCCGCCCGTTCATGCTCTGGTGAGCCTCTCCACCTCCACTCCACAGCTTTCCGCGTCTTGTCTCCTCTGCTGGAGCCGGCCCTCTCTGCCTGGCAGGCTGCCAGACAGGGAAGCCAGGGAGGGGGGATAGCGGGAACGTTGTGTGAAGGGGTAAAATAGAAACACGTATTACTTCATAAAGTGGGGAGAGTCTCATTGATTCAGGCCATGAAAGGGGAGGAAGGCAGCCTCGTGTCGAATCACGCGCGCCGTCAGGCCATCATCGTTCTTGACTTCGGCTCCCAGTACAGTCGCCTTATTGCGCGGCGCATTCGCGAGAACCAGGTCTACAGTGAGCTGGTTCCCGCCGAGACCACGCTGGAGGAGCTGCAGCGTGAGAAAGCCCACCTTGAAATCAAAGGGTTTATCCTCTCGGGTGGGCCAGCCAGCGTCTACGATGACCAGGCGCCGCGCTGCGATCCGGCTATTCTCAAGAGTGGTCTGCCCGTGCTGGGCATCTGCTACGGCATGCAGCTGCTAGCCCACCAGCTTGGCGGGCACGTCGCTCCAGCTCACGGGCGGCGCGAATACGGACCGGCCACCATCGATCTGTTGCCTGCGGCCAGCGAGCAGGGTCGGGCGGCTGAGATCTTTGCCGGCCTGGCGGGGGCCAGCGTGGCTACAGCGAGCGCCAGCCTCAAGGTATGGATGAGCCATGGTGACAGCGTCGACCAGTTACCACCCGGCTTCAGCGTACTTGCCCGCAGCGAAAGCAATCCCTGTGCGGCTATGGCTGGGCCAGGCGGTCTCATCGGCCTCCAGTTTCATCCCGAAGTGACACATACCCCCCAGGGACGGGAGATCCTGCGCAATTTTCTTTTCCGCGTCTGCGATTGCCGGGCAGACTGGACCCCCGGTTCGGTCATCGACGAGACCGTGGCCCAGATTCGCAGCCAGGTGGGCGAAGCGCGGGCCATCTGCGCCCTCTCCGGCGGCGTCGACTCCGCCGTAGCGGCCCTGCTTGTGCACCGGGCCATCGGCGAGCGCCTGACCTGCGTCTTCGTCGATACCGGCTGCATGCGAGCTGGAGAGCCTGAGCAGGTCGTGGAGACCTTTAGCCGCCATCTGCACATTCCCCTGATCGCCGTCGACGCACGCCGGCGCTTTCTGGCTCGCCTGGAAGGAGTCACCGATCCCGAGCAGAAGCGCAAGATCATCGGCGAAGAGTTTATCCGCGTCTTCGAAGAGGAGGCTCTGCGCCTGGCCGAGGAACAAGGGCCGATCAGCTTCCTGGTTCAGGGAACCCTCTACCCCGATGTGATCGAAAGCGCAGGGCGCGAGACCGCCAGTACCGCCACGCGCATCAAGACTCATCACAACGTCGGCGGCCTGCCGGAAGAAATGACTCTCCAGCTTGTGGAGCCGCTACGCTGGCTCTTCAAAGACGAGGTACGCGAGATTGGCCTGGCGCTTGGACTCCCCGAAGAGTGGGTCTGGCGGCATCCTTTCCCTGGTCCCGGCCTGGCCATCCGCATCATCGGGGCTGTCGACGAGCAACGTCTGCATACCCTACGTGCCGCTGACGCTATCTTTATCGAGGAGCTTCGCCGCGCCGGCCTCTATCGCCAGGTCAGCCAGGCTTTCGCCGTCCTCACTCCCGTGCGCAGCGTCGGAGTGATGGGCGATGGCCGCACCTACGCCCAGGTCGTGGCGCTGCGCGCTGTTACCAGCGAGGACTTCATGACGGCGGACTGGGCCCGCCTTCCCTACGATCTGCTGGCCCGCGTCGCCAATCGCATCGTCAACGAGGTGCCTGGCGTCAACCGCGTCGTCTACGACATCACCTCCAAGCCACCCGCGACTATCGAATGGGAGTAGTCACCTCGCTCTGCCGGGGACGCTCGGCCTGCACGGCCAGTCTGGACCAGCTCGCCCGCGGCCGATCAAATCGGCCAGGGGCCTGGGCCAGGCAAGGCTGCGGCCGGTGATGCCAGCGACGAAAGGAGTAGATCGTATGGGAGTTGACATCGCAGGATGGATCGAATGTCGTCAATCTTTTGTCCTGGAGGGTGAGGACACGCCCTGGCAGGCGGCTATTGATCTGCAACTCCTCTTTCCTGGCCGCAGCTACGATGCCTTTGCCTGCCTCTTTGGCATCCAGAACTACGCCAACTTCCGCCCAGTTGCTGCCGAGCGTGGCTTGCCGCCAGACGCCTCGCCTCAGGTGAGGGAAGAGTATCAGCGCTGGGGAGAGGCTTTTGGGACGAGCTGGATCAGCTGGGCCGAGATCAAAGCTATCGACTGGGAGGAGCCGGCGGAGCAGCCCGACGCGCGTATCCATTGGTATGAGCAAGCCGAAGATGGCAGCCTGGTCTATAAAGGGAAGGCCGCCTGGGATAGGGATTTTGCCGAGGCGGTCGGCCACTCCCTGATCGAGGGGGTTTTTGGTGCCCGCACCTGGCCAGAGGGGCAGGAGTGGAAAATCAAGGGCAAAATCTATCGCTCCGAGCGCCTGAGGCGCAAAGATGTTCTTTCCTCCTGGAAGGCAGCCTTTCAGGTTATGGAGGCACTGGCCTCTAACTACGGCGACGATGGTGTCAGAATGATCGTCTGGTTCTACTGGTGAAACTCGGTAGAGCAAGGCAAGGCAAAAGAGCAGGGCGAGCCATGCGTGAATTCCAGATTCTGGTGCGTGGCTGCTTCGACGCCGAGCGGCTCGTCGTCAGCTACGATGAGAGCCTGCGCATGCCACGCACCCCCTCGGATGAGGATTGCATTGAAGCATGTTGGCGTCAGAAAACCCAGGAGATGGAGCAGCGGAGAGCTGTCCTCTACGATAGCCCTCTCTACCGCCTGGCGGACTGGGAGGTACGCCTTGATGGGCGCCTCTACCTGACGCTGGGCCTGACCAGCTATAAGGAGTACGTAGCTAGCCGCGAGGCCAGCTTTGCCCAAGGGCGTGGGCGACGCGAGCTAAGCAATCCGCTGGCAGTTTGCTCTGTGATCGAGACCGCCGATGGTCAGCTCCTGCTGGACCGACGGCGCGGCGTCGATGTCTACGAAGGACGCTATCACGTCATCGGCGGCTTTTGTGAGAGCGAGCGCGACCGGGATAACGCGGGACGGCCCGACCTCTTTGGGGCCATCCGACGTGAGATCGGCGAGGAAACCGGCTTGCGTCGAGACGATATTGCCCGTCAGCTCTGTCTGGGTCTGGTCTACGATCTGGTCACGCCCCATCCCGAACTCTGCTTCCTCACCTGTCTGCACATTCCCCTGGCCGAGGTCAGGCAACGCCAGCCGGCGGACCGCGAGGTAGAGCGCCTGCTCTCGCTGCCGGCGCGCGCCGAGAGCCTGCGCTCCTTTCTCTTTACCCACCACGGCCAGATCTCGGCGACCGGTGAGCCGGCTCTCCTCTTCTACGGCGGCTGGCGCTTTGGAGAAGCCTGGTATGCCGAGACCCTCTGGCGGCTGACATGACAGGTTGACTGGTTGACTGACTGACGGTCAGTCGGGCTGCTTGTGGGGGATGAGCGAGCGAGGGAGCGGGCTGGCGGCCTCGCTGCTTGCGGTTCGCAGGCAGATAGGATATGATAGAGACAACAGATAGCACGTCCAGACAGAGAGCGCGGCCTCTCTGTGGGCAGCCTGGCCAGCGGAAAGCTGGTGCCGGGGCCTGTGCATGGAAGAAAGGCCGAGCCTGGGGGCGGCGCGGATAGCGTCGGCTGTGCCAGGACAGAGCTGGTTTGGAGGGAGGCAGCGCGCTTGAGCGATTGGTTTGGCACGTCATCACCGAATCCGTTGCACAATAGAGTTGGAAGCGCAGAGGCTCAGACCAGGAGCTGCTTCTACTCATGTCTGTATTATTCAGTCACTAGCGAGAACTGAACGAGATCACAAGGAGCGAACATGGGAGCGGTATTCAATCCCCGTGACCCCAAGTGGATTAAAGAGTCCAGGGAATTTCTAGAGCCGCGGGGGATTATCCCCGGCGTAGTCGAGTCGACCCCGCGCGGCGAACGCATGTGGGATATCTATTCGCGCCTGCTCAAGGAGCGCATCATTTTTGTTGGGACGCCCATTAACGACCAGGTGGCCAATGTCACGGTGGCCCAGTTGCTCTACCTGCAGAGTGAGGACGCGACCAAGGACATCTACCTTTATATCAACTCTCCGGGTGGCAGCATCTACGCTGGCCTGGCGATTTACGACACCATGCAGTGGGTCAAGCCGGATGTGTCGACGGTCTGCGTGGGGATGGCCATGAGCATGGGAGCGGTCTTGTTGGCCGCGGGAACCAAGGGTAAGCGCTTCTGCCTGCCCAATTCGACGGTGCTCATTCATCAGCCCCTGGGTGGTGCCGAAGGCCAGGCTGCCGATATCGAGATCACGGCCCGCGAGATCTTGCGCCTGCGCCGCATCATCTATGAGATCCTCTCGCGCCACACCGGTCAGACGGTGGAGCGCATCATGCAGGACTCCGACCGCAACTACTACCTCTCTGCCCAGCAGGCGGTAGAGTACGGTCTCGCTGATGATGTCCTCTCCAAAGCTGAAGAGAGCGAGCGCTAGCTGAGAGGGAGCCGCCAAGGGCGGGTCGTCCCCTTTTGCCCCTATCCGTTGATCGTTCCTATTCGTAGGTAGTCTTGGGCCTCTTGCTTGCTCTTCGAGTGTTTGCTAGCTAACACTCAGGGGTGGCGGGCCAGGCCGGGGAGGGTCAAGCCAGGGATTGCTCCTGGTGGGCAGCCGCCAACGTCAGGCCGGTGGCCATAAGAGAAAGGGGGACGGCCCATATCCTCGCTTAAGGGAAGGGCAACTTGCAGCGATTGCTGGTCGTGGACCCTACGGCCAAAGTCGGAAACGTGCGGGGAGGCGCGCCAGTCCGGCTTTGGCCCAGCCTCGCTGACCGGGCCGAAGCACGGGGCGAAGCAGCCGTCAGGTCGTCGGCAGACCAGACTGAAGACCCTCTTCGGCCTGCTCTCCCTGTCTCGGACCCTGGGTGCTCCCTCTGTTGCAGGCCACCGGTGAGGTTTGGGCGAAAGGGGCCTGGGCAGAGAGCCGGCGAGCAACATAGGCGAGGGGGGAGCGGTCTGGCGTCCGGGAATGTCCGCCTGGACCCGTCACCGACTCCGTCAAGGGGGCCGGAGAGGAAGAGAAGAATCAAGGTTTTTGCTGGACAGGAGAAAGAAGCCGCTCATGCCTTTTCTTGAAATCAAGGCGCTGGGTCGCGGACAGCGGTGCCGGATGAACGTGGAGGCCCGGGCTTTCCCGTGCGGATCCAGGATGCGCTCCACAGCCATGCGCGGATGGCGTACAGGGGATCTGCTGCTTGTGAAAGTCCCGCCGGGCACGCGTACCGAAGTCTCTGTTGGTCCTGTGGCCGTGCGCGCCTCCGGATCGTTCCGGGTGGGAAATACGGGTGGGATGGTAGGGGGAGGTTGTCGCCTGCTTCAGCGGGCAGATGGATACGGGTATACGAAAGGAGGGCGCGGCGCCTCTGCCCCAGGCTCGAAGGCTGGGGCTGCCGGCGCTGCATGATTTGGTGAAGGGACGCATCATACGCTGCGTGCTCTTTGATCTTGGCGATACGCTCTGGTACCGGAAGGACCAAGAGACCTGGCGTCGCCTGGAGTTCGCGGCTAATTGCCAGGCGATTGCCCTCCTGCGGACGCACCTGGAGTCGTGCCACCTCCCAGATCAGGATGATCTGACTCTGGGTCGCTCGCTGCGCGTCGCCTTTGACGCTCAGACGCGCGCTCGTATTCGGCATGATCCCAGCCATGAGCCAGATGGGGCTGAGGTGGCCATCGAGACCCTGGCCCGCTTGGGCTGGGGCCACATCGATCGGGAGCTTGGAGAGGCCCTCTTTGAGGCCCTGCGCGTGCGCATTATCGATTCGCGCCTGCTCTACGATGATGCCCTGTCGACGCTGGCAGAGCTGCGCCGACGCGGCTTCCTGCTTGGAGTGGTAACTAATCGCCTCTGGGGTGGCCCTCCGTTTCAGGAGGATCTACGGGCCTTTGGCCTCTTCGAGTACTTTGATCCCGCGACAATCGCTATTTCCGCCGATCTGGGTGTGCGTAAGCCTGATCCCGCGATCTTCTTGCATACGCTCCGCGCGCTCAAGGTCTCTCCCTCCGAGGCGGCAATGGTCGGCGATTCGCTGCGCTCCGATATCGTTGGGGCCAAACGTCTGGGCCTGCTGGCAATCTGGAAGCCGAAGCCGCGCGTGCTCGAGGCGCTGCAGGCTCGGCTGGTAGCGCCTGGCGCGGCCAGCGCCAGCCCCGCTTTCAACCTGCAAGAGCCTCTTTCTCCTCCTTCCATCCCCGGCACTGCCAGTGACCTCCCGCCCGATTTGCCTCCGGGACTGCATGTGACCGACGATGATTATGTGCTCTCGACAGTTCAGGAACCAGGTAGTGATCCGCTGGCCTTGCTGACGAGCGGGGTGGAGGAGTACAGGCCCGATCTGATGATCGAGCATTTAAGCGATCTGCTGGAGATTTTTCCAAAGGCAGGTGAGCCGTGAGGAGAGAGCGTCTGCGGCAACTGCTCTTTGAGACGCTCTATCGTAATCGTTATCTCTATCGTTTTGCCAGCACGGTGCCGTTTGCCGGACAGTGGCGCGTCTGGCAGCGGCTGGTCTTGCCGCGCGTGGTAGGGCATGATGTGCTGGAGCTGGGCTGTGGCCTGGGCGATCTGCTGGCCGATCTGTGTGAGCGTGGCTATCGCTGTGCGGCGGTTGAGCGCTCGCCTGAGATGGTGGCGGCGGCGCGCACTACTTTGCAGCGGCGCCGGGTTGGTCAGCCTGGTCAGGTGTTGCTCGGCGAGGCCCAGCATCTCCCTTTTGCCGATGCCTCCTTTGATACGGTGGTCAGTACCTTCCCCTCTGACTATATCTTTGACCCCGATACGATTGCCGAGGTGGCGCGCGTGCTGCGGCCTGGTGGGCGTCTCGTGGTGGTTGAGGGGGCCAATCTGCTCCCGGTTGGCCTCTTGCAGCCCGTGCTACTGCTGATTCATCTGCTGGTCTATGGTTTCTATCCCCGCCCTTCCGCCGATGACGGGCGGAGCCGCATTGTGCGGGTGGAGCGTGATGCGGCGACTGGGCTGACGACGGAAGAGCTGCCGGCGACACCTTTTGGACGACGTATTCCTCTGGAGCGCTATGGCTTGCGCCGCCGCTCGGAACGGGTGCGCAGTCGCCGTTGGGAGGCCTATCTGACGATCGGCGAGAAGCCAGCGGCCTGACCTGATCGGTAGCGGCAAGGTTCACCTGGCGTGGTGAACGGGTCGGTCCGCTTGAGGGCCAGGCGTCGCAGAGGTAGAGGTGTCTGGCCGGTTGTGGTCAAGAACGACCCTGCTCTGCCGCGACCCGCGCGGCGGTTGCTCTTCCTACTCGCCTGATGATCGCCATGCCAGTCTGGAATCCAGAAGATAGGTCAGGAGCCAGGGCATGCGCTCTGGAATTCCTCGGCGGCCTGGCCGGGCCGTGGGCGGTCAGTCAAGAGCATGCTCGATTTCGAGGCTGTCGCAATGAAGGTGGGTGCGCTGAGCAGGAGGACAGGCCGTGCCTGCTCCGGGCACTCGCGCTAGCCTGCCGACGGTCGCTGCCCAGCAGGAAGACCCTATCATGCCAGGCGTCGCCCCAGCCCCTTGAGCGCAGCCCGATTGTCCCTTGCCTGGACGTAGAAGAGCATCACTTCGACGGACGCACGCTGGTTCCTGCACAGGAAACTTGTGAGCGGCTGGCTGCGAGCTAGCCGACGATCGCTGGGCCAGCATGAAGCCTGGCCCTCAACGTGGTTAGGGGGCCATCGAAGGTCGCATCTCCAGTCTGCTGGCTCGAGAGGAGCCGGCTCCAGGCGGCAGTCCGCTCACCGATCGCGAGAGAGGGGTCAGAGAAGGGGCAGTGGGGCCAGCCGCTCGCCGTACCAGTCCAGAGCAGGGCTGGTGCGGCGAGCGGGGCGAGAGGAGAGGAGAAAGGAGAGAGAAGAAGAGCCTGGGATCAGGAGCCGGTACAGCTCAGCTCCTTCCTTTCTGCTCCCCGCTCAGAGCCTGGTCGTAGCAGACTGGTCAGGCGGCTGATTGGACTCAGCCTGGCTCTGGAGTTGGGTCTGACCGAGGTGCTGTCCTGGACGTGACCCGGCTGTCCTCTCGCCAGGTGTCCCTGGTCCTGAAGCGGACGACTCGAGCAAGGAGCGCACAAAGAGTAACAGCTCAGTGGGATACTCCTGCCAGGGAGCCTGACCGCTCTCGTACCTGCTGCGCAGCTCCTCGAGGTGCCGCAGGGCATCAGCCGCGCCTGGCTGGTGGCCGCTCATGAGCTGCAGGTTCCGGACCAGAAGGCTGCGCAACTGCTCGGCCTTCAGTACGGGCGTCCGGCTCTTTTTAAGCAGGGTTGCCAGACGCGGAAAACTCAGGCGGTGCAACTCCAGGCCGGTCAGCGAAGGTTTACCGTCGGCGGCGTCCAGGCTGTTCCTGCTGCCATAGCGTATGCCCATGTTCTCCTCGGCAACCAGGCCGCGGGGGCGCTCGAGCAGCTCATCCAGGCTGCGGCAATCCAGCGCGCGGCGAATGATGCGGGCCGTCAGCCCCAGCGCCTCTATGGCTCTCACGAAGCGCGGCGCTGCCTCATCGGGCAGCAGGGCGGCGTAGAGCGCCTCGAGCCGCTCCACGCGAGCAAAAAACGTCCGGTGCAGACCGTACCCCTGGAGCAGGCAATCGGCGGCCCGGCGGGCAAGGCCCTCAAGCTGCGCCCTCTCGCTGGCGGCCAGCAAGGTACTGACCTCGACACCATGACGAGCACAGAAATCCAGGGTCTCCTTAAGTGCCTGCTCTAGCTCCTGCACGAGCTGCCGCTTCTCTTGAATAGCGCCCGCCCCGGCGCCCGGCAATTCGGGCTGGTCCTGCCGCCGCAGGGTCCTCGACTGTGGGAGCAGGCGCTCCGCGGCCCGCCTGTAGCGTTGCTGCAGCGTAGAGAGCAGCGGCCAATGGCCGATATAGTCGACGACCAGCCCACAAATCTTGGCCTCGTCCTGTGGGCGATTGACGGAGGTCAGGGCTGCCAGCAGTGTAGGACCCTGCAATGGCCGATCGAGGTAGAGGGTTGCTAGCGCCGGGGTAGCCAGGCTCGCCATCCAGGGATCGCAGGTAAAGATCATACGGAGCGGGTCGTTGGCGGTGCAGAAGCGAGCAACCAGGTCCTCATTGCACAGGCGCTCGTGATGGGGACGGATCTCGACCGTCTCACAGTAGACGCGGCCCGGGGTATCATTAAAGGTGGCAAAACGACGATAATCGTCGGGCGACGGAGAGAAGAAGACCGCCATCTCCATGGGCCGGTAGTAGGCCAGGTGCTCATCGAGCGCGGCGCGGCGCCGCCAGTCGAAGGTTTCGTCGCGCTCCCGCTGCAGCCGGCGCAGCATGCGCTCCCACAAGGAGCGTACCCGATTATAGAGGCGTACAGCGGTGACCTTATCGATCGTCAATATCACGGCCTTCGAGCGGTAGCCCCGGGCAAACCAGTGCTCGACCAGATCGCGTGCCACCAGATCCAGGCGCTCGGGACGGGTCAGCAGGGCATAGGGAGTAGGCAGGCGCTGCGCCAGCTCCTCCTGATACTCGCTACAGGGACCAGCGACCTCGGCAAGCTGGCGCATGGCCTCAGCGAATCCCGGCGGGGCCTGCGCGCTCAAGAATGCGCTGCGGTCCTCGTAATAGACCGGCAGAATCGTGCCATCGGCCAGTCCCTGAGAGCAGGAATAGCAACTGAGATAGGGACCGAAGAGGCTGCGCAGAGCCGGCTCCTCATCCTCGCTGCAGGGTGTGGCCGTCAGTCCAAGGAAAGCCGCCGCTGGCAGGGCCTGGCGCATTCGCTGTAGTTGCTCCGGCCTGCAAGCCTGCAGCTCATCGACGAACACCAGCAGATCCGGGCGCAGCGAGAGCGGTTCTGCGCTCTCAAAGGCTGAGGGCAGAGCGAAATAGAGAGCAGGAATAGTCTGGCCCCGCTGCGGGCGCTCTAGCAGGCCCTGCAGCTCACCAGCCGTTGTCAGCGGCATCTGAAGCCCGGCGCCTGATCCTGAGCGTGCTCCCTCTGGAAGGAGACCCCAGTCTGTCAGCGAGCGCGCCAGCCCACGCCAGAGATCTTCATGACCGGTTACCAGCAGACATAGTGGCCGCTGCTCCTCAATCTGACGGAGGACCTTCTGCAGCAGAAAGGCCAGGGTGCAGCTTTTGCCGCTGCCATGCGTTTGCCAGAGCATTCCAAGCCGACCCCGCAAGGCTCCACTCTCGCGCAGGCGGGCGTAGACCGCATTGACCGCCAGGTACTGATGATTATGGGCGATGATCTTGCTGGGACGCGGCCTCGTGCCGAAAAGGATGAAGTGCTCAACAAGGTCAAGCAGGCGCTCGGGCTGGCAGGTAGCGTAGAGGGCCGTCTCCAGCGAGCAATCCGCTGGCTCATCTTCGCTCGAGGTACGCTGCCAGGGGGTCAGGTGGGGCCAGGGACTATCGAGGCCACCCACGCGGTTCAAGGGGCCGTTTGAGAGGAGGACAAGAGCGTTATACCACAAGAGCTGCGGCAGCTCGCCGCGGTAGCGACACACCTGGTCCCGATAGAGCTGCTCCAGCGGCTCGAGGCCGATGACGAAGAGCAGCAGCGGCAGGCCGTTGACGAAACCGACCAGCGGGAGGCAGTGGTAGCCGCAGCGTCCCTGAACCCAGTAATTCGAGATCAGCCGCCAGTCGTTGGCCTCGGGCTGTCGCCAATCGATCAGGCGCAGGACCGGCGTACTGCTCTCCCTCTTCGGCGCGGAGGCTCGGGTAGCGGAACTGGCGAGCCGCCGGCGGCCTGGAGTTGCTTTCGAGAGCGCTAGCGGCTCTCCTCCATTGCTCAGCGGTATCCCCTCGCGCAGCAGACGATAGATTTCTCGATTGGCCGCCATCGGGTGCAGGGCGCTCCGATCGCGCGTCAACTGCAGGCAGGCGTGAGCGATCTGCTCCGCGCTGGCCTCGGGATTCAGCCGCTGCAGGGCTGCGCGAAGCGTCTCAGGCAGCACCACCTCCTCCCCGCTGGCGCGTCCGGTAGTCTCATAATGGCCTTCTCCCTCACCCGAAGCATCTTGATAACGATATCCCATCTGCTCTAAGGCGTAAATAGCCCGAGAGACCACGAGATTTTTGATAGCTTGTGGAAACTCCATAGCACAACCTTCTTCCGCCAGCGCCTCCTCGCTCTGAGCGCCTCACTGGGAGCGAGGCCGCCGGTAGCCGACGGCTGCCAGCCAAATCCTCTCAGACCCTAAGCCGGCGCGAGCGAGAGATGGTCTATCAGCGTAATCAATGCAAAAAATTGCGTTCATAAACGAGATGACCCGGATCCGCCTGCGGAGGGAGACCAGGGAAAAGCATGAGCGCAGAACCTGGGGATGAACCAGACGCTGACCCTGGTTAAAGCCGTCTGCGCCGCCGTCTTGCCCCGGCCAGCTTGCAGCGGCCCATCATGACCTGTTAAACCGGAGTGCCAGGACCCTGGCCGGTCCTGGTATAGCGCAGGCCATCTCGGCAAGCATCAGGGGTCATTTCCCTCCGAGCCATATACCACATCCTTCCTTTCCCGCTGCCAGCGCCGTCGCTCCTTTCCACCTTTGCTCTGGTGGCAGGCAGGCCGCCCAGCGGCTCAGCGAGCGGCTCAGGCTGCGACCTTCGCCTCGCTCTCGGTCGATGCTGACCTTCTGTACAGAAGCAACAGGCGACCAGGTTGAGGCGGTTGCGGCAAGCAGGCACTTAGCAGAGGAAACGAGCCGCCCCAGCCTGGCCTGCCGCCATGTTGCTACTATATAGACGGACCTGGCAAGATCCTATCAAACAAAAGTAGGGTCTCTAGAAAACAAAAGGGCTGTTTCCCCGATCCTCTATCCAGCTTGTGTAAAGATACACAAGACAAGCAGCAGCACACTCGAATCAAGCCAGGCGGCAGAGGCACACAGCCAAAATAACAAACAGAACTGTTCGCCTGGCCAGTGTCGGCGGCCTGGCCCTATGCTATACTCCCTCACTACGGGTGTAGTAGCCTGTCCCGTCCCGTCCCGTCCCGCCCATCACCCGGCATTAGCAAGCGGCGACCTGGCTTATCCTATCCCAGGCGAGCGGCGGAGAAAGAAAAGAAAAAAGAACAGAGGAGCAGCGACAACGATGGCAGCCTACGGTCACGACATTGGCGGAAGACCAGGTACCTACCTGGAAGAGCAGCGGCGCAAGGGGCGCAAGACCGACCGGAGAACGCTCAGGAGGGTCATCGCGGCCTTTCGGCCCTATCGGGGGCGAGTCATTCTCATGCTTCTGGCCATCCTCCTGACGACCAGCCTTGGGCTGATCAACCCCCTGATGATCCGCTTCATCTTCGACGACGCCATTGGCAAGCGTGACCTGACACTGCTCATCATCTTTGTCAGCATCATGCTTATCACTCCAGTGATTAGCGGTGTCATCGGCGTTGGGCAGAGCTACCTCAGCAATCTGGTAGGGCAGCGAGTCATGCGCGACTTCCGCAACCGTCTTTACGCCCATCTGCAGCAAATGTCCCTGCGCTTCTTCACCGCCACCCGCACTGGAGAGATTCAGTCGCGGCTCGCCAACGACGTCGGGGGCATAGAAAACGTCGTCACGGGCACGGCTACCAGCATTGTGGCCAATATCTCCACTGCCCTTTCGACCATCATTGCAATGGCCATCATCAGTCCCTTGCTGACCCTCATCTCCCTTGGTCTCCTGCCGCTCTTCCTCTGGATCACCTACAAAGTAGGCAACGTACGCCGCCTGACGAGCCAGGAGACCCAGAAGAGCATGGCCTCCCTCTCCGCCCTCATGCAGGAGACCCTTTCCGTCAGCGGCATCCTCTTGATCAAGACCTTTGGGCGGCAGGCACTAGCTCAGCAACGTTTCGCTCAAGAGAATCAGCGCCTCTCTGACCTGGAGATCCGACAGCAGATGATCGGACGCTGGTTCTTCATGTTCGTCGGTACCTTTTTCTCCATCACCCCGGCGATCGTCTACCTTGTTGCGGGATTGCAGGCCATTTTCGACCCGCACCAGGCCATTACTCTGGGCGCCATCGTGGCCTTTACCACCCTGCAAAGCCGACTCTTCTTCCCTGTTGGGCAACTCCTCAACATCCAGGTCGACATCCAGGGCGCCCTGGCTCTCTTCGATCGAATATTCGAATATCTCGATATGCCGATCGAGATCGCAGACCGGCCTGGCGCCCTCCATCTCAGGCCCGAAGAGGTACGCGGAGCCATCAGCTTTGAGGACGTTTCCTTCAGCTATCGGCGCGATCCCGGCGGCGAAGGAGAGAAAAGCGGAGACAGCCACGCTGGCGAGGTTTCGCGCCTCGAAGCGGGGTCGTTAGCCGAGCAGGCGCCCGAAGAGCGTCCGGCCTTGAGCAATATCTCCTTCACTATCGAACCGGGCCAGCTTGTGGCTCTGGTCGGGCCGAGTGGGGCCGGCAAGACCACCATCACCTATCTACTCGCGCGCCTCTATGACGTTGACGAAGGCTGCATCCGCATCGACGGGCACGATATCCGTACCATTGCCCTGCAGTCTTTAAGCGAGCTGATTGGCATGGTGACCCAGGAAACCTACCTCTTCAACGCTACTATTCGTGAAAATCTCCTCTATGCGCGGCCTGAAGCCAGCGAGGAGGAGATGATTGCCGCCGCCAAGGCGGCAGCCATTCACGAGCGCATTCTCGAGCTAGAAGCCGGTTACGACACCCTGGTTGGAGAGCGGGGCTACAAGCTCTCCGGTGGTGAGAAGCAGCGCATCGCCATCGCCCGCGTTATTCTCAAAGACCCGCGCATTCTTATTCTGGACGAAGCCACCAGCGCCCTGGATACCCACTCTGAGCGCCTCATTCAGGCAGCTCTGGAGCCGCTCATTCAGAAGCGTACCACCCTGGCCATTGCCCATCGGCTCTCGACCATCCTGGCCGCGGACACCATTCTTGTCCTGGATCAGGGGAGGATTGTTGAGCGTGGGACCCATGAGGAGCTGCTGCGGCAGCGCGGCCTCTACGCCCGCCTCTACGCCGAGCAATTTCAGCGACCCGCCCTGGAACAGGCCAGTTGAGGCGGGCTGGGCTGCCGGCTGTCTGTTCCGCTGCCTCTGATCCGGCCCGGCCCGCGTCGGCCCGCTCTGGCTGTCAGGCCATAAAAATAAAAAAAGCGGGCTAGCAGTCAATGCTAGCCCGCCGCGGAGAACTTCGGCGCCTCTGTCTGCCGAAGCAAGGAGACGAAGAGCAAGAGGCTTGTTAGACCGTAGGGCGCTTCCCACCGATTCCCCGTCCGCCAGTCACGGCCTTCACGATTACCAGCAGGATAATAGCGCCAAGCAGGGCGGTCACAAAGGTCCAGAAGATGCCGCTGACCGTGATACCGAGGGCGCCCAAGATAGCGCCACCCAGAAGGCCGCCAATGATGCCGACAATGATATTCCCCAGGATGCCAAGCTGGTCGCCCTGCACCAGGCGGTCAGCGATCGCTCCGGCCAGGCCGCCGATAATGATCCAGACAATCCAGGCCCACAGAGTGCCCAGCACGCTTGCAAGAACAAAACCCGTTACCATATGGACTTTCTCCTCCTCTCGCTAGAGCTATCTCGTAGACAGTAGCGCTGATGCTTACCTATGTTGTCGTGAGATACTCCGGTCGCTGTTGGGTCGCTATCGATGTCATTTCCTACACGGATCAGACCCCCGGAGAGTGTCAATCTCATTCAGGGGGGAGGCCCAGCGAGAGCAGAGGCCGCGCGCGGCCTGGCAAGCGGATTCTCGCCCTCTGAGCGTGAGACAGCTACAGAGCGCGAGGAGGTGGACAGAGAGTGGCTTCAGTAGAAATACTGGTCTCCCAGAGAGCACTGGGCCATCGTCCTGACCGCCCCGTGTGCTGCTCCTTCGCAGGCGAAGCCTGCGAAGGAAGAGGACGTGTGGGCGACTCGGTCTCGGGAAGCCCTGTCTGGGAGACCAGATCACCGACCAGCCGTCTCACGGACCAGAGCAGCTAGAGAGTTAACGGCTCGACGATCAAGAGGCCAGTCTCTGGCTCACGACTGGAGACAGCCGGGACCAGCGTGCTCCGGTCGATCTCCATACAGAAGGGTGGATCATCCACCAGGCCGGCCTGCAGCACAGTCAGGGAGGACTCGCTGTACTCCAGCACGCGCGGTGGCTTATATGCCTCATAGATCGCCATCGCTGCCAGAGCACTCTCGTGGGGGATCAAGGCCGACGAGCGAGGATCTGCCTCGTGAGAGCTGGACAGGCGGAGCAGCTCGGCCGCCAGGTAGCCGGCGCAGACCGTATCATCCAGGGCGAAATAACGAAACTCGCCCGCGCAGACCAGCGCAATATCGCGTTCGCGCTCATGCGCCAGCCTCAGAGCCGCCGAGACCACAGCATGCGCGTTGCGAAAGCAGCCGGCCAGGCGCGTCGTCTCCGGCGGGCAGGCGTGGAAGGCGCGAGTGCCGTTTGTCGTCGTTAAAATCAGCTCTCGGCCCTGCAGGTCCAACTGGGCGAACTCGCGCGGAGAATTCCCGTAATCGAAGCCGGGGATGCGGCGCACGTTGCGTTCGCCGCAGAGGGCGCGCCCGGGATGAGAGGCGGCGCCGGCTCGCGCCTGCTCGATCGACTCAGCCACCAGGACGCGCCTGGCCCCGCGCTCCAGCATCACCGTCATCGTCGTCGTCGCGCGGATCAGATCGATCACGATATAGACATCGCCTGCCTGGGCCCGCTCGGGCAAAATCGACTCAGGAGTAAAAAAGACGTACAGTCGCAAAGTGCCTCCTGGTTAGGACTACTAACTGATGAGCCAGATTGCTGGACCGAGAGAGCGCGGTCCAAACACGAAAGATCAGGTTTTCATTATATCCTCTCGCCAGGCTTATGGTATCATAGGGAAAGAGAGCCCAGGCATAAGAAGCAGATAGCCGGTAGCCCACACCTCTGACAGTGCCGTCAGAGGGGCGCTCTACAGCACAAAGGAGGCTTCACAATGACCGTCTCGCGAACCCCCAATATGGTCGACTACGAAGTCGAGCGGCGCACCTTCCACATCGATGTCCCCGAGTATTTCAACTTCGCCGTCGACATCATCGGCAAATGGGCGCAAGACCCCAAGAAAATCGCCGTTCACTGGCTCGGGCAGCAGGGAGAAGAGCGGCAGATCACCTTTGCCGAATTCGCCGAACGCTCCAGCCGGGCTGCCAACGCCTTTGCCGCCCTTGGCCTCAAGAAAGGCGATCGCGTGCTGGTCATGCTGCCGCGCCTTCCCGAATGGTGGGAAAGCGTGCTCGGCCTGATGAAGCTGGGCGTCATCTTTATTCCCTGTACCACCCTGCTCACCAGCAAAGACCTGCAATATCGCGCCGAAGTAGCCGAGGCCCAGGGCCTGATTACCGATCGCGAAGGGGCAGAAAAATTTGACCAGGTGCGTGAGCAGTGTCCCACCGTCAAGCAGGCCATTCTGGTCGACGGGGAGGCCCGCCCAGGCTGGACCAGCTACCACGAGATCCTGGCGGCGGCCTCCCCCGACTTCACTGGTCCCAAGACGCGCAGCGATGACCCCTGTCTGGTCTACTTCACCTCGGGCACCGTCGGCTACCCCAAGATGGTACTCCACACTCAGGCCAGCTATCCCCTGGGGCACACCATCACCGGCAAATACTGGCTCGACCTGCACGAGGACGACCTGCTCTGGAATCTCAGTGAAACCGGCTGGGCCAAGTGGGCCTGGAGCAACTTCTTTGGTCCCTGGGTCATGGGCACCGCTATCTTTGTCCAGGACGCCCGCGGCAAATTCAACCCCCTGGAGACGCTGGAACTGCTCCACCGCTATCCCATCACCGTCCTCTGCGCCCCGCCCACGGCCTACCGCATGCTCGTCCTGGAGGAGCCGCTCACCTATCTCAAGGAGCACCCACCGCGCGCCCTGCGGCACTGTGTTGGCGCCGGCGAGCCGCTGAACCCCGAAGTCATTCGTCAATGGCAGGAGGCGACCGGCATGACCATCCGCGACGGCTACGGACAGACCGAGACTGTGCTGCTCTGTGGCAACTTCCCGCCCCTGGAGGTCAAGCCTGGCTCGATGGGCAAGCCCTCGCCAGGTTTCGAGGTAGCCGTCATCGATCACGAAGGGAAGGAACTGCCGCCTGGCGCTGAGGGTGACATAGCCGTGCGCATCAAGCCTGAGCGCCCACGCTGGCTCTTCCAGGAGTACTGGCGCAACCCCGAAGCGAGCGCGGCCTGTATCCGCGGCGACTGGTACATCACCGGCGACCGCGCCTATCGCGACGAAGACGGCTATCTCTGGTTTGTCGGCAGAGCGGACGACGTCATCATCAGCGCCGGATATCGTATTGGTCCCTTCGAAGTCGAAAGCGCCCTCAAGGAGCATCCCGCCGTCGCCGAGTCGGCGGTCGTTGGCAGTCCCGACGAGGTTCGCGGCCAGATCGTCAAAGCCTTCGTGATTCTCGCTCCTGGCTATAGCCCCTCGCCCGAGCTGGCCAGAGAACTCCAGGAGCATGTCCGCCGGGTCACCGCCCCCTACAAGTACCCGCGCGAGATCGAGTTTGTCGAGACCCTGCCCAAGACCATTTCGGGCAAGATCCGCCGTGTCGAGCTGAGAGAGCTAGAGCGTCGGCGCAAGCTCGGCCAAAGCGGCCAGGCAGGGGCATAGCCAGAGCAGAGAGCTGTTGCCGCGCCCAAGATGATCGACCGAACGGGCCAGCGCTGAGCAGCCAGCCAAAAAGGGGTCGGGCGCAGTTGGCTAAACCGGCTGACCCGACCCCTTGTACGTGCTGACTGAGAGCAGCACCATGAGACAGGAAAGGAGCTAGAGCGTACCAGACTTAAAGTGGCGGTTGACCAGGCGTGTGATCACCGCCGGGTGCTTCTGCAGGTACTGCTTGATCGCGCTATCCTGCTGCTGTGTAATAGCCCCGGCCTGAGCGGCGCGGTCCACCTCATGCTCAATGGCCGTCAGCACGATCGTGTGAAGCTGGCTGGCCGAAATGTGCTGGGCGTCGGCGATCTGCTTGAGCGTCTTGCCAGCCTGCAACTGGGCCTTGAGCTGATCAATGCTCAAATGCAGGCCCTGAGCGATCTGGCTCTCCAGGTCGGGCAGGTAGGGCTTGAGCTGCTGGCGAATCGCCACCCGCTGAGCCCCCCGGAGCAGGGCGCTGCAGCCCGGGTGAGCCGCCAGACGCTGCTTAATAACGTTGGCCTCGCTCTGAGTCAGCTTCCCGTCCTTGACCATCTGCGCCAGCACGTCGCTGAGCGCTGCGTTGCTATCCTGACGCAGGGTAGCAACCGAGACATGCAGGCGATTCGCCAGGTCCTGAAGCCACTGCTGACAATAGGCGCCAGCCTTGTTGCCCGTGCCCGGCGTCGCCGTCGCCTGCGGGCTGCCGCTCTGGCTCATGGCGCTCGCCAGCAGGGGCTGAACGAAAAAGGCTCCAAGGGCAACACATAGCAGCAAGAGCAGTGCGCCGCCGCCGATCAAGAACACTTTTTTCATATTTTTCATAGAGACATCGCTCCTTCTTTTTCTAACTCTTTCAATAGCAGATCCTTGAGCATAGCTCTTGTCATACCAAGCAAGGCGAACGTCCCAGGTTCTGGGAGGGAGCGACGGCCATCCACCTGGCTCCGGCCTTTTCTCTCCCTGGCCTTGAGTATCATAGCGTCCAGAGATAAAGAAGTCCTCAATGGGAAGCTCAAGATTTGCTCAAGATTGACGGCCAGGGAGAGCGGGGGGCGGCCAGCCGGCGATCTCTGTGATAGTATTATCTAACGGACAGGAGGTCGCGCGTTCCGGAGCGTCGTCGACCCGGGCGCTCTCACTCTCTGCCCTTTTGGTGCAGAATGGAACAAGCCAGATAGATGGGAGCGAGACGGCGCAGCCAGGGACGCGCAGCAGCTAGCAATGGCCCAGAAAATCCTCATCATTGAAGACGAAGAGGGCATCATCCACTTGCTGAACCTCTACCTCAAAGACGCGGGCTACAGCGTCGTTGCGGCCCACGATGCAGCAGATGGGCTGGCCCTTCACGCGCGAGAAAAGCCCGACCTGGTCATACTCGACATCATGTTGCCGGGCCTGGACGGCTTCGAGGTCTGCCGCCGTATTCGTTCCTGGTCATCGACGCCCATTCTCATCTTGACGGCCCGTGGTGATGAGGACGATCGCATTCGTGGGCTTGACCTCGGAGCCGACGACTACCTGGTCAAGCCTTTCAGCCCGCGCGAGCTAGTCAGTCGCGTGCGCGCCATTCTGCGCAGAGCCGGTGGGAGCGGCGGCGAGAGCAATGGCGGCCAGGGAAAGCACGAAAGTGAGGTATTGCGCTTCCCCGGTCTGACTATCGACCTGCCCGCGCGACGTGTCGAAGTGGACGGGCGCGAAGTTGCTCTCACCCCTACCGAATTCGACCTGCTTGCTCTCCTGGCGCGCTCGCCCGACCGCGTCTTTACGCGCGAGATGCTCATGAACAAGGTCTGGGGGTACGACTACCTGGGAGACGGCCACATCATCGATGTTCACATCAGCGCCCTGCGCAAGAAGATCGAGACCAATGCCGAGCGGCGCTACATCAAGACTGTCTGGCGCGTTGGCTACAAATTTGATCCCGCGGGGGCCATCAAAGGGACCCGCTGAAGCGTAGGACTCGAGCGCCGGGCCCTGGTTCGTTCGTCACAGGCTCCCGTCCGGTGAGAGAGATGAAGGAAGCGAGAACAATGCAGATGCACTGGTGGCAGAGCATTCGCTGGAGGCTGGCCCTCGGCTCGATGCTTGTCGCCCTCCTCGCAACGGCCCTGCTGGCCCTCATCATCTTGCTGTCCGTGGCCTACTTCTATGGACTCGACCAGCGCCAGCAACTGACCGAGCTGGCCAGCAACAGCGCCCGGCGCATTGGCAGCGACATGCAGGCCCATCAGCGTACTCTGGCTGGGGCCGCCAGCGACGTCCTGGCACCCATCGTGCGCGGAGCTCAAGGGCAAGACTCGCTCGTCATCGTCTATGCCTATCTCCCACGGGCCACAACCCATCTGCAGCCGGTCTATCCGGCCCTCATCCGCGGACGGCCCACCCTGGCCACCGTTCTCCTGGCTTCAACCGACCCCGACCTCAAGATCAACTATGCTCGCGTGCGCGTTGCCCTCGCCCAGGGCACCCATGGCCAACAGACCGTGGCCGACATCGCCGACGGTGGGCCGCCAGGCTCCGCCCGGCCCTTCGTCGTCACCCCGATCGTCTACGGCGGTGACTCCCAAAGCGGACCGGTTGTCGGCGTCCTCTTTGTCACCTCACGCTACGCTCTCGAGGGGACCATGCCCCCGCTCGTGGCAACCCTGAGCCGCTCCGTCCTCATTGCCTCTATCGCCGTAGCCCTCATCGCAGCCCTGGCCGCCGTCCTCTTCTCGCGCACCATCACCCGCCCCCTGGCCCGGCTCACCCGCGCCACCCGCCAGCTTGCAAGTGGCCAGTACGACGTACGGGTCGAGACCGCGGCTAAAGGCGAGCTGGGGGAGCTGGCCCGCAACTTCAACGAAATGGCCGCTCAGCTCCAGCGCGACGTCGAAGAGCTGCGCAAACAGGAGCTATGGCGGCGCGAGCTGATCATGAACATCACCCACGACCTGGCAACGCCCCTGACAGCGATCGCTGGCCTCGGTGAATCGCTCATCGATGGGGTTAACCGCAGCCGTGAAGACTATGAAGCCACCGGACGCATCATTGTGCGCGAAACCCTGCGCCTACGCCGCCTGGTCAAAGACCTGCACATGATGGCCAAAATGGAGGCTGGCGCTCTGCAACTCCAGCGCCGGCCCGTGCGCCTGGCCGTGCTGGTGGACGAGGTCCTGGCCGTCCTCGCCCCCGAATTTGAGCGCGCCAACGTTGAGCCGTGCAACACCATCGACTATAACCTGCCCCCGGTCCAGGCCGATCCCGACATGCTGACGCGCGTCTTCTCTAACCTCTGCGACAACGCTCTGCGTCACACGCCAGCGGGTGGCATGGTCGTCATCGACGCGGTCCAGCAGGGGCAACACCTGATCGTGGCCGTCACCGATACCGGCAGCGGCATTCCCCCCCAGGCCCTGCCACGAATCTTTGAGCGCTTCTATCGTGCCGACGAGGCCCGTCGTGGCGACACCGGAGGCAGCGGTCTGGGCCTGGCCATCGTCCGTGCCATCGTCGAAGCCCACGGAGGCAAAATCTGGGCCGAGAATGTAGCAGGAGCCGGTGCCCGTATCCTCTTCACCCTGCCTCTGCTATAATAGCGACAACAGCCCCGGCCCGCGAGCGCCCGCTGAGAGCCTGGCAGGGCAGACCCCGAGGGCGGGCGAGCGGCGCGCGCCTTTCCTTCGTTTCCTTCGTTGACCGCCGATACCCGGCCAGGACGCGAGAGACAGGGGTGATCTAAGAGCAGTAGGCCTCTTCAGCGAGAGAGGCGGAATCAACAACAAGAGGAGAGGGCGAGCTGACCATGAACCAGGAGCCAGAGAAAGCATCTCATGACACCCTGGCCAGCGACCAGCGGGGAGGCCAGCCTTACCACGGTCAGGAAACCGCCGAAAGTGGCAGGCTGGCACTAAGCCAGCTTCCCCTGGCCCTGATTGCCCACGAACTGCGGGCCCCCCTGAACCGCATCAATGGCTTTCTCGACCTGCTTCTCACCGAAGAGGGTCCAGCCGAAGCCGAAGAGGAGGGGCGATCGCAAGAGCAGCGCCACTATCTGCAGCGCGCACGAGCCAGCGGCGAGCAGCTCTACATACTGCTAGAAAACCTGCTCTGCCTGTTGAGAGCGACCGGCGGCCAACTGCGCCTGAGCAGCCAGCGTGTACTTCTGGAGGAGCTAATCGATAGCGCGATAGAGGAGCTGGAGCACACTGCGCGGCTGCGCCGACTGCAGGTCGAGAAGCGCTTACCGCCGGATCTGCCGGAGGAGTGCCGGAGGCTACGGACCGACGGTCAGCGCGCGCGCCAGGTTGTGCGCAACCTGCTGGCCAATGCCCTGGCTTACACGCCCCCCGGAGGGCAGGTCACGGTAGAGGTAGCAGAGACCAGGCTGAGTGCGGGCCGGCCGGGGGTCGTGCTCAGCATCTGCGACAGCGGGGTTGGCATTCGTCCCGAAGCCCTGCCGCACATCTTCGAGCCATTCTATCGAGCCGAACCGCCGCCAGGTAGCGAGCAACTCCTGGAAGGCGGCGCCAGCGGGCTGGGCCTCGGGCTGAGCGTCGCGCGCCTCCTGGTCGACCAGCTTGGCGGAACCATCCTCGTCCAGTCTACCCCTGGGTCCGGCACTACCGTCAGCGTCACACTCCCCACGCTGACATGAAAAAGTACAGTCATGCAGCCCTTGACTCAGGTTGGTAAAGCGTGCTATCCTGATTCTAACCTGTATCAGGCTCTCTCTCCTTTGCCTCGGGGTCAGAGCGGGGCGGGGGCAGCGCGCTGGAAAAGGACGATGCCAGGGAGAAGGAAAGCAAGCGAGGGAAGGAAGGAGTGCCGGTGCGGGTAAGCTCGGTTCGTTTAGTGTGCTTGCTTGTCTGTCTGTCAAAGAGAGAAGGAGTATAGCTTTGGGAATGCTACGGGTCATGTCCCGTCGCGGCGACGATCGGATCTCCTGGGATCTGCAGAAGGTTGAGGCCAGCGATCCCGAAGCTCTGGCCGCTGTGCGCGAGGCCGAACGTATCTTTCGCGAGGAGCGCATGCGTGGTGCCACGGCCTTTAAGGTCGAGCCAGGCAAGCCAGCTCAGCGCATCGATGAGTTTGATCGAACAGCCGAGCAGATTGTGATGGTGCCGCGCGTCGTAGGAGGCTAACCGGCGCAACTGGCGAGGAGCGTAAGCAGCTATGTTGGAAACTCTCACGCTCTTCCTGGGTATCTGGCTGCTCTTTCTGCTGCTGGCTATTTATTACCTCTCGCGCTCCCTCGACGGGAACAGCGTCGGGCCGCGCCTGTCGCGCAACGAACGGCTCTCCGCCGAGAGCCGGGCCAAGGCTCTGCTGCGTGAGATGTTGACAGAGAGCCAGTATCAGCAGCTGATCAAGTACGGATACCTGGAGGTAGCTAGCCCCTCGATCAGTCATCGTGTCTACCGCATTCCTGGCTCCGGTGGCCTGGTCAAGGTCTATGAACGTGGTTGTCCCATCATGGAGCTGTGCCTGCAGCCCGCCGAGCCTTTGCCCGACGGCGATGTGGTGGTCATGCATAAGCTGATGATCGAGGGAAACGAAGAGGAATATCTTAAAAAAGCAAACCACTTCGCTCCCGGGATCATCTCCTTGCGCTGTCAGCACCTCTAAGCATCCTGGTTGCTGCATACCGCAGTACCTGCCTTTGCTCCCGTCTCAGCCGCGTGCAGGTGGGTCAGCCTGACTGAGCGCAGATGAACGCAGGCCGATCGAGGCGAACGCAGGCGGCCGCTTTGAGAGAGTTGAGCGGGACCGGCCAGGCGCCTGCCCGCTCCTCTGCCTGGCGCATCGTCCCGATCCAGGCCGACTCCCTGCCCGTGGCCCGGGTAGCTCCTCCTCTTCTTCTTCCGCCTCTCTCCCCCTCTCGCCTGCCCGCTTCCAGCTGGCCAAGTGCGCACCGCCTCCCGCTTTTCCCCTTGCTTGTTAATTTCGCCCCGGCATAAACGTATTTCTTATTAGAGGGGATATATGCCTGTTCTGGACACGAGAGACAGGCAAGCCAATCTATATGTGTGATTGAAGCGGAAAGGGGAATTGCGTGAAGAGAAGATTGAAGATCAGGTAGGCGCTTTCTTCTTTAATCTCTGCCCAGCAAGAAGATATGGGCAAGGAAGGCAGGTACACGAACCATGCAATGTCCTCACTGCGGGGCAATGACTCGCCCTGGGGCCGGCTTCTGTGCCCACTGCTTTGGCCCTCTACAAAGAGAAGCCGCCACCGATGTGGCCAGCGCCGTTGCTGGTTTTCTGGCGCCAGGTAGCTTTCTCCACGGTGGGCGCTACTACGTCTCGCGCGTGCTCGGCTGGGGGGGAGCCGGGGCTGCTGTGCTGGCCATCGATCAGCAGATCAGCGGCAGGCGTGTGGTCATCAAAGAGCTGCTCTCTGAGGCCAGCGACTCCTGGCAGCGTGAGCAAGATTTCAAGCAGCTCAGGCTGGAAGCTTCCCTCCTGTCGCGCCTCGACCATCCTTTCCTGCCGAGGGTTCTCGATCATTTTCTGGATGGAGAGCGCTATTTCCTCGTGCAGGAATACATCGAAGGAGAGCAGGCGGAGAAGCGGCTCGCTCAGCTTGGCCAACCTCTCGATGAGCGTACCGTCCTCATCTACGCATCTGAAATCCTCGATCTACTGGACTATCTTGAGGGCCATGCTCCCGCTATTTTTCATGGAGACATCAAGCCGGCCAACATCGTGATTGGCCAGAGCGATGGCGATGCCCACCTGGTGAACCTGATACCTCCCACGGCGCAGCGGGCCCGCAACCGTCTGCGCCAGCGTCCGACCCTGCTGGGAACGCCGGGCTACGCGGCCCCCGAGCAGTATCAGGGTCAGGCTGATCAGCGCTCGGACCTCTACGCTTTGGCCGCCAGCCTGTATCAGCTTTTGACCGCCTATGATCCCCGGCACCAGCCTCCCTTTAGCTTCCCTCCCATTCGTGCCCTCAATCCCAGCCTTTCCCCAGAGACCGAGCGCGTGCTGATGGTGGCTCTGCAACGCGATCCCAGCCAGCGCTACCAGCATGCCGCCCTCATGAAGCGCGAGATCGATGCCATTTTACTGAACCGCTTTGGGGTGCCTTTCAGTATTTCCGGCGCGGCGACCGAGCAGAGCATACCCCCTTTCTTGAGGGGGGGCAGGTCTCCCTCTTCTGGTTTGCTTAGCCAGCCCCATACTCCCCCTCCGGCTGCCGCCGCCCAACCAGAGAGCCATTCATCGCCGCTGCCACCGCTATCGTCCTCCGCTCAACCCTGGGTACGGCGCCTGAGCAGGCGATCGTTTCTCCTCTCTAAACCGCTTACCTTGGGAAACAGGCAAGTTCCTCTGTCGCACCTGCTGGTGGCCATCGGTCTGCTGGTGATCATCTTGGGAGCGACCGTCCTTTTGGCTCTGCCGCGCGTCATGGGGCCAGGTGGATCGGGGTCGACCGTCGCCACTCGTCCTGGAGCCTCGCCTTCGCCACCGGTGGCCCCTGTGCCGCCAGCCTTGAAGAATGGCCTGGGGGGCTATACGGTGGTCGATCCCGCTACCGGGCAGAGGGACTACATTGGTATCAGCGATGGTCGAGCGGCCTTTGATACTGAGCGTCCTGATGGCAGGCTGAAGCAGCAGGCTGCCCAGCGCCTGCAGATGGGAGATGTCGGCGGAGCCGCCGCGCTCTGGCAGTCGGCCCTGAGCGTCGATGAGAATGATGCTGAGGCCCTCATCTATCTCGAAGATCAGCGCGTTCTCTCCTCGGGTAGCCCCTATATTACTCTGGTTGTGGCTACCATGCTCAGCGGTCCCGATCCTGCCGCCGTGGGGGCTGGCCGTGGAGATTTGCAGGGGGCCTATCTGGCTCAGAGGGAGTACAACAGCAACGCCAGGCTTGGGGCCGGCCTGCAGGTGCGTTTGCTGATCGCTAACTCGGGCGGCAGCAGCCTGTTTGCCATTACGGTTGCCCAGCAAATCGTTCAGGCCGCCCAGGCCGATAGAACGATTGTAGGGGTGATGGGTTGGCCGTACAGCTCGCGGGCCCTCAATGCGCTCCCTATTCTGGCACAGGCCCACCTGCCGATGGTCTCGGAGACAGCTTCCAGCGACCTGCTCACGGGCCGCTCGCCCTATTTTTTCCGGGTCTGTCCCTCTGATCAGCAGCAGGGACAGATCGGAGCCGACTATAGCTATCAGCGTCTTCAGGCCAGGCGAGTAGCTCTCTTCTTTGACCCTGCCGATGCCTACAGCCAGAGTCTGGCCACGGCCTTCCGCAATCGTTATCGCAGCGATGGTGGCAGCATCATCGTCACTGAACAGTACACGGTTGGCAAACCGGCGAATCTGCCGGCCCTGCTGCGAGACGCCCTCTTGCATCAGCCCGACCTGCTCTACTTTGCTGGCTTCTCTGCTGACATCGCCACGCTCCTCAGCAATCTGCCAACCTCTGGCCCCTTTGCCCACCTGCAAGTCATGGGGGGCGATGGCCTTTACTTGTTGCAGGGCTACCCGAAGAATTCCCGGGCTGGTTTCCTGCGCCTCCACTTCACGGCCTTCGCCTATCCCGATGAGTGGGGCTATCTGGCCCTTCCCCAGCCGACCTTTTTTACAACCTACGCCCAGGTTTTCGGCGCTAGTGGGCAGCACAGCGGCTACGGCTATACCCGGCCTTTCACCGATACTATGCTGGCTTACGATGCCACGCTGGTCCTCCTGGAAGCCAGTCGCTTGCTTGTCAACGGAGGCAAGGCGACCTTCACGGGCCAGGACCTGCAGCGGGCGCTGACTCTGCTGAACGGCCCGCGGAGCGTTCAGGGCATCAGCGGAGTTATCTCCTTCGGCAGCGATGGTAACCCTCAGAACAAGGCCGTGGTAGTGCTGATGGTCGACGAGGTCGGCCACATTAAGCTGGAGTCTATTCAAGGTCACTTTCTGAAGTAGTCCCCGGCCGCCCACAAAAGGGCACCGGCTCAGGTGCTCTTTCGTGGGCGGTGATCTCTCCCGGCAGTGATCTCTCCCGCAGGAGCGGCTCAGCAACACGGACTATCGCCTGCCTGTCTGTCTGCCTGCCTGGGCTGCCGAGCCGCGCCACCTCTCCTGACATCCTCTCGCTCTCTACGCGCTCGTGTTGCCGCTGGCTGGCTCTGGCCACGGTCAGCCAGCCTTATCTCTGCTGTCCCCTTTAACTTTCATCTCTGGTATGCGTATTCTATCTGGTAGAAGAAGAGAAGATCTCTTGGCTTAACGCTGGGCGCTGGAGAGCCGGGAAGCTGGCCAGCAGAGGTCAGAGAGCTACCTGATCTGGCCGGGCCTTCTCTCCTCTTCAGCTTGTGCCCGTGGCTAGTTCCTTTCCTGCTCTCCCTCACTTTCGCCGGGCAAAGAGGCGGGCGAGTATCAGATGGACCATCGACCAGGACGGGGGAGCGCGTTGCCTGAGAACCATGCGGTCCGCCCGGTCCATCGGCGCAGGCAGCAAGCAGTAGCGATCGGTACACATAAACAGGCTTTGCCATTGGGCAGAGGAGGCAGGCGCGAAGCTATGGATTGTCCTCATTGTGGCGCAGCCAATCGCCCCGAGGCCCGCTTTTGCAGCTCGTGTGGCCGCCCCGTGCTCGCTGACAGTAGCTCGCCTGCTGGCGGCCAGGCTGCTCGTGGCCCCTTGATGCCCGGTACGCGCCTCCAGGGAGGGCGCTATGAGATCATCCGCCTCCTGGGACAGGGCGGCAGCGGGGCCGCCCTCCTGGCGCTCGATCACCGACTTGATGGCAAGCGAGTAGTGATCAAGGAGCTGCTTTCCGAGACGAGCGATCCCCGGCAGCGCCAGGAAGCGATCAGGCAGTTCAAGCGCGAGGTAGCGCTCCTGGCCCACCTGGATCATCCCCTCATTCCCTCCGTCACCGACCATTTCCAGGAGGGCGAGCGCTACTTCATGGTCGAGGAATATATCGAGGGCGATAACCTGGAAGAGCTTCTGAGGCGCCGCCCTGGTCCCCTGGGCGAGAGAGAAGCGCTGATCTATGCCATCGATATCATCGATATTTTGGAATATCTGGAATTGAGGACGCCGCCGGTAGTCCACCGCGACATCAAGCCGGCCAACATCGTGATCAGCGCCAGCGATGGGAGGGCCTACCTCGTAGACTTCGGTGTTGCGCGTGCCGAGGCCGCGCGCAACGCTCTGCGCAGGCAGACAAGCGTGCTTGGCACTCCTGGCTATGCGCCGCCGGAGCAGTACCAGGGCAATGCCGACCCGCGCTCGGACCTCTACGCGCTGGCGGCCACTCTCCATCACCTGCTGACTGGGCGTGACCCGCGCAATTATCCACCTTTTGACTACCCGCCGGCGCGCAGCCTTAACCCGCAGCTCTCGCCCGAGATCGAGCGCATCCTGATCTACGCCTTGCAGGCCGATCCAGATCAGCGCTACCAGAGCGCCGCCATCCTGAAGCGCGACATAGAGACGTTGCTCTTCCAGCGCTTTGGCTACGGCCCTGGCAGCCGCCCTGGCGGGTCGGCGTGGCAGACACCGACAACGGGAGCGGTTGGGGGAGGGCCGACAGTAAAGAGCAGAGACGCCCTCGCAGCCGCTGGGCCTGGTCTGGCCGCGACGACCTCTGGTGGTGTTTTGAGCGGTGGGCATGGTGCTGCCCCCCTCACCACGCCATTCTTTGGGGCAGCGAACGCAACCGGAAGGCGCCCTTTCTCTCAGCGGGTGCTCTACCTGGTCCTGTTGCTGCTCTTAATCGTGGCTGTCATTGTGGGTGGTCTGCTCATTGTCCTGGTGCCGCATCTGATCAGCTCGAGGGGGCCGGCCACCTCGGTGGCTCAGAGCAAAACGATCACGCCCCCGCCGACGCTCAAGAAGGGCCTGGGAGCCTACAGTGTTGTCAATCCCGACACGGGCCAGAGAGACTACATTGGTCTCAGCGACGGCAGCGTGGCCTTTGATGTTGCGCGCCCTGACGGTGATCTCAAGCGGCAGGCGGCCAAACGTCTGCAGCAAGGCGACATCAGCGGGGCCGAAGCCCTCTGGCAAGAAGCTCTTGACGTCGAGAGTAACGACGCCGAAGCCCTTATTTACCTCGAAGATCAGCGCGTGCTGGCCTCTGGCAATCCCTATATTACGCTGGTGGTTGCCACCGTTCTCAGTGGAAACGACAGCGGCGCTATTGGGACCGGGCGAGACAATCTCCAGGGGGCCTACGTTGCTCAGAAGGAGTATAACAGTGGCTACAAGCTTGGCTCGGGGGTTCTGGTGCGTTTGCTGATTGCCAACGCTGGGAGCAGCAGCCTCTTTGCCGCCACCATAGCGCAGCAGATTGTTCAGGCGGCCAGGGCGGATAAAACCATTGTAGGCGTCATGGGTTGGCCATACAGCTCGCGCGTCCTGAGCGCCCTGCCCATCTTGAGCCAGGCTCAGCTACCGCTGGTCTCACCCAGCGCCTCCAGCGACCTCTTGAGTGGCCGATCGACCTACTTTTTCCGCGTCTGCCCCTCGGATCTGCGGCAAGGGAGCGTGGGGGCCGACTACGCCTATCAGCATCTGGGGGCCAGGCGGGTGGCCCTCTTCGTCGACCCTGCCGATGCCTATAGTCAGAGCCTGGCGGAGGCTTTCAGCCGGCGCTACACGGCGGACGGAGGAACTATCGTTGTCCAGGAGCGTTATCGCGTCGGAAAGCCGGCTAACCTGCCAGCGCTGCTGCAAGAGGCCCTGACCCACCGTCCCGACCTACTCTACTTCTCCGGGTATGCCAGCGATGTGGCCACTCTGCTCACAAACCTGCCGACCACTGGCCCTCTGGCCTCTCTCCAGGTCATGGGAGGCGATGCCCTCTATCAGCTGCAGGGCTATCCGAGCAGCGCGCGGGCCGGTTTCCTGCGCCTCCACTTCACGGCCTTCGCCTATCCCGACGAGTGGAGCTATCTCGCTCTGCCCCAGCCGGCCTTCTTTACGGTCTACCCACAGACCTTTAACGCCAATAGCCGTCACACCGGCTATGGCTACACGCGTCCAGACAACGATGCGATCCTCTCCTACGATGCCACGCTGGTGCTGCTGGAAGCCAGCCGCCAGGTCCTCAGCGGCGGTGGAGGATCGACCGCTCTGAGCGGTCCAAGGCTGCGGCAAGCGTTGGCGGCGATCAAGGGCGATCGGGCTGTCCAGGGCATCAGCGGCGTCATCTCCTTCGGGTCCGACGGAAATGCTGACAACAAGGCCGTCGTGGTGCTGATGGTCGATAACAGCGGCCACATTAAACTAGAGTCCGTTCAGGGCCGCTTTCTCAAATAGCGAGCGGCTTGTCTGGCAAGAAGCCAGCAAGGTCAAGAGTTTGTAGATAATAAGGTAGGCTGAGCATGAGATGCCCTTACTGTGGTGCTGACAACCGTCCGGGCGGGCGCTTTTGTAACCAGTGCGGCAGGCGTCTGGTCGCCGGAACGGACCCTTTAAGCAGCGCTGGCCAGGCGCCAGTAACGCCAGGTGGGCAGGATGCCCTGGACCTGGGACTGAAGGTCTCAACCTCTCTGCGGCCCGGTGACCGGCTCCAGAACGATCGCTATGTGATCAAGCAAATCCTGGGCGAGGGAGGAATGGGGGCGGTGCTCCTGGCCGAAGACACGCGCCTCAATAACAAGCTCGTCGTCATCAAGGAGCTGATTTCTGAGAGCAGCGACCTCTCTCAACTGCAGGAGGACGTCCGCAACTTCAAGCGCGAGGTAGCGACATTAGCCAGCGTCGATCACTTTCTCGTTCCGGCGGTGACCGACCACTTTCAGGAAGGCTCGCATTACTTCATGGTGCAGGAGTATGTCGCTGGTGAGAACCTCGAAGAGCGCCTGGAGCGCCTGGGGCGGCCTCTTCCCGAGGGGGAAGTGCTGACCTACGCCTCCGATATCCTCCTGGTCCTGGAATATCTGGCCAGCCGCAAGCCGCCCATTGTCCATCGCGATGTCAAGCCGGCCAACATTATCATCAGCAACAACGATGGCCGCGCCCACCTCGTTGACTTCGGCATTGCCCGCCCCGATCTGGCCATGGGTGCGGCGCGCAAGCAAACAAGCGCTTTGGGGACGCCCGGCTACGCGCCGCCGGAGCAGTATCAGGGGAAGGCAGACCCGCGCTCGGATCTCTATGCGCTGGCCGCCACCATGCACCATCTGCTGACCAACCGTGACCCACGTGAGCACCCGCCATTTGTCTATCCGCCGGTGCGTAGTCTCAATCCGCGGCTCTCGCCCGAAGTTGAGCAGTTACTGAGCCGTGCCCTACAGAACGACATCAGCAGGCGCTACCAGAGCGCGAGCGAGATGAAGCAGGAAGTGGACCAGATCCTGGAGGAGCGCTTTGGCTTTCTGGGGGCTACCCTGACCACCGGAGCGCATCCCATTACCAGGACGCGCCCACAGAGCGGTAGCATTAATCGCAGCCGGGCTATTCCGCCGACCGCGACTCCCCCGGCGAGCACAGTCGGAGGTGATCCCGTTACGCCGCTTCCGCCGACTGTGCTGCCGACACGTCCCAGTGGACTGGGGCCGGTCACCAGCCCGACCACAAGCCAGCACCAGCGCCAGATCTGGCAGGCCAGTCAGCCTCAGCGAGCCATTCAGCCTGGCTTGCCCGGCAAGCGGAGTTTCAATGGCCAGATGCTCGCCAGTTTTCTTGTGCTGTTGCTTGTGCTGGTACTCATCGCCGCGATCGCCCTTGGAGCCTTCAGTGGCTTCCGCCAGCGCCTGCAAGGAACGCAGACGCAGAGCACTCCCACAGCGGCGAGCACGGCCCTGCCGGCCAACATCAACGGCATAGGGGCCTTCACCATCAAGAACTCACAGGGCCAGTCAGAACTACTCGGCCTCAGCGATGGGAGCGTTGTCTTCGACACGACGCGTCCCAGCGGAGATGCCGGCCTCAAGCAGCAAGCGGCCCAAAGCTTCAAAGCCGACGATTACGCCACCGCGCAGTCCTATCTCGCGCAGGCCATCGCCGATGATTCCAACGATGCCGAAGCCCTCATCTATCAGGAGAACCTGCGCGTCATCGCTTCCGGCTCGCCGTACCTGACGCTCGTCATTGGCACCATGCTGAGCGGGCCTGACACCGATGTCGGACGCGAGATTCTGCAGGGCGCCTACGTGGCCCAGCGTGAGTTCAACGACGCCGGCGGCCTCAATGGTCTCAAACTGCGTCTGCTCATTGCCAACTCGGGCAGCGAAAGCGACTATGCCGGCACCGTGGCCCAGCAGATTGTTCAGGCGGCTCGCAAAGATGGCAGCATTGTGGGAGTCATGGGCTGGCCCTTCAGCTCGCAGACCATCAATGCTGTCGGGGTCCTGGCCCGGGCTCAGATCCCGATGGTCTCGGGGACGGCCTCCAGCGACCAACTCACCGGCCTCTCGCCCTACTTTTTCCGCGTGGCCCCATCGAATCAGAGCGAGGCCAGCGCCGCGGCTCGCTATGCTCTGGAGACCCTGCATGCCCGCCGCGTAGCCGCTTTCTATGATCAGGGCGACAGCTACAGCAGTAGTCTCTTCCGCGACTTCCGCGCGGCCTTTGTCCAGGGCGGAGGAGAGGTCGTCGTAGAGGAACATTATCAGCGCAGCCAAACCGACCGGCTTCCGGTGCTGCTCTCGGATGCCTTGGGCAAGAATCCCGATCTCATCTACTTCGCAGGCTACGCCAGCGATATTACGCCGCTGCTCAAGTATCTGCCAACCAGCGGCCCCTTCGCTCAGCTCCCTGTCCTCGGAGGAGATGCTCTCTACCAGCCCCAGGGCTACAGCGACGTCAGGCAGGTCTTTTCACGTCTGCACTTTACTTCCTTTGCCTACCCAGATGAATGGAGCTATCTGGGACGTTCCCTGCCGGCCTTCTTCAGCGACTACGCCCGCCTCTATAGCGGCAACGGCCAACACAGCGGCTACGGCTACACGCGGGCCGACTTCAATACGATCCTGGCCTATGATGCCACCGAAACCCTGCTGGAAGGGTGCCGGCGAGTCCTGACGGGAGGCAGCAACCAGCAAGGCCTGACAGGCAGTCTGCTGCGCCAGGCCCTCGCCACCATCAGCGGCAGTAAGGCCATCCAGGGCATTAGTGGCCAGATCTCCTTCGCCAGCACCGGCGACCCCGTAGACAAGGCGGTCGTTGTCCTCTACGTGGATACCCAGGGCCACATCAAGATTGCTACCATCGAAGGCAAGTTCTTCAAGTAGCCACAGCGAAGAAGAGGCGGAGGCCGCCCCTTCTTCGCTGTGGCTGGCATGGCAAGCGAGCCGCTCATAGCCACCCCCCCGCTGAGCCAGGGTTGCCCGTCCTACCAGCCTCTACTGATCAGCAAGCAGGACGGGCAACCCTGCCAGGTTTCTCTCTCCTCCCCAAGAAATTTCCCCACTAATTTGGCATTATTTGGCATTCAGATATTGATTTTCTTTCATGGTTGTGATAAAATTCCATAAGAACTGGCGCTAATAGCCATAGAGATGAAGAATTATAGACTCCGCGGCAGGCCGCGTGCGAGGCGGAGCAGGTTCCTCCTCGCGGGCAGTCGGGCGGAAGGTCGAGAGACAAAGATAGAAGGAAAGGAAAGAGAGGAAGAAAGGCTATGGTACAGCAACAATTGTTTCCTGCTGGTCGGCATCCGCGTGTGAGTGTCGAGGACCTGGCGGGGAGCCTCGAGGTCAGAGCCTGGGAAGAGAGCAGCATCGCCGTTGAGGCGGCTGGGGAGCTGCCCGAGATCAGCCAGGAGCATGGCCTTCTCAAGATCCGCGGTGGTGTGGGGGACCTGACATTGCGCATTCCCCTGGGCAGCCGTTTCTTGGGGAGGCCGAGGGCCATCACCGATCTCTATGTGAGGCGCCTGAGCGGTCATCTTAGCCTTGAGCAGGCGCGCAATGTGGTTCTGAGCGAGATCAGTGGTGGGGTCCGGCTCAGGGACTGCGAAGGCGATCTTGTTCTCGAAGCTATTCAAGAGCCGGTAGAGGTTCTGGCCTGTGGCGCCGATCTGCAGGCCCGTAACCTGGGAAGGTTGCGGGTGCGCCACGGTATTGGAGGCAGTGCCCGGCTGAGCGTGCTGGAGGAGGCCGATATCGATCACGTTGGGGGCGACCTGGAGGCGCAGCAGGTGCGGCGTCGCTGTGAGGCTGGCAATGTTGGCGGCGATTGTCGCCTCGAGGAGAACGCCGAAGCCGAGCTGGTCCTGGGAAATATTGGCGGTGACCTGCGCGTCGTCCAGGCGCTGCGCCTGAAGGCCGGCAACGTTGGCGGCGATGTCATCTTGCAGGCGCTGGTCGCCGAGAGCGAGCTGGGCAACGTCGGTGGCGATGTCAGTGGCATAGCACTGGCTGGTTCGCTGCGGCTGGGGCATGTCGGGGGCGACGTTGACCTGCGCGAAGTCAGCGGCGCCGTTGATGCCGGTGCCATTGGTGGCGATCTCTCCCTGGCTGGCACTTTCTCGCCGGGCAGCTATACGCGCTTGCGCGTCGGGGGGGATGCACGCATCATCGTGCCCGAGCAGGCCAACCTTAGAATTGAGGCGGCGGTCTGTGGCTCTGTCAGTGGTGTGAGTGCCCCAGTGCCGGATGGCAGCACCGTCACGCTCACCTACGGTGAGGGAGCCGCCACGTTGCTGCTGCAGGTCGGAGGCGACCTGAGCCTGCGCGGAGCGGGCGCGCCAACGGTCTGGGAACTCAAAAGCCCGGCCTGGCCCTGGTTGTGGGGACCGGCCTGGAGTCAGGTGGGTCAGCAGTTGGGGCGCGAGCTGGCCGCTGTGGGAGAAGAGGTCGGACGTCTGGGCCGCGAGGTGGGACGCGAGGTCGCCGAGGTCGTCCGCGAGATCAAGAGGCAGCAGCGTTATAGCTGGCGTGCAGGCGCCAGTGCCTTTGGCGGGCGGTATGAGCGCAGCGGCGAGGTGGCCGAGGCCCGCGCCGCCGTGCTGCGCATGGTGGCCGAGGGGCGGCTCTCGCCTGAAGAGGCCGACCAGATCTTGCGGGGCCTTGAAACCGAGCACTTCTGAGGCGGGTGCCTTCCTCTGAGGGGAGGAAATCCTCTGTCCGCCTCCGGCGCTCGCTCGCCGTCCGGGCAGGGAGCGTTTCCTCCCCCATTCAGCCAGCCAGCTTGCCTGTCTGGACCTCAGCCATGACGAGCAAGTGAGCGGCTCGCGGCGCTGTCGGTCAGGATCCGAGTCGCTCAGCTAGTGCGATCTAAGCGACGCTGGAACTCCTCTCGGGTGAGGCCCTCCAGGGCCAGGAGCTTTTCACGCGCTGCGACGCCGTGCACGATGCTCACCTGCTGCCGTCTGATCCCCAGAGAGCGCGCCACCAAGGCGATCAGCGCCGCGTTGGCCTTGCCCTCGTGTGGCGCCGCCCGCACCCAGGCTCGCAGTGACGAGCCGTCCCACTCCAGTGCCTCCCGCCGGCTACCCGGCGTCACACGAACCTGGATCCGTAAGGTCTTGCTCTCACCGTGCTCCGCTGCTACCATGTTGGGGGCAGTGCCTGCAAAAGCAGCAACATGATCGTATAGAGAACAAAGAATGCCACCATCATCGAGAAGTTGACAAACATGACTGGTGGCACGATGTTGCGCACCGGTTTAATGAAAGGCTCGGTATAGCTTGCCAGAAAGCGGACGACGGGGTAGCGTTCATCGAGGCCGATCCAGGAGATGATCACCCGTAAGACCAGCGTAAAGAGGATGAGGCCAATGCCATACTGAATGATCCAGTGGAGGATTGGGATCGGCAGACCGAACATAGCATCACTCCTGAGCAGTACGGACCTCAATCACCTGTAGGCCGAGAAGCTTGCGGCGTCTGATGTCGGTCACGCGCACGCCGCGCAGGTCTGGCAAAGTGGTAACATACTTCTGTACCAGCTCTCCCAGGGGGCGTGCGGCCAGCAGCCCGGCCAGGGAAGAAAGAACCGTTGACGTGACCCGCGTACGGGTTCGCGAAGAGGCGAAGCCGAGCATTGTCCCGATGGTCACCAGAGAGATTCCCACGGCCAGGTTGGTGCCGCAATTAGGGTGAATGGCCAGCTCGGCCTCGCCGGCCTGCAAGCGCTGGAGAGCCTCCTCGGTGGCGCGGCGTAGGACCTCCAGGTCAACGTCGCTGCCGAACATCAGAAAGCCGTCGGTGGTCGCGCGGGCGGAGACCCGCAGATCGGGGACCATCCGGCTCAGGATAGTCACAGTAGCATGCTCCAGCGCATGGTTTTGCCGCATGCGGCGGCTAAAGAGAAAATCGCCAGGTTTCATCATCCTATCCTTCACTGTCGCGGACGCTCGCCGAAAATCGCCCGTCCGAGGCGCACGATAGTAGCGCCTTCCTCGATGGCGACCCAGTAATCGTCGGTCATGCCCATAGAGAGGTGCTGCCAGGAACACTGCGGCAGCAGCGTGCGCAGGTGATCACGCAACTGGCGCAGGGTCCGGAAAACGGGGCGTACCTCCTCGGCATCGCTCACCAGGGGAGCCACGGTCATCAGGCCCTCGATCTCCAACTGGGGGAGGGAAGCCACCTGGCGGGCGAACGCGGGCAGCTCCTCGGGACTGACTCCGCCCTTGCTCGTCTCGCCGGCCACGTTTACCTCCAGCAAGACGGGGAGGCGTCGTCCCAGAGAGCCGGCGTGACGATTGAGGGCCTGAGCGCTGTGCCAGCTCTCGACGCTTTCCACCCAGTCAAAAGCCTCGGCCACTTTTTTCGCCTTATTGCTTTGCAGGCGGCCGACCATATGCCAACGCAAGGTCGGCGGATGGAAAGCCGCGATTTTGGGCAGCGCTTCCTGCACCCGGTTCTCGCCGAAATCGGTCACGCCAAGATTATACGCGATCTTGACAAATTCGACAGGGAATGTTTTTGAGACCGCCACGAGGGTGATTTCCTCGGGGCGCCGGCCCGCCCGCGCAGCGGCCTCGGCGATGCGGCTGCGCACGTGTGCCAGATTGGTCGCCAGCCGTTCTTGTAACTGCTCGGCTAGCTGCTCTTGTGCACCATAGGCATACGACTCTGCCATTGACAAACCCTCCTGCCCTCTGCTCCAGGCTGCCCCTGTGATAGCCGCTGTCGCGCAGCGAGCCGGCTGCTCGCTACCCGGCCATCCGGCCAGATCAAGCCAGACTCCTACCTTCAAGCTCCGTCTGGGCGCAAAGCCAGCAGGACCGGGAAGCGGCCCGTACGTCCCCGCTCGGCGCGGTAGGAAAAGAAGTCCTCCTGGTGGCAGGCCGTGCACAGACCCGCGATGGCGATATGCTCGGCCCTGACCCCCGCCAGCAAAAGCTGACGGCGGTTTGTCTCCCATAGATCGAGATGGAGTTGTAGCTCATCAGAAGCGGTGAGCGCCTCCTGCGAGGCGGGTACCAGAGAGAATACGGCGGACTCCGCCACCAGGTTACGCAGATCTGGGCGGACAGGCAGCTCGGCGAACTCGCTCCGGCCATAGAAAAGATCGCGCACCGGCTCATCAACCGCATAGCAGCAGACGCCGATGCCTGGTCCGATGCCGACCTGCAGGTCGGTGGGCTGGCAGCCGAAATGCTGCTGGAGGGCCTCAACCGTTGTCAGGGCGATCCCGCGCGCCGTGCCGCGCCAGCCCGCGTGGGCCAAAGCGATCACCTGCCGCCGCGGGTCATAGAAGAGCAGCGGCAGGCAGTCTGCAAAGGACATGGCCAGCAACACGGAGCGCTCGGCTGTGAGAATGGCGTCGGCCTTGCGGCGAGGGCGTGGAGTCCAGACTAGCTCACGACCAGCCACCTGCAAAGCCCGATAGGGCCAGTCCGCAAGCCAGTCCTCCCAGCGATCTCCCTCGAGCAGGGCCACCTCGGCACTGTGAATCTGCCAGACCGTCGCGCAGGGCCAGCTCTCCAGACCAAGAGCCTGCAGCGCGAGCAGGCGATTGGTGGCCACCGCCTCCGGACTGCTGTCCTCCTTGGCGGAGACATTCAAGCCGGCACAGGGCGGCTGACTACAGCCGCCGTGGCGAGTAAAAATAGCGTGCACCAGATTTGGGAACTGGAGCAGATGCTCAAACTGCAAATAGCGGACGGGGTCAGACGAAATGCCGCCTGCGGGTGCGGCTTGCTGCTCAATCACGAAGGCTCCTTGGGCTGAGAGTTTCTCTGGAGCCTATTGTAGCACATCGCCGCTGCTGGTGGTGGTGGGCGAGCGCCGTGCCCTGGCCAGCTCGCCCAGCGACCGTTGTGGGTGCTCAGGCGAGGGCGGCACGACGCTCGGACGGACGGTAGGGGTGCCGTGCCGGGCAACTATCGGCCTCTGAGCGCGCGAGAGGGGCGCAGCTCAGCCGCCGGAGACGTGGCAGCTCTCGGCGTCGCCAAGGCCGAAAATGCTGTTAATCAACGGCTGAATGTTGGCGCAAATGGGCAGAACCACCGACTGATTGCTGCCGGTGGAAGGATCGTAGACCGTGCTGATCGTCCCGTAGTTCTGGTTGCCAGGTCCGGGACCGAGCGTCACCTGGTGGATAGAGCCAGAGGAGAGCGTCCGGCCATAGTTGGCGAAGCCGATCATTTCCCCCTCGCTGATGTCCGTGTAGACCTTGCCCTGCAGATCAGCGATGAGCGATGAAAGATGCTCAATGACGTTAGCTACGTCCAGCTTCTTCTTCAACGCCTCCAGTACCTGCTGCTGGCGCTGCGTCCGCCCGATATCGCCGACCAGGTCGGCATGGCGCGAGCGAACGTATTCCAGAGCTTGTTCGCCTGTCAGGTGCTGGGGGCCTGCCGGCAGATAGAGGCGTCGATAGCCATAGGGATCAGTGGCGCCGCTCCCTACATCGTCGGGATAGGTATCGTCGACGATGGGGTGGGTGAGATCGATATCGATACCGCCCAACGTATCGATCACCTTAGCAAAGCCATCCAGCCCTACCCAGGCATAGCGATCGATGGTGATACCGTAGTCCTTCTCGACGGTCAGGCGCGCCAGGCGTACCCCATCGTCAAAGCTATTGTGCTGAATAGCCCCCAGAAAAAAAGCCTGATCGATCTTATGCATGCCTCCCACCTGGGGAATAAAGACCCAGGAGTCGCGTGGGATGGAGACCAGGAAGACCTGGTTCTGCTGAGGGTCGATGTGGACGACCATCATGACCTGGGTCAGAACGGCAGGAAAAGTATATTTGCCGTCGTTATCGCTGCCCAGCAAGAGAATGTTCCAGGCATGACCGGTAATATCGGTACCGCTGGCTGGCTGCGCGCTGGATGGCTCCTCGCTGCTGCGGCTCACCGGATGAACAAAGTGCGAAATCGGCTCCTGGATGGCCGTCTGAAAATAGTAGTAGCCGTAGGCAAACCCTCCCCCCAGCAGCAGAACCACTAGCAGCAAAGCAACCAGCAGCACGCGCCCCACCCGGCGCCTCCTCCTGGGCGCCTGTAGTCTGAGCGTCGGTTGCTGCTCAAGGGCGGAGGCCGGAGTCGCCGACTCTACCTCCAGTTGCTGAGTGGCTTGCTCTTCCAACGGCGGCTGAACCTGGGCAGATGACTGATCGCTGCCCACGCGTGGATCTGACTGCTCCTGGCTTGTCATATTGGAACCCCGCCGAGACACTAGTAGAAAACTTTCTGCTCTGCGACGCGACCCCCTACGAAGGTTCCCGCTCCTGATCTCCCTGTAACATTCATATATAACGATGTATCGACCCTCGAATACTCGCTGAGGTTGGAGGAGCAGGGTTTAGTCTGCGGCGACGCGCTGGAGCAGCCGCCTGCTCCAGCGCAAAGCCAGGGTGTTCTCGGGCGAGAGAAAAGAAAGAAAGAAGGAGGTTTCAATAGGGGGAGGCGACGAGAGTGGCCAGTGATACAATAAGCCTGGCACCTCACCCTATCCAGGCCACACTGAGCCAGGGGAGCAGCCTGGGAAGGCCGATCAGAGCAAAAGGAGCAAGGTCCATGCCCATGAACCTAGAGCGTATTCAGCAGGCTCTGCAAGAGGAAGGCTTGCAGGGCTGGCTCTTCTACGATTTCCGGCGTTCCAATCCCATTGCTCACCGCATTCTGGAACTGCCGCGTGAGCGCATGTTTACCCGGCGCTGGTTCTACTGGGTACCAGCGCAGGGAAGGCCGGTTGCGCTCGTAAGTGCCGTTGAGCCGCACGTTCTCAACAACCTGCCGGGAGAGCAACGTATTTTCCGCTCCTGGCAGGAGCTGCATGCGCAGCTTCGTAGCCTTCTGCAGCCGGGCTGGCGGGTCGCTATGGAATACTCGCCCTACAACGCCATTCCCTATCTTGCCGCCGTTGATGCGGGAACAATCGAGCTGGTGCGCAGCTATGGAGTCGAGATAGTCAGCTCAGCCGATCTTGCTCAGTACTTCGTTGCCCGTCTCACTGCGCGGCAGATCGCCAGTCACCGTGAGGCGGGGCGGCGCCTCATAGCGGCCAAAGACAGGCTCCTGGAAGAGCTAACCAGTGATTTACAAGCGGGCAGAACCCTCGATGAGTACAGTGTGCAGCAGCGCTTCCTGGTCCTTATGCGGAACCAGGGGCTGCTTGTCGAGGAGCCGCCGCTGATCGCCGTCAACGCCAATGCCGGCAATCCGCATTATACGCCTACCGCGGATCAGCACAGTCCTATTCAGCGCGGCGATCTGCTGCTCATTGACTTCTGGGCGCGTCTGCCCGAACCGGAGGCCATCTACGCCGACTACACCTGGATGGCCTTCGTTGGAGGCCGTGAGGAGATCCCCTCACGGCAACAGGAGATCTTCGCCCTCGTCTGTCAGGCGCGCGATGCAGGACTGGAATTCATCCGTCAGCGTCTAGCGACAGGGCAGCCTCTGCGAGCCTACGAGGTCGACGATGTCGTCCGCGACGTCATCGCGCGAGCCGGCTACGGTCATGCCTTTGTCCATCGCAGCGGTCATAGCATCACCACCGCCGAACACGGCGAGGGGGCCCATCTCGACAACCTTGAAACCCACGATGAACGTCGTCTTTTACCAGATACCTGCTGTTCGTTGGAGCCGGGCATCTACCTGCCCGACTTTGGCGTTCGCAGCGAGATCAACCTGCTCATCCACGAACGGGAAGTAGAAGTCACCGGCATTCCCATGCAGCGCGAGATCGTCCCTCTGCTCTAGCCTGTCTCCTGCGCTCTCGCTCAGCCGGGAGGGAGCCGGCGCGGCAACCAGGCGTTCTGCGTGTGAGCGAGTTGCCCCTGTCTGGTGGCCGTCAGATCTGGTCAATCGTAAAAAGACTGACCAGATAAACCGGGCGTTGGCTCAGCTCCATTGGTTCCCGAACGACGGGGGCAAGCCAGGAAGGCGAGATCTCAATCAGGTCTTGCACCGCCCGGGCGATTCGGCTACAACGTAGCAACGGCCTAGAGCGTATAAGTGGTAATCAGAGATAGAGCGATGAGAGCGAGGGCGCAGCCCAGCCAGCTTGCAAGCAAGTGAGAAGCCAGTTATAGTCGAGCTGATCAGCCCGCACGCTGCCGGTGGGCAGCCAGAGATTGCTCGGCGAGCTGTGCCCAGCCAGAGCCGGGAGGCAAAAGACATGAGCAACGAATGGGAACAGGGTACCAACACACCGGGTGGCTTGCCCGGTCCGAACGATATAGATAAGCGTCTTGAAGAGCTGGGGCGGGCTTTAACCCAAGGTGTCAACGAAGTTCAGCAGCAGCTCAGGCGAGTAGTTGATCGGGCCAGCACCTACTGGCAGCAATCGCAGACGGTGCCGAGGCCGGTGCCCCCCAGCGACACCGAGGAGCAAAGAATTCGCCAGCTCGTCAACAACTGGTCCGCGGGCAACTGGCGTGTGGCGCGTGACCTGGGCACCTACATGGATATCGTTGCCATGAGCCGCGACGAAGTCTGGGAGATCACCGTGCAAACGCGCTGGGAACACCGCGCGCTTGAGATCGTCAGTGAGCCGTACACGGGCCAGCTCCCCAGCAAGCCGCAGCCCTTGCTGCCTGTCTGGGACTACGAGCTGCCAGAGGTCAGCGACCTGCGTCCTCCCACGACGCGCACACGGCTGGCGGGCCTCGACGAGCTGCTGGCCTGTACAGCCTGCAATGGCACCGGCCATGCGCTCTGCACCGAATGCACGGGCCGGGGGTGGATTACCTGCCCCGACTGCCGTGGACGAACCCGCAAGCGCTGTGCGACCTGCCGCGGGCGTGGCTACGTGGCCGATTGGGCTGAGCAGAAGAAGCGGCCTTTCTTGCAGAGGCGTGTCGAAAAACTAACCAACGCTCTTGGCGAGCGCGTCTCTACCGTTTTTGAGGGGATCCGCCAGCAGGGGCTGCCGGTTCCCAATCCCCTCGACAGCGACCCGGCCAATAAAGGGCGCACCATCCCCTGTCCCGATTGTATCAATGGCGAAGTTGACTGCGACTGTGTGACCGGCAAGCGTGTCTGCCCGGCCTGTCAAGGGGCCAGGTCTGTGCTCTGTCCTGCCTGCAATGGAACCGGCAAGATTGTGCGCCACCGAGAGATCGTGCGCAGCTTCGAACTGCGGACACGACGGCGCTTCGTTGGTACCGAGGCCCTGCCCCAGCAGCAGTTGCTCAAGGCCGAGGGAGAGCTGGCCTACAGCGCTGAGGTCGACGAGAACCTGCATCCCGAAGCGCCGCCCGATGGGGTTCCGCTCGATGTCTGGCAGGCCGCCGTTGAAGAAGTACGCACGGCCGCGGCGGTCTCGGGACGTGCCAGCGCTGAGGCGGTTCAGTCAAGCCTACGGCCAACCCTGCAGGTGCTGGAGCTGGTGCGCATCCCTTATATCAAGGTCGATTACCGCTACATTGATCGGGACTACACCCTCTACATCTACGACGGCGAAGGACATGAGAAGTTCTATGCCGCCTCTTTCCCACCGCGCTGGGATCGCATTGAGCGCCTGGTACGTGCCATCACCAGCGATCTGGCGACGCCAACCCAGCAGCCTCAGCCCATTGGTACTGGTGAAGGCTCACAGGCTCCTCGCGGCTATCGCGTGCCCGTCGAGAGGCCGCCCTATACCATTAGCGAAAGCGACGAAGAAGAGTCGCTGTGAGCGAGCGCGCGACGTCGGCGCCGTGCACCGGATCCTCCGCTGCGTGGCGCCGACGCCCTTGCCTCTCTTTGGATCGCTTCACCAGGCTCGCCTGCCCTTCCTCCTCCTCCTCCTTTCTAGACCACCTCTCCCTCCGGCCAGATTGCCTGCAGTTCGCCTGTCTTGCCTTCCTCCCCGATCAGACAAAAGGAGGCCAACACCGACTTTACCAATCTTGGCCCCAATTTGAAAAATTCCCCCCTATCCCCCTTGACAAGGTCTCAGCCCTATGGCATAATTAAGTCCGCGCCGGACGGAAAGACGGTCGGCAAATCTCTCGCAGAAATTCTCCACAGAGATTTCAGAACCGCGGTACGGTGTCCTCAGTGTCGTATCCTTGAAAGAAGTGCGGTCGCAAGGGCCGCTCTGTCTGGATGCGACGTAGATTGATCCTGAGAGCAACTTGACTCGCGGCTGATCTCTGTCTGTCTTTCCGACGGGGCGAGAGCGACAGATAGAGCGTGCACCTTGACAATTGAAGAGTGGAAAACAGCAGAGGCGGATGTGCTGTGTTCGCCTGCGGTCGCGCTGTTTGCTGGCTCTCACGCCCAGGCACAGGTAGCTGTGCCGGCAGGATTGGCTCGCAGACAGTCACATTCAGGTGGGACAGCGCTGATGACCTTCGCTTATCCAGAGCTGAAAAGCTTAGCGGCGGCTTGCTCAGCGGAGGCTGGGGAGTCAGCCGCTGAAGATAGAGCCTTGGTCTCGATGAGAGGCTGAGGTTGAGCAGAACTGGATGGCGAGTTTGATCCTGGCTCAGGACGAACGCTGGCGGCGTGCCTAACACATGCAAGTCGAACGCCCTTTCCGCGAGGGGAGGGAGTGGCGGACGGGTGAGGAACACGTGGGTAACCTGCCCTGCAGTGGGG
>NZ_JBHOQV010000003.1:0-6992 GCF_042408735.1 Thermogemmatispora sp.
CCTCTGTCTTCGCCGGTCAGGTCCCAGCGCCGGCGGCACCACGGCAGGAGCCTGGAGCACGAGTGCGGGAACGGAGCAACCACCATCCCAGCCCGGCCAGGGAGGGGCTGGCTCAGTGATCCCCCTTGCGGCTGGGCCTCACTCCCCCTGACGAGAGGCCCCACCTCCGAGGCCGGCTTCCCTCCCTCCAGGAGGGGCCTTGCCGGAAGCGCCGTGCCGGAAGCGAGGGCCATGACGCTCCTGGCCTGGACCAAGTGAGCCGTGCTCCCCCGAGCAAGGCCCTGCTCAACTGTATTCGGGACGCTCCCCTTTCTCCGGTCAGGCCGAGAGACCAGCCAGGCGCTCTGGCCCTCAAACAGTCCTGGGATGCGGCCTCGGCTTGCCTCGCCTGACCCCCTCCAGTCCCTGCCGCCGCGGCGGCTCTTGGCAGCCGTGGGGGTCGGGCGAGCGCGAGAGGGGCTGCGAGCTGAGCGGCTGCGAGCGGCTCCTGCCGGCCCGGCGGTTCGCGCCCAGCCCGTCCTGCTGTGAACGGTCCTGTCCGGGGCTGGCTCCCGCCTGGGGCAGGACCAGCCCGCGCGGACGCAGAGCGCTGCCCGGGGGAGCGGCTTGCCGAGCGGCTTGCCCCCAGGCAGCCCAGCCATCTCCACGCGAGAGCACGCGCCGGAACCAGCGCCGCACGGAGGAGACGGCCCTGCTCCCTCAGGCAGAGACCTGACAGCCGTGCCCGCTGGCTGGGGGGCTTCTGCTGACCCTGGCATAGGGCTTGGCTTGGCTTGGCTTGGCGCCTGCTCGCCAGAGCCGGATCCCTGGCTCCTGCTCCTGGCCTGGGCCTGCTCCTGGCGCTCCCCATGAAGCCAGCCAGAAGCGCTCCGGCATCGCCAAACCAGAGCCGGCTTCCCGTGCTGCCTCTGCCAGGTATGGTACCAGGGAACAGCCGGGTCAGCCCGCTCCACAGACCGCATCCGACGACAGCACAGGAGGCAGCGAAGCGATGCGCCAGCAGCGAGCCGTTCGCCGCTGGTGGGGGCCTCAGGACCCAGAGCCGCCGCGCTCGCTGCCGGCGTGTGGCGTGGGAACCCTTGGCACTCCCTGGACGCGCCTGCGGGAGAGCATGACCTCCCTTGTGCCACAGCGACCTGGGAAGGCCTCAGGAGTCTGCAAGGAGCCTTCCCAGGTCGCTCTCGGTGCCCAGCGCTCGCTCAGACCAGGTCAAGGGGAAGGCTGCCAGCCGCTCTGGTCGTCGTCAAGAAGCTGGTGAGGCAAGGCTTGCTCTCTGCTTCGGGCTGTGATAGGCTCAAGATGTTTCATCAGGAAGAGGAGGGATCTGAACTGCTCACGATGTCAGGAAGGGATGCTCTTGCTCTCCTCGATCAGGCGCGCCTCCTGTCCCTGATCCGCCTGGCCGAAGAGCTGCTTGCGCCTCTGGGAGTCCGGTGGCTTCACGTTCAGGGAGTGGCTCGTGTTGCTCGCTCCATCAGCCCGGCCTTCTCTGCAGATGCTGCCTGGCATCTGATCGCTGCGGCCTATCTGCATGACGTGGGCTATGCCCCCGCCCTCTGGCAGACGGGCTTCCATCCCCTGGATGGGGCACTGTTTCTTCGCCAGCAAGGCGATGAACGGCTTGCCTGCCTGGTGGCCCATCATTCGGAAGCACGCTTTGAAGCGCGTCTCCGTGGCCTCGAGGACCTCCTTCTGCGGTTTCCTCGGGAGCGATCGATCGTGGCAGATGCCTTGACCTTTTGCGACCTGACTACCAGTCCCCTTGGAACACCGGTCTCCTTCCAAGAGCGTGCCAGAGAGGTGGCCGTACGCTACGGCCCGGACCATGTCGTCACGCAGGCGCTTCGGCAGGCTCTTCCCACCATGTCCCTGGCCATTGCTCGAACCCGGCGCTGGTTACGACGGCACGGGATCGATCCAGATCACCTGTTTAGCGGATAACAGGGCGTCCATCGTAGCGCTGATAGTCCTCGATCCGCAGCAAGCTGGAACGGTGCATAGGGAGATGGCTCAGCTCGCTCGGAGAGAAGAAGCGGAGGTCATGCGACTCGGGACTGAGTTGAAGACTGCCTCCAACAATTCTGCAAGCAAAACATAATGAAAATTGCTGCCGAACTTCTCCGTGGTCGAAAGCAATAACATGCCGTGGATCAGAATAGACTCCTACGAGGTACTCAGGAACTACATCGAGACCTGTTTCTTCCTTCACCTCTCGCTGCAGCGTCTGGGTGATGCTTTCCCCCAGCTCCATAGCTCCTCCGGGTAAAGACCACAAATCATCTTCTTGACGTTGTTGTAAGAGAATCCGTCCCTCTGCGTCGGGAATGATTGCCCACGCAGCAGGGACAATCGTGTTTGCTTTGGGAGCAGCAGAATCATCATAATAATCGACTCGCATCATCTTTCCTCTTCTACGCTAAGCTACATCCCATGACGGCTTCCAGGGAAGCGGTTGTTTCCCAGACTGCTTCGAAATGGGCGGCAAAGTTGGTGAAGATACCCTCTCGAACAGCCGAGCGAAGGTGGAGCAAAGGAGCCTTCGATCCATGTAAGCGAAAAAGCTGTGGCATCACCACCATTTCATCATCGAATCTGGCATAAGAAATATAGAGGACAGTACTGTGAAAACGTATTTGAATACCATCATAGTGCAAAATATCGCGAAAATGATACAGAGTCGTGTGAATCCTCGGAGGAAGTGTCCCAGGGTGTTCCTCTGCATCTCGCATGCGCAGGGCCTCCGAATCGGGATTTGCTAATGCAATCCTCACCTGGCATCCAGCAGATGCCTTCTCTTTGAGAAGCTCGATAAGGCGAGGGTGCTGTTCAGGAAGAAACAATAGAGCTATTCCCAGGAGATCAATCTGCCGTCCTGCCTGGAGGAAGAGGCGCCACCAAGCTTCAGGGGGAAAGTCAGAGCGGTGGGCATATGCAGCGACAATTTCTGATGTGCAGTCTTTAGATGATGAAGTAGTATCTTTATTGAGTGTCCAGAGTGATGTTTCAGGCACATGGAGCAATTCGGACACTTTCCAACGGTGCCGTGGATGAGGAATACTGCCATGGAGCCAGCGTCTTACTGTCTTGGGATCTACATGCACTTGCTCGGCAAGCGCTTCAATATCCAGATGTGCACGAGCCATTGCACTCCGCAACCGTTCATTTTCCATGACCTGAGCCACCTTTCACCGATCGCTTGGGAAGACACAATGGACTTTTTTTTGTGTATCACAAAATGTCCAGCTATGTCCAACTCTGTGGTTCCAAAGTCTCCCCTTTCGCACTAGTCTATAGCTAGACGGGTGGTCTGAAGGCTCATACCAGACGAAGCGATCTCTGTTCTGACATGTCATTTTGGCAGCAGAGAAGTTATCCTGATCGTGCAGAGCTAGTCATAAAGGAGAGCGAGCCCCTATGGCGAGACCACCGGATCCCTGGCTCCTGCTCCTGGCGCTTCCCATGAGGCCAGCCAGAAGCGCTCCGGCACGGCCAGACCAGACCAGACCAGACCAGACCAGAGCCGGCTTCCCGTGCTGCCTCTGCCAGGGGTGGCGCCAGGGCCGGGAACAGCCGGGTCAGCCCGCTCCACCAGACCGCATCCGACGACAGCACAGGAGGCAGCGAAGCGATGCGTCAGCAGCGAGCCGTTCGCCGCAGGTGGGGGCCTCAGGACCCAGGGCCGCCGCGCTGGCGCGCATGGGAGATATCACGTGTGTCAATCCCTTGATCCTTTAGTTCCTCCTGCAGATCTCTGACCACTTGAACATCTCTATAGTTCTCTATCAGCATTTCCAGCACTTCGTGAGCCTGCCCGAGAGCATGCGCGCCCATCGTCGCCGCCTGATGGGTGAAGACGCGCAGCTCACTCACACAGGCCTCCACTTCTCCTAGAAGCAAGTAGGCACGCGCCCAATCCAGTGGCATCCAGAAGGCTACGCGCACCGACCGCTCACGCTGGAGGACGCTGCTGATCTCCTGACGGAGAGCCAGCGTCTGCCGAGGCTGGCCGATGAGGAGATAGCCCGCACTGCGTTCAGCTAGAATCTGGCCCACGGTGTAGTAGACGTGGTCAGCATCCTCCAGGAAGTCAGTCGCCAGCGAGGAACTCAAACGTAAGGCCGTATCGTTGGCCTGCTGGAACCGACGGGCATCCCCCGCTCGGGCATAGGCACGGCTCAGATAGGAGTGAACGAGTACTCCCCAGGCTTTCGGCGCCTCAAAAGAGCGATCACGAGCCTGCTCCAGAAAGGCAAGACTTCGCTGCGTATCGCCTTGTCGATCGAACTCCACTCCCAGATTCATGAGCGCATGAGCCAGGAGTGCGGGCTCATTGAGCTGCGAAGCGAGCTGATACATGCGCTGATAGTGCAGCCGTGCCTGCTCATAGTGCCTGGCGTCAATAGCGAGGACTCCCTGAGCACAAAAATAATCCGATAGCAAGCGTAAGAAACGCCTTTCGTCTCCTAAGGGAGGGATCTCCTTCTCGAAAGAGGCAAGCACCTGTTGCAGGCAGGTCAGCGTCCGCCGCGCTTCCTCCAGGAGTGCAGCTTTGCGCAAGAGCCAGATTTCGCGCAGAGTGAGCTCCATCAGTTCCATGCACTGACGGAAAGGCAAGGAGCTGAGCAGAGTCCCATTGAACGGATCAACGTCGCTCAGGCCCACACGCCACAGGGGAATATCGAGGAGGCGACAGACCTTCCGGAGCGTCTCCGGATCTTCAATTCGCTTGCGACCATGTTCGATGTCTTGAATGTATTTCCAACTGACACCTTCCCCACCCCCAAAGCGCTCGCTCTTGGGCCAGCGGGCAGCAAGCTGAGCCTGAGTCAGGCCAGCGCGTTGACGATATTCGCGAATGATCTCTCCAAGGTGACGCATCGCTTGATCCCTCCCGGGAAGGCCCCACCCACATAGAAGGGGGTGTGCTCAGCCACGGTTGCTCTCTCTGACACCTCCATAGAGGTTGCTAGACAAGCGCGTAAGAACACGATATGGTTGTTGGCGGGACGGCCAATAGTCCTTCCATTCTATCATAGAACAGGATCGCTTTGAGGTGTCAGATGACACCTCCTGTTGGACTGTCTCATCAGGCAATGAGCCGACGAGCAGGACCAGAGACTAGAGGGGCTGCACTGCCTCTTGAGGGAAGGTAGGCAGCACTGAGATGGCTCCGCTCTAGAGCCGAGAACGTGTTCAATGCCTCGCTCTCATGAAATACGGGAGCTTCCGTCTAGGATACCAAGGGCGTTATCCAAGACGCCTCTGAGAAAGATCAGGTTCCTAGCAAGGATATCTGCCTGTGAGTGTCGAAAAGAACCTGCTACCTTTCTGGAATGAGCGAAGGGAAAAGATCTTCAACAAGGAAGCGCCATCAGACCGAAGGAGAAGCTGCAGCGACCTGGTCATCTGCTGGAGCGGCTGAGTCCTCTGGACATCTTTGTGAAGAATCAGTCGATGCCGGGGCAGCAGTCAGCAGTTGGAGTGGACGATGCCAAGCCGGGGCAGGAGACCACCGGCCGCCCAGGCCACGCACGCGAGCGCCTCCGCGGCTCGGAGCAGCCACCCTCATGGAAGCCCTGGAATGGAGAGGAGAAGAGAAAGGAGCGTGAGCATATCGGGTCCCATCTTCATGGTTGACACCTCGCCGGTCTGTCGTCTCATCGTCGCCCTGGGCAAGCTTTGGCAGACGCGCCCGCTGCTGGAGCGGCGCTCTCAGCAGGCGCGGGACAGCTCCAGTCCCGGGCTGCTGGGACTCGCGGCTCAGCCTCTGCGGCGCTGGAGGAAGCATGCCGTGCCTGATGAGCGGCTGCCAGCCGAGCAGTGGCTGCTCCTGCTGGTGGCGCCAGCCTTGCTCGGGCGGCTGAGGAGACGGCGGCGCTACCAGCCGAGGCGAGAGGGACTCAATGAAGGGAGGGGACATGAAAAAGCACCGGTTGGAAAATGGCGCTACTGCAAGCAGACAACCGGCGAGCAGGAAGAGACCTGGTGGTGGAGAGCAGCGCTTGCTCCTTTTGCCACAGAAGAGATGCTTTGACTGGCGATGCTGGAGCACCCACTGGATCGCCTTGATCACTTCGTCGTCAGGTGTGCCGATCAGCTGAGAAGCTCTTGAAAAAGGAGCGAAGAGGTCATGGCAACATTGCTGCAACCGTGGGCACAGAGCAGTCTCCCTTTGCCCGTGCAGCAGAGATGCCCCTGCCCACGCTCTCGTCTGCTGCAGCCCCAGGCCGAGGCGCTTCCTCGGCAGGAAGGAGGTCAGGTGGTGCATCCTGCGACGATCGATAGCACGGATGACGATTCATCTACTCATCCGTTATCCCAACCGAGCGGAAGCCCTAGAGAGGAGTGCTAACATGGCCTTGTTCCCTCGACTGTTCTCGCGCCGCCGCGCCCAGGCCCAGGCCAGTGGGGCCTCCACCCCTGCGGCGGCAAGCGCGACCCCCTTGAGCGCCTCAGGGGAGGCGGGACCCGCTCCCCTGACGCAGCGTCACTATCTGCCGGACGTGCCCTATCTCTTGCCCAAAGATCCCCTCGAGGATCAGCGGCTCAATTACCAGCATCACGCACTCTATCGCACCCTGAGCAACCATTACCTGGCTCCGCTGCTGCCCGAGCAGACCCGCACCATCCTGGACGTGGGCACCGGCACCGGCATCTGGGCTTTCGAGATGCAGGCCCGCTTCCCCCACGCCCTCATCGTCGGCGTCGACGTCTCCTTGCAGTCCCTGCCGCAGCCGGTCCCGCCCACTTGCGTCTTTGTGCAGGCCAACGTCCTGGAGGGCCTCCCGTTTCCCTCTGGCCAGTTCTGCTACACTCATCAGCGCCTCCTCGTGGCGGCCATCCCCGCCCGCGCCTGGCCCACCGTCATCCAGGAGCTGGTCCGGGTGACGCGCCCGGGCGGCTGGATCGAATTGTTGGAACTCAGCGATGTCATCCAGCCTGCCGGACCGGCCACTCGTCGCCTGCTGGACTGGTTCACCAGCATCAGTCGG
>NZ_JBHOQV010000008.1:0-10635 GCF_042408735.1 Thermogemmatispora sp.
GCAGCGGTTGTCAGATCGATGGCGCAGCGCTCAGAGGCTCGGAGAGCCCGCCTTTACGGGCGCTCCTAGTCAATCTGGAACACCATCCCTAAGAGGCGTATCGGTTTCTTCATCTGCATACAACCTCCTTTCGGGATTCCAAGCAAAGCCTGCGCCTTGTGCCAGGGTCATTCCCTGGAAGTGTTCCCTGCCAGGAACACTTAGAGTATACCATGCTGTTTCACGGAAGTCAAGGAGGACCCGGGCAAGAGACGTAGCTTGTTGAAAATTTGCAAAATCAATGTCTGTCTTCTTGTAGCAGTTCTGCCGCTCAAGAAGCAGGAAAAGCTGGAGAAAGCTAGTGATGGCGAGGCTTGCCGGGCCGAGGCTGCCGACTGCTCCCGTGGCGCCCTTCTGTGTCGCTGAGGGAGCCTATGCCCGTTCTGTGCGGCGCTGGGGTTCTGCCTGGCATGCTGATGAAGAATGTGGGTTGCTAAGCGCGGGGACAGGGAGGGAGCGAACGTTGTTGGGGGGGCCTGCAGTTGAGCTAATAGATCAGGTAAATACCCGACGCAATATCGGGTATTTGCCGGATTTGCAGAGACGGCAAGTCGCCGTATGATGTGCTCGAAAGCAAGAAAAGCCGAGAGACAGAGAGAGCGTGCTCTGTAGCTTCGCTGGCCGGGGGCTACAGCGCTCTCTTGTGCGTGCAGATCGTTCTGCTTTCGGCATCGGCTAGGATTGAGAGGCTACAAGGTTGCTATGGAGCAGAGACCTCTACGCTTGTTGTGGTTGGTGTTGACAGCGCTGGCGCTGCTAAGCCTGCTGCTGGTGGCCTGTACGCGGCCCGGGACAACCAGCTCGACTGCCGCCAATGCGAGCAGCAGCAGTGGTAGTTCCTCAGCGGCGAGTGGCACCAGCGGGGGGAACACGGTGAAGATGGATGCTGCGAACTTCGAAGTGTCCTCTATCACCATCCGCAAGGGCGAATCCGTGACGCTGGTCAATACGGTTGCTGTCCCCCACATTATTCAAAACGGCTCCTGGGTCAATGGGACCGCTAAGCCCGGTATCGAGCCAGGAGCTCCCAAGATTGATGTGCAGTTCAGCGGCGACGATACAAAGCAGATTGGCCCTTTCACCACCGCTGGCACCTTTAAGCTCTACTGTACAATCCACCAGGGAATGAACTTGACAGTGATCGTCAAGTAACGTAGACGGGGCCTGATGCTCTGGGAGGGGGTCAAAGGCGGTGGCTGATCTCCTGAGTGAGGACAGGGAGGGCTGCCCCTACGTCCTCCTCCCGGAAAGAGCTGGCAGTTTGGGATTTTTGCAGATAGGAATGTTGGTTGCCCCTTTACACCGTTTTTGGCGCCAGACGTATCATAGAAATGGAGACTATGAATGAAGTCGGCGGTGGTGCGAGGGGTGCAACCTGTATCGGCGTTCGGGCGTATTCTTGTGAGGAGCGAGCACTTCCATCTGGGGGCGCCGCATCCAGATGGTCCCGCTCTTCCGTCCTTCTGGCGTTCAAGACTGCCCGAGGCACGAGGGCGCCGATCCTTATTTCTTTACTGCTACTTCTTTTTTCATTGCTTGATGGCTTGTTTACTGCAAGACCCAGTGCTTAATCGAGAGGTGACACGCCATGTCAATGGTAGCTGCAACTGAAGATCCCAGGCTCCATCGTGCTCTGGAACTGCTTGGCGGCTCGATCGATCCCGAAATCGAGCAGTCCTTCTCTTCCCTTGAGGAGCGTATCCTGGCCCAGGCTCTGGAGGATGTTGAGCGGGCCGAGTGGCGCCTGCGCGAGATCCAGCGCCTGGTGGGGGAACGTGATGGCGTTCTGGCTTAAGTGAGTGCCTGCTATCCCCTGTTCGCAGGTGTCGTGAGGCCGCGTGCTGCTCTTTTCCCCGTGGCCCGGCGGAATTCGCTGGCGGCTTTGGCGGGCGAGAAGAGGCGTGGTCTTTTGTCTCTTTATCCTTCCTGCTCTTGAGCGAGCTTCGCTCTTCTCTTCACTCGTTCTGACGTTCCTCTCCAGCTATGAAGATAGGCTATGTGTAGCTGTCCGCCGTCGCGATGCCGGCCCATCCGTCCGGCCCCGCATCGACACGCCGGGCCGGCATCGCTGAAGGCTTGCAGCTCCTTCTTCAGGGCTTCCTGGCCTATCCAGTCCTGAGTGGGCTAAGCAGGGCCTGGTTTCATCGCTTGACCCTCGTCTCTCATCTTCTACGGACCGTCTTCTTCTCCCGCTTGCTTGCTAGGCCGGCTGGGGAAAGCGTACCGCTCCCTGAAGCAGAGTTTCGAAGGCCTCCAGAGGCCGGCGGTCGTCATCCGCCTGCCAACCATCAGGGTGAGGCTGGAGATGACGCCTCATGAAGAGTTGGGCGACGAGCAGTTGCCTTGGTCCGCAAGAAGATGCCCCTTGAAGCGCCGTGGCTGCCTGCTCAAGCAGGAGGGTGGCGATGGTGACCTGAGCAAGGCGCTCCACCAGACCGCGCAGCGGCAGTTGGGCGGCTTCGGAGTCGAGCGCGGTCAAAGCCTGAATGCGGGTCGCCAGGTGCTCCAGGCTGGTTCGCAGAAGGTCGAGGCTTTCTGCTAGTTCCGGATGCTGGAGCGCGGCCAGGCGCTCTTGTAGCCAGGCGAAGAGCTGCAGGTGGCTTCCCTCACGGGCCATTGCCCGGGCGACATCGAGGACAATTACATTGCTGGCCCCCTCCCAGATGGCGTTGACGATGGCGTCGCGCAGCAAGCGTGGATTCACCCAATCTTCGACGTAGCCGTTGCCCCCACGCATCTCCAGAGCTTCCAGCGTGACGTACTCGCCCCGCTTGGGAATGTAGTACTTACACAGAGGGGTCAGGATGCGCAGCAGACGCCGATCATCTTCGTTCCCGTAGCGATCAACCCGCTCCAGGACCGCGGTCGTCTCGAAGGCGAGGGCCGCGCAGCCCTCGACTTCCAGCAGAAGGTCGACCAGTTGGCGCCGCATGAGGGGATGGTCGCAGAGACGGCGCCCGAAGACGATGCGTCCCTGGCTATGTACGGCGGCCTCTAGCAGACTGCGCCGCATGGCGGCCAGCGAGCCGATGGCGGCCCAGATGCGCGTCAGGTTGATCATCTCGGTCATCTGGACAAAGCCACGCTCGAGGAGGCCGACCTGATAGGCGAAGGCCCCCTCTAAGGTTACCTCGCCTGTGGCCAGCGAGCGCGTGCCAAGCTTCTCCTTTAAGCGATTGATGGTATAGGCGTTGCGTCTGCCATCTGGCAGGCGGCGGGGAACCAGGAAGAGACCCAGGCCTCGTGTGCCTGCTGGGGCGCCGTCGGGTCGCGCCAGGGTGAGGATCAGGTCGGCAGAGACATTGGAGCAGAACCACTTTTCTCCCCACAGTTGCCACTGGGGCCAGGGTTCTGGCCCCACCTGATCAGGTTCACTGACCTCTCGACGGCGGGCAATGGTCGCTGTCTGGCCGACGTCTGAGCCGCCCTGCTTCTCGGTCAGGAACATGGCTCCTTGTTGCAGTTCCTCAAGACGCAGGGCCGTCAGGTGGGGGAGAAAGCGCTGCTTGAGGGCTTCGTCGCCGTAGCGTTCCAGAACGCGGGCCAGGGCATCGGTCATGGAAACGGGACAGAAGACGCCCGCTTCGGCCTGCATCCCTAGATAGGCCAGGGCGAATTTCACGGGCTGGGGCACACGGCCCGGCCAGCCCAGGGCGCCCTCGCGGTGGGTACAGGCGGCGATAGCAAAATCCTGGTAGGCGATGCGCTCAAGCTCATGGTAGGCTGGATGAAAGATCACTTCGTCGATGCGCTGACCACGCTGATCATACTGGCGCAGTACTGGCCCATGACGGTCGGCGATGGCGGCCAGCGTGTCCATGCGTTCGGAGGCGACTGCTCCCATGTGTAGAAGGACTGGTCGCGCGCGCTCGTAGTCGTCGGGGGAGAGGTAGCGCTGAAGCAGTTGCTCCAGGATGGGATCGGCCTGATAAAAGTTGATGCCTTCGGTGCCTGGCATCAGGCTCTGTGCGTCCAGTGCGGGCACTCGTGGCCTCCTTTCTGCTTCACTGCTTATGGTGGTGGACAGAGGCCCATGCTTATCTTGGGTGGGCCACTTTCCCTTCCTTTCTTCCTCCTTCCCTCTCTACCACTGCCCATAGTAGGCAGTGTAGCACATCTGCTGGCTCCATGGAGAGCGAGGCCGGGCCTGCCTGCCGTTGTCTGACTGTCGTGGTTATGGTATGCTTTAGCAAAGAGAGCAGCGATGCTGCCGTTTTGTGCGGAAGGAGTCCGACAATGTGCACTCGTAGTTTCCTCCAGCGATTGCGTCCGCCCACCACCACCGCTGTGGGCGATTGCTCTTCGCCGGCCCTCGGCTCGCCAGACCTGCCTTCTCTCTTGACCGCCGCAGGTCATCCCCCCTATACTAAAGGCCACAATCGCGAGAAAAAGACGATAGCCTGTCCTGCTGGACAGCGGTGGCGATAGATGGATCATTTCGACTAGAGAGACGATAGAGGCGCTCCGTGAAGCTTGTTGTTCGCTGGCGTCCACTCGTGCTGATCGCCCTGGCCATACTCGGCCTGGCTCTTCGCCTCTATGGCTTGAACTGGGATGACGGCAATAGTTTTCATCCTGATGAGCGTGAGATTCTCTTCCACGTCGTGGCGATCGCCAGGCCCACAAGCTGGGCCCAGTTTCTGGATGCCGCCCATTCTCCCCTCAATCCACAGTTTTTCGCTTATGGTTCATTTCCGATCTATCTGCTGGCAGCGGTAGGGGCTGTCCTCAAACCTTTCTTCCCGGCCTTGGGAAGCTTTGCCAACCTCACGCTGGTGGGTCGCGCGATTTCGGCCCTCTTCGATACAGGCACGATCGTGCTCACGGCTCTGCTGGCACTGCTGCTGGTGGGGGACGAGCGGCCGGGCCGACCTCGTGCCTGGGCTGTGGCTCTGGTAGCTGCAGCGTTGGAGGTCTTTACTCCTCTGCAGTTACAGCTCTCGCATTTCTATGCAGTCGATACGATTCTGGTCTTTTTCGTTACTCTCACTGTCCTGGCCTGTGTGGGCTTGCTGCAGGGCAAGCGCCCGCTCCGCTGGACGCTGCTGGCTGGTCTGGGCTATGGTCTGGCCCTGGCAACAAAATTTAGTGCGGCCCCTCTGATCGTTCCGCTGGCTCTGGCCTTTGGGCTGCGCTGGTGGCGTCAAGGCTCGCTGGAAGGCTGGGAACTGCTGCCGCTCTCGCTGGTCACCAGCGGACTGGTCTTCTTTGTGGCCATGCCCTATGCTTTCCTCGATGCTCGCGACTTTATTCAACAGGTGGCCTTTCAGGGCGACCTCGCCCGCGGCCTGATCGATCTGCCCTATGTGCGCCAGTTCGCTGGCACCATTCCCTATCTCTACGAGTTGCAGAATATGGTCCTCTGGGGCCAGGGCTTGACTTTGGGCCTGGCTGCTCTGGCTGGGTTGCTCTGGCTGGGTTGGTTCTTGCTTGCGCGTCGCCAGCCCTCCGCCTGGCTGATTCCTCTGGCCTGGGTTCTGGTCTATGGGGCCATTACGGGCAGCTTCTATGTCAAGTTTATGCGCTATATGCTGCCCCTCTACCCGTTCCTTGCGCTGCTTGCCGCGTGCTTGCTGGTGAAGTGTCAGGACTGGCTGGAGCAGCGACTGACTGCCAGGGAGGGACAGGTTCACCATCGATGGCGGGCCGCCTATGGGCGCTTGGGGCCTGTGCTGGGGTATGGGTTGCTGGGGATTGTTCTGGCGGGCACCATCTTTCAGGGCCTGGCGCTGTTGAATGTCTATAGCGAGCCGAATACGCGGGTGATGGCCTCACGCTGGATCTATGCCCATCTGCCCCCGGGCAGTGTGCTCACCTACGAGCAGTGGGATGATCCCTTGCCCGTTCCTGTCGATGGCCATGACCCGGGCATCTATCGCCAGGCGACCTACCTGAACGCTGCTGGTCAGCCTCAAACTGGTCTGGATCTCTACGGTGACGATACGCCGCAGAAGGCCTGTACTCTGGCCAGGCTCTTGCCGACCGTCGATGCCATCACCATGCCGACTGATCGCCTCGATAAGTCGATCCCGCGTCTGCCGGCGCGCTATCCGCTGACTATTCACTATTATCAGCTGCTCTTTAGTGGAGAGCTGGGTTTCCATCTGGCCGCCCAGTTTGTGGTGCGTCCGCATCTCTTTGGGATTACGCTCGACGATAGCGGGGCCGATGAGAGCTATTCGGTTTTCGATCATCCGGTCGCCAGGATCTTTGTGCGCGATCACCCGTATCCTTATACCCCGCAGCAGCTCTTTGAGAGGCTCGTAGCTGGGGTTCGCTGGCCGCAATCTCAACCTACCGGTTCGCTCAACTGTGCGTTCTCGACCCCATAATCGGGGTCTCTTTCCTCCCAGGGCGGAGCTGTTAGCGGGACAGAATGGGCGGCAGATTCGTTGGTAATTGGAGGTGTTGGAAGATCGTGAGAGGCTCTGGCTCCGATCTTGCCGCTGCTACAACCTACCTGTGGCCGCTTGGTAGTACGCTAAGGGCTGTCTCTGTAGGCTCAGCGCTTGACAATCGGCTGTGGCCGGGGCGCCGAGCGATGCTGCTGTTGCCCTGGCCGCTGCAAGCTGGCTCAGGCTCAGGAGCTGGGAAATCTATGCTGCTGCTGATCGAGTACTCCTATGCTTGACTTGCTCTTTATGTGGGCGTTGGTGGAGCTTCTGGGCCTGCTCTGCCTGCCGCTGACTGTGACGGTCTTGCGTAATCTCCCCGACCGCGGCTGGGCCTTTAGCAAGGCTCTGGCGCTCTCGCTCTTTGCTTTCTGTGTCTGGCTGCCTTTGATGTGCGTCCAATCCTGGCCGTTCAGTCGGGCCTTTATCATCGGGGTCTTCGGCTTGCTGTTGATCCCCGCTCTCGCTGGCCTGCTCTTGACACGTACAACCCTCTTCAAGCTTCTGAGGACGAACGTGGGCTATCTGGCCAGTTGTGAGCTGGTCTTCTTGGGCATGGTATTTTTGCTCGGCTGGATTCGCTCCTATGGCCCTGATATCCGTGGCTTTGAGATGTTTATGGATGAGGGCTTTATCGCCGCTATTATGCGCAGCCCTCATCTGCCGCCGAACGATATGTGGTATGCCGGCTATCCGATCAATTATTATTACTACGCGCATTTTACGATCGTGGTGCTGGCAAAGTTCTTAGGACAGTCGCCCTCCATCGCTTTTAACACCGGGATCTGTATCTTTTTCGGCCTGACGGCGGTCAATCTCTTCGGCGTAACTTGCAATGTGATTGCCTGGGCCAGGCATGTCCGCGCTGCTGGCTCTCCCCCGAACGATGAAGGCGCGGAGGGGCCAGCTCTGGCTTTCCCGCGCCTGGTGGGGGCCATTCCGTATGGTCTGCTGACGATGGTGCTGGGCTTGATTCTGGGCAATCTGGCGGCGACCCAGCAATGGTGGCGTGATCATGGAGATCTCAGCCAGTTTGATTGGTATGCACCTTCGCGGGTGGTTGATAAGACGATTAATGAGTTCCCCGCCTTCAGCTTCCTGCTCTCCTGTTTCCACGCCCATGTGCTGGCTCTGGCATTCACGATTCTGGCTATCGCTTTGGCCTTCAATCTCTTCCTGGAACGGGAAGGCCGGGGGATCTTCATCTTTGGGCGCGGCTGGCGCTTGCCTCTGACACTGGGTGCGACGGCTCTGGTGATCGGCGCGCTCTTCACGATGAATGGTTGGGACTACCCGACGTACCTGGGCCTGACCCTGGTCTGTATTGCTCTCCAGCAGTGGCTGGTGCATGGACGTCGCTTCCAGGGCGACCTTCTGGTTGATGTTGCTGCCGCGGCGGTGCCGTTGATTATTCTCTCGCTGGCCTTCTATCTGCCCTTCTATTTGAGCTTTGTTTCGCCGTCTCAGGGCATCGGGGTGGTCGGCCCTGCCGATCGCTCACCTCCTTCGCAGGAGATTCTGATCTATGGCCTGTTCGCTTTCGTCTTTCTCTCTCTGCTGGTGGCAAGCGTGGTGAAATTGCCCGCCTTTGCCGAAGAGGAGGGGACAGCGGGAGAGGGGGAGAATGCAGAGACGTCCGTTGCTTCGCCAGCCTGGCTCAGGTGGCTGGTGCGCTTCAGCGGCCAGTGGTTGAGCTTCTGGGTGATCGCTCTCTTGGGGCTGGTGGCCCTGCTTTTGATGCGCAATAGCGGTACGTTTGTGGCGGCAGGCGCGCTGGCGGCGGTTGGCGCTGTGCTGGTGCTCTCTCACCTTCGCGATCGGGCTTTGGCCTTTACGCTGCTGCTTGGCTCGCTGGCGTTCGCTCTGGTGGCCGGCTGCGAGGTGCTCTATCTGCGCGATGTCTTCGCCGATAGTTATCCTCGTATGAATACGGTCTTTAAATTCTATTTTCAATCGTGGGCCCAGCTCTCGATCGCCTGCGGGGCTGCTCTCTTCTTTATCCTGGAGGCTCTGCGGCCCGGAGAGATGGTGACATCGCTGCAGCGTCTTTTGCAAGAGGGCTTGCAGGTGGTGTGGACGGCGGCCCTCTGTCTCTTGTTGTTGGCGGGGGCGGTCTATCCGATAGCGGGCAGCTATACTCGGACGGATCATTTCGCGCAGCGGAGCAATAGTCTCGATGGGTTGACCTATCTCTCTCAGACTGATCCTGGCGATTATGCGGCCATCCGCTGGCTCAATGCTCATGTCAGCGGTGACCCAGTCATCGTTGAGGCGGTTGGCCCAGACTATAGCGACTATGCGCGTATCTCGGCCTTTACCGGTCTGCCGACCATTATGGGCTGGATTGGCCACGAGTATCAGTGGCGCGTGAATTGGTTGAGGAATCTGACCTACGCCGCCGATTTTAATCGGCGGGCCAGCGATGTGGCTACGATCTATACCAGTCCCCAGGCCAGCGTTGTCCGCTCGCTGCTGGCTCTCTATCATGTGACCTATGTCTACGTGGGACCACTGGAGCTGGCGAAATATCAAACGATCAATTTGGGTCGCTTCTCGTCGTTCTTACATGTGGTCTATTCTGCCGAGGGCGTGACAATCTATCAGGTCACTCTATCCTAGGTGTGGCCTCTGCCCTTCCGGTACAGGTCGTATGAGGAGTTGGGTCTTGGATTTGAAGAGCTTTGAGCATCAGCCTGTAGATGGTCGCTCCGAACGGGATCTGCTGCTGGCCGGCCCGCTTACTGAGCAGGGCGATTCCGCCGAGCGGGCGCTGGCTCTGCCTTCCACTGAGCAGGGCGAGCAGAGAAGTCGTCGGGGACTCTCACGCGGGCAGGTGCTGGAGTGGGTGGCCTATGGGGTGGTGCTGGCGGTGGCGGCGGTGCTGAGATTCTGGGACCTGGGGGCGCGCCCGCTGCATCACGACGAGAGTCTCCATGCCTATTTCTCCCTCCAGCTCTCGCTCAACATTTTGAGCTATCACTATGATCCGCTGTTGCATGGGCCGTTCCAGTTTCATGCGATGGCGCTGGTCTATAAGTTGGCACAGGTGGTGGGAGTGCCCGACAATGGGGTGAATACGACGACGGTGCGGCTGCTGGCGGCGACACTGGGCACGGTGGTGGTGGGACTGCCATATCTACTCAGAAGGGCGATGGGACGGGTGGCGGCCTGGTTGGCGGCGGTGTTGCTGGCGGTGTCGCCGAGCCTGGTGTACTACTCGCGGTTTGCGCGAGAGGACATCTACATGGCGTGTTTCACGCTGGTGTTGGTGGTGGGGCTGGTGCGGTATGTGCAGGAGAGGAAGCTGAGGTGGCTGCTGGTGGGGGTGCTGGGGCTGGCGCTGTCGTATGCGACGAAGGAGGCGACGTTTTTGACGCTGGCGGTGGTGGGCAGCTATGGGGGAGGGGTGCTGGTCTGGGAGCTGGGGAGCCGGTGGAGGGTGAGAGAGAGGGTCGGGGGAGAGCCAGGCTGGTTGCCGCGGACGGCGGCCCCCCTGCTGTTGCTGGCCTACCTTCTCATCGGGGGAGCGGTGGCTCTGCTGTTCTTCCACTGGCTGCATAATCTTTCAATTTACATTACATCGCACCAGCAAACCTCAGATGCCTTTGTGGCTGCTTTGAAGGATCGTACTGTTCAGATCATTCCCTGGCTGGGCATAGCCCTTGGCTTGCTGGTCTTGGGGATCTTGTTGCGCGAGATGTTCATCGGGGAGGCCGCGGTAGAGGCAGCGCGCCAGGAAAAACCACGTGGCCTGGCGCGCTGGGTGGAGGAGGAGAGGCAGCCGGTGCTGGCGACGCTGGTGAAGATGCCCTGGACCCACTGGTTCTTTGCGATCCTGCTCTTCTGGGCCATCTTCCTGGTCCTGTTCACAGTCCTCTTTACCAATATCAAAGGGGGCATCGGCGATGGCATCTGGGCTGGTATCTACTACTGGCTGGAACAGCAGCAGGTCGCGCGCGGGGGGCAGCCGTGGTACTACTACCTGCTGCTGATCCCGCTCTATGAGCAGGTGGGGGTGGTCTTTGGGATCGTGGGGATCGTGCGCTGTCTGCTGAGGCCGACGCGCTGGCGGCTGTGGTTGGTGTACTGGTGCGTGGGGAACCTGGTGTTGTACTCGTGGGCAGCGGAGAAGATGCCGTGGCTGACGATCCATATCACGCTGCCGCTGATGTTGTTGGCGGGGCTGGGACTGGAGCCGGCGGTG
>NZ_JBHOQV010000009.1:0-1724 GCF_042408735.1 Thermogemmatispora sp.
CCAGCGGGTCTGCTTGTCTTGCAACGGGGAATGTGGTAACATGGGAGTGCTCCTTTCAAGCCCGCTTAGGGATTGAAATCAGACAATCCCTCGACGGCTCGCCCCTCCGTCCGCCAGCCATTGCCTGGCCCGCCTGATGAACCAGGTTTCCTGGCCTGTCAGAAGGGCTGCCGCCTCCTTGGCCGGCCACCAGCGGCCTCCAACCACCTGCGCTGGCCCAGGGATCAAAGCCAGGTAGGCCGCCGCTGGCGGCCAACATCCCAGCAGCCAGACTCTCTGCCCCGGACATGGCCCGATGAGATTGGCCAGCAAGGCCAGTGCCAGCCGCCAGGTCTGGCAGCCCTGGCCGCAGAGAGCCGAAGGGAGCGTCCAGCGGCCCCGCTGAGAGAGCAGCAAGATCACTGGTTGCTCTCGCTCCCCCAAGGAGGCAACGATCAAGTCCACTCGCTGCATGCTCATGACTTTCCTCCTACAGCCACCCGGCCTGCATCGCACAGCTCAGGCAGAGCACTTTCCGGGGCGGGTCCTCATCCACTTGCTCCAGGACGTGGGCCCGGCAGAACCGCCTGCCACAGTGCCAACAACGGAGCCGCTGCTCCGGGCGGCGGGAGCAGCCCGGCTCTGCGCAGCGGCCCTGCTGGCCTTCGGCCTGCCGCTTCCAGATCGGTCCCCATGCCATTAGCTGCCCCCTTTCTCACGTTGCTGCCTGCGCCACTCCTGCCCGCGGCGGCGGCCAGGCGTCCAGTAGCCCACACACATGGCATGTCGCACTTCTGGAGGATACAGCTCCGATGGATGCCCATCGTAGTCCTCAATCCGGCACAGCGAACAGACTGGCCGCCTGCAAAATTCGCAGATCTCCTCTGCCTCAGCGCCGCATTGCGCACATTGCATGGAGGAATGAGAAGACAATCGAGATGACATCTCTGGCTCCTTTCTGGTTGGAGCCAGGCGCCGAGGGGGCCTTCCCTGCGACCGCTGCTCCCTCCTCTGCGGCGGCTCCCCGCCGGGGGTTGCGCCCTGAGAGAGCCGGGGATATACTGGAGAGAGGAAAGCAGTCGCCAGGGTGGCACGACCCCCCCGGCGCCTGGTCTTGGTCTAGGGGCGCGCCGCTGGCTGCCACCTCATCGGCGCGTCCCATCCATCTCAGATGGGTCTAGGCCCGCCTGGCCCGGCGCGCTTCCACCTGTCGGGCCAGGTCCTGGGCGACCAGACATTGGATAATGTCCTCCAGACTCGTCTCTGCGCTGAATTGGTCCCCCAATACCTCCATGACCGCTGGAGCCTGGCTCAGCAGGGCATAGGAGCCGAGTTGGGCCTGGTACTGCTGCAGCAAGGCAATGAGGGACCGGCATCCATCGGGGGAAGATGCAGACATACGACACCTCCTCTCGAACGAGGGAAGACGGAAGGAAGGGAACGAGGAAGGAAGGAACGAACTAGAGGCTCTGAACCAACAAAGCGAACGCTTGTTCTCCAGACAATATCTCGAAATGCGGGCATTCCGCCCATGCCGCGAACCGCACCGCCCACCGGGGCAGCGGCTGCCAGCGGCGAGGAGACTCCAGTGCCGGCCCATAGGACCCTGCGGCGCTATCCACTCCGATGAGTCTCCCACTTCGCTCCGAGAGCCAGCGGGCCAGCGGATGATCAAAGCAGCGTCCCCGCTGGCCAACCTGCTCCGAGGCATGCCGCAGCAGCCAATCGGCAAAGTCATCCAGCGA
>NZ_JBHOQV010000010.1:0-1315 GCF_042408735.1 Thermogemmatispora sp.
GCTCTGCGCCGTCGCTCCCGCAGCCTGGGTTGAGGAGCTAATCACCTGCGTGGAGGGGATGCGCCAGGCTCTCCTGGAGGACCTCACCGCCGAGGAAGCCCTGCAGGCCCTGGCCAGGGCCACGGCGCGACTCCTGCAGGAACTGTCTCCAGCAGACCCGCGTATCGAGTTCCTGCTGGCCTGGGTCGAGGGAGAGACGCCCCGATCCACCGGTTCCCGCCAGCCAGGGCACCTGCCCCGTGCGTCTGGCGCTGCGCGCGGAGGGCAGGGCCAGGTGGCCCAGGAGCAGCACGCGGCGGCTGCCACCCTCTGGGAGTGACCCCAGAGCGGACCAGTGGCCGGCAGGCTCTAGCTCCTGGTCCGAGCGCCATCAGGAACCCGCCCATCAGCCAGGCAGGAAGGCAAGACGCAAGAAAGGAGAGCGGCTGACATGACAGGATCACCACCTGGACCCGCGGCAGGGGTCTGCCCCTTTTGCGGGACATCACGGGAGCAGCTCCACGTCTGGGAGCAATGGCTCGAGCGCACGCTGGCCCGCGAGCGGGCGTATCTCGACCGGCGCAAGCGTCGGGGCGTGCGCACGCCCACGGACGACGTCCTGGAAGAGGATCAACGTCATCTGCAGACCCTCCTGCAGGTGATCCGCCGGGCGCGGGCGTGTGCCCCGCTGGCGGGAGCGTTCCCCCTGACACCAGCAGGGCAGCAGGAACCGCCCCTGCGCCCTTCCTGCTCCTCTCCCGAGGAAGGAGCCTGAGCTCCCTGGCGGTTCCCTCGCTGTTGCCGGGGCGGCCCGAAGCGGTCCGGCAACAGCAGGAGAGACCCGGGCAGGCGCGTCGCCTGAGCCAAGAGCACGGAAAGAAGCGTGCTGCCTTCCTGCCCGGGTTCCTTGCTCATGCCTGCGGCATGCCCATCGCTTCCCGCTTGGTTCCCGTGCGCTTCCCTGAAGGCTTCCTGGCGGGAAAGGTATGGTTACTAGGCGGCTGCTGACCAACCGCCAGCGGCTGGCGCCGGGGTGCACCGCTCACCTGCTGCTGCGGCCCTGGCCCCGCTGAAGGGCTATGATGGGTCCTTGCTTCCGGCGAGAGCAGCGCGCGGGCTTCATCGGGCGGTGCATGTGCGCAGTGCCGCGCTGGCTCATGCAGCCCTGGCAACTCATCTTACTGTAGTGATCAATAAACGAAGGAGGCTATCCTTATGCAGCAGCAACCGTCTTCGATACCGACACCTGAACCTAATAAGTTAATGACGATTAAGGAGACCATGCTAAAACTGCGTGTAGGGCGCTCGAAGCTCTACCGAATGATAAAAAATGAAG
>NZ_JBHOQV010000014.1:0-90641 GCF_042408735.1 Thermogemmatispora sp.
TCACCCCTACCGCCCCAGCGGGAACGGTTACCCACAAGCTGGCCTCTGGCGAGGCGGGGGTCCTGGCCCTGGGCTTGAATCCCAGTGATGGCGGCGGCAACGATCTCGGCGGTAGCCAGAGTAGCCAGTCCCAGTTGGTTCCCAATGTGCTCCTGGTCGACTTCACCAGCACATTCGGCATCAGGCAACTCCAGCGCTACCTGCTCTCTCAAGACTCCTGGGAGATTTATATCGGGAGATTCGTCAGCGCCCAGCAGGATGGCCTGTTCCTCTACGATCGTCTGAACGGCCAGGCGCGTCTGATCAGCTTCAACGCCCGCCTGCAAGTCGCCCATAACCAGGCTGTGACCGATCTGGATGGTAACTGGCAGGTCTACAGCGGCGACTTTTGTGGCCTTGGGCAGGCTCAGCTCTTGCTCTACGATCCAATCGCCGGTCAGGCCCAGCTCTTGCTGCTCAATCGCAATCTCCAGGTCCAGGCTCGCCAGAGCTACAGCCAGTGGAGCAGCGGGGGAATTCTCTACACGGGCCACTTTGGCGGTGCCGCCGAGGGCCTCATGCTCTATGACCCGCTGCGGGCTGAGAGCACCTTCATCGCCTTTGATCGTCAAGGAGAGTTGACCCATCAATATACTGTAGCAAGCTGGAATCAGGACTGGCAGGTTCTGATCGGCTCCTTCATCGACCATACGAGCTGTGGGGCAGAGGCGACCTGTGCGACTGGCGACGACATCCTGGTCCTTAATCGCCAAACGGGACGCCTCGAGCAGTATGCCTTTCACTTCCAGCCAACACTGAAGCTCTACGATAATCGCCTTCAGGCTTTTGTGCGCGAGGGGCTGGCCCAAGAGCAAGATAACTATCTCAAGATCGTCGATACCTCGACCTTCAGCTTACTGGCTATTCTGGATACGCCAGTCCACAGCGAAGAGCTTTACTAAAATAAAAAAGTACGACTGAGGAGGGAGGACGGAGGCCCGGCGGTTGCTGGGCTGACCGCCAGGCTCATGGTAGAATAATGCGCATGCGAAACGTCTTTTTGATTGGGCTGTCTGGGAGCGGCAAGACGACCGTTGGGCGCCTGCTGGCGGAGCGCTTGGGACGGCCCTTCATTGACACTGATCTGCTGGTGGAGCAAAGCTGTGGGAAGCGCATCGCCTCCATCTTCCGAGAGGAGGGAGAGGGCGCTTTCCGGGCGCGAGAGAAGCGGGCTTTACAGGAGGCCGCTGCCAGCCCTGGAGCCATTGTCGCCACTGGCGGGGGGATCGTCCTCGATGCCGACAATCGCCGCCTGCTGGCTGAGCGGGGAGTCAGAATCTTCCTGAGTGTCGAGCCAGAGACGGCTCTTGAACGCCTGCGGCAGCAGGACGTGGCGGCGCGTCAGGCTGGCCTCTCTCCCGAGATTCGTCCCCTGCTGGCCGGCGATGACCCTCTGGCGGCCCTGCGCCGTTTGCTGGCCGAGCGCCAGGCGCTCTATGCGGAGGCCGAAGCCTGTTGCTCAACCGACGGAAAAAGCCCCGAGCAGGTCGTGCGTGCGGCTTTGGCCGCTCTCATTGCTCTGGGCGCTCTCGAGGGGGAGGAAAAGCTTGAACGCCATATTCGAGCTGGAGATGGCTATGCAGCAATTGTTGATTGGGGAGGACTGGGGCGCCTGCCGTCCTATCTGGCTGACTTAAATCTCCCAAGGCGGGTTTTTCTCCTCAGCGACCAGCATGTCTACGACCTCTACGGTCCGCCTTTGCTGCGTACCCTGGAGCGCGCTGGCTGGAGCGCCAGCAGCTATGTGCTGCCGGCGGGCGAAGGCAGTAAGTCGCTGGAGCAGCTGAGCGCCATTTACGACTGGCTTGTCGAGCAGCGAGCGGAGCGTCGTGAAGCCTTGCTGGCCCTGGGTGGGGGGGTGGTCGGCGATCTGGTGGGCTTTGCTGCCGCCACCTACCTGCGGGGGGTGCCCCTGGTGCAGCTGCCAACCTCCTTACTGGCCCAGGTTGATGCGGCCATCGGCGGCAAAACGGGTATCAATCATCCGCGGGGTAAAAACCTCATTGGAGCTTTTTATCAGCCTCGCCTGGTGTTGGCCGATCCGGCGACGCTGCTGACGCTGCCGCAGCGCGAGCGCACTGAGGGCTGGGCAGAGGTTGTCAAGTATGGTATGATACTCGACACAGAACTCTTTACGTTGCTAGAAACCCATGCGGCAGCTCTGCGCGACTTCTCCCTGCCCCCGGCCTCTCTGTTGGCGCAGATCGTCGCGCGCTGTATTGCGCTCAAGGCCGCCGTGATTGAGGAAGATGAACGCGAGCAGGGGCGAAGAGCGATCCTCAACTATGGTCACACGCTCGGCCATGCCCTGGAGAATGTCGCTGGCTATGGTGAGTGGCTGCATGGGGAAGCGGTAGCGTTGGGCATGGTGGCCGCGGCTGAACTGGCCTGCCGGGCAGGCTTTCTGACTCGTGAGGAGGCCGAGCGCCAGCGCGCGCTGCTGGCCGCCCTGGGATTGCCCACTGCCTATCATGGAGAGCCGCTGGCCACGGCTCTGCTGGCAGCCATCCAGCTCGATAAGAAGGTGGCTCACAGGCAGGTGCGCTGGATTATGCCTCGTCGAATCGGCGAGGTTTTCCAGACCACTCTGCCCGATGAGCTGGTCAGCAAGGTAGTGCACTCCCTCTTTGCAGGCGAGAGTGCCACCCGCGCCGGAGGGAAGCAGGAAGAGGCATGACGCGCACAATCCTGGTGATCAATGGACCAAACTTGAATCGCCTGGGAAAACGCGAACCGGCCATCTACGGTACGGTCACTTTGCCCTGGATCATCGAGCGCTTGCGCCGCCTGGCCGCCGAGCACGCCGTCACCTTGCTAGATTTCCAGTCGAATCACGAGGGGGCGCTGATCGATTTTCTCCAGGAGCAGGGAGAGCAGGCCGCTGGCGTCATTATCAACCCGGGGGCCTTGACTCACTACTCGCTGGCCCTGCGCGATGCTCTGGCAGCTCTCACGGTTCCCGTTATCGAGGTTCACCTGAGCAATATTTACGCGCGGGAACCTTTCCGCCATCACTCGCTGACGGCGGCGGTTTGTCGGGGCCAGATCACCGGTCTCGGTTGGCGTGGCTACGAGCTGGCCCTGCGGGCCTTGCTCGAGATCATTGCCGAAGAGGACTCTCGCCTGAAAGAGGAAGATACATGAAAGAGGAGAGCATCGCTGCGGTGCGTGAGTGGCTGCGCCAGCAGGAACTCGATGCCTGTTTGATTACGCAGCCTCACAACCGCTCGTATCTTAGTGGCTGGCTGGAAGATGAGGCCGAGGCGGCCTGGCTCCTTGTCGCTCAGGAGCAGTGTCTGCTGATTACCACAACCCTCTACCGCGAGGTAGCGGAGAAAGAGGCGGTAGGCTGCCAGGTCTTGGTGCCCGAGCGGCACGACTATGCTGAAGCGGTGGCAGCTCAGGCGCGCCAGCATGGCTGGAAGCGTCTCGGCTTCGAAGCTGAGGCTCTCAGCTACAGCGCCTATGCCAGGCTTTGCCGCAATACGGAGGGATACTGTGCGCTGCAGCCGCTGGAGGCAACGATTGTCGGTCGGCTGCGCCAGGTCAAATCGGCGCAGGAGCTGGAGCGGCTGCGCAAGGCGGTGGCCATCACTGACGAGACCTTTGCCCACCTGCGGACCTGGTTGCGTCCCGGGCTGACCGAGCGAGAAGTGCAGTGGGAGATTATTCGCACGATGATCGCCCTGGGAGCAGATGGGCCGGCCTTTGCGCCGATCGTGGCGGCAGGTCCCCACGGCTCGATGCCCCATGCACGTGCCAGCGAACGCCCCATCGAGGCGGGCGAACTGATTACGATCGATATGGGGGCGCGCTATCAAGGCTACTGTGCCGATATGACGCGCACCGTCTGCCTGGGAGAACCACGCGAAGAGCGTATGCGCACCCTGTATGAGGCTGTGCTGGAGGCGATGCGTACCTGTGAGCAGGGGCTGCGCGCCGGCCTCTCCGGGCGCCAGGCCGACAGCCTGGCACGGGATGTCCTGGCGCGCTACGGACTGGCTGAATACTATATCCACAGCACTGGCCACGGGGTGGGCCTGGAGATTCACGAGGGGCCAATGCTCTCTCAGCGGGCCCCCGAAGATGCCCTCTTGCCCGCGGGCGCTGTGGTCACCGTAGAGCCAGGGGTCTACCTACCCGGCTGGAGTGGCTTGCGCATCGAGGATAGTGTCTTGGTGCTGGAAGATGGGGCGGAGGTGCTGACGCGCTCACCGCTCGATCTGATCATTCCGCAATAGGGAGTGTGTGGAGATGATTTCGACTGGCGACCTGAAGAAGGGCCTTTCTCTGGAGCTAGATGGACAGCTCTATACCATTCTCGACTGGCAACATATCAAGCTTGGGCGCGGCGGTGCAACGGTCCGCCTGAAGCTGCGCAATCTGCGCACGGGCGCCATCGTCGAGCGAACCTTTGATGCCGGCGAGAAATTTAAGCGCGTCTTCCTGGACCGGGTGCATGTGATGTACCAGTACCAGGATGGCGATCAGTACCATTTCATGGATACTACCACCTACGAGGATATCGTCCTGACCGAAGATCAGCTCGGCGAGGCCCGGCTCTATCTGACCGACAATATGGAGCTGGATATCATGATGCACGAGGGCAGACCGATCTCCGTCGAGTTGCCCGAGAAGGTAGTGCTGCGCGTCACCTATACGGAGCCGGGCGTCAAGGGCGATACGGCGACCGGCGGCTCCAAGCCGGCCACGACCGAGACGGGCCTGGTGGTGCAGGTACCGCTCTTTGTCAATATCGGCGACCTGATCCGCGTCAATACGACAACTGGTGAGTACGTTGAACGCGCCTAGCGTGCCGGCACGGGGGAGGACCAGGAGAATGGAAACCAAAGGATCACGCCGGGGGGGCAGCCGTGCCGCTCTGGAGAACGGTTCTTATAGCGCTGAAGAGCTGACGGTAGAGCAGATCAAGCGTCTGGTCCAGCTACTGGATAACAGTGATGTGAGTGAGCTGGAGCTGCGGGCCCCAACGGCGGGTCTGCGCCTGGCCCTGCGCAAGGCCCGTCTGAGCGGCGCCGATGGTCTGGCGGCAGCCGAAATGCTGGATGAAGAGGAGGCGGCCACCGAAGAGCTGCCGGCCACTCCCGCCGAGACGCGCCATACGATTGTCTCTCCCTGGGTCGGAATCTTCCACGCCTGGGCCAGGCCCAAAGATCGCCCCCTGGTCCAGGTCGGCGATCAGGTCAAAGTGGGCCAGCTTGTTGCCACCGTCGAGGCGCTCAACGTGATCAACGAGGTCGAGTCGTCGGTAGCGGGGCGCGTAGCGGAGATCCTGGTGGAGGAGGGCCAGCCGGTCGAGTATGGGCAGCCACTGATGGTAATCGATAGCGCCGGCCAGGCCTAGCTGGAGACCGGGAGGCGCCCATGCCGGCTACGTTCAGCGAGCCGCCGCTGACAGTCTCGGAGGCGGTTCACTACCTGAAGAACTTGCTGGAGCAGGATGAACTGCTGCGCAGTATCTGGGTCCAGGGAGAAATCTCGGACTATAAGGTTCATCTTGCTTCCGGCCATTGCTATTTCACCCTCAAGGACGAGACCGCCCAGCTGCTATGCGTCTTTTTCAAGCATGCCCGCCAGCGGGCTGGCCTGCCTGAGCTGCGCAATGGTATGGCCGTGCTGGCCGCCGGCTACGTCTCGTTCTATGAACAACATGGGCGCCTTCAGCTCTATGTCGAGTACGTCGAGCCTCTGGGAGAGGGCGCCCTCTATCGCCGCTTCGAGCAGCTCAAGGAGCGACTGGCCGCCGAGGGCCTCTTTGCCGAGGCTCGCAAGCGTCCTCTGCCCACGGCTCCGGCAGTCATCGGCGTGGTGACTTCCCTTCAGGCGGCGGCCCTGCGGGACATGCTGCGCGTTCTGAGAACGCGCTACCCTCTGGCGGAGGTGCTGATCGCCCCGGCCCTCGTTCAGGGAGAAGAGGCTCCGGCGTCGATCGCTGCCGCCCTCGATCTGTTGAACGAGCACGGCGAAGCAGAGGTGATTATTGTGGCACGCGGCGGCGGCTCGCGCGAAGAGCTGTGGGCCTTCAACGATGAGCTGGTAGCGCGCGCTATCGCACGCTCGCGCATCCCTGTCATTAGCGGCGTCGGCCATGAGACCGATGTGACCATCGCTGATCTGGTGGCCGACTATCGCGCTTCTACACCAACTGCTGCTGCAACTGCCGCCGTGCCCGATGTGGCTGGCTGGCGCCAGGACCTGCTTGAGTGGCAGCGACGCCTGCAGGCGGCTATCCTGGCCTATCTGGCCGGACAACGCGAGCGCTTGCAGCGCGCCGAGCGCGACCTCCGACGCGCCAGCCCTCAGGGTCAGTTGGATCAACGACGCCAACAGCTCGATGATCTTAGTGACCGCCTGCTGGTTGGGATGCAGACCCTTCTCGCCCTGCAGCACGAACGTCTCCTCGGGATGACACGCCATCTGCGAACACTCTCTCCTTTGGAGACGCTTGCTCGTGGGTACGCCATTGTCCGCCGCGCTGAGGATCAGGCCCTGGTGACCGCCGTCGAGCAGGTTCAGCCCGGAGACCGCTTGTTGCTCCAGCTCGCCAATGGCTCCGTGACCGTTCAGGTGCTCCCCTAGGTGCGTCGCCCCTGCCGCACGACCTGGCTTGAGCTAACCTGCACTCTCGGCCTGCTCCCTCTGGCCTCCGGCTCCCGCTCCGGCCTCCTCGCCCGCGGCAGCCAGCGCCCAAACCCAGCCGCTCTGATCGCTGACGAGGAAACCGGCAGACCAATAAACAAACAGACGGACCCTGTCTTTGTTGCAGGCTCACCTGAGAGACTAGTGGGATGGCGTCTACTATGGAAGAATTGACCTTTGAGGAAGCATTTCAGCAGCTAGAGGAGACCGTTCTTACCTTGCAAAACGGGCAAATACCGTTAGAAAAAGCTATTGAGTATTTTGAACGAGGAATGCGTCTGGTGCATTACTGCAACGATCTCTTAGCGCGGGCTGAGCTGCGGGTCAGGCAACTGACCGTTGACGGCGAGGGTGTACCGATGGTGCAGCCGCTGGAGCTGAGCCAGCTCGCCGAAGAGATCGAGTAGGAGGCAAGGCGCGAGCAGTTGCAGGTATCGATGGCATCGTTGCTAGAGAATCGTGCCTTGTTGGCGGCCCTGCTGGCCTGGGCCCTGGCCCAGATAAGTAAGACCCTCATAGAGGTAGTTACCCAGCGCCGTCTGAATCTGCGCCGGCTGGTTTCTGCCGGGGGGATGCCCAGTGCTCACTCGGCTCTCGTCATGGGGCTGGCCACGGCGGTAGGTCGTCTGGCGGGTCTCTCCTCGATCAGCTTCGCCATCAGCATCGTGCTGGCGGGGGTCGTTATGTACGATGCGGCAGGTGTGAGGCGCGCTGTCAGCATTCAAGCGCGCATGTTGAACCAGATGCTGGAGGAGGCTTTTAAGGGTCATCCCATAGGGGAGCAGCGTCTGCGCGAGCTGATTGGCCATACTCCGGTACAGGTATTGGTTGGGGGCCTGTTAGGCATTGCCATTGGCTTGCTGGTGACGGCCTGAGCCTCAGTTAAGGGCTGACTCTCTTCGGCCTCTCGGCAAGGCTTCCGGTCCTTCTTGAAGCGAAAGAAGAAGCGCGAGCGCTACGGCAGATCAAGAGACGGAATCTCACGAGGAGCGCGGTAATGGAGCATACAGGAGCGAAAGCTGTCTTTATCCATCCGACGGCAGAGGTCTCGCCGGAGGCCCGCATCGGCGCGGGTACGCGCATCTGGGGCTTGGCCCAGGTACGTGAGGGGGCAGTGATTGGAGAAGAGTGCATTCTGGGAAGAGGCGTCTATATCGATGCACGGGTACGCATCGGAGCCAGGGTGAAGATCCAAAACTATGTCTCGGTCTTTGAGGGAGTGACTATCGAGGACGGGGTCTTTATCGGCCCGCATGTCTGCTTTACCAACGATCTGCTGCCGCGGGCCATTACGCCCGATGGACGCCTCAAAGGAGCCGAGGACTGGCAGATCACCCCGACCGTGGTGCGCTATGGGGCCTCGCTGGGAGCGCGGACGGTGGTCGTCTGTGGGGTGACCATTGGCGAGTTTGCCCTGGTGGGGGCTGGTTCGGTCGTCACGCGCGATGTTCCACCTCACGCTCTGGTCTACGGCAATCCAGCGCGCCTACAAGGCTACGTCTGTCGCTGTGCGCGGCGGTTAAGCGAGCTGCGTGAGGAGCAAGGACAGCTCGCCGGTTGGTGTTCGGCCTGTCAGCGCCTTTGCCTGCTGCCTGCTCACCCCGAAGGGTGGAGGTGAACAGGGAGAGGCAACGGGGTAGTGCGCTGCGCTTCCCTGCTCACCCCGCAAGGTCAAGTGGCAGCCGTGGACGTCACGGCGCCGGGGGAAGGGGGGGATAGTAGTGGGGGTCCTGGCTAAAGTCAAAGACCTCGTAGAGGTCGCCGATCTGGGCCAGCCCGTCGCGCGGCGGGGCCGGTGGTCCCGCGCTGCGTCCGGCGGCAGCCTCATTGTTAGCTGTCGGCGTCTCTTGATCGAATTGGTGGTTGAGGCTGGCCAGCGAGGGTAGCCCGAAGGTCCGCTCGATGAATTTGAGCACGGAGCTGTGTTCGTAGAGCTGACCGGCGACATAGCCGCGCTTCACCCAGGGCGAGACGATGAGAGTGGGAACGCGCATGCCGAGGCCGTAGGCGTCCAACTGCGGCGGCGCGACGTGATCGAAGTAGCCGCCGTTCTCGTCATAGGTCAGGATGAAAGCCGCCTTGTTCCAATAGCGCGAGGCGATGAGCGCATTGATGACCTCGGCAACCTTTTTCTCTCCGGTGCGCACGTTGCTGGGAGGGTGCTCGCTGACCTCGCTGCTGGTGATGAGAAAGACGACATGGGGCAGGGTCCCATTGGCTAGAGCCTGATAGTAGTCGTCCTCGCTCCCGTAGAGCCGGGCATCCTTGATCCAGCGTTTGAAATAGGCCAGGCCGTTGAAACCGTTGGGGTTGCCGACGTGTTGCCGGCTGTGACTGTTGAGGTTATAGCTCTGCCAGCTAATCCCGTGCTGGTCGAGCAGATCGGCGATGGTTGGCCAGTCGAGCGAGCCTGGTGCGGGGCGATTGTTGGTGATGCCCCCGCTGGTCCCACTCCAGAGGGCCAGGCGGTTCGGAAGGGTTGGCCCAAGCTGGTAGCAGAAGTAGTTGCCGCAGAGGGTGAAGGCATCGGCCAGCGCATAGTAGTAGGGCAGGTCGCTGCGTGTATAGTAACCGAGGGCTTCCAGTCCGTCGGTGGTGACGAAGCCGTCCATCCTGCCACCGTTCCACTCGGCGTGGAGAGCCTGCCAGCTATGGGGAATGTCGCGGTTGGTGTAGCTGCTGAAGTGGTAGGGCTTGACGGCTGGCTTGCCTGCTCCGCCGGGCTGGCTGTAGTTGGCCGGTACGGCGAAGCGCCCAGCTCGCTCGTAGTAGCCAAAATAGGTATCAAAGGAGCGGTTTTCCTGGCAGAGGACCAGAATATGTTTAAGCGGGTTCTCCGCCGGCCCCGGGGCCGACGCAGCGGCTAGCGCTCGTTCCCCGACGGTCAGGGCCGCCGTCCCCAGACCCGCGCTGGCACCCAGGCCGAGGGAGAGCGCTCCAAGCCGCTTGAGGGCCTGGCGCCTGCTCTGGCGGCGGAGGAATTGCTGTGAAAAGTTCATGTAGCCTCCTTTGCTCTACTAAACCATCCTGTTGTTATTATAGCGGTATGAGTAGCAAAAGTGAACACAATGTCTGTGAATATAAGGGGAGAAAGGTGGGAAGTGGTACTGACGGGCAGAAGCGCGCATCGCTTGACCAGTAGTCCAGTATACGTTAGAATAGGTCTGGCACTCGGCAACCTTGTAATCGCCGCCGCTGCCTTGCCTGCCCTGGTGGGGTGAAGGGGGGAGGAAATGAGTGCAGGCCGGGAGGCGCCGCATCGGAGAAGAGGAGTGAAGGGGTGGGCCTGCTCGGCTGGTGGGCTGGCTCGCCTTGTCGGTGCGTTAGCTGAGCCGGACTGCGCGGTGGCCATGCGCTTACTGCGGATCATCCTGCAAAGGTGGGCATGGCGGCTCTGGGCACTCGGAGGTCGGTCGGGGTCAGGAAGGCGCTGGGACGAGAGCCGCTGGTTGGCAATGGTGAGGAGAGGGGACAGGTGGACGGACGGGGAAGGAAGGATGGGAGCAAATGGGTGAGTGACCCGCACGTGGCCCTATCTCACGGTCACGGGGACAGCACCCGAACACTGATGGTGGCCTGTCCATCGTTAGGGCAGTTTCGGAGAACGGCGTTGTACTATGTCTTCCTCCAATGCACAGTGGCAGGGCTCGCTAGCTGACCTGCCCAGTATTATCAGCAGTATTAAGCGCCTGCGCGCCTTTGGGCGACTGACCGTGCGGAACAATACGCGCCTGGGGCTGGCTCATCTCTATTTCCGCAATGGCAGGCTGGTACATGTGATTGGGACGCGCGGCGCGGTCGATGCTGTACTGGCGGACTTGCAGAGCTGGACTCGTGCAACGCTGCGCTTTGAGCGTGGCGTCACGGTCCAGAGTGAGAATGTGACGCCTGCCCACGAGCAGCGCTTTGAGCGCTGGCTCTCGCTCCTGCAGGCGCGTTATGGCTCTGGGACGGGGCCGCGTCCAGGGTCGGCTCCGTCTACGCCGCCGCCTGCAGCCCAGCCGCGCCCGCAGATCGTCGAGGGCCAGGTGGTGGCCCGTACCAAGGTCAATCAGCTGATCTCGCCCTGGGAGTGGCAGTTGCTGGTTGAGGCCACCAGGCGGGTCTCGCTGGCCGTGGCCCAACTGGTCGGACCCAAGGAGGCTATGAACGTTCTGCGCGACATCATCGACGATTGTTCTGCCGCTTTCCCGGCCTTCTCTGGCCTGAGAATCTCCCCCAACGGCTACCTCTACGTGACAGATAAGTCCCACCTTGACCGAATGCCGCGCGAAGACTTGCTCGAGGGATTCTCAGCCCTGATCGCCATCTGTCAGTATTTCTGCTCCCCCATTGTCGGCGAGGTGGAGGCCCACAAGCTGATTATTCGCGCCCTGGGGGACATCGCGCCGGCCCTCGTGAGCCTGGGAGTTTTTCAGGTTGATAACCGCCTGCTCCTTAACGGCGGCTGAGCCAGGTCAGGGAGGGGAGCAAGCAAGCCACGCCGCCGCGCGGTCCCGCGCGGTCCCGCTTCGTGGGCGGCCAAAGAAAGCCCCTCTGACCTGCTCTGGCCCGGCGGCGTGGCGCTTGTTGCTCTCTTCCCTTCTTCCGCGCCTTCCCTGTCTGTTCTAGCCGAGCGAGCTGCCCTGGAGCCGCTCGGGATGCTTCTTTTGCCAGTAGCGCATATAGCCCTGGACCGTCATAGGGTAGTTGGTAGCGAGGTCGTAGCGCTTGATGGCCTGAGGGTCGCGCGCAACCCGTTCCAGCTCGGGCTGGGTTTCGGCGATGAGGCGGGCGCGGATCTCGTCTTCGCTTTGTCCCTGGCGCATGGCCTGCAGCACGATCTCGCCCCAGGCGATGAGGCGCTCGCGCAGGCTGGCGATGTGGCGTGTGACGTCGCGCGTTGGTCCAAAATGTCCCAGGTAGAGGACGTCTGGCCGCAGCCGACTGATGCGGCTCAGGCTCTCTGACCAGGCTTCCAGATCGAGATCGGGCGGTGGCGTGGGTGGACGCACGTAATCGACGTCCTGGAGGCGCACACCAGCGGCATCGCCGGCGAAGAGTTCCCCGGAGTGGACATCGAAGAAAACGATGTGATGAACGGCATGCCCCGGGGTATAGTGAACCTCTAACCGGCGCCCGGCCAGGGTGAGCACGTTGCCGTCTTCAAGGGGATGGACGCGCTCGGCGGGTACGGCTTCCACCTCGCCCCACAGGGTGTGCATCTGCTCGCCATAGATGCGGCTGGCGCTGGCGATGACTTTCGATGGGTCGATCAGGTGTGGGGCACCGCGGCTATGAACGTAGATCTGGGCTTGTGGCAGTAGGCGAGCCAGGGTACCCGTGGCCCCGGCATGGTCCAGGTGGATATGGGTGAGCAGAATATGGGTAATGGTAGCGGGATCAAAGCCTGCCTCTCGCAATTCGCTCAGCAGAGCTGAAACGGTGCTGGTAGGTCCTGGATCGATGAGGGCCGTCTGGCGCTCATCCGTGATGAGGTAGGTGCCAATGACCCCATGTTCGCCGAGGAAGGGCAGAGAGATCTGCCATGTCCCCGGCTTTTCTTTCCGTAGGCGGATAACAGGTTGAAAGTTTGCAGACACGTAATACACCTCTCTCGTGCCGCGCCGCGACACTGGCGCTATCCTGCGGCAGCAAGCTGGCTTAGCTCGTCTTTTCCACTGGCCCGGCCTGGCCCGGCTCGGCGGGCGGGAGTGTTGGCTGGCTAGAGCTTCTTGACCGAGATCGCCTTGGCCTGCGTAAAGAGCAGGAGGTAGTCGCGGCCCCCGGCTTTGGAGTCCGTGCCTGACATGTTGAAGCCCCCGAAGGGGTGCACGCCGACCAGGGCCCCTGTGCACTTGCGATTAAAGTAGAGATTGCCGACGTGGAACTCCTCTTTGGCTCGCTGGATGCGTTCCGCGTCGCGCGTGTAGACGGAGCCTGTGAGGCCGTACTCGGTATCGTTAGCGATGTGTAGGGCCTCGTCGAAGTCCCTGGCCCGGATGAAGGCCAGCACCGGCCCGAAGATCTCTTCCTGGGCAATGCGGGCGTGGGGATCGACGTCGGCGAAGATGGTCGGCTCGATAAAGTAGCCCGGGCCGCGATGGCCTCCTCCCAGCACGAGGCGTCCCTCGCCTTTGCCGACCTCTATATAGTCGGTGATCTTTTTGAAGGCGTTGGCGTCGATCACTGGCCCCATGAACGTCTCGGGTCGGGTGACATCGCCGACACTGAGCTGCCTGGCCTTCTCTATTACTTTCTGCAGGACCTGGTCGTAGACGCTCTCAACGATGATGGCCCGCGAGCAGGCCGAGCATTTCTGGCCCTGGAAGCCGAAGGCGGAGACAACGATGCCGGTAGCGGCGGCCTCCAAATCGGCTGTCTCGTCGACGACGATGGCGTCTTTGCCGCCCATCTCCAGAATAGTGCGCTTGATCCAGCGCTGGCCGGGCTGGGTCTTAGCCGCCAGCTCATTGATGCGCAGGCCGACCTCGCGCGAGCCGGTGAAGGCGATGAAGCGCGTCAGGGGGTGGGAGACCAGGGCATCGCCGATGCTGGAGCCAGCGCCGGTCAGGAAGTTGACGACCCCTGCCGGCAGGCCGATCTCTTCAAGGATGTGCATGAACTGTGCTGCAATGGCAGGCGAGGCACTCGATGGCTTGAGTACGACGGTATTGCCCGCCACAAAGGAGGCGCTGGTCATGCCAACCATGATGGCACCGGGAAAGTTCCAGGGCGGAATGACAGCGCCGACGCCCAGGGGGATATAGACCAGCTCGTTGTCTTCGTCGGGAATATGGACCAGCGGCTGCTCTTCGGCCAGGCGCAGCATCTCTCGGGCGTAGAACTCCAGAAAGTCGATGGCTTCGGCGGTGTCGGCATCGGCCTCGGTCCAGCTCTTGGCCACCTCGTAGATCATCCAGGCGTTGAAGAGGAAGCGGCGCTCGCGCAGGCGGTCAGCGGCGGCGAAAAGATAGTTGGCGCGTTCGTGGGCCGGTACACGCTTCCACCGCTCAAACGCCTCGGCGGCGGCTCGTACAGCCTGGTCGACCTGGTCTAAGGTGGCACGCGAGAAATAGCCGACGACCTGGTCGGGCTGGGCCGGATTGACGGAGGCGAAGGTCTCGGCGTTCTGGATGTGTTGGCCGGCGATGATCAGCGGATAGGTGCGGCCTAGCTCGCTGCGCACCTGGGCCAGGGCCTCTTCCTGGGCCTGACGATTCTCGGGCCGCGAGAAGTCTGTGAGCGGCTCATTTCTAAAGGGGGTCCGCGCACGCTCTAGAACGTGCTCTGCGGTTATTGCCATAGGTGGTCACACTCCTTCGTGTTCTCAACGGGTACTTTCCCCTTTATTGTATCCCACACAGCGCCTCGCCCGGTAGGGAAGGAAGGGTACGGCTCTGCCAACAGGCTGGCTGACAAGCCTGGGCGGGACCAGGCGACTCAGCAGAGAAGGAGATCGCTGGCGATGGCTATGAGCATGGTGCCCAGGCAGAGCAGAGCGACGCCGGGCCAGCCGCCGTGCACAAGGGCGACGCCGGGCAGCACAGCCCCCAGACTGCCGCCGAAATAGTAGCAGGAGAGGTAGAGGGAAGCCGCCGTCCCTTTGGCTTTGTGGGCCTGCTCGCCGAGGTAGAGGTTGACGGCGGGAATGGTGCAGAACATACCCAGTGCCAGCAGGCCAAGACCGACAATGACCAGTGGGAGCAGGGGAATGAGCGTCACCAGCAGGCCGCCGCCCGCAACGCTCATGCTGACAGCAATAGCCCGCCGCGAGCCAACACGCTCCGCCAGGCTACCGGCGATGGGCGAGCAGAGGCCGGTCAGCCAGAGCAGGTAGACCAGGCCAAGCTGAACCGTTGAGAGACCGAAGTGTGGTCCGCTAAGATAGTAGGGTAAATAGGTGAAAGTGCCAACAAAGCCGAAGAAAAGGGTAAATCCGATGATAAAGGCTCCTACAAGATGCCGATTGTGCAGGTGCTGCCAGATATCGCTGAGGGACTGGCGCAGAACGTTGGTGCCAGGCTGGTCGCCGTCCCCTACGATCGTGGCCCGCTGGCTTCCGCTCAGGAAGCGGGCGCGCCCTGCGACCTGGCTCTGGCTGTCCGGTAGGAAGCGCCACATTGCAAGAGAGGCGATCAGCGTCGGCAGGCTGAAGGAGAAAAGCGCCACCTGCCAGTTCAGGGCGGCAGTCAGGGCGGCGCTGCCCAGGCGGGCAAAGAGACCTCCTAGCGTCTGCCCACTGACGTAGACGCCCATTGCGAGGCCGCGCTCGCGCCCTCTGAACTCGTCGTTGACGTAGGAGATGGCCACGCTGGTCAATCCCGGCATGAGCAGACCCTGTAGGGCACGCAGGCAGAGCAGGATGGTAAAATTAGGCGCAAAGGCGCATAGCAACGTGGGTAGGGTAATCAGCAGGCTGCTGCCTACCATGACGATTTTGCGCCCAATGCGGTCGGAGAGTGGCCCGTAGAAAAGGGAGCCGATGGCTACCGCCAGCACGATAACGGAAATGGTCAGGCCCGCTGTGGGCGCATCCACTTTGAAGGCCCGACTGAGCACGGGCAGGATGGCCTGCGTCGTGTACATGTTCGCAAAGACAAAGGCGGGACCCAGAAAAAGGGCAACTAATGCTCCGATGCGGATGCCTTGCTGCTCCGGGTGTGAGGAGAGGGAAGTCGTGCCAGACATGAACGGGAAGACCTTTCCAGACGCAAGAGACTGCCAGAAAAGAGATGGATATTTCTATTATAGCCTCGTGAGGGCTATTCGACCAACCGGGCTTGATCGGAGACGCTGGTCCGCGCCGCCATCCGCCGGGCCCGGCTGCTCTTGCCATTGGCGACTATGATAGGAAAAGCGAGGGAACCGAATGGATATCTATCGCGCCCTGGAACTGGATGTGCCGATTCTCCATCTCTGTGTCCGCTTGCTGGCTCGGGACGCAGAGAGTGAGTTGCTGCCCTGGCTGGCTGCGCTCCGTGAACGCTGCGCTGCGCTGGCTGCGCGCTTGCAGGAGTGGACCGAGGAGCGCTGTGGGCGCTATGCGGAAGAGGCGGCGCTGCGTCTCCAGCGCCGGGACCTGCTTGCCACCACGGCTCAGCCAGCCCAGGTCGCGGCAGCTTTGCTGCCGGAGCTGCGTCACTTTGCCCGGCGCCTGGGATCGGCTGACCTCTTTGCTCTGGATGGGCCGGCCCTGGTTGCCTCGGCTGTCCCCGAGCTGAAACCGGCCCTGGCCGCCAGTGACCTGGCAGCAGCCCTGAGGAGGGCCAGGGGTAGGCTGGAGCGCTGGCGGGACCGGCGGCCTGAGCTGCAGCTCTATGAGCTGTGGTTTCTCTTGCGCGGCGCCTTCACCTTCGATCTGCTCAATCAGTTCATCGCTGATTGGCCGCCCTCGCTGCGCGGCGATCTCTCGCCCGGGGAAGAGCAAGAGTCCCTGATCACTTCCGGCGCCTCTCCTGTGGCGGACGGCGCCCTTCTCTATCACCTGGTCTATCAGCTCGGCGATGATCTGCTCGCCGGCGCGGCCCCAGAGCTGGGAACGCAGACCCTTGCCCTCTTCTTCTCCACTCACGAAGTTTCTTATAGTACAGTAAAGTATGAGGTGATGGCCCTGCTGGAGCAGCTTGCTGAGCAGCCTTTCCTGAGTCATGCCTCCTTCTGGCAGCGTGATCCCTGGCCTGGCGAGGGGGAGGCAGCTTTTCTGCTCCGCCTGCGCCTGCCGGCTGGAGAGGTGCCGCTCCTGCAGATGGCAGAGGCTCTGACGGCGGCCAGCCCGGTCGGACGTCAGTGGCTGCTCCGTCAGGGCCTCCTCTTCACGGGGCGGCGCCTGCTCTAGGGGGGATGACCGCTCTGGCCAATGAGCGACCCAGCCGGCTGGCCAATGGCGCCCGCCTTCTGTCCTGGTGCTTGTCTGACCCGGCTCGACAGCCCTGTTGCAAAGGGCTATACTGGGGATCGCCCGAAGAATTGTTGAGAGTACAAGAGGAGGGTGTAACATGGCGCAAACGCGCGAAGAGTTTCCCATTGAAAAACAACTGCGTAAAGATATTCAGGATGCTCAGCGGGCGCGGGATCAGCTCAAGATCGACACCCTGCGCATGGCGCTGGGAGCCATTCACAATCTAGAAGTTGCCCGTACCGATCGCAAGCATCCCGAATATGGCAAGCCGCTGACTGAGGCTGACTGCTATCAGGTCTTGGAGCGCGAGGTCAAGATGCGCGATCAGGCGATCCCGCTCTATGAGAAGGGGGGGCGTAGCGATCTCGTAGAGAAGGCTCAGCGCGAGAAATCTATTCTGCAAGCCTATCTGCAGGCGGCCCAGCTCAGCGATGACGAGATTCGCGCCGTGGTGGCGCGCCTGATTGAGGAGCAGGGGCGCGACTTCCGCAAAGTTATGCCACTGGCGGCCCGCGAGCTGAAGGGGAAAGCCGCCGGTGCCAGGGTCCAGCAGATAGTGAAGGAGATGACGGCCTGAGCCGGCGCGCTACCTGCGGAGAAGCAAGACGGGCGAGGAGGCGGGCCGGTGCAGATCAGAAGATGGCCAGATCTGTCTGTCTCCTCGCCTGGTCAGAGGGGCGGGCTGAGGGTATAATGCTTCCGTGTGGAGGAAAGCGGGCCAGGCCCACGGGTCGGTCTCTGGCAGAAGGAGAAGGCTCCTGGAGATCTTCGTCGTCGTTCTGTTTGACGCATGCTGCATGCTGGGAGCGTGACGAGGCGATGAGAATCTACAATACACTCACGCGACGCATTGAGGAGATTGTGCCCATAGAGCCAGGCAAGATCAAAATGTACTCCTGCGGTCCGACTGTCTACCGCTATATCCACATCGGGAATCTGCGTACCTTCACGATGGCCGACTGGCTGCGCCGTACCCTGGAGTACCTTGGCTTCGAGGTCTTCCATGTCAAAAATATCACCGATGTCGGACATATGCGCCATGAGCTATTGGACCGCGGTGAGGACAAAATTCAGGCCCAGGCTCGCAAGGAAGGTAAGACCTCTGCCGAGATCGCGCGCTTTTATACCGAGGCTTTTCATCGCGACGAGGCCAGGCTCAATATCCTGCCCGCCCATGTCTTCCCGCGGGCCAGCGAGCACATTCCTGAGATGATCCAGATCATCCAGGAGTTGCTACGCAAGGGCTTTGCCTACGAGGTTCGTGGCTACGTCTACTTTGACATTCAGCGCTTCGCCGGCTACGGCAAGCTCTCGCGTAACCTGCTGGAATATATGCAGATTGGCATTCATGAGGGCAGCGACGCCGACCGGCGCCATCCCGAGGATTTCCCGCTGTGGAAGCCTGCCGAGCCGGGACGCGATATGGCCTGGGAAAGCCCCTGGGGGCGTGGCTTCCCCGGCTGGCACATTGAATGCTCGGCGATGGCCATGAAGTATCTGGGGCCTCATTTTGATATCCATACTGGGGGAGTCGACAATATCTTTCCCCATCATGAGGATGAAATTGCCCAGAGTGAAGCCTATAGCGGTCAGCCTTTCGTGAACTACTGGGTCCATGCCCAGCATCTGCTGGCCGATGGCCAAAAGATGGCCAAATCGGTCAGCAACGACTACACCTGTGCCGAGATCGAAGCGCGCGGCTTCGATCCTCTGGCCCTGCGCTATCTCTACACGACCGCTCTCTACCGTAGTCGCCTCAACTTCACCTTCCGCGCCCTGGAAGCGGCCCAGGTCGCCCTCGAGCGTCTGCGTGAGCGCGCTTACGATCTCTGGCGGCGGGCCGATCAGGAGCGCGCCCTCAGGCCGCCTGAGGATGAGCGGCAGCCGTGGCGCCTGGCCTTCCGCCGTGAGCTGGAAAACGATCTGAATGTTCCGCGAGCGATGGCGGTGCTCTTCGCCATGCTGCGCGCCCCCGAGCTGGATGCCACCACCAAGCTGCAGCTCTTGCTCGACTTTGACCGTGTGCTTGGCTTCGATCTCAGATCCTATCTACTCAGCGAGCAGCCTCGTCAGCGTCGTACGCCGCAACGCTCACAGCAGACCTTGCCGGCTGATCTGGCAACGGTGGTGCGGGAGCGAGAGGTTTTGCGCCAGCAGGGCAACTACGAGCGTGCCGATGCCTTGCGGCTCCACTTGCTCCAGCGGGGCTGGAAAGTGGGCGATCTGCCAGGGGGGACGCTGCTCCGCCCTCGGCGCCTCAGCGAGGAATTCGCGCTGCTCTCCCGCTGGCAGGACTCCCCCGATGCCACGCAGCAACCCGCACGCTATGCCTTCTCGCTCAATTTACTGGCGCGCAATAACCGCGCCGACCTTGAGCGCTGCCTCGGCAGTCTCTGTCGCCAGGCCAACGGGCGCAATCTGGAAGTAGTCATCATCGAGAACGGTTCCACCGATGACACGCTCCCCTATCTGCGGGAGCTGGCCAGGAGCGCCGAGCTGATCGGGGCTAACGGCGAGCGCCTCGCCCTGCGCGTCCTCTTCGCCGATCATAACCTGGGCTTCGCTGCCGGACGCAACGCAACCATGCGGGCCAGCCAGGGAGCGATCGTCGTCTGGCTGGATACCTCGGTTGAGCTGAGCGGCGATATCTGGACGCCTCTGGAGCAAACGCTGGCCGATCCGCAGGTGGGGGTAACCGGCCCCTTCGGCCTGGTCACTGAAGACCTGCGCGAGTTCCGCGAAGCAAGCGGCCCCGAGGTAGATGCTATTGAAGGCTACCTCTTTGCCTTCCGCCGCGCCCTGCTCAACGAGGTCGGCTGGCTCAACGAAAAGTTCCGTTTTTATCGCCTGGCCGATGTTCACTACAGCTTTTTCTTCAAAGCTGCCGGCTATCGGGTTGTGGTCTGTCCCGAGGTGGCGGCCCGCCTTATCAGGCATCCTCACCGTGAATGGTACAGTCTGACGGAGGAAGAGCGACGGACGAAGAGCAAAAAGAATTACGATGTCTTTCGCGCGCGCTGGCACCACGGGCAGAGCCTGCTGGTGGCCTACTCGAACCCAACTCAGCGCTGGTATGGGCACGACCATCCCTATCATCTCGATGGCAGCCATACCCATGCGCCCACAGAGCTACCGCCACCGGGGGTTATGCATAGCCACGAGCATCGGCACTGGCCCGACCATGCCCACTGTCATCCTCATTTCCATGCCGCTCAGGCGCTCTGAGCGGAGAGACTTCTCAGAGGTGAGAGAGGAGCGAGTGAGAGCGAATCGCGTGAGGCAGGTGGTCTCGCCCGGCTCGCCCGGTTCCGGCTACCGGAGTCCTGGAGACCCCCGCTGGGCCCGGCCGCTGCTTATACCCAGTGCCATCCAGGTCCAGGCCCTGAAAGCCAGGATGGTCTCTGCTCAGGCCGGCGGACCTGCTCGGGGTGGCGAGCACCCGCTAACGCTAAGAAGAGAGGAGGCGGCCTTCGGAAGGGGCCTCCCTCGGCTCCGTTCGCCTGATCGCGCCTGGGCCGGTGCGCGGCCCCTCTAACATGTGGTGTAAGCACGAGAGAGAACGTTGGCGGAAGCGAGCAGGCCCACCTACGACCCCGCCAAGAGCCTGTGTGCTAAGGAGAAGATCCCGTGGAGAGAATCATCGAGATCCCACTCTTCCCGCTGCAACTAGTCCTCTTCCCGACCGCAGTAGTACCACTCCATATCTTTGAGCGGCGCTATCGCCTGATGATCGCTCATTGTCTTGAAGCAAAGGCCCCCTTTGGCATCGTCCTGATGCGTCCTGAGAGCCACCATCTTCAGGAAATACCCTACAGCGTAGGTACGCTGGCCGAGATTCAGCAGATCGAGCGCCTGGAAGATGGACGCTACAATCTCATCGCTGTTGGTAGTGAGCGCTTTCGCATTCGCGAGCTGAGGCATCAGCGACCCTATCTTTCGGGCCTGGTTGAGCTGTATCGGGATGCGCGCGAGCCAGCTCACCTGCTGAAGCCCTACGCCGAGCGCGCCCTCGATCTCTTCAGCGGCTATCTAGAAATTCTGCTGGAGGCCCGTAGCCGGCAGGAGATCAAAGAGCATCTTCCGAGCGATCCAGAGGAGCTTTCCTATCTCATTGCCTATCTGCTTGATATGCAGGATGAAGAGAAACAGCGCCTGCTGGAGCTGACCTCGACCCGGCAGCGTCTGGCCGAAGAAAACGAGATTCTGAGGCGCGAGGTTCCTTTCGCCCAGCAAGTGCTGCAACGGAACGTCCATTTGCAGACTCATCCGGACCGCAGCTTCTTGAACTAGCGTGGTGGAGAGGAGGAAGAGGTGTGCCCGTTGGTAGGCGGCAGCGTTAGCTGGATCAGCCCCTGTTCCTGCAAGCGCTGGAGCGAGGCATAGACCTCGGCGGGAGTGCGCCGGGTCAGCTGGGCCAGATCGGCGAGCGTCCGCCGGCCATTGATGAGGAGAAAGACAATACGATCGTAGCGGGGAACGGCGGTGGCCGCATACTCCTTGCCGAGAGTGGTCAGGCTAGGGACGACAGTCTCAGGTGGGAGTGGGCCGAGTGGCTGAGCCGGCTTGACGGCTGGCAGCACGAGCGAGTCGCCGAAGCGCGGAGTCAGGCGACCGTTTTGAGGGTGTCCCTGGCCCTGGGTCTGGACGTGGCCAGGACGCAGACCCTGGCCATGAGGCTGGGCAGGTGGATGGCTCGCGCCGCCGCTGTTGCCTGCGCCCGCGTTGTTGCTGCCGCCGCGCGGCCCTTGCAGCGAGATCGTTTGTCGGCCACTGCTCCGGCCTCCAACAGCAGGCAGAGGCCCGCTCTGGAGCGAGAGAGGTGGCCAGGTCGTTCTTCTCCCTCCCTCTCCGGCGGCCCCTTCCTGTGGCTCCGGCTGGCCAGGGGCGGGAAGCTGCAGAAGCGGCTCAGCGGATTGAAATGTAAAACGAATTTCACCCCATGAATTCAGCCAGGCCAGCACGGCCTCACTGGCTTCCTGCTGCTGGCGGTTCCAGACAACCAGCGTTGGTTGGCCCCGCTCAACCGTGATATAAACCTCATCGGGCGGCGCGCCCCGTGCTCGTTGAATGGTTAGCAGACCGCTGGGCCGGTAGATCCTGAGCTGCTTGAGCACCTCCGCAAGGGAAGGCGCGGAGAAAACCGGTCTGGAAGGCATACGGCCACCTCACTGAGCTCTGGTGCAGGCCCCCTGCTCTCGTCCTTAAAAAGGAACACGAACTGTTCGTTGTCTCTGGAATTGTACGTATCCTGGTGTCCGCTGTCAAGTCCGCAGAGCAGCCTTCTTCACGAGCAAGCCGCTCGGGCCAAACCCTCGCATTCTGCTGCCTTGCCTCAGGTCAGAAGAAGATTTTTGTGTACTCCTATATATAAAAAGGACAAAAACATTGAAAGTTGTCAGAAAAGTCAAGACGGCAGTGCGGCGTCATCCCGCTCAGGCTGCCTATCCCTCTGGTGGGCTGGAGGCGGAACCGCTACCTTGGACTGGGAGGAAAGTAGCGCGTCAGGACGCCGGCAGCTCTTCGGCGAAGCCCGGGGGGAAGTCATGGCTCAGGCCGGGGTCCTGTGGCACCTCGCAGCTTAGGCCGGAGGCGCGCAGGCCCTCGGTGGTGGCCAGAGTGGCGGGAGTGCCCTCGTCATGCTCAACCGGTAGGAACAGGCCCAGGCGCACCCGACAGGCATTGTGAGGCAGAAAGACCTGGTTCGCCTCCAGGGTGGGGCAGATCGCGATGAAGCCGATGGCGGGGATACCTCCCTCCTGCGCCAGGCCTGGAGCGATGCGCTTCCGGCACTGCTGTTGCTCCCAATGGATGCAGACCTCCTCTAGAGCACAGGCCTCCTCGTTCCAGCCAGCCAGACCATAAGCGACCGGTTGCGAAGAATAGGGCAGGACCACCTGCCAGCCGTGGGCCGTCATTGGCTGCCAGTACTCCAGCTCGGCCAGGGGACTACTCTGATTGCCATGTAGCACGAAGAGAGTCGGGTCAGGAAGAGGAACCGGGTTGTCCGGCTCCGGCACCAGAATGCCGGGGTGCGAGCGGCTCTGAGCCTCCGCGTAGCGCTCCTGACAGCTCTGGGTCGCAGTGGCAAAGGCGGGCAGCGAGCGTAACGGGTTGAGACTCTCGTCCTCCAACTGGGCTGGTCCAAACCACAGTTCCTGGGCAACAGCCTCCTCCAAGATCGCCAGCGCCTCCTCGAGCTTCCCCTGGCGGATCGTCAGATAGGCACGCCAGAGGATCAAGCCGGGGAGAGGTGCGCAGAAAAACGGTAGGTCCTCCTCAAGCAAAGCTTGCGCCCTGGCATATTCCTGCCGGCGATCCAGCTCCAGCACCTCGGACTGCAGTTGTCTGAAAGACTCAGAAGGCAAAGACATTGCAGCACCTTTCACCGGACCCAACGACTCAAGCTCAACCACAAAAGAGAGCAAAGCAGAGCTGCCGCCCTGGACTGACGAAGCAGCCAACAGCCTTTCCTTAGAGATAGGTAGATAGGTAGCTCCCCACCTCTCTCGCCAGGGCGGCGCCCCGCTCTGTCAGTGCAACGCCAGCGATGCAGCGCTTAGTTCACCCCATCGCCTGCCTGCAGGAAGCGTTCGTTAGGCTGATTCTCCCCTCTCCTTCTTGTAGCGGGCGATCAACTCCTGCTGGATCTGGGGAGGAACCTCCTCGTACTGATAGAACTCCATCTTGAAGGTCCCGCGACCCTGAGTGAGGGAGCGCAGGTCTGTGGCGTAATGGAGCATTTCAGCCTGGGGGACCTGAGCGCTGATCTTCTGCATGCCATTGCCAAGGGGTTCCATGCCCAGGACTCGCCCGCGTTTCGTATTGATATCGCTCATCACGTCGCCCATCACCTGCTCGGGCACGATAACTGTCACGTTCATCACCGGCTCCAGGATCGTCGGGCTGGCCTGGGGCACGGCCTCCTGCATGCAGATCGAAGCGGCGATCTCGAACGACTGGGCGGAGGAGTCGACCGGGTGATACTTGCCATCGACCAGAGCCACCTTGACATAGACCATCGGGTTGCCGGAGATGAAGCCGCGCTTCAGCGACTCGCGCACACCCTTCTCGACGCCGGGGACAAACTGGCTTGGAACCACGCCGCCCACAATGCGATCTTCAAAAATGAAGGTATCGGGGCCACCGATGGGCAGCGGCTCAATCTCTAGCCAGACGTCACCAAACTGACCATGTCCGCCCGTCTGGCGTTTATGGCGTCCGTTGGCGCGCGCCTTCTTGCGAATCGTTTCCCGATAGGGGATGTGGATATCGCGCACCTCGAGATCGATGCCGAAGCGCCGCTTGATCATATCAACGGCAACCTGGATATGGGTCTCGCCCATACCTGAAATGCGGGTCTCGCCCGTTTCGGAATCGCGCGTCACCCGCAGCGTGCGGTCCTCTTCCACCAGGCGCGTCAAGGCGTTGCTCATCTTATCGAGATCGGCCTTGCTCTTAGGGAAAACGGCCACCGTAAAGCACGGCTCGGGGAACTCGATCGGCTCCAGGGCGGTGGTGATCTCTTTGCTGCCCACCAGCGTATCGCCCGTGTGGGTATTGGCCAGCTTAGCCACCCCGCCGATGTCGCCGGCGGCGATCTCTGTGGCATTCTCCTGAGCCTTGCCGCGGGGAACGATCAACTGACCGATGCGCTCCTCGGCGTGGGTATGGACATTGAAGACGTGGCTATCGGCTTTCAGGGTGCCGCTGTAGACGCGGAAGAGGGAGATCGTGCCAACCTGAGCGGCGGCAGTTTTAAAGACGAAGAGGGCCAGCGTCTCGCCCAGAGCGCGGACCTCATCAGGCAACGCCTCGGCAGCGCTGGGCAGATAGTCGAGAAGCGCATCGAGTGCGGTCTGCACCCCAACGTTTCTTAGCGCGGACGCGCACACCACGGGCACCAACTCGCCGCTGACCGTCCCCCGGCGCACCAGCGTGCGCAGCTCCTCCTCGCTCAGCTCCTCGCCTTCGAGGAACTTATCCATCAGAGCCTCATCGTTCTCCACCGCCGACTCGATCAGTTGCTCGCGGAAGGTCTTGACCTGCTCCTGCAGGTCGGGGGGGATAGCGACCTCCTGAACCTTATTGCCGCCTTCGAAGGTGAAGCCGCGGCCAGAGACCAGATCGACCACTCCCTTGAAGTTCGATTGGCTGCCGATGGGGATCTGAAGAGGAACCACCTTGAGGCCGAAGCGCGCCCGCAGAGCCTCTAGCGTCTGCTCGAAGGAGGTATTCTCGCGGTCCAGCTTGTTGACCAGGATCATACGCGGTAGCCGGCGCTCATCGGCATACTGCCAGGTGAGTTCGGTACCGACCTCGACCCCTTTCTCCGCCGTTGTCACGATCAAGGCGGCGTCGGCCACACGCAACGCTGCTTTGACTTCGCCCACGAAGTCAGGGTAGCCCGGCGTGTCGATCAGATTCAGCTTCTGACCCCGCCATTCCACCGGTACCGGCTTGGCATGGAGGGACATGCCTCGCTTCAATTCCTCCGGGTCGTAGTCAACGGCCGAGGTCCGCTCATCCACTTTACCCTGCCTGGTCACGGCCCCGCTGTCGTAGAGCGCGGCATCCACCAGCGACGTCTTGCCCGCTCCTACATGCGAGATCAGCGCTACGTTGCGAATCTGTTCTGCCGTGTAAACCTTCATGAAAACGTTGCGGCAGAACCCCTACCAGGATCGCTCCTGGCTGCGAGGTGCAGAATGCCGCCCCTCCTTTCCATGCATATTGTGTTCTTTTACATTTCAGTATCGTTATTTCATTCCAGTATCCTCAAGCGGATCGGCCCCCTGCAACACTCCTCAGAACCGGCGGCAGGCGCGGCGTCGCGGTCCACGGAGGTAGTATAACAGGATCGCCATCTTTGTTCAATCCTGTTTGAAGATGATCGGGGTTCGCTTTCTCTCATCTTTTGTTCAGCTTATTGCAGCAATGCGTGCTCGGGGACGCATCTGAATGACCTGGCAAGTCTCTCCTCGTCTGGCTTGCAGCCACAACCATTTACAGATGCCGGGGGCCATGCTACACTAAACCCACCAGCCGTTGCGCGAGATCAGCTTCGGTGGTCAGCTTGTTTTCCCTTGCGCATCTTTGCTCGCTCAGCCTGACCGAGAAAGGAAAGGCGCTTGATATCCGCAGAGGCGCTCGGGTCTGATGGGCTGGATCTGACGTGCTGGGCCTGGTCCGGTCTGATAGGGAGGGACCACTTGATGGCAGCATGGGGGATGGAGAGAGCGCCGTGACCCGCTCGCTCCACTCACTCACTCTTGCCTCTTCCGTGCTCCACTCGCCTGCCTGCCAGCTAGCCAGCCTGCCAGGATCCCCAGGTCCCTCCGGCTGATCCGCTGTTCCGCTGCTGGCTCCCTCTGGCTCTCTGGTGGCGCTCTCGCCGCTAGCGGTCGCTCTGGCAGGTCCGCAACAAAGCTGTATGGCGACAGCCAGAGAGTCCAGTCGCGGCGCTTTTTCTGTCGCGCGAGCCGTATTTCTTTCTGATGCTTGCTTGATTGCTCGGCGCGTCTCTTCTGTTCTGGCCGGTCAGTTCATCGGCCAGGCAGGGAAGCTGACTGGTTGATTGGCTGACAGGCTGGCTGCTAGACGCTAAACTGCCTGTGCGGGAGGAAGGAAGGATACTGATGACGGTTGATATCAGTGATATCGAGGCCATTCTTGCCAAGCAAGAGGACTGGCGTCAGAGGCAGTGCATTAATCTGATTGCCAGTGAGAATACCCCCAGCCCGGCGGTGCGCCGCGTCCAGAATTCTGATTTCATGGGGCGCTATGCGGAAGGCCACCCCAACGAGGGAGAACGCGTTAATCGTTACTATCAGGGAACGCGCTACATTGATGAGATCGAGCGAATGGCGCGAGAGGAGATTTGCGATCTCTTCGGGGCCAGGCAGGCTGACGTGCGTCCAATCAGTGGCAATGCTGCCAATACGGCCATCGCCCTCGGTTTCCTGCGGGGTGGCGATACGATTGTCGTCAACTCGACCGATGCGGGGGGGCATATCAGTCATGGGGCTGTTGGTGTCTTCGGACGGCGCATTCAGACACGCGGGCAGTCCTTGAAGGTCGGTGGGCCGCAAGCTATCAATCTCCACTATCTGCCCCTCACCGAGGACCGCTATCATGTTGACGCGCAGAAGACCATCGAGCTGATCGATCGCGTCAAGCCGCAGATCGTGGTCATGGGCAAGAGCCTGTTCCTGTTCCCGGAGCCGGTAGCCGAGGTGGCGGCCTTCTGCAAAACCAGGGACATTCCGCTGCTTTACGATGGTGCCCACGTGCTTGGTCTGATCGCCGGTGGCCAGTTCCAGTCTCCGCTGCAGGAAGGAGCCACCTGGATGACGGGCAGTACGCACAAGACCTTTCCGGGGCCGCAGCGCGGCGTGATCCTGGGCAATATGGATGAAGAGACGGCGAAAAAGTACTGGCCGCCTGCCGATCGAGGGGTCTTTCCTGGTTCTTCGAGCAACCATCACCTCTTCTCGCTGCCGGCCCTGCTGGTAGCGATCCGCGAGATGAAGCGTTACGGGCGCGAGTATGCTGCTCAAATCGTGCGCAACGCTCAGGCGCTGGGGCAGGCTCTTGATGAGCTGGGCACGCCGGTGGAGGCGCGTGAGTTTGGCTACACGCGCAGCCATATGATCGCCGTGAATGTGGCGGCCTGGGGCGGCGGTGTCGAGGTGGCCAGACGCCTGGAGGCCAACGATATTATCGTGAACTACAACATGCTGCCCGGCGATGCTGATCCGCGCAATCCCTCGGGCCTGCGCATCGGGGTGCAAGAAATGACGCGCTTCGGCATGGATGAGCGTGCGATGGGTGAGCTGGCCCAGCTGATCCACGATGCGATCCGCGGCCAGCAGGTGCGTGAGGCTGTCCATCGGCTGCGCGCGCGCTATCTGGAGATGCGCTATAGCTGATCCTGCGTGGCTGCTACCGGGGCAGCCTGTCGGAGTGTTGCTGCGCCAGGGACGCTCTTGTGGCAATGGCTGGCCAGATTGCCGCCAGGCTGATCGTAGGGGGCCGGCCTGCGGTGCGGACCTTCGCCCGGCCCGCGGCGGGCCGACCCCCTGGCAGCACGTTCCGGACAGGCTAGGGCTGGAGACCATGCTGGCGTAGCAGGTCGAGGAACCACTCTTCATCGTGGATCTGGACGCCGGCTCGCCGGGCCTTCTCGAGCTTGGAACCGGGGTCTTCTCCCACGATCAGGTGGGTCAACGAGCGACTGACGCCGCTGGCGACGCTGCCGCCGAGCTGGCGCACGGCCTCCTCTGCCTGTGCACGTGTCAGCTTGGCCAGTTTGCCCGTGAACAGGAAAGACTGACCGCTCAGCGGTCCGCTGGGGCGCTCTTCGACGGCCATGTTGAGGCCGGCCTGGCGTAAGCGCTCGATGAGCTGGCGATTCTTCTCCTGCTGCAGCCAGGTATAGAGGCTGTGCGCGCTCTTGGGTCCCACACCAGGGATCGCCATGATCTCCTCTTCGCTGGCTGTCAGCAGGCGATCCATTGAGCCAAAGTGCTCGGCGATCAGCTGGGCCGTCTTTTCGCCGATATAGCGGATATTGAGGGCGAAGAGCAGTCGCCAGAAGGGACGCTTCTTGCTCGCCTCGATAGCTTTCAGCATATTGTCGGCGCTCTTCTCTTTGACGCCCTCCAGTTTGAGCAGTTGCTCGCGCGTCAGGTCGTAGAAGTCGGCTACCGTTTTGATGTAGCCCGCCTTGACCAGTTGCTCGCACTGCTTTTCGCCAATCGTCTCCAGGTCCATCGCCCCTTTCGAGGCGAAGTGAATGACGCTCTCCAGCAGGCGCGCCGGGCAGTCCGTGTTTGGGCAATAGGCGATGGCCTCATCCGGCAGGCGCATGATGGGCGTCTCGCAGACGGGGCAGCGCTCGATGGGAGTATAGGGGCGTTCTTCGCCGGTGCGCCGCTCGACGATAGGTTTGACCACCTGAGGGATGACTTCGCCGGCCCGCTGGACGATGACCCAGTCGCCAACGCGCAGGTCCTTGCGCTGAATGTCCTGCTCATTGTGCAGGGTGGCCCGCGAGACGGTGACGCCGCGGATATTGACCGGCTCCAGCATGGCCCAGGGATTGACCGAGCCAGTGCGTCCGATGTTGATGCGGATATCGAGCAGGCGTGTGGCGACCTGGATAGGGGGATATTTGAAGGCGATCGCCCAGCGCGGCTCTCGTCCCACATAGCCAAGTTCCTGCTGCTGGGCCAGGTCGTTGATCTTGATGACAACGCCGTCGATCTCGTAGGGCAGGTCGAAGCGCTTCTGCTCCCACTCGCGGCAGTACTCCAGTACTTCGTCGAGATCGCGGGCCCGTCGGTTGTGGGGATTGACCGGGAAGCCCCATTCGGCGATGAGTTGCAAGGCCTCCCAGTGGGTGCTCAGGTCGCGGCCCTCGAGGTAGCCGATCTGGTAGCCAAAGAAGTCCAGGTTGCGCTCGGCAGTGATGCGCGGGTCTTTCTGGCGCAGGGAGCCGGCGGCGGCGTTGCGCGGATTGGCGAAGAGTTTCTCGCGCGTCAGCGAGGCGTTGAGCTGCTCAAAGCTCTCGATGGTCATGTAGATCTCGCCACGTACCTCAACTCGCGGCGGGGGGTTGGGATCGCGCAGGCGCTGAGGAATGCAGCGAATGGTCCGCACGTTGGGGGTCCAATCCTCGCCGATGAGGCCATCGCCGCGCGTGGCCCCCACGCTTAGCCGCCCCTGTTCGTAGGTCAGGGCCATGGCCAGCCCGTCGATCTTCAGCTCGCAGACATACTCAAAGGTGGCGTTGGGCAAGATGTTCTGCGCCCGTCGTTGCCAGGCCAGTAGCTCTTCTTCGCTGCGCGCGTTGGCCAGGCTGAGCATGGGGACGGGGTGGCGATGCTGCCGCACTTCGGGAAGCGGCGCCCCGCCGACTCGCTGCGTCGGCGAGTCGGGCGTTTGCAGCTCGGGGTGCTCCTCCTCGATGCGCCGCAGCTCCTGCATTAGCTGGTCGTATTCTGCGTCGGTTAAGGTTGGATTGTCGAGAACGTAGTATTGATAATTGGCCTCTTCTATACGACGGCGCAGCTCTGCTACGCGCGCGGCCAGCTCTTCGCTCTCGCTGGCTTTGCCCGTCGCCTCCTGGCCAGGCTCGACGCCGGTCTGTTCCTGTTCGGGTTCAAATAGCTGATCGGCCATCACGCTTGCCTCCCCGAAAAAAGATCTCGCTGGAATGCCTCCCCACTTGTCTTGTTCTTTTGAGAAGGGCCGAGACGGGAAAAGAAGAAGGAAATCTCTGATCTCTCTGCCTGTCTTCTGTTGTCCGCCAGCCCTGCCCAGCCGCCGCTGCTGAGGCAGGATGGGCACGTTCTGGGCCACCCGTCAGATGAGGGACTTTCAGGTCTGGCTCCCTTTCCCGAGAGGGGCATTGCCCCTGGGCTAGCCCACCTCTCCCACCGGTTGATGCCGCTGAGATGTATGGCTCCGCTGGTCGACTCCCTGTCAGCGCTGCTGAACGGCAGGGGACGACAGAACGTGCTTTCCTATCGTATCACATAGCGGCAAATGGGGAGAGGGTGGGGGGCAGCTCTCTCTCTCCCTGGAGCGGCTGGGCCACATTAGGATTAGGGCAGGGAAAAGCCAGGCAGAGAGAGATCCTGCCTGGCTGCATAGACGGCACGCCTTCCAGGGCGCACTTTGGGGACTGGCCTGACCTGACTGCGCTCAAGCAGGTTAGGTTCCACGCTCCTGGACGCCATGGCAAAGGGAATGAGAGGCCGGCCGTTGTGTTGTTCTTTCCCCTGCTCCGCTGAAGGCGGTGCTCAGCGCTGAAGGAAGGAACGAGAAGTGTCAAACGCTCCGCGAGCTGCTCCAGTCCTGGGCAAAGGTCTGCTGAAGAACACTAAGGATGTGCTGATCGGAAAGGACAATACCTAGCTCACGGTTGTGATCGAGCGATTGGCTCGAGAAGTTCTCGGAGCCAACGAAGGCTTTCTCACCGTCGACAATCATCATTTTGGCGTGCATATAGAGCTGCTTATCTTCGCGCACCTGGGCGCCTCCGCGCTTGATAGTCGCGATGCCGCTGCGGTTGCTATCGGAGGAGCCACTCTGATAGGGCAGAATCATCTGCACTGTGACACCCCGCTGAGCTGCAGCGGCCAGCTCTTGCTCGATGGAGTCGTCGACCAGCTCCTCCGCTTCGATGAGCAGCGATTTGTGAGCGCTTTTGATCAGCGATTCAAGGATGCTGCGCGAGTTGATGGGACTGACAACCAGGTTGGGATTGTCGAGAGAGACCTGGGTGCGGTTCCAGTCAGCCTCGAAGATAGCGCTGACGGCCTTGACATCGGCGGGGTTGGTGTCGATGATGCCATATTCGCGGTTTTTGGTACTGCCGACGCCGAGGGCGGCGTTCGTCAGGTTGCAGGTCATGATATAGGCCGTGGTCCCGTCGATGATCATGCCTTTCTCATGGGTCAGGGTGAAGGCCGGGCTAGTCGCCTTGACTTTGACCCCGGCTGCCCTCAGGCGATCCATTGTTTCCGTCGGGGAGATCGAACCGCCGCCGTAGGGATGGGTCTCCAGCATCACGCGCACATCGAGACCGCGGTTAGCTGCCTCCTCAAGGGCGTTGATGACGCTCCGGTTGGTCAATAGATAGAGTTCGAGCCAGACCGAGCGGCGGGCGCCGTTGATGGCGTTTGTAATGACGCCTGTTCCGGCATCTGGCTCAACAAAGACTTGCAGCCCTTGCTGAGCCCCGCTGCCAACGGCAACGGTCGGCGAGGCCACCAGGGTGCTCCCGCCGGCAGTAATGTCGACGTTGCAGGCGCTCAAGAGCAAGAGGAGACAGAAGAGCAAGGGAAAAAGGCCCTTCTGCCAGAGAGCAGTGGTGCGTTCGGCGTACCTGTTCATCCTCATCGAAGCGACTCCGTTCCATGATCCTCAGAATAGAGGCTGGTGTTAGCCTCTCCAGCCTTATCATATCCTGCTCAGGCTACAGGCAGACAGCGCAAGAGTAGTCCTCTCTAGATAAGCACGTCTTGGGAACCAAAGGAGCGTCAAGGGCAGGTCTGCCGGTTGACGATGGCGCGCGGAATGGGGTCGACCTGAACCTGAGCCTACCAGGTACGCCAGCGGCGCTTCCGAAGCGACTGGGTCCGGTCAGCCAACAACAAAGATAATAGAACCGAACCGGAAAGAGGAGGCTGCGAGGGCTAGACCCGCCTCGCCTGGTTGGGCCTCTCTCTCCGGTCGGTCGATCGGTTGGTTGGCTCTGAAGGGACTGGCTCTTGCTCGCGCAGAGGCGCAATGACACTAGGAGCGAGCCCGCTCCTGAAGGAGGCTCCGGATACGCCCCAGCAAGGGGACGAGCTGCTTCTTACGCGAGACCAGCCCCTCGACCTCGATGGAATGCCCGTCGGATCCGAGCGGCGCTCCAAGCGCGCTAGCCACTGCCTGCTCGCCACCCTGAATCAGCAGTCGGCAGCGCATATTAATGATATCGACGATCATGAAAAGGAAGACGCCATAGCCGCGCTCCTGAGAGAGCCGACGCATGGTTTCCAGCAGCTCCGGACTGCGTTCCTCGATCAGCTGCGGGGTGGCCGTCTCAACGGTGCCGATGGCGAAGCGCAGGCCGCCGACGGGATACTCCTTGAAATCGGCGGTGAGGAGAGCCTCGGGGCTGCGCTCGGCCAGATCGGAGGCTGCTGCGGCAAAGATAGCCTGCCCGTAGGCTTCAAGGTCCTCGCCTGTCAGCCTGGCCAGCTCGGCGGCCACCTGCTCGTCGCGCTCGGTTGTCGTTGGTGAGCGGAGGATCAGGGTATCGTAGAGGAGACCGGCCAGCAGCAGGCCGGCGGCCTCGCGGGAAATGGGTACCCCGGCCTCGTGATACAGGCTGACAATGATGGTGCCCGTGCAGCCTACCGGCTCGGCCCGGAACATGATGGGCTTGCTCGTGTGGACGTCGGCGATGCGGTGGTGGTCGATGATGGCCAGCAGATCGGCCTCCTCGATGCCATCGACAGCCTGGGCGCGTTCGTTGTGATCGACAAGCACAATACGCCTCGGGCGCGCGTTGAGCATATCGGTGCGCGAGAGGTAACCGACCAGCCGCCCTTCTTCGTCCAGCACCGGAAGCGAGCGGTGACGGGCCAGCAGCGGCTGGACTTCGCTCATCAGGTCTTCCGGCCTGCAGGAATCGAAGTCGCGATTCATAATCTCGCTGGTCTTCATGCTCAGGTTGATGAGGCGCACCGCGGTGAAGGTGTGATAGGCGGTGCTGATGACGAGCACGCCCTGTTTGCGGGCCGCGGCCAGGGTGCGCTCGGAGACCAGTAAGTCGCCGGTGATGACCAGGGCGGCGGCGCCGGCCTCGATAGCGGCCAGTTGGGCATCTTCGCGGTCTCCCAGGACGACCAGACAGCCTGGCTCTAGGTATTCGCGCATGGTGGCTGCCTGCATGGCGCCTACCAGGATGCGGTTGCCCAACTTGCGCCGTCCCTCGACGAGCACTCGCCCGTGGAGAACGCGCACCAGGTTGTCGCGTTCCAGGGGGACGCGATTGACCGCCTGCGGATCGAGGTCCTTGAAAAAGAGCTTGGCCAGATCTTCGACGGCGATGATCCCCTGGACGCGGCCCTCGTCGTCGATCACAGGCATGGCCCGCCGGTTGTGCTCCTGCAGCAGGCGCCCGGCTTCCAGCAAGGGTTGATCGACGTGGATACTGATGACGCCGCGCCGCATAACGTCGCGCACCTGCAGATAAACGTCTTCCAGGGCCTCTGGGGGCTCAACGCCATAGCGCTCTAAGACAAAGTGTACCTCGGGTTTAATGGGGCCATGCCGCGCGGGGACGGCCTCCTCCCCCTGAGCCTGTAGCAGGCGCGCGTAAGCGTAGGCCGAGGCGATCGAGTCGAGATCTGACTGTTTATGTCCAATGACGTAGATTGGCTGTCCCATGCTTGCTGCTTCCTCCAGGCCGGCGTCCCCTCTTGGAATGAGCACCGCCGTGCTAGCGGTCGCGGCCTTGGCTGCGAGAGATGAACAGTAGTACGCCTATCAGTATAACAAAAAGCAGGATCAGGCCGGTAGCTACGCCGATGGTGAGCGCAGTGGGATTGACCATGCTTGTTGAGGGGACGGTCGTGCTGGCACTGGCCTGGGCGACGGTAGTGACGCGGTCGCTGAGTCGGTTATCTGGCTGAGGCAGCCTGATGCCAGGATTGCCGGACGGCATACCGTTATCGAGGGAGCGCGCATAGGGATTGGCGTAGCCCGGTGGCTGGCGGCTCACGAGGAGCCTCTTACTGATAAGGCGCTGGGCTCCGTTGGCCGCTGTCACTGTAAGCCTGAGCTGATACTCTCCCGCCTGGCGATAGACATGGCTGACACGCTGGCCGATGGCCTGCTCGCCGTCCCCGAAATCCCAATGGTAGCTGAAGCTCTGGCCTGACGAATGGGAGCCGGGCAGCAGAGCGGTCTGAGCTTCGATGGTCAGAGGCTGGCCGGGCTTGGCCCTGCCAAGGTCGCCGATAGCTGTCAGTGGGCGACCATCGCCGGGTGAGGCCCCCAGGAGCGTGGGCTGATTGAGGAGCCAGGTTGTGAGCATGGCTGGCAGGGTCAGGGCTAAGGTCAGAGCCTGAGATTGCTGTGAGCTGCCGTCGGCGAACGTGTTCATCAGCTGAACGGTATCTTCCGGCTGGTCATAGGGGTATCCCGGCGTGGCAGCTGTGCTGTAGTAGCTGGAGTTGCCGACCAGAGTCGCACAGGCTATCCCCGCCAGCGTGAAAGGTACCTGATCACTGCTCCCAAGGCGATCGTCCTCACGAATCACTTCTCGCTGCTGGTCGGGAGTGAAGATCGGTTCGAAAATATCCTGTTGCTGCTGCCCGTGGTAAGATAACATCTGATAGCCCTCCGCGTAGAGTTCGGCGAAGACCGCTGGGACAGCCTGGTCTAGCAGATCCCTCAACTGGCGAATGCGCTGGCGTTGCTCCCCCGGGAGGGCGCTCTGCTCTGGATAGAGGCGGTTGCTCGTCAAGGGGGAGAGGTCGACATAGAGAGGGAAAAAGGGATTGGCGGCCTGGCCAAGATAGCGCACAGGGTAGGCGATGCCGCTCTGTTCCTCGTTGATCATAGCGATGATGTTCCCCAGATCGCCGTTCATGGCCTCGTTGACGGCCTGGAAAGAGCCGTACAGTCCCTGCTCTTCGGCATCGAAGAGGAGGAAGCGGAGCGTGCGAGCCGGATAAAGCCCGTGCTCGCGCCAGTAGCTGGCCAACGCGCGGGCAATGCCCAGCTCAATGGCGCAGCCGCTGGCGTCGTCATAGGCAGATTGTGTTGAGAAGGCCATGCCGTCGTAGTGGCAGCCGATGAGAACGATCTGCTCGGGATGCGAAAGGCCGGGGATGCTCACCTCGACATTGAAGGCGGGCACCGTGGCTGGACGATTGAGCCAGCCTCGGATGGCGAAGGGCATGCGCGTCACTTGCGGATCGAAACCGGCCAGATTGCGCAGCATTTCCGCGCTCCAGTAAGCGGCAAATTCATCATGGCCGTTGATAGTGGGCGGTAAGTTGCGGTCATAGCCGGCCTCGCGTCGCAGGAAATGCGTTGCCAGGTAGGCAAGCTGCTGATAAATATAGTTGCTGTCTACAGTGGGAAAGCTGGCTGTCTCGGGGCGGCCTGCGCCGGCCCTGGCTGGAGACGGTGGACTGCCGAACCAGAGCGGACCAAGCAGGAGAAGGACCAGGAGCAGCCATTGGCTGATGGCGGCCTGGCGAGCGCCTGACGCCTGGAAACCTGACCTGGCTGGTAGTTGCATAGATTCCCTCCGCGTGATACCTGCTAGCTGAGCACAGGAGAGGATTGGAGCCGACAGGATCGCCGCCTTCCTGCGCCCTGACTCTAAGCCCGTTGCGCTTGCTTGGGCCTGCTTGCCCTGCTGCCAGGCTCTTCCTCTTCGGAGAACCGGCAACATCAGGCTCTCATTCCCTCCTCTAGAAAAGGACGCTTACTTATCCCCTTCCTGACGATAGCCATTTTGGGTGGAAACCGCCAGCTCGCACAAAGAGCAGCATGCTTGTTCGTGGATTCCCCCCAGAGAAGCCGTAGACGGGCGGAGAGATCCTCAGAAGAGGGGAGACAAGCATGCTAGAGGTCATCATAGAAGACAGCCTCTCTGGATTGCGGTATCCAGTCGAGGTTTCGGGCGATGCGCCGCTCTGGTCGTTGGTGCCGGCCCTGGTCAAGGTGCTGAGGCTGCCACAGGAGGATAGTGCTGGCAACCGTCTGAGCTATCGTTTGAGCCGGGCGCAGAGTGGAAGCGAGTTGCCGCGCGAGTTGAGCCTGGAGGCTGCCGGAGTGAAAGCGGGCGAGTGCTTACGGCTGCAGCCCTACGTTGTCAAGCCCATTGCTGGCCGGAGGGTGCCGGTAGAGGACGGGCTGCACGATGCGGTGACGCTGACCGATGCCACGGCCTTACCGGCGCTGGAGGTGGAGGAGGCTCGGACCTCTAAGAGTGGCGGGCAAGCGGTGGGAAGAAAGCGCTCGCGCCGCTTGGCCCTGAGCCTGCTCGGCCTGACGGCGCTGGGGGCAGCGGGAGCAAGCGCGGGCTACGCTGCCTATCGCTCTGGCCTCCTGGCAGGGTGGCTGACAATGCTTCTGCCACAGACCAGACCTGCGGCGACCGCCGTACCCAGGCAGATGCCAACGCCGACCACGGCACCCTTGCCCACCAGCGCGCGGGCCGCTCTCGTCTTCACTCAGCACCGACAGACCGTGCGAGCGCTGACCTGGTCGCCTGATGGAAAGTTGCTGGCCAGTGGCTCGCTTGATGGGCAGCTACTGGTCTGGAACACTCAAGGGCAGGTCCAGCATACCTTTGCCATCAATGCTGCCGTGCGTACCCTGGCCTGGTCGCCGGATGGAACACAGCTTGCCTTGGGGGCCGGTCCGGCAGTGCAGTTTCTCGACCCCTACAATGGCACACCACTCACGCAGCCGTTGAGACAACACGCCGCTACCGTAACCGCTGTAGCCTGGGCACCACATGGGCAGGCACGCCTGGTCTCGGCCAGCCTCGATAAGCTGGCCATTGTCTGGGACGGCAAGCTCTGGCGCCCCCTGCAGGTATTCAGGCGCCACACCAGTCCACTGGAAGGCGCCTCCTGGGCGGCGGATGGCCTGACGATTGCCACTGCCTCCACCGGAGGACTGGTGCGTGTCTGGCGGGCCGATAACGCCCAAGAGGTGCATGGCTACTATCTGGACGGTCAGCTTACCCTGCGTACCCTGGCCTTCGCTCCCACGGGCATGCAACTGGCTGTCGGAGGCGACGACGGTCAGATTCGCCTCTGGAACGGTCTGACGTGCCAGCAGCAACGGACAGGCGCTTTTGGCACCCAGTGCGTCGACGGACCGCAGCGCCTACGCCTGCACACGCAGCCGTTACGGGCGCTGGCCTGGTCGCCCGATGGCAGGTTGCTGGCCAGCGGCGGCAACGATGGCCTGCTGGCCGTCTGGTATCCGGCCGGCGGTCAGACCCCGCTCTTGAGTGTCCGGGTGGGGGCGCCGGTACTCTCCCTGCACTGGTCGGCCGACGGGCGTAGCATCGCCACGGCGGCGGGGAATCGGGTCACTCTCTGGCAGCTCATGTAAGCGGAGGGGCGGCCACGGCTCGCTCCCAGGACGCGGAACCCTAGTTGTGGCTGGCCGCTTCGACAAAGGCCACAAAAGCCTCCAGATCGCTCCGTGCGCGCCTGGCGAGCGGGCTAGATGGGGCGGGCACTGCCTCCAGGGCGGCCCGCGCCCGGCGACATTGCTCGGCCAGGAAAGCCTGACAGGCAGGGCGGGTCTCCGTGCGGCCAAAAATGGCCAGAATCTCGTTCACCTGCTCTTCGCTGAGAGGCGTGCTTTGCTGATAGAGAGCAAGCAGCCGCTCGCGGTCCAGCGCTTGCGCGTGAGCCAGGGCGTGGAGGACCGGCAGGCTTTTTTTGCGCCGATAGATATCGCCAGCGGGATTTTTTCCTAACTCGTCGAGACTGGCCCAGACGCCCAGCAGATCGTCGCGAACCTGGAAGGCCAGGCCAAGAGCCTCGCCGAAATGGCGCAGGCGCTCGACGATCTCCTCGTCCCGTGTGCCCAGCAAAGCCCCCATTTCGGCCGCGCAGGCCATCAAGGCAGCGGTTTTGCGTCGAATCATTTCGATGTAAGCCTCGACCGAGACATCTACGCGCGTCTCAAAGAGCATGTCCAGGTACTGACCCTCGGCAATCGTCAGACAGGTGCGGTCGAGGAGCGCGGCCAGGCGGGCGGCAAGGGCGGGGTCAACCCCGGCCTCCAGCACACCCCAGAGGGAGAGGCGGCTGAGAGCGAACAGGCCATCGCCGGCGTTGATGGCCTGAGGCACACCCCAGAGCTTCCAAACTGTCGGGCGGTGATGACGCTCGCTGTCCTCATCCTCGATGTCATCGTGGATGAGAGTGAAATTATGGGTTAGCTCGATGGCCGCCGCCGCCGGCAAGGCCCGCCGGAGATAGCGACGCGGCTCATCCTCCTGGGGAAGCTCTCCCCAGGCCCCAGCAGCTTCGTAGGAGAGGAGCAGCAGGGTAGGGCGCAGGAGCTTGCCTGTCTGGGCCGCGATGGGGCGAAGCTCCGCGTCGACCCAGCCCAGATGATAGCGCATCTGGCCATAGTAACCCTGCAGGAGACTGCTAGTTCCTTCCCCAAGAGAGGCCGTGGCGCGGGCCACGGCCTCCCGGAGTGCGGCCTGAATCTCCTCGCGATAACGCTGGAGGGTTGCTTGAACGGTAGGTGAGATGGCCATGCTTCTCCACAGAAAACTTTTTCCCTATCTTAGGGGTGAAAGTGAAAAAAGACAAGAGCCGCGATGGTCCCCAGCAGTGTCACCCAGCGCGCCAGCCCCTTGAGGCCGCCCACGTAGGAGAGGGGGGCACAGAGATCGCAGTAGCGAATCGTGTATTGGTAGCGATGGCCACGCAGTCCCTCGCGGACAATAACGACATCTTCGTCTTTCTTTCTTGTATGTAATTCTTCGCAGATGTAACGTCCACAACCTTTACAACGGTATTGATCGATAAAATGAGAAGTTCGGGAGATTGACCACTGGTCTGGATAGACCGGGACGCCACAGACATAACAGACCTGGATCTCGGCGAGGCGGAGCTGGCGCTCGGCGCAGGGCGAGTGCTGCTGCTTCGGAAAATGCTCCTGGCAGAAGCTGCGGTGGCAGTCGGGGCAGCGCCCCAGCGCCTCCTGGTCGCACTCGCGGCAGCGGCGCGACAAACTGAGCGTCTGTTGGCGTCGGCGCGTCGTAATGGGGTCTTCCATCGTCTCTGCTTCCTCTGCTCTTTCTTATAGTTGAATAGTCAAGCGGCGTGATCAGCGAGTTACCTGCTGAAGCACGGGTAGTTGGTTTGGCTGGCCGACTGGCCTGGCTAGGAGAGCAATATCTCTATCTCTCTGTGTAGTATAGCATGAGGGGCCTACCTGTGCCGCATCGTAACCGGGATGACCTGGCGGGGGGGCGGCAGGCGAGGGCCAGGGCTTGTGCCTGTCTGGGAGCGACTTCTCGAACTGGCAGGGCAGGCAGGCGGTCACACTACGTTTGCAGCCTGATGCCGCCAGAGGATAAGATAGTATAGGCATCAGGCTATCAGCCAGGTATCCGCCCGAGGAAGGATACTGAGAGAAGAGAAAGGATTGTGTGAGGGCAGCCAGCCATGTCCGTAGCAGCACTAGCGACAACCTTGCCACCGACGATCTGGGATCGCTATCGCCTCGAATGGGGCCAGCGCACCTACGTAATGGGCATCGTTAACGTGACCCCCGACTCCTTTGCCGGCGACGGCTTGCTTGCCACGGGCGCAGGTGCCTTAAGTGATCCCGCCGTGCGCGACCAGGTAGTGCAGCGCGCTGTCGCGCAGGCTCAAGAGTTTGTGGCGCAAGGGGCAACCTTCATCGACGTCGGGGGCGAATCGACGCGCCCAGGCGCCTCGCCGATTTCGCCTGCGGAGGAACAAGAGCGAGTCTTGCCGGTGATTCGGGCCTTGCGGGCCGCCTTGCCCGAAGAAATCATTATTTCCATCGACACCTATCGAGCCGAGGTCGCGCGCCAGGCGTTGGAGGCCGGGGCCAACGTGATCAACGACATCTGGGGCCTGCGCGCCGACCCTGAGATGGCAGCGCTGGCTGCCGAACGCGGCGTCCCCGTTATCCTCATGGCCAACATGCGTGGCTTTCACAAACGCGAGATCGTCAGCGATGTCCTGCGCTTTCTGGCGGGCAGCATCGAGATCGCCCTGGCTGCGGGAGTGGCCTGGGAGCGCATCATTATCGATCCGGGTATCGGCTTTGGCACCACTCCCGAAGAGAATCTTATCCTGCTGAGGCGCCTGAGTGAGCTGCGCAGCCTGGGACGTCCTCTGCTGTTGGGCACGTCGCGCAAATCGACCATCGGCCTGGTGCTGGGCGGACTTCCGCCTCACGAGCGCGTTGAAGGCACTGCCGCGACTGTGGCGCTTGGCATTGCTCAGGGGGCCGATATCGTCCGCGTGCACGACGTGCGGGAGATGATGCGCGTCGTCAAGATGAGCGATGCCATCGTACGCGGTGCCTTTTCTCTTCCAAATTCTTGAGAGAAAGGCGTAGCGATCGACGTGAACTATCAGGAAGCTCTTGCATACTTGTACAGCCTCAGTGACTACGAGCGAGGCGGTGGCTACGTGCGCGACCGCAACGAGAATCTGCCTCGCGAGCGCTGTCTATTAGAGGCCGTTGGCAATCCACACCAGGCCTACAGCTGCACTCTCATAGCGGGCACGAAAGGGAAAGGCTCAACGGCGGCCATCATCGAACGGGTTCTGCGCGAGGCGGGCCTGCGTACCGGACTCTACACGCAGCCGGACCTGCATACCTTTCGCGAGCGTATTCGCGTCAACGGGCGGCTCATCAGCGAAGAGGATGTAGCCAGGCTGGTGCCTGAGCTGCGTGCCGCCGTCGAGCGCATTGAGCGGGAGGGGCGTTTTGGTCCCTATATCACCTTTGAGGTCGCGACAGCCCTGGCCTTTCTCTATTTTGCTCGCCAGGGGGTCGAGCATGCCGTGATCGAGGTTGGCCTGGGAGGGCGGCTCGATGCCACCAATGTCACCCTGCCCCTGGTCTCGGTCATTACCTCCATTGGCTTCGATCATATGGAGGTTTTGGGCGATACGCTGACCAAGATCGCCACCGAGAAGGCCGGCATTATTAAGCCCCAGGGCACGGTGGTCACCTCGGCCCAGGCACCGGAGGCTTTGCTGGCCATCGCCGCTGTCAGTGAGCGGCAGCGAGCTGAACTCATCCGCGTCGGGCCGGCGGAAGGCGATCCAGCGCAGGAGGAGGTCCAGGCTGGCCGCCTGCCACCGCTGCGTTACCGTTACAGGCTAGACGAGCGCACCACGGAGAGGCAGCGCTTTAGTGTTGAGACTCCCACCCATAGCTACCGGGGGCTGGAGCTATCGCTCCTGGGCCAGCACCAGCTCGAGAATGCTACCGCGGCGATTGCCACGCTGGAGGCGCTGCGCCTTAAAGGGGTTCAGTGGAGTGAGGAGGCCCTTCGCTCAGGCTTGCGCTCGGTCTACTGGTCAGCTCGCCTGGAGATCATTGGGCGGCAGCCGCTGGTCGTGGTAGACGGAGCCCATACTGCCGAATCGATGCAGCGCCTCGTTGAATCCCTACGGGCCACCTTCCAGTTCCGCCGCCTGATTGTCGTCCTCTCGACCCTGCGCAACAAAGACATTGCGGGGATGGTGCAGGCTCTGGCCGCTGTTGACGCCGTAGTCATCACGACCGTTGCAAATCCGCGCTCGCTGCCTGTCGAGGAAATTGCCGACCAGTTCAGCCTGCACGCTCCCCAGGTGCCTCTCTATCGGGCAGGGACCAGCCGCCAGGCGATGGATCTGGCACTACGGCTGGCGCGAGCCGACGATGCCGTCTGCGCCGCCGGCTCGCTCTACCTGGCCGGCGAAGTGCTGCGCTGGGCAGCGGACCGGGGCAACCGGCAGGTGGCGGCGACCATTGAAGGCATTGATCACCCTGGCTAGGGAGCTAGCTGGCCTTCCCTTCCAGCTCGGCGCGCCGGCGGGCGTAGCGGGCGCTGCCCTTCTTGCCAGCCGCCGAGGCCTCCTCTGCTGTCCACTGGTGGGCCGTGCCGCGCGATTGCGAGGTGCGGCCCCCTTTGCTGGCGATCTCGCGTCGACGCTCGGGGCTGAGCGCGGCCAGCCCGCGCGGACGCCCCGTTTTCCCTATCGTCATGGTTAGCTCCTCTGCTCGATCTACGCCAAGCCCTTCTATATAGCTGCCGCTTGCTGGTGTCAGCCCCTATGCTGGTCTTCCCCCTTGTATCCGCCGCCATTGCGCCTCTGCCTCGGGTAGCGACAGCAGCCAAGCGCGCTGTATTGGCTCTTCTGTATACCAGGATAACAGAAGCTCAAATGTTCGGGCAAGCAAAACTATGGAAATCACCAAAATTCTCAGCGGTCTTTAAGACTGTCAACGTTTTGTGAGAGATTGAGCCGGACCGGCCAGCAGGCCTGGCAAGAAGGGGGCTGTCGCTCTGGAAGAAAAGGCCGGCTGCAACGTACAATACTGTAGAGCAGGGCGTTGCGGTCCCGGCCCATGCCCCGCCCCGCTACGATGTCGTAACGCTTGATCCACGACAGGAGATGCGCACATGCAAGGCTTGATGATGAACTACCCGCTAACGTTGCAACACGCCTTCAATCGGGCCACTCGCCTGTTCTATCGCAAGGAGGTCGTGACGCAGACGGAGGATGGGCTCCATCGCTATACCTATGCCGATTGGGGCAAGCGCACCATGCAGGTGGCGAACGCCCTCAAGGAAGCGGGTGTTGCTCAGGGCGACCGTGTGGCGACCTTTGCCTGGAATACCTATCGCCATCTGGAGCTGTATTTTGCCATTCCGTGCTATGGGGCGGTCCTGCACACGCTCAATATCCGCCTTTTCCCCGAGCAGTTGGTCTACATTATCAACGACGCAGAGGATCGCGTGATCTTTGTCGATGGCGACCTGGTGCCGGCCCTGGAGCAGATTGCAGATCGCCTGCCGAGCGTCAAGCTCTATGTGGTGATGGGGAAGCCGCCCTATCAGCCTCAGAAGCTGCATCCCGTGGTTGACTACGAGGACTTCATCGCCACGCAGCCGGCGAGCTATGCCTGGCCCGAGCTAGACGAGAATACGGCGGCTGCCATGTGCTATACCTCCGGTACAACGGGCAATCCCAAAGGTGTGGTCTATAGCCATCGCTCCATCTTCCTGCACTCGATGGGGGTTGGTCTGGCCGACGGCCCCGGTCTTTGTGAGCAAGATCGTGTTCTGCCGGTCGTGCCGATGTTCCACGCCAATGCCTGGGGCTTTCCGCATGCGGGTGTCATGATGGGATCAAGCATTGTGATGCCGGGACGCTTCCTTGATCCCCTGCGCATCGCTCAGCTAATGGAGAAGGAGCGTGTGACGCTGGCCGCCGGAGTGCCTACGATCTGGATCGGCCTGCTCAATGTTCTAGAGAAAGAGCAATTTGATTTCTCCGCCTTGCGGGCCATTATCAGTGGCGGCTCGGCGGTTCCCCAGTCTCTGATCGAGGGGCTGGCACGCAAGAACATCACCATTATTCACGCCTGGGGGATGACGGAGACTTCGCCGCTGGCCTCCGTGGCACGCCTGCGCAGCTATCAGCAGAGCCTGCCTGCCGAAGAGCAGTTCCGCATTCGCGCCAAGCAGGGCACGGTTGTGCCTGGCGTGGACTTCCGCGTGGTCAACATCGAAAGCGGCGAAGAAGTGCCCTGGGATGGCCAGACCTTTGGGGAGCTGCAGGTTCGCGGCCCGTGGGTGGCGCGAGCTTACTATAAGGATGCGGCTTCCGGCGAGAAGTTCGTCGATGGCTGGCTGCGCACGGGCGACGTGGCTGTCGTCGATGCCGATGGCATGATCCAGCTCGTTGACCGCACCAAGGACCTGGTGAAGTCCGGTGGAGAATGGATTTCTTCGGTCGAGCTGGAGAATCTGATTATGGGGCATCCCAAGGTCTTAGAGGCCTGTGTCGTGGGTGTACCTCATCCAAAGTGGTCCGAGCGCCCGATCGCCTGTGTTGTACCTAAACCTGAGTTTGCCGGCCAGGTAAGCGCCGAGGAGATCCTCGAGTTTCTGCGCCCAAAGGTCGCCAAGTGGTGGCTGCCGGATGAGGTGGTCTTCGTAGAGGCTATTCCCAAGACCAGCGTGGGCAAGTTCGATAAGAAAGTCTTGCGGGCGCAGTACGAGTCACGCCTGGCGGGCCAGGCGTAGCAGATAAGTGGCCGACTGCGAGGCTGCTTACTGGCTACATCTAACTAAAATAAATAGACCCAGGCTCCGGCCCTAAAGCGTGGCTCCAAAGAGCTTACAGAGCAGCTGTGTTGTGAAGACCAGCACCAGTTCCCGCGGCACTCTACCGCTGCGGGAACGCTTTTTTAGCCTCTCGACGGTCTCGGCGGTGAAGATGCCTGTCTGCGCGAGAGCCGCTGGCGCCAGGGTCTCGGCTAGGAGGTCCTGCCCGATGCTGCTCAGCGGCATCTCTCTCTCCCTGACTGTTTCTGCAGCCAGCGAGCGCACCGGGGCGCTGAGGAGAGCCGTCGCCGGCCAGCTTGCTCGCTCCGCGGATTGGGAGTAGTCGGCGAGCAAGGTCGCCAGCGAGAGCGGATCGGGTGGCTGCCCCGGGCTGGCGCTTCTGGTCGGCTGCTCGCTGCCTGGTGGCAGGACCGCTAGCGTTTCCAGCAGCTCCGGCAGGACAAAGGGGGCTACCAGTGTCAGGCGATCAAAAGCGGCTAGCTGCTGGGCACTCTGCAGGAGCAGGTCGGGCAGGCGCAAATGCAGGTCGAGATAGCGCCAGCGCTGCCAGGACTGGGGGAGTTGGAGGGCTTTGTGGACCAGGCGCCGGGCGTGACGGGTCTCTTCCCATCTGGGGCCTTCGGCCAGTCGACGGGCGACCTCCGGCGTCCATAGCTGGACCTCTTCAGACGGCTGCGAGCGCGAGCTGGGGGCTGGGCCTTGCAGGAGCGTGCTGTAGGCAAGTAGCAGCTCGGCGTGCTCCCGATCTGGTAGTGGGGGAGGAGGTGCCAGCAGAGGGCGTGCTCCCAGACCAATCAGGGCCAGGCGGGCGCCGCTTTCGCTGCCTGCCGTGTGCAGTACCTGGTGTAAGGCCAGCGGAAAGCTCTGCGAGCAAGGAGCTTCCAGGGCGCTCAGCGTTGCCAGCCAGTATTCTGGAGCATCGACGCCGCGAACCGCCAGAAAATCTGCCTCGAGGCGCTCCGCCAGCGCTTCCGCCGGCGCGTAGGCCCGACGCTGCCCCGGAAAACCCAGGGTGGCGATCTGCAAGAAGTGGGGACTCTCCCGGAGGGACTGAGCACAATGGGCTAACAGCTCCGCGCAGAGGGCTGCCGCTCCTGTGCCGGCGGTCAGCACCAGCAGGGGAGCGGTTGGCAAAGACAACAGACGCTCGCACTGCGCACGAAGCGCCGCGTCCAGCTCGCTCAGGGGGGGAGCGTCTGGACCCGGACCTGGCTCTGCCTGCCGGCCCTCCCCGGTTGCTCCGATAATCTCCAGGCGATAGTCATGAAGCTCGCTGACGAGCGTGCGCCCCTGCTGCCAGCGCAGAAGAGAGCCAGCAGGAACCACCTCAATGCCGGTAAAGGCTGTCCAGGGCGCCGGCAGAAAGCCATAACGCCGTATCACCTCCAGAGCCGGTGGAAAGAGGCGGCAGGGCAGGCCCGCCGCCAGAAGTGCCTTGATCTCGCTCGCGAAGAGCAGGTCTCCCTCCTCCGGCCAGTCGCGCGCATAATAGAGGGGATGCCAGCCTACAAGCGGACGGCGATATACAAAGGTCTGCTGGCCGGGCAGCCAGTCCAAAAGTGCTGTCTTCTGCTGAGCGGTCAGCCCGGCGAACGGCTGGGCGAAGGTGACCAGACCTGCGCCAGGCTGCAGCACTAGCGCTCGCTCGCCACCATGCTGCTCCAAGACTGCGGCCATGCGCAGCAGCCGCTCCTCGATCACCCTCTCAGGAACAGGTTGCTTGCTGAGCCAGCCAGCCAGTATGGCCATCGTCAAGCGCTCCTGCTAGTGGCTGCCACTCCTCGCGAGCGGTTCCGGTCCTGGTTTGTCTCGTTCCGCTTGATGTTCATGGCAGCTTTCTCAACTGATCATATCACAGGAGGCTCTTCCTTCCTCGGTGGGGGGAGAAAAATGGGGGAGGCGAGGGGACGATCTGAGGAGGAGAGAGCCAGGTCGCGGAGCGAAGATAGCCACAGTTCTGGGCTGAGTTGTCAACGGCCCCTGGCTTGAGTCAGGGGCCTGCCCATAGCCTCGTCGGCCCGGGCTTCGGGGCTGGTTGACGGCAGCCCACTGCCCCCTAGGAGGGTACAGCCAGCGCTTGGGCTGGGGTGACCTGCTTCCCCTCTCGCGAGGTGAGGTGAAGCTGTTGCTGACCGCTGGTCAGTGCCGTTGGCCTCACAAGGACCAGGATCCCACCAGAGAGACGGCGGTGTCAACCCCATACGGAGCCTCAGGAGGGAGCCGCCTTCCTCCCTGGATGAAGCCAGGGGTCCCCGGCGGCACATCGTTATGGAGTCACCTGCCCTGGCCTCCGTCGGAGGCTGTCGCCGTCCGCGGAGGCGCTGGTGTAGAAAAAAGGCGGCAGCCTGTCCCTTCTTCAGAATACGCCTTGTCCGACCGGCGCGAGCTATGCTATACTTCCTTCTAGCCAGACTGTTGGCCAGATCATACTCACTGCCAGGAAAATGGCGCGCAGTGCAGCGCTGCGCGTCAGCCGTCCAGAGAGGTGGCTGCCTGGCGATGCTGAGGAGCCTGTATCGATGCCCATGCTCGTGTTCATGCTCTTTGTGGTCGCCTTGACCGTCTCGCTGTGCGGCCTCTACCTGTCCGCCCGTCCCTTCCTGGCAGGAAAACGGCAACGTCCGGCCGTTGTGGCGCGTCCGCTGCGTGCTCCGGGCACTCCCCGCTTACGGGCTCGCCAGGGCCAGATGGCAACCGTGGCTCAACCGCGAAGACGTAGCGCGGGCGCTCTCTCGCTCTCGGTGGCTCCTGAGCGCGTCTATGGGGCAGGTCCCCTCCCCTGGCGAGAGATTCCCTGGAAGGTCATTCTCGTCGGCCTGATTTCGCTGCTGATCGTCATCTTTCTTGGCTCGCAGCTCTTGCTCTCCCGCGGCGTGGGATTTGTGCTTCCCTATCTGTGGACCGCTGAGCCGGCGGCCACCGTGACCGCTAACTCACCCGCCTCCACTGCTCACTACGATGCCTCCAGTCACCTGATGCGCATTAATCAGCTTGACCCTGCCCAGTATGATTCGCAGGCTCAGTATCAGACCTGGGCCTATTCCGCTTGCTCCGCCGCAGCTATGACGGTGGTCATCAACGCCTATGGCCATCGCTATCGCATCGCCGATATCCTGAAAGTAGAGTCTGCCCTTCACGAGATCACACCCGACCAGGGTTTGCTGGAAGAAGTGGGCATCGCGCGTACCGCCGCTCGCTTTCACTTCACCACGCTCTGGGGGCACAACCTTTCGCTCGACCAGATGCTGGCCATTGCCAATAGCGGACGCCCGGTGATTGTCAGCTTCCCGCCGGACCGTTTCCCCGGTGGTCATCTGCTGGTGGTGCGCGGCGGCAATGCCAGTACGGTCTTTCTGGTCGATTCCTCGCGCCTTAACTACACCGCGATGGCCCGCTCGCGCTTCCTCCAGCTCTGGGGCGGCTTCTACGCCGTGCTGACGCCACAAGCTTCCTGAACATCCCGTCGCGTCAGGCTCCCCCCACTCTCTCAGGGCTTTCCCTGGCTGGCTGTTGTTCGCCGTCCTCAAGAATGGTCTCTAGTGCGTTGCTTGTTGCTGCTGGGCTTCTGAGGCGGGCTGCTGACCCCCTTTCTCCTTACCAGGGATATAGAGCTTGATGCGGCGAAAACCCTCCGCATACTGCATCTGCAGACCTTTCTTCTGCTGAGCTTCACGAGCCGTCTCGGCGGCCCAGCGCTTCACTCCCTCTAACAGGTTGGCCTGGGGACCAAACTGGCTGACGTGGCATTGCAGGCCCCGGGCCTTCAGCTCGATCGTCTCGCTGATGTCAATATAGGTGTTATCGTGCTCGCTGTTGAAGAGGTACAGCTCATGGACCTGGTAGGGAAGGAAGCCTTCGACCAGTAGCTCGCGGTAAGCATGAGGATTGACGGCTGCTGGAAAGATGGCATCGAGCACGATGTTGCCCGTGGCGCGGTGATCAGGATGGTTGAGATAGGCCGTCTCGTCCGGCTCCTCATCGGGGTCGGGCGCAAAAATGTGCTGCGTCGGGTCGTGAGTGATCACGATGCGCGGTCGATACTTGCGAATCAGGCGCACCACGGCCTTGCGCGTCTCTTCGTTATTCACCAGATGACCGTCCCGGAAGCGCAAGAACTCTACCGCCTGCACTCCCAGCACCTCGCAGGCCAGTCGCTGCTCCTGCTCACGGATCACCATCAGCTCGCTGTCTATCATGCCAGGCACTTCAGTGCCCTCAGTGCCGTCAGTCATAATGACCCAGACGACCTTCTTCCCCTGGCGAGCCCAGAGGGCGCTGGTCCCCGCCGCGGCAAAATCGGCGTCGTCGGGATGGGCCCCGATGACCATCGCCTCGTAGTCAGGAACCTTCAGAACCTCAATTGCTCCTGGTGCATTCCTATCTGCCATAGCACAAAACCTCTGCTAGTATACTCATGGAGTTTGCCTAGTATAGGCCCGGGGGCGGCCTCTCGTCAAGTCTCAGCGGGAGAAGTGGAGCGCTTTTCCTGGGCATGGCGAGAGGGGAAGGGGCGGGCCAGCAGCGCCTCCTCAAAAGCCGTGATCACCTCGGCGACCGCGAAGCTGCGACCTGCCAGGGTCTCCAGTCCTACGGCCCGCTGCGGCAGCTCGCTACGCAGCACTGCCTGCTCCGTGTCGGTCAGCCCCAAAACCAGGGCGAGCGGCTCAACTTCCCAGCGCAGCAGCAGCCCGCACTGCAGCAGACTCCCTGTGCGGCGGCGGATCATCGTCAGCCCCACTACCTTGCGCTGGTCGAACGCCACCACCTCGTAAGGGGAGAGCGATCCATAGCAGGCGCGGCGTAGCAGGGCCTCGCGCTGAGCGGTTGCCGGCTCTTTGAGGAGGGCCTGCTGCGCGCGGGCCTCCGTCGGCAACACGAGGCGGGTGGTGATCCCTAAGCGGGCCAGGGCCGCCACCCAGGTTTCTCCGAGCCAACGATAGGACTCCACCACATCTGGCAAAATAAAGGGATGCCCTGGGGGCAGAAAGACGTCCAGCGCCAGCAGATGGGGGCCGACCAGCACCGCAGTGCCGCCTGCCTGACGCTGGTAGAGGGGTAGCGCCAGGCGCTGCAGGGCCTCGCGGTTCAATTGGGCGACCTTCTGAGAGAGACCCAGTACTAGACCTGGACGATCGGCCTGCGACCAATAGAGCGTCGGTGGCTGAGGCGGCTGGCTGCCATCCAACAGCTGCTGCCCGTAGTTCAGGTGGAGCTGCTGGTCGGCGACGGTCAGCGGGAGCAGGCGCCAGGGGAGAGCGGCAGGGCTAAGGGCCATAGAAGTGGTACGACTCCCTCGCATCTTTTTCGATGGCTGCGCGCCTGAACCCAGCCGGCCCGGGCCGATGCTCCTGCCTGGCAGATGTCAGGCAGCCGGGAGAAGCGCGCCTCCCATCTTTCTAGCTACTATATAGTGAAACTCATCCCGCTGGCAAAGATCTTCCCAGACTGCCAGGAGGGCACAGGCCGGCGATAAAGTGGGCCTGCCTGGTGGGAAGCCCCGACGAATATAAGCGGGCACTCACTCAAGAGGTTGTTTGTGAGCGCGGCAGCCGTAAGACTACTGTCAGAGGACCGAGTGTTGGGCCTGGCACCGGTATGAGTGTGCGGCTCAGTGCCCCTATCCTGTACATGGCCAGTGCCGCAGGCTCTGACTGCAGAATAAGCTCCTGTGCCTTCCCAGGGGCCGGGTAGCAGAGCAGAGTCAGGCGCTCCCGCCACCACCAGAGCTGGTTCGAGATCTCGTAATCAGCAACCTGAGAAAGGTAATGATAGCCCTCGTTATCGGTGATCCGCTCAAAGCCTTCCCACCACGCTAGAGGAGAGACAGGGGAAAGTTCCGGCTCTGAAGGAGACCGGTTCTCCTCTAAGGGGCGAAGCGGCTGTTGCCTGCGATGCCAGGCATCCTGCGCATAAATACGGGCCGTCAGATGAATAGCAAAACCGTTCTCGAACAGGTCGACTCTGCTGATCTGTCCTGAAAGCTGCTTCAGTCGAAAATGCCGCTTCGGCGAGAATGAAAGAAGCGTTCTCGGTTGCTCCTGGCGAAAGATCTGGAGCGGGGAGACCTGATCGAGGCAGTAGGCCAACGCCTCCTGCGCGCATAACCGGCTCCGCTCCCTTTGGAGCCACTCTAGAGGATTAAGAGCTTCAGGGAGGCGTAAAAGATCTGCCAGCAACGATTGCCGATCGGGTTCTCTGACTGAGCGCTCGGGGGCCACTTCAGGCGCTAGATGACATTGAGCTTGCAATCTGGCAAACGATTCCAGGAGGGCTGGCCCTTTTGCGCGCTCCAGAGAAGCGGTTTGTGGTACAAGAGCAAATTCGTGCTCGGGAATAAGGGGAAGCTCTCCAAAGAGAGCCATCTGTTCAGCGCGTACCTCGCCTACCACCCGCTCTGCGTCTTCCCCGAATAACCCGTAGGGCGGTAATTGCCGGGCAGTGTGGTGTAACTCGATTGCCAGATCGAGTGTCAGGCTCAGTGTCAGAAGGGCGGCATCAGAGGCGCCTTCCTGTTGCAGCCAGGACAAAGGGTCGTGCTCATCCGAGAGCCGGAGCAAGGCCTCAAACAAGCTTTGTGCCAGAGGACTTTCCAGGTGCAGCAGGGCGGTCCCTGGACGAAGATGGCGCATAGCGCGTAATTGTTCCCTTTGCTGGCGCTCCCTGACAGAAACTTCCTCGGGTTGCCGGAGTGCAGGCATAGGCTGTCCCTCCTTCTCCTGATCCCTGCCAGCGTCTCCGCTCGTCACCGTTGAAAGGAGCTGTTGCCGCTCGTCTCTGGCAACCTGCCTGCAGGCAAGCGAGGATATCCCCGATGGTCTCTACAAGGCCGTAGACAGAGCCGGTGGCCAACTTGAACCCGCTGCGGTGAGCCGCCGCGCCCGGTCTGGGCGGGATTGTTCTTCCTGCGAAGACCTGGATGGGAAGCGTTCGCTAGAGGACCGACGCTTGAAGAGAACTCTCTGTGTTCACTCGAGGCCAGAAGCCTCCTTCCATCTCTCATCGAAGACAAACCCTGTCCTTCTCACTGGGTATTCGACGCGGGACCTTCACCTCCATGGGAAGTATAGCTGCTAGATTGATCGCTTGCAACCTGTTAACCCTGGCCCATCATCTCCGGATCTCAGGTAGAATAGGAGGTAAAGGGGGCATGAAGGAAGAAGATACTCCTGTGCAGGCTGATCAAGACTGCGCGGCAAGCCCTCTGCCACTTCGACAGCGAACCAGAGCCGCGACCCAGGTTTCTCAGGGAGAGCGCCGCTGGCTAAGCCCGGAGAGAGGAGAGGCGGGCCGGTCGGCCCTGTGGTCCACCCGTCATTCCGGAGGGGCGACCGACCTGACCGGCCACGGCCTGAGCATAAGCCCATACCCGCCGAGGTCGACGTGGCAAAGAGCTTTAGAAGTGGAGAGACTCTTTTAAATCCCGCTCGGCGGGGCCTCGCAAGAACCAGCCAGCCAGAGCGGCGAGCAGGCTAGGAATGGCCCCAGCCAGAACAGCCACAGGAGCGCCGAAAAGGGCGGCCAGAGCGCCGGTATAGAGATTGCCAAGTGGCGAGCTACCGGCGAAGACCATCATATAGACGCTCATCACCCGCCCGCGCAGGTGGTCCGGCGTCACGGCCTGTAACGTTGTATTGGCCAGAGCAGAGAAAGCGATCTGCGTAAAGCCAGTCAAAGCGATCAGAATCAGAGAAGGCAGATACCAGGGTGAGAGCGCAAAAGCTGCCTCCAGGATACTGAAAGCGATCCCGCTCATAAGGAGGCTGCGAAGGGTGGGCCGCCGATTGGCCCAAGCCAGCCACAGCGCGGAAAGCAGCGAGCCGATCCCGAAGGCCGAAGAAATGAAGCCGAAGCCTGCCGGTCCAGCATGGAGCACATCGGTAGCAAAGAGCGGCAGTGAAACATTGAAATTAATGCCGAAGAGAGAGACCAGGCCCACCACTACAATCACCAGCAAGACAGACGGCGTATGGGCCACATAGGCCAATCCCTCCCGCAGGCTCTGCAGAGGGCCGGGTCGCCCTTGCCCGTCCAGCGGCAGGCGAGCCTGCGCGTAGAGATAGCGAGAGTCGATCATTGCAATGCCCATGATCACCGGCAAGAAGCTGATGGCGTTCAGCAGGAAAAGGGGAGCCACTCCCAGGCGAGCGATCAGCAGGCCGCCAAGACCAGGGCCTAGCACACGCGCCATATTAAACAGCGATGAGTTCAAGGCCACCGCGTTAGGCAGATCCTCGCGCCCCACCATCTCCACTACGAAGGCCTGGCGGGTCGGCATATCGAGCGCGTTCGTAATCCCCAACAGCAGCGCCAACACCAGCACATGCCAGATCTGAACCGTGCCGCTGGCTACCAGGACCCACATCAGAAAAGCCTGCACGGCGGCTGACGATTGCGTCAGCACCAGAATCCGCTTTTTAGGCAGCCGATCTGCAATAATGCCTCCGAAGAGAGCGAAAAAGAGCACAGGCAGAAACTGAAGGGCCCCAACCACTCCTAGCAGCCAGGCATCGTGAGCCAACTCCAGCACCAGCCAGGCTTGAGCCGTTGTCTGCATCCAGGTCCCGATCAAGGAAATAAGCTGACCGAGCCAGAAAAGACGGAAATTACGATGGCGCAGAGCGCGGAAAGCTCGAAAGACACTTTTTTGTGATGATATTGGTTGAGGAACAGCAGTGGTCTTAGCTGTAGAGACCTCTTCTGCCACAGCAGACGGCGCTAAGGTCGCCTCTGCCTCCGAAGAAACACGCATCTTGCTAACACATCCCTTCTTTGAAGAAAATCAACTCAGCAGAGAACGGCGTTCAAAGAAAGATAGACAGGGGAGGTGGAGAGCAGAAAGGCTATCCTGCTGAGAGAAGCGGGCCAGAGGACACGGTGCTCCAGGCCCGCCAGCCCGAAGGAAGGCTGCAGGGCGGAGAGCCGCCAGCACGAGACAAGGCCAGCACCCATCAGGCGAGACCTGCTACGAAAGGAGAAGATGTGGATCGGAACCCCGATCGCTGGCATAGACCACGCCGGGCAGCGTGCCCTTGCCCAGGTCTCCGATCCACATCTCCTTCGGGAAGGAAACACTATGCCGGGGACCTCATGTGCCCCTGCACCTGCAAGCATCCGTCAGGTGGCCGTGCCCCTGACCTGCCTACGCTCAGGGATAGGTCTGCCCCCTGAAACAGGCTAAATTAATTAATGAATAGTAATATTCCTATATAATAAAAGTTAGAGCAAAACGGGAGCCAGGAGCGTCTCGTCTACTGCTCGGGGGCTGGCAGTTGCTGAAGCAGCTCGGCGCGGCGTTGAGCGTGGCGTGCCAGTCTGGCCTGCAGGCTGGCGCGCAGCTGTTCCAGCCCAGCAATCTTCTGCTCGATCAGCTGCAACTGGCGCTGAATCAAGGCATCGCAGCGTTCAAGCTGGGCGAGACGCGCCTCGACATCGCTCTCCTGGCGGAGGGCCTCGCGGAGCTGCTCGCGCTCATCGTCGGCCTCCAGGAAGGCGCGGATCTCGGCCAGCGAGAAGCCCAGCAGGTCGCGCAGCTCCTTGATGCGCTCCACGCGCTCCACATCGCCCTCGCTATAGAGGCGGTAATTCCCGTCGCTGCGCCCGGTCGGACGCAGCAAGCCCAGCTCCTCGTAGTAGCGCAGCGTACGTTTTGTCAGGCCGGTGCGCGAAGCCACCTGCTCAATCGTAAGAAGAGGAGAGAAGCGTCGTCTGCCCGCGCCAGGTTCAGCAATCTGCTGTCCTGAACATTCCACATCTGCCATAGCCATCGCTGACGCGACCTCCCAGCGAGCGAATAGAACGAGACAACGGGCGGCTGCCATCGGGCAGCGGTGCCGCCTGGCCCATGCCAGCAACCTTCGTCGGGCGAACCAGCTCACCTCACCTGTCGACTCCATCTGAGCCGGATACCCACTGCTATTCTAGCACAGGCTTACCGTTTACGTCAAGGTTAAGGGAAGTGCCGGCTGCCGAAGAAGGGAGAGGTCTCAGGCGGGCGGTCCCAGTGGAGCCGCGAGGCGAGCGCAGCCGGGGCTGGAGCTCGGGCTTAAGGAAAGGGAGACCAGCAAACGCGGAGTCTTGTGAAGAGCAGCTAGAGAGAGCAGTGACTCTGTGTTACAATCAGGGCAATGACCTTAACCGTGTGGACAAAGGAACGCAACAGTATGCAAGATACACTCGAACCACTGATTGAGAAAGCCCTGCGTGGCCAGCCCCGGCTGCTCGAGTTCTATCTGCGAGAGCAGAGTCGCCTGCCGGGGCCACGAGCCAACCTGTCGCTGGCCTATGATCTGGCGCACCTACTCGCTCTCCGTCTTCGTACTGACCCTCAGGCTGTCGAAAAACTCCTGACCTATCTGCTGAGCACGGAACGCGAAGACATCCAGAGCAACACCCCTGCCGAATTCACGGTCCTCTGCGGCCTCATTGCCCTGGGTGTCTGTGCGGCGGCCTGGCCGGACTGGCGAAGGTGGGCCTTAGCTGTCCTGGAAGAGCAGGCCCTCTCCCCTTGCTGGCGTATCCGTGAAGGGGTGGTTCTGGCTTATCAACAGCTCCTGCCGGTTGCTGGGGCCGAGACCCTGGCCCAGCTCACTCGTCTGGCCAGCGAGGGCGGCCTCCTTCAGCAGCGGGCCGCTGTCGCCGCTCTGGCCGAGCCAACGCTGCTGATGGAGAGGGAGCTTCTGACGGCAGCCCTCAGCATTCAGCGTCAGGTTCTGGAGCGCTTGCGCCGGCTGGCCCCAGCAGAGCGTCGTCAGGCGGCCTTTCGCGCTCTCCGCCAGACCCTGGGCTACAGCCTCAGCGTTGTAACCGCCGCTGCCCCAGACGAGGGCTTCGCGCTCATGCGGGCCTGTGCCGCCTGGAATGACAAAGATATCGCCTGGATTCTGCGCGAGAATCTCAAGAAGAAGCGCCTCGCCAGGTTCGGCGCCCAGATGGCGCTCCTGGAACGGCTGCTCAAGTCCTAGAGAGCCGGCCTCTCGACCGTCTCTGCTCCAGACAGACCTGGGTCGCTCCCCTCCTCGCTGCTCCTTTGATTTTTGGGCAAATCACTTGACAAAAATTGTCAAAAAAGATATGCTATGGGTAGAGCCCGGGAGTGGGGAGCACGCGACCGCGGACGTGACCCGAGCGAAGCGGTGGTAGGATGGTGGTGGAGAGGGGAGAGGGGACCGGAGGCGGCGCGTGGAAGCAGAGAGAGCGCAGCGTGGCACAGCGGGCCAGGTCAGAGGTCGTTGAGGAAGGAGGCTTGGCATGAAGCGACGATCCAGGCCAACTGCGAGAGTCCCAGGTGAGCCGAGGGACACGATCCACAAATACACTATTGGGGTCGTCTCGGAGCTACTGGGGCTACCTCCGCACATGTTGCGACGCTATGGAGGAGAGCTAGAAAAAGCGGGCCTCCTGGAGCCGGCGCGTCAAAGCGGCAAGAATCGCCTCTACTCCGATAGTGATCTGGCTATCCTGGAAGAGGTGGCCGAGTTATATGAGCAAGGAGTGAACGCGGTCGGCATTCGCTATATCATGCAGATCCGCAAGCATGTCCGCGTTCTTCAGCAGGAGATACAGGAGGCGCGAGAAGCGCAGATGCGTGCTGAGAATGCATTGCGCGAGATGCGTCGGCTTTTCGAAGTGCTGGGGCTGGGCGAGATCGGAGAGAGTGCTGGAGTACGCATCGAGGTACGCCGGGCGCTCAGCGAGCAGGCTGGCGAGAGCGAGCAGCGCGGCGTACAGGAGGCAGTGGACGATCAGCCCGATGCGGCAGGGCGATCCTCGCCGTCGCAGCCCCTTACTCGCATCAGGCTATCGCAAGCCGGCCAGCGCCCTGCTGAGGCTGATCCCGCCAGCGAACGCTAGCCTCTGGGTCGAGGCGGGATCAGCGGCAAGGGGCAAAGGGAGGCAAGGGGCGAGGGGCTGGCGGCCTGCCAGTGCGCACGCTGTGTCGGCCCGGCTCGAACGGCGCTCGTCCCAGCGAGCTGGGGGATGAGGAGGGAGCAAGCCCAAGGGGCTGGCTGGGGCGCAGGCAGCCGGTAGCCTCGGCAGGGATATTCAGGCACTAAAAAAGAGGTGGCGGGACAGGAGCAGAGAAGACTGGTATTTTCCTGGTCTCCTGCTAAGGAAAGGCCCGTCAGCTCAGTGAGCATTTGACGGACTATGATAGAGTTAAAAGTTACAGGTCAGACAATGCGCGAGGCGACCGGTCGGTGGCAGCCGGGAGGTGCCGGGGCGCCGCCGGCCTCGTCTCCGCGCTAGAGGAGGCAGGAAATGTGGCATCAAGGGCAGGAGCGACAGCAGGAAGCCAGGCCGCAGCAGACGGTGGAGGATGATAAAGCGCAGCTGGTCAGTCGCCTGGAGCGCGAGCTAGCTGCGGAACAGCGGCGCTCCGAAGAGTACCTGGATATGCTGCGTCGCTCACAGGCCGATTTTATCAACTACCGGCGCCGTGTGGGGCAAGAGCAGGAAGAGGCTAGCCTCAGTGCCCAGATCGCTCTTCTGCGGCGCCTGCTGCCCGTGCTCGATGATCTGGGGCGTGCACTGAGTGCTACCCCCCCGGAGCTGGTTCACCAGCCCTGGGTTCAAGGGCTGCACCTGGTGGCCCGCCGCCTCGCCAGTACGCTGGCCGAGTTGGGCATCCGTCAGATCGGGCGCCAGGGCGAGCAGTTCGATCCGCGCTTGCACGAGGCCGTGGCCCTCGATACTCAGGCCAGCGCCGCCGAAGGCACTGTCCTGCAAATCGTGCGCCCCGGCTATATGCTCGGCGAGCGTATCGTCCGTCCGGCTCAGGTGGTCGTGGCCGGCTCGCCGTCCACTCCTTCCTCTCCACCTGCTCCCTGACGGCCTGACTATATCTGACGGTTTAGGTAAATTGACTTGACAGTTTTTGTGATATGTGATACAAGTACTGACAGAGACCTGCCCTGCTCTGGCTGACGATGGCTACGACAGTGTTAGGATGACGAGAGAGAGCGAGCGAGACAAGACGACGGCAGAGTTCAAAGAACGAAGTGAAGTGAAAGCATGAGTAGTGTGAGGGGAGGGTGCTCTCAAGCACGAATGTGCTTTGTGAGGAGCGCTTTCTCCTCCGCGAAGGAGGGATTGTAGCGATGGCTAAAGTGATCGGCATTGATCTTGGGACAACCAACTCGGTGGTGGCGGTGATGGAGGCCGGCGAGCCGGTAGTTCTGGAGAATAGTGAAGGCTCGCGCCTGACTCCTTCGGTGGTGGCGATGACCAAGACCGGTGAGCGACTGGTGGGGCAGCTTGCCAAGCGCCAGGCGATCACTAACCCTGAGAACACGATTTATTCTGTCAAGCGCTTGATGGGGCGCCGCTACGATGATCCCGAAGTCCAGCGGACGATGAAGCTGGTGCCCTATAAGATTACGAAGGCGCCCAACGGCGATGCGCGGGTCGTCATGGGGGGGCGCGAGTACAGCCCACCTGAGATCTCGGCCATGATTCTGCAGAAGCTGAAGCTGGATGCCGAGGCGAAGCTGGGCGAGAAGATTACGCAGGCTGTGATTACGGTGCCGGCCTACTTCAACGACTCGCAGCGCCAGGCGACCAAGGATGCCGGTAAGATCGCTGGCCTGGAGGTCCTGCGCATCATCAATGAGCCGACGGCGGCCTCGCTGGCCTACGGTCTGGACAAGAAAAAGGATGAGATCATCGCGGTCTACGACCTGGGTGGTGGTACCTTCGATATCTCGATCCTGCAACTGGGCGACGGGGTCTTCGAGGTGAAGGCCACCAATGGCGATACCCATCTGGGGGGCGACGACTTCGATCAGCGCATCATCGACTGGCTGGCCGATGAGTTTCGCAAGGAGCACGGCATCGATCTGCGGCAGGATCGCATGGCGCTCCAGCGCCTCAAGGAGGCCGCCGAGCGTGCCAAGATTGAGCTGTCTAGCTCGTTGCAGACGGAGATCAATCTGCCCTTCATCAGTGCCGATGCCAGTGGCCCGAAGCACCTGATGATGACCCTCTCGCGCGCCAAGTTGGAGCAGTTGGTCAGCGATCTGATCGAGCGCACACGTGGGCCAGTCATGCAGGCCCTGGCCGATGCTGGCATTCGTCCCAATGACGTCGACGAGGTGGTCCTGGTCGGCGGTCAGACGCGCATGCCGGCGGTCATCGAGATGGTGCGCCGCCTCTTCGGTAAGGAGCCGCATAAGGGGGTCAATCCCGATGAGGTGGTGGCGATTGGGGCCGCGATCCAGGCCGGCGTGCTCAAGGGCGAGGTGCGTGACGTCCTCTTGCTGGATGTGACGCCGCTCTCGCTGGGCGTTGAGACCCTGGGCGGCGTGATGACGAAGCTCATCGAGCGCAATACAACCATTCCCACGCGCAAGACGGAGCTGTTCAGCACTGCTGAGGATAATCAGACGGCGGTCGAGATCCACGTGCTGCAGGGCGAGCGCGAGCTGGCCCGTGACAACAAGAGCCTGGGCCGCTTCCGCCTGGAGGGAATCCCGCCTGCTCCCCGTGGCGTGCCTCAGATCGAGGTGACCTTCGACATCGATGCCAACGGGATCCTGAATGTCTCGGCGCGCGATAAGGCTACCGGGCGCGAGCAGAAGATTACGATCACGGCTTCTAGCGGCCTCAGCAAGGAAGAGGTGGAGCGCATGGTGCGTGAGGCCCAGCAGTATGCTGAGGAGGACCGGCGCCGCCGTGAGGAGATCGAGCTGCGCAACCGCGCCGATAGCGTGGCCTATCAGGCTGAGCGCACCTTGCGCGATATGGGCGATAAGGTCTCGGCCAGCCTGCGCAGCGAGGTGGAGGGCAAGATCGCCGAGGTTCGCGAGGCCCTCAAGGGCAGCGATGTCGCTCGGGTGCGCAGCTCGCTGGATGAACTTGAGCGCTCGCTGTCGCGCATTGGCCAGGAGATCTACAGTCAGGCCGGAGCCGGTGCTGGCTCAGGCGCGGGTAGTGGCTCCTCCTCTGGCTCGAACCCTTCGGATGGCGGCGATTCCGGCCCCATCGAGGGTGAGTATCGCGAGGTCTGAGTCACTTCGCTTGCATACAGGACATCCAGGCCGCTCCAGCACCCCAGGCCAGGCTAGCTCAGGCTCCAGGTCAGGCGGCTTGGCCCGCGCTGCTGACGCCGGCTAGCATGGCTTCCAGCCTTGGTAACAGCCGCCAGCCCACTCGCCAGCGGCTGGTGACGATAGCGAGGCGTGAGAGCGCGCGCTGAATGGACGCTCTCCGCCCCGCTCTCGGCTGGTTGGTGATGGGCTGGCCGGCTGGGCAACTGACCGACTGGCCGGCTGCTACTGGGCTGGTCAGAGAGCGAGCTATCCCCTCTCGGCTGTAGGCCGAGGCTGGCTGTCGCCTTCTGCTCCCGCTGCCATCTGGCCCGAGAGTATGCCATGCCAGGTTGCTGATAGGCTGGCTTGCCTTCACGTTCGCCCGCCAAGGCTTCTTCCCTGCGCGCCATTCCGGCCTCCCCGGCGAGGGAGGAGGGCATGTCTCTGCTAAGCGGGGATGAGCGTTTGTCTCTACTGTTGCTCTGTTGGTGGTCGCTCCCATTTCGTGGTAGGGTGCCTGTCAGACTCATGGAGGGCTGGGTCGGTGGGTGGTGAGTGGTGAGTCACTTGACTGGCTTCTCGCTCGATTGATTGGCTGGCTAAACGGCCTGTTGGACTGTAGCTCAGATTTTCCTGGGGGGAGGCACCTATGGCTGTTGATTATAAAGATTATTACAAGATCCTGGGCGTTGATCGCAACGCCGATGATAAGACCATTCGGCAGGCTTACCGCAAGCTGGCGCGCCAGTATCATCCCGACGTCAATCCAGGAGATAAGGCGGCGGAAGAACGCTTCAAGGAGATTAATGAGGCTTACGAAGTCCTGTCCGATCCTGAGAAGCGCAAGAAATACGATGAGTTGAGCAGCTATTATCAGCGCTACGGGCGCTGGCCGGGTGCCTCTGGCTCTGGCGGATATCGCTATCAGACGATCACCGAGGAGGATCTGGAGGACCTGCTCGGTGGCGCTTCGCCCTTCTCTGATTTCTTCGAGATGTTCTTCGGCAGCCCCTTTGGCGGGCGCGCACGGACAGGCCGCACCGTCGGACGCCAGGCGCCCTTTGGGCGGGATGTGGAGTCAGTGCTCGAGGTCTCGTTGGCCGAGGCCTACGATGGGGCCACACGCACCATTGAGTTGGAAGATATCGATGGGAGCCGCCGCCGCCTGGAAGTCAAAATCCCCGCTGGCGTGGAGGATGGGGCGCGCATCCGTATCCCCGGCCAGGGACTGCAAGGCCCTGCCGGGCGCGGCGATCTCTATCTGCGCGTTCACGTGCGACCCGATCCCCGCTTTATACGGGAGGGGACGACCTTGCGCACGCGGATCGATGTCCCGCTGGTGACGGCTATGCTGGGGGGAGAGGTGGAGGTGCCTACTCCATCAGGTCGCCGCTTGCTGCTGAAGGTCCCGCCCGAAACTCCCAATGGCAAGTCTTTCCGCCTGCGTGGCCAGGGCATGCCGGTGCTGGGCCAGCCGGATCAGCGTGGCGATCTCTACGCTGAGGTGAATGTGGTCCTGCCGACTCATCTGACCTCAGAGCAGCGCCGCCTCTTTGAGGCTTTTGCTCGCTCACTGCAGTGAGTGATCCCTGCCCGGGTCTTGCCTGGAAGGCCGATCTGCTCGCTCTGGCAGGTGGACGGAGCCGCCAACGAGAGAGAAGGAGCAATGGTTGAGCTAGCTCGGGCGACCTCGTCACCTGGCCTCTTTCGGCTTTGGCTGGCTCGCTCTCCGCTGGCTGGTGGAGATAGTGGGTAGCTCCCTGCTCTGGCCTGGCAGGGACCAATACGTGCAAGGTAAGTCATGCAGGATGCAGCAGAATAATATAAAAGCAGGTGGGTAAGCTCTCGCTCAGTGAAGCGATGGCGAGAGCCTACCCACTTTGTTTCTCTCCTCTCCTTTGCCCCTCGTCTGGGTGCGACCAGTTGGGAGGCGAGAGCTGCAGTCACCCGTCCTCAGACTTTGACGGCTTCGATCTGCTGGATGAGCTTCTCTAGCTCCGGCGTCAGTCCGGGAGCGAATTCCTCGGGGCGCGCCTCGCCGAGCTTGATAGGCGCTCCCTCGGGTGGCTTCTGCGTGGTGGTCAGGGTGCCGTCCTGGGCCGGTGAAGGTCCCTGGAAGATCTTGCTCATCTCGGAGCCGTCAAGGCGCCAGTGATGGAGCTGGTTGTGCAGGCCCATGTCCATGAGACGCTTGACTTCGGGCAGCTTGCTGGCGTCAAATTTGGGGATGGGTAGGATCTTGCCCCACTGGACGCCAAGCGTCTCCAGCGCCTTGGCGTAGGCTTTCTCGTGGACCTCGTCGCGCACAATCAGATAGGCGATGGTGGAGCGCGCTGTCTTGTTGTTGGTCATCTCGTAGAGACGACACTTCTGAAGCCGTCCGGTGGCCTCCAGAACGAGGTTGTTGAGGAGGTCGAGCACGAGGTTGCCGCTGCTGTAGACGTAGGAGCCTGACCAGGGGTTGCCGGCGGAGTCAATGGGCAAGGCTCCCTGCGCTCCAACCAGGAAGTGATGGATGTTGCCCTCTTTGAGGGCGATGTTGAGCGGGGTGGCTCCGTTGGCCGGAATCTCTCCCCGATAGCGCGGCGAGCCATCGAGAAGATGATTGATGGTAGTGGCGATCAGCTCGACGTGGCTGATCTCTTCAACTCCGATGCCCTGGATCAGGTCAAGATAGGGCTTGGCTTTGCCACGGAAGTTGAAGCTCTGGAACAAATATTGCATCATCGTGCGCATTTCGCCAAACTGACCGCCTAGCCCCTCTTGCAGAGCGTTAGCCGCTGCCGGGTCTGGTTCGTCAGGAACAATCTCGTTGATGAGCTTCTGTACGTGAAAGAACATGAAGTTCTTCCTCCTTACTGTCGAGGTTGATATAAGTGAAACCTGTTTTCACTTATTGCTGACTTTTAAAACTGGGAACCCCGTTTCCCATCCCTTATTTATTTTAAAACACTAATGCAAGATAGCAATATATCAGGTTGTTATAAATTGAAGAGCTTATAGAGCACGATATATATCTCTAATGGATAATTGATCGGCTTAGCGATCGCGGAAAGGACGCTCTCAATCCTCGGAAGTAAGGGCTGAGGGCGCTAAGATGGAGCTAGTTGCCGTGAGCGGAACGGCAGGGAGGGTAACAGTGCCTGAGCGGGCCGAGGTCGTCATTATTGGTGCCGGCATCATTGGTTGGTCGATTGCCTACTATCTGAGCCGCGCTGGAGTTGAAGTCTGTCTTCTCGAGCGGGCCGAGGTTGGGGTGGGGACCTCTGCAATAGCGGCGGGCCTCCTTGCGCCTCTTGGTCCACTCAATGGGCCTGGCCCCCTGGCCTCGCTCCTGCTCGCGGGTTGCGCGGAACTGTCAAAGCTCGTAGCCGAGCTGGAGGCGAGCAGCGGTATTGAGATTGAGCCTGGCTGGCCTGGAGCCTTGCGTCTGGCCTGTGAGGCGCGGGCGGTTGCCCGTCTGCGGCGGCGGCTGGAGCGCTGGCAGCCACTGGGTCTAGAGCTGCACTGGCTCAGCGGCGAAGAGGCGCGTCGGAGGGAGCCGCTGCTCAGCGCTGATGTTCTGGCGGCTGTCTATGCTCCCGAGGAGGGCCAGCTCAGGGCCGGCAGGCTACTCAAGGCTCTGGCGGATGCGGCTCGCCGGGCTGGGGCCCGCTGTTACGAGCATTGCGAGGCGAGCGGCCTGCGTTTGCAGGCTGATCGGGTCTTGGCCGTTCAGACCAGGGGAGGTGGCGAGATCGCCTGTGGCTCGCTGGTCATCGCGGCGGGGGCCTGGAGTGCCCAGTGTTGTGCCTGGCTGGGGACGGCTGTGCCACTGAGGCCGGTACGAGGCCAGCTTCTGAGCGTGCGCCCTCCGGCTGGGCTGCCGTCGCTCCAGCATCTCATTTTTGGCCGGGCTATCTATCTGGTCCCTCGGCGGGATGGCTCGTTAACGATAGGGGCCACGCGCGAAGAGGCAGGCTTTGAAGTGCGCGTAACCGAGGAAGGACGGGCCTGGCTGCTCGCGCAGGCCCGGTCTCTGGTGCCAGCGCTGGCAGCGGCCAGTGTTGAGGACAGTTGGGCCGGGCTGAGGCCAAGTACGCCCGATGGCTTGCCGCTCCTCGGTCCTCTACCCGGCTGGCGGAATGTCATTCTGGCCACCGGACATGGCAGCCAGGGCGTGATGCTAAGTGCTCTCACTGGTCAGCTCATCAGCGACCTGATCAGCACGGGGGAGCGCTCTCCCTTCCTGTTGACTTGCTCCCCCGGACGCTTTGCTACCTTTGCCCCCTGAGACGGCGGCGCCGGGAGGAGGCCAGCTTGCTGCCGGAGGCGCTCCCTCTGGCTTTCTCAAGCTCTGCCGATCTGCTCATCCGTAGCCAGCCTCGCCTGATCGTTGCGACCAGCGCCAGCCGCTATGGTTTGTCTGGCCGCGCGCTCTACCTTTCTCCACTGGCCCTGGACGGGTTGACTGACTGGCGAGATTGGAGCCGGGCCGGCCATTCCGGACTTCCTGGAAGAGAGCAGAACAGGCCAACGGACCAACCGGGCTTAGTGGGGTGTGAGATAGACCTCAGACCAATCTGCCACGTAGAGGCCCCGCGCGTTGAGGCTGATCCCATGTACCCACGGAGGAATAATCGCGCTGATAGTCTCATGGTCCAGGGGCAGCACAGCCACCTCTTCGAGAGCCAGCTCTTCTGCCTGCTGGTAGAGTGCAAAGCGTGTCTCGCCGCTCGTTTGATCAGCCTGGGCGATCAACTGATCGAAGGTCTTATTCTGCCAGAGAGACTCGTTGTGAAGGGCATCGGAAAGCAGATTAGGGGCGAGCCAGTTGTGGGGGTCGGGATAGAGGGCGTACCACTGAATGAAGCCGAGCTGAATTTGATGCTGGCTTAGCTCATCGGTATAGGCATTAAGCTCGACCGGGAGGGGTTTAACAGAAATATTGAGGACGCTTGACCACATACTGCAGAGAGCGTTGGCCTCGCTGCGAGAGAGCAAGGCTGTCGGATAGGTCAGCACAATGGGTGGTACCAGGGCAGTATCGGGGTAGGCCGAGTGCAGCAAAGTGCGGGCCTTCTCGGCATCGAAGGTCAGGCCCTGAAAATCTGTTTGGTAGCCTGGCAGACCTGGCGGAATCAGCGTCGGGGCTGAGATAGCGGCATCCTTGAGCAGGGTCTGTACCAGCGTTGTTCGATCGAGGGCATAGGCGAAGGCTTGGCGGACGGCGGCGTTATCGAAAGGAGGCATGCGTGTATTGAAGAAGAGCATGTCCGTTTCCTGTTGTGGACTAGAGATGAAGCCGGGCAACCCGCGGGCGGCGGCCAGATCGCTCTGAGGGATGTTCCAGATCAGGCTGAACTGCCCTGCGCGGTACTGCTGATAAGCGGTGGCCGGATCATTGACAAAAATCATATCGATCTCGCTCAAGCGCGGGCGGCTTCCGTAGTAGTGCGGGTTCGGCACGAGGATCATTTTCACATTATGCTCCCAGGCCTTGACCATAAATGGCCCGCAGCCGATGCCATTGCCAGCCGCATGCTCGGTCCAACTGTTCTCTCCATAGCGCTCAATCAAGCGTTGGTTGACGGGAAAGAAAAGTTCATTGGTGAGCGAAGCCAGGAAATAGGGAGTAGGCCGCGTCAGCGTGATACGTAGCGTATAGCGATCGAGAGCCTGGACGCCAGTCAAAACCCGGCTCTTCCCGCTGCTCACCTCGCTAGCTCCCACGATTGGTTTCTCAAGGACAGCGGCCAGGGGAGACTTCACCGCGGGCAGCAAGGCCCGGGTCAAAGAATAGACGTAGGTAGCTGCTGTAACCGGAGTACCATCTGAGAAAGCGATATTCGGTTTCAGATGGAAAGTATAGACTCGCCCATCGGGGGAGATCTCCCAGCTTGCCTGGTCAGGAACCACATTCAAGTTCTTATCGGTCCGCACCAGGCCGCTGTAGAGCATGCTCAGGGCGAGGGCCGAGTTCGGATCGGGCCCCTGGGCGGGATCGTTGGCATCTGGCTCCTGGGCCGGATCAAGATAGTTGAGGTCCTGAGTCCCAACGTTCGGTAGAACAAGCACCTGCCGGGGCGTTGGTGATGGTGAACTGCTCATCGTCGTCGAGGATTGACCTGTGCTGCAGCCTGTGGCGGCGAGAACCATAACGGCTAGCAGCCCGACGAGCAAACCACAGCGCCACCATCCAGGCGCAGGGCATCTGGAGCGTGGATCGCGATGCACAGATTATCTCCCTTCGCGGGAATGGGTTTGCTTGCTGACCGGACCAGAGCAGCAGAGGGTCTCTGCTCAGCAGGAGAGCAGACAGACGGGCAGGCTAAAGGCAGGAAGGCCCCTCTGCCTCCCTGTCCAGGCGCTCGCCTCGGCGTGTCGTCATGCCGGGCGCCGCGTTGAAAAGGTCGCAGGTCGGCGGAAGAATGCTCTCCTTTTCCCTTCGCTAACTATAGGGGCTGATGCTCAAGAAACTGTCAGGAAACTGTAAAAAAATTTCCCCGACTGCCTTGGCCCTCGTTCGCTCAGGGTTCTTTCCACCGTAAGGAAAAAAGGAGAGGAGAAGACCGACCGGCCTGTCTGCCGGTCGAGATCTATTCCCTCTCCTTTATGGAGCATGCGAGGCGCGCCCGGCAGGACTCGAACCTGCGACAGGCGACTTAGAAGGTCGCTGTTCTATCCAACTGAACTACGGGCGCAGAAGCGACACGAACCACTGACCGCCTTGGGGGACGGTGGTCTAAGTCTTCTTCTTCTTCTTTGATGATAGCAATCTCCCTTGCGATCTGTCAAGTATCCTTCTTGGTCTAGCGCCTTGCCCGAAAGAGCAGGCCATGCTGGAAGAAGAGAAAAGCCCGGCCTTGCGAAATCGGCGGAAGTCGACGTTGGCACCTGCTCGGCTGCACCGGGAGCTCCGCGACAGACGGCAGAACTTTTTGTACAAGGTGACGACGGTGCTCGCAAGCACCAGGCGAGCGATCGTCATGGAAGACCTGCGAGTGCGAGGCGAGGCGTGGCGCAGAAACGCGCGTTGGCGCGAGCCATTTTGGACATGGGGTTTGGCGAGTTTGGGCCAGGGCTGACGGACAAGTGCGCGTAGTAGTTCGCAGCTCATCGGAGCGCCGCTGTTTTACGCGAGCGGCAAGACCTGCCCGGCGTGCGGCGCGCGGCAGGACCGCGACATCAAGGCAGCGAACAATCGTTTGAGAATCGGTACCGCGAGTTGCGCGGGAAGTCACGCCTGTGGAGATCCCGCTGGCGCGGCGGCCTTGGGCTGCTCGTCATGGGGCGCGGAGGCAGGAAGCGAGAAATAATCATTTGTCCATGAATCGTAGAACGGTCAACCACCAGTTCCACAAGTGAGGCCCGAAGACACAGAGACCGATGACGATCGCCAGCAAAGCGCTCAGCAGAACGGCGCCTGCGGCCACATCCTTGGCGGCCTTCACCAAAGGATGGTAGGCGGGATGCAGCAGGTCCAGACACAGCTCGATACTCGTATTCACCAGCTCGCAGATGAGCACGCTGCCAATAGCTACCGCTACCAGGGCGATCTCGATAGGAGAGAGATGGAGTAGCCAGGCGGCGACAATTACCAGTAGTGCAACCCCAGTGTGGACGCGAAAGTTGCGCTGAGTGCGCAAAGCGTACCATAGACCTCTGAAGGCATAGGCGAAGCCGACCAGAAAACGGCCCCAGGCGCCGCGTGGTGCGCGCCTGGGATCGCTCAACTCGCTCATAGGCCACCGACTCGTTCTCCCGTAGCCGTCAGGATGGCCTCCTGTTTGCGGACCATTGTTTCATAGCCGGCCTGGGTCTGATCGTCGTAGCCGACCAGGTGAAGAATCCCGTGGGCCAACAAATAGAGGAACTCCTGCCTTGGGCTATGGCCGGCAGCGGCGGCCTGACGAAGGACGGTAGGCCAGGAAATAGCGATGTCTCCCAGATTGGTAGGCTGGCCAGGGGGAGTCACGAACGGCGGGGGTGCGGCGGCAGCGGTCTCCGGCGATCCGGCGGGGGACTCTTCGGGAGGCTGCCAGAGCAGCTCGGCGGGGGCCTCGACGAGTGGATGATCGAGGAGCGGGAAAGAGAGCACGTCGGTAGGCTTGTTCTGCTGGCGATACTGATTATTCATCTCCTGGATCGTAGGGTCGTCGGTGACCATCAAGGTGAACATCACCGGCTGATGCACCCCGGCCTCCTGCAGGGCGCGGCGTGCGAAGGCATCCAGATCGACCGGAGCCAGCGCCTCATCGAACGAGCGCTTCAGCGCCACATCTTCCAGCGTGACATACAGGTCAACAACTTGCGAAAGCTGTTCGTCCATAAGGCCCCTCGTTATCGGCAGGAACTTGGCAGAATCTCAATGAAATCGCCTCTTGGAAGGGTGGTGCCAGAACGCGAGCGCACCATCTCCCCTCGTTGGCCGAGGCGAGCAAGCTGGCGGGTGGCGGCGAGCAAGCAAGAAGCCGATGCCAGCCAGAGAAAAAGAACGAGTGAGCGAGCGAGCGGTGGCTGGCGTTCCAAAAAGAAACCCCTGTCGGAAAAGCACTCGCCTTTCGCGTGCGTTCTTATCTGCTCTTGCCCTTCAAGCGCTCAAGCGTGATCGCGACAGACCATCAACAGGCCATCTACTTGTGCCCATGCAGCCAAATTGCTCTGCACAGACCTCAAGCGCTCAAGCGTAATCCGACAGGGGTTGCGGACGACTACTTATTTTTACGGGCCGTCTTGCGGCGTTTGGCAGCTTCCTTCTTCTTGCGCCGTACGCTTGGCTTCTCGTAGTGCTCTCGGCGTCTCGCCTCGGCGAGAATGCCGTCTTGCTGGATCTTGCGATTGAAGCGTTTCAGCGCAGCCTCAAACGGCTCATTTTCGCTAATCTTGACTTCCGACAGCAGGACTCCCCCCCCTCTCGGCCTGGTTTCGAGATGGTGTTTGCCATTGCGTCAGAGCGGGTGTCTGGACGCATCCCCAAACGGATCGTGGGGGTGAGGGCTCCTCTGCCTTCTGTGTGGCTGAACGTTGGTCAGAGTGGAGCCCTTGCAGTCTTGATGTCCATTTAAGCCATCCCGCGGGCCTACGGGGAGATTATAAGACTGGTGAGTTGGCTCTGTCAAGCATCTAGGGACTGCTTTGCTGTTTGCCTCCCGAAAGCGATAAAGAAGACGATAAAGCCGATTACCAGGATGCTGAGCAAGCTAATGGTGCGGTCCAGCACGATGGCCGCCAGGGCCAGGCTAGTGGCGTGAGGGCGGAAGAGAGCGATCATAGCGATCATGCCGCCCTCGACCAGGCCCACCCCGCCCCCAGTGAAGGGAATGACCGTCAGCAGCGCCTCTACCAGGGCGATCAGGAGCGCCACCGCCAGCAGGTGCAGCAGAGGCCCTTGCAGCAGTTGGAGGGCCAGCACCACGAAGAAGAAGCGCAGGGCCTCGCAGCTCCAGATGGCCAGGGTCAGCAGGCCCAGGGTTGGCAGATGGCGGAAGGAGCCGAGAATGCCGCCCTGAAGGTGTTCATAGTAGCCGCGCAGGCGGCCTGGAATGCGTCTTCCGATAGGCTCGTGCAGCAGGCGGAGCGCGCCCAGGGCGGCGATCCCGACCAGAACAGCGGCCAGCGTGACGATCAGGCCGAAACGCACCTGCCAGGGCATGCGCTCATGAAGGCTGATCATCAGGGCGGGGATGCACAGGCAGAGCAGCACGGTCAGGTCGAGCAGGCGCTCCGCCAAAACGGTGCCAAAGGTGCGCGTGGCCGAGGAGCCGTTCTCCTGCCTCAGCAGGTAGGCTCGATAGAGATCGCCCAGCTTGGCGGGCACCAGGGCGTTGGCGAACCAGGAAATGTAGACGATCTCGACCAGCTTCCAGAAGGACGGCAGCCGCATCTCATCTTTGGCTCCCTGGCTGGCGTTGCGCAGCAAGATGCGCCAGCGCCAGGCTCGCAGAGGAAAAGAGAGGTAGTAGATGACGAAAGCGGCGGCGAAAAAGAGAGGATTCGCCGCCCGAATGGCCAGCCACGTCTGCTGGAGGTTAATCTTCTCTTGCTTCAAGAAGATCACCAGGGCCAGCAGAACAATAGCCAGAGGCACTATGGTGCGCCAATTCAGTAGACGCTTTCCCAGCGAGAGCTGCTCTGCTGTGATGGGCTGCTCCTCTGTGCCGCTAAGGGCCAAAGGGGCTGCTTCACTCACGGCCCCTTCCTGGAAGAGCGCTGCCTGCTCCAGGGGGCGGCCTGCGGTCTCTCTCTCGGCATGATCCTTGCCATGCTGAAACCACTGATTCATCAGTGCAGACTCCTTCGGAGATCCCTCTCCTGATCTATGCTATGCTTCTTAGGTGGGCCATGGTTGGCCGACTCACCTGCCTATCTGCCCACCCGCTTTGCTCCTGGCGAGCCTGTTGCAGATGGCCTGCTCGCTCGGGGTGGGCCGCGCCGCGTCGGGAGCGCAAGGCCGTCAAGAGAAAACTACCTCACTCGCCAGTCCCTCCAGGCAAGAGCATCCTGCTGTTCTCAATCGCACAAACGCGCTCACTTCCGTTTCTTGCGCGGCGGATGCGGCTCCTTACCGCTAGCCGATCCGGGATCTGGGCCTGGTCAGCGAACCTGCTGGCAGGATGAGCCGGGCCTGCTCTCCTCGCTCTCTCCCAGCAGAGGCTCCTTCCTCTGACCGGATGCTCCCTTCTCTGCTAAACGCAGAAAGGAGTGGCTGGGTCACGGACGGGCATCCAGTCGAGGCTTACTCTGGATGGCGACCAGAACGCCGCTGGTCTCCGGCTGATTGCGCCCTCCCTGCTGCTCACGCCCATCCACAACCAGGCGCTCCAAACGCAGCAGCACGATCAAAAGGAGCGCCATGAGATTGGTCATGCCCTGCACATAGAGATTATCGACCATGTTATGCACGAGAACTGTCAGAAGAGCGGCCACGATCCCGAGAGCCAGAGCCTGGTCATCGCCGAGGTGGGCGAGCCGCTCACGCCAGCGAAGCGCTGCGGCGCCTCTTCTCTCCTGAAGAGCCTGGGTCTGCTCCCGGTAGGCGCGACGCAGGCGGTGATAGGCCCGAGCGCTCAGGACGGCGATAACCAGCACAAAGAACGTATAAGCTAGCAGGCCCACCAGGCCCATCTCGGCAGCAACATTGATGAAATAGTTGTGGGCGTGACCAAGTGGGATGACGAAGATGCCGATCGCGTAGCGTGGATAGGCATCGCCGTAGTTACCGATGCCCACTCCAAGCCACGGGTGATCAAGGAACATGTGGATACCCGCCAGCCAGTGAGCCAGCCGTTCTGCCGTGGCATACTGCTGGGCGCTCGGCTGGGTGAAGGAGATGTCGTTGACTCCTATGAAATTCAATAATGGGTTGAAAAAGCGCTGAGGAATAAGGCCAATCAGGATGCTTTCGATCAGGACCCCGAAAGCGGCGATGAGCAGACGCCATAGGGGGCGTAGACCGGGCAGACCCACAAGGAAGATAAAGAGGGTCGCCGTCAGCAAGGCGAGCCATCCTCCACGTGACTGGCTGAAAAACTCGGCCAGGGCTAGCAGTGCGCTGGCGCCAGCGGCCAGCCAGCGAGTTCTTCGCTCTCTGCCAGCAATGGCCAGGGCCAGAGCGACGGTCAGGGAGAGGTTGATATAGCCAGCGTAGGGATTAGGCTGGTTAAAGGTGCCGTAGACGCGCAGGCTCTCGCCGCGGACAAAGCTCGCCGGACCAATATTAAACAGCTCCTGATAGTAGCCGAGGGCTGCCTGTGAAAGGGCGGCCAGCAGGCTCATGATCACGATCGTCCAGCCCTGACGCCGTGTGCGAATGTAGCTGCTGCCGGCCACGACGATAATCAGCACCTCGATCCATTTAAAGATTTCTTTTAGGCTCGACTTCACGCTCAACGCCACGGTCACTGAGATCAACATGCTGATCAGCAGGACGGCCAGAGCTACCAACAAGAGCGCCGGTATAGCTCGCCGCTCGTAGCTGCGTGGCCCGCTCTTCCTGCTACCGCTGCGCAGGACGTGCCCGGCCAGCCAGGCCACGGCCAGCAGCATGACCAGGATGTCGGTGCTGTTGAAGCGCAAGGAACCAAGGCCGATATAGTCGAGTGCCCCCCAGGGGATGCTGAGCGGGAGAAGGTAGAGCGCGACCTGGGGACGCAGCAGTACCCAGACGCTGAGGACCAGATAGAGCGGGAGACGGATATTCCAGGGCGTGGGCAGCGTCAATAGGCAGCCAAGGGCCAGAGCAGCCCCGATGACACCAACCACATTGGCTGCCGTCAGAGAGGAGCGCAGCGTTGCCCCCAGGCGAGAAAGGCGGGAGGCGTTGGCTCCTGCTTCCCTGGTCAAGATGCTAAAGCTTCTCATAATAGATCAGATGCATCATATGTCTACTCGATGTGGCAAAGGCTCCTCTCGTGACAAGGCCCGCTAGGAGACGGTGGAGAGAGAGCTTTGTTCCTTACTAAACCATTCTATCGTTCGTCGCAATCCCTCCTCCATCGGGACAGAGATGCGCCAGCCCAGGAGGCGGCAGGCCTTCGAGATATCGGGGCGACGTCGCTCGGGGTCGTCGACGCGGGCTGGTTCAAAGACGATGGGCGACGAGGAGTGACAGAGCCGGATAATTGTCTGAGCGAATTCCAGGACAGTGTGCTCTTCCGGATTGCCCAGATTGAAAACCTCACCGGTCGTCTGGGGCTGAAACATGGCCAGCATCAACCCTTCGATCAGGTCGCTGACATAGCAGATGCTGCGTGTCTTGCTGCCGTCGCCGTAGATGGTCAGCGGCTCATTTCTGAGCGCCTGCGTAATGAAGTTCGGAATCATACGCCCATCGTGTGGTTGGCTGTTGGGACCATAGGTGTTAAAGATGCGCACGATGCGCACATCTGTGCGATATTGGCGATAAAATTCCATTGTCAGTGTTTCGCCCAGCCGCTTACTTTCATCGTAACAGGCTCGCGGGCCGATCGGATTGACATGGCCCCAGTAGTCTTCGCGCTGCGGGTGCTCTAAGGGATCGCCGTAGACCTCCGAGGTCGAGGCCAGCAGAAAGCGTGCATGCTGGCGCCGGGCCTCTTCCAGCAGAAGATAGGTGCCCTGGCTATTCACCAGGATGGTCTCCAGCGGATGCTCCATATAGCCTACGGGACTAGCCGGGCTGGCCAAATGAAAAATCGCCTCAGCCTCAAAAGCAAATGGCTGGGTAACATCGTGATAGAGAAAGGTAAAGTGAGGATGATGGCGCAATTCTGCTATATTTCTTTCCGATCCAGTGATCAGATTATCTACACAGAGCACATGATGGCCGGCCTCTAGCAGACGTTTACACAGATGGGAGCCGATAAAACCCGCTCCACCGGTGACAACGACTCTCAACGAATGAACCTCCGAACCAATAGGGTAGAGACTAGCTTGATTGGTGAGTCAAGGATATCATACTTTCTCCCTTCAAGGGAAGCTACCGGCCTCGGGCCGGCCCAATCGGGGGAAGGCAACGGCCCTTTTCATGGTGGACTCCCTGGTCAGGGTGGTCAGCAGCAGTTAACGGATTAAGATAATGATTCTCCCCACTCTCATTGTTCTGAGAACAGAGCCAGCCAGACGACTCAGAACCGGCGTAGCCGCTCAACGTTTCGACTCACCTCCGCTGGCCGTACGCGGCGCTGGGTCGGGTCAAAGAGGGCAAGACTGTTCCCGTCCAGGATTGGACGAGAAGCGCGCCTTCCGATTACCGCAGCGGAGCGTTTGCTGGGAGACGATGGACGGGGCTGGTCGTGGTCTACCGGCGGGAGTCTGGCCGCGACCAACGGGCCGATTTGAAGCGCCAGGTGGCGCACCCAGGATAGATTGTGGGCCGAGGCCCATCGGGCGGGATACCAGACGATGAAGCTTACTGATGTTGGTTCTGGGCTGGACCCGAACCGCAAAGGCTTACAGAAACTACTGGCATTGGTGCAAGACTATCGGATGTCTGAGATTGTGGTAGCGTTCTCGGACCGCCTCACGCGCTTTGGCCTGGGATATCTCTCGACGCGGTTTTTTGGCTATGGCCTGCAGCTCACGGTGTTGGAGCCAGCCGAGGAGAAAACACCAGAACAGGAACTGACGAAGGATTTGTTGGCCCTGATCGCTTCGTTGGCTGGCCAATTGTATGGCCTGCGCAGTCGCAAGAGACGGGAGTTACTGGCGTGCGCCGAACATGGGCTGTCCAATCCCTGAGTTATCTGCGGCGCTTGTCAGATCCGCTGCAAGCGGATGCCCTGCGGCTCCTGAATATGTCGAAAGCGGTTATCAGCACGGCGCTGGTGGCCCTGTGTCCTCACCTGGACGAGTTTGGCGAGCGCGGAGACGGCCCAAGTTGGAAACAGGTGGAAGGGATACTGACTTCCCCGGATCCCCATGGCAGCCGCCAACGGAGCTGTCAGGCCGAGCAGGTGGGGCCTATCTTGCGTGCCCAAGTGCCTCGCAGCGGCTGTTCCTCCAGGCGAACCCCGATCATCTTCAGGCAGGATTGAACAAAGATAGCGATCCTGGATACTACCGCCGTGGGCCGCGGCGCCGTGCTCGCCGCTGGTTTTTGGAAGTGTTGCTGGGAGGCCGATCCGCTTGAGGATGCTGCGATGAGGATACTACAATGTAGAGGAACTCGTCGCCCCAGCTTAGAAAGCCGCAGGTGGTGAGGCCGTGCACGAGGATCACGCTCAGCAGCGATGGGGGAGCAGGTTGCAGGAGATAAAGTGTGCTGAATACCATACCGGCCAGACCCACGCCAGCGATGCTGCGCCAGTTCCAGCCTCCCAGGCGATGATAGAGCGTATAGACCAGCGTACTGACTAGCCAGCCCCAAGCGGGCCAGCCGGTCCATTGCCAGATCAGGTGCAGCAAAAAGCCTCGGAAGAACAACTCTTCTGCGGGCGCATTAATAAAGAGATAGTAGAAAGCCTGCAGCAGGTGGTCACCAGGGCTGGGACGCCGAAAGCCCCTTCCCACGATTAGAGCGCGGTAGAGCATCGCCAGCAGAGCCATGAGGCTTCCCAGTCCCAGGCCGAGGGCAAGCTGAGTTCCAGGGGCAGGTGGCAGAGTCAAGCCCAGTTCTGCCGGTGATCGATGCCAGAGGACCAGCCAGAGCAGCGGAATGCCAGTCAGGGGCACAACGCGGATCAGCACATCGGGCCAGAGCCAGCGCCAGGTTGTGGCCACTGTCGAACGTGGATAGGTGGCCGAAGATGATGACTGCTCAGGAGTCTCTACTAACGACATCGTCTCACCTCATGCTCATGGGCAGTGCCCAAGCCGGTCGATGCGGTGCAGGACCAGCGCCCAGCGTCCCTGGCTTGTCCCCTTTTCCCTAGTGTGGGGGGGAGTGGCGAGTGGCCTGGGACGCCTGCAGGCGGCGCAGATCGGCCAGGCCCTCCTCGATCTCCTCGAGCGAGAAGTTCCCTGCTCGCAGCTCGGCGCTGCTCTTGCCACGCAGGCGAGCGTAGAAGGCCAGCCCCTCCTCAAAGATCTCGCTGCTGCTGTCAGGGGCCTCCAGCGCCTCGAAGAGGGTATCTTCAGCCTGAGCATAGCGTCCCGTTTTCTCATAGTAGAGCATGATCCGCCTCAGCAGAGAGGCGGGCAGCTCGTAGCGGCTCAGGAGCGTCAGCAGCTCTTCCACCTCGGCAAAGAAATCCGACTGGCGTGGATTCTCCTCCGGCAAGATAGCCTCCAGAAAGAGGCGCAGCGAACGCTGATAGCGAGGGAAACTCTCCTCATAGCGCTCCAGGTCCTGATAGGTATCGCCTTCCAGCTTGAAGAGCAAGGCTATCCAGAGGCACTTTTCGACGTCTAGCAGATCGATGCGCTTCACCAGGGCCAGGAGCATTTCCTCGGGGACCGCCAGCAGGAAATCGGAGTTCAAGCCTACCGTCTGGCGGAACAGCTCATCGAGCAGCGCCAGTACCTCCTGGTATTGATTGGTCTGGCGGAGGAAGAGCACGCGCGCGAGAATGCGGCTGAACTGCTCAATGATTCTCAGGATATAATCGCGATTAATCACCGGACTTACCTCCCCTGGCTCTGGCAAGCAAGGGATCAGCGGGTTAGTTAGCTGGCGGGCTTAGACGGGCCTATCAGGTCGGCTATAGACAGGCATATGTAGACATATCCCTGAGGCAAGGATGGGCTGGCAAAAAGCCAGTCTTTTGCAGCAGCGTGCTTCGCGCGCGCCAACGGAAGCCTCCGGCTGGAGCAATCAGATCAGGCTAAGCGTGAGATGGCCTCGTCGAGGCGCCGCAGCGTGCGCTCACGGCCCAGAACCTCCATCGTCTGGAAGAGCGGAGGCGAAACCGTGCGCCCACTGATGGCCACGCGAATCGCCCCAAAGAGCTGGCCAGTTTTCAGACCGAGCGTGGCGGCCAGAGCGCGCAGCGGCTCCTCGAGCGCGCTGTGGTCCCAGCGATCAAGCGCGACCAGGATCTCACGCGTGCGTTCGAGCGCCATGCGAGTACTGGAGGCATCCATCTGCTTCTGGACCAGCAGAGCCGGATCGTAATGCAGCTCATCGAGATAGAAAAAGTCGACCATCTGGGCGACCTCTCCCAGCGTCTTCATGCGCTCCTGCTCGAGCTGGAGCACGCGCTGCGTATAGGCGAAATCAAGTGGGCGAGGCACGCTATCGGGCAGGCCGCCCTCGGCCGCCGGGCGCTCAAGATAGGGAAGGGCCCGCCGCGTCAAGTCCTCCAGGGATAACTGGCGAATATAGACGCCGTTCATCCAGGTGAGCTTGTCTGGATCGAGGATGCCACCCGAGACGCCGATGCGCTCCAAGGTAAAAACGCGGATCAGCTCCTCACGGCTGAAGATCTCCGTCTTGTCGTCGTAGGCCCAGCCGAGCAGGGCCAGGAAATTAAAGACGGCCTCGGGAAGATAGCCCTGCTTCTGCAGCGTATCCCAGGACGGGGCATTGTGACGCTTGCTCAACTTCTTCTTATCCTTTCCCAAAACGTTGGGGAGATGATAGAAGAGCGGCGGCTCCCAGCCCAAAGCGCGATAGATCTGAACATGGCGCGGGGCACTGGCGATCCACTCCTCGCCGCGCAGCACATGGGTGATCCCCATCAGGTGGTCATCGATAACGTTCGCCAGGTGGTAAGTGGGATAGCCATCTGACTTCAGGATCACGGCGTCGTCGAGGTCGGCATTCTTAAAAACAATATCGCCATGCAGCTCATCGTGAACAACGGTCTCACCTTCCAGCGGCATAGCGAAGCGCACCGTCCAGCTATGGCCTGCAGCCTCCAGGGCCGCGCGCTCCTCGGGACTGAGGTAGCGACAGCGGCGGTCATAGCGTGGGGGAAGCTTTTGAGCCTCCTGCTCCTTGCGCATCTGCTCCAGCCGCTCGGGGGTGCAATAGCAGCGATAAGCATGCCCGCTGGCGATCAGCTGATGAGCGTATTGCTGATAGAGGGCCTTGCGCTGCGTCTGATAGTAAGGGCCATACGGGCCACCAACGACGGGACCTTCATCGTAGTCCAGCCCGAGCCACTTCAGTCCCTCGATCAGATAGCTGACCGCTCCCTCGACTGTGCGGCTCAGGTCGGTATCTTCGATGCGCAGGATGAAGGTGCCACCGCTATGGCGAGCGAATAACCAACTGAACAAGGCGGTCCGATAGCCGCCGATATGCTGAAAGCCCGTGGGGCTTGGGGCAAAGCGTAGCCGTGGAGCAGGAGCTGCTGGCGCTCGTTTCTGCTGCTCCTCCTGCATAGGCATGTCGGACTGCGTCATAGGTGACAATAGGCTCTCCTCTTTCTCGGCTAAGAACGGCCTTATTGTATCATACCTGGCAATAGAGCGTAAGCGCCTGCCCGGGGGAACGGGGGAGGATGCGAGGGGAGAGGTGCGCTCTTGAGGCGATCTTCACGGCTCTGCGATCCTGTTGGCCAATGGCTCACCTGGAGGTGGCTTGACTTACCGGCGAGAGGTCTGGAGAGAATCTTACCCGGAAGTGCTGGCAAAGGGCCTGATTCGGTCGGCAAAGCCTGCGAGCGAAAGGCGGACGCTCGCTCACGCGGGCCGGTCACGACGGCACCTTCGCCACCAGAGGAGAGCAACCCCCCCTTGCCTGGCCTGCTTCCACGACACTACCCGACCGCCAGAGGAGCGCAAACGGCGGACTGGCCTGGCGGACGGCTCTTCTGTCCCGAGCGAGCGACTGAAGAAGACCTGCAGGCCGGAAAGCCAGCCGTGAACAGGGCAGAAGCAGCAGATGCTATCAAGGCACAAAAATATCACTGAAGGGCAAGGGCCATCCTCGCGCGACACGTGCTGACGGTCCTGCTCTCAAAGTTGGAACGGAACTCTCTTCATGGGCGTTGGGACGGACGGGCCTTCAAACGAGCGATCTGGATGGCCACGATCGGCGACGAACGAAGGAGCGTCCCCTCTGCTTTAGGGCAGGACAAAAGCGGGCGAGCCATCGATAGCGAGAGCGGGCCTTGCTGACGGAGCGGCATGGCTGTCAGGCGGGCGAAGAAAGCCCAGACCGCTCCTCAAGCCATCCCTTCCAGCATCAGATAGTCGCCAGGGCTGTGAGCAAGCGGAAGGCGAGACTCGCAGCAGCGAGGCGAGCCGGAAGAGGCTGCGGCGGGGCGGCAGGTGCCATCAATCCTTGCCGAACTCGTCCAGCACATCGAGGCTGTTAATGAAATCGCGATAAGCCTCCAGGTTATCCGGCTCTGGCTCCTTCTTGGGAGGGGTCTTTGGCAGGCTCTGCTCCTCGCTGGTCTCTGGCGTGACACCGGCGCGCTCCAGCACACTCTCCTCGACGTAGATCGGAGCCTTGGCGCGAATGGCCAGTGCGATCGCATCGCTTGGGCGAGCGTCGATCTCCACGTGCCTGCCGTCGGCATCGAGGATGATGCGGGCGTAGAAGATATCGTCGATCAGGTCAGAGATCACGACACTCATAATCTTCGCGCCCAGCTCGGTGATCACATTCTTGAGCAGGTCATGGGTCAAAGGCCGTGGGGAGCTGGCTCCCTGGAGTTCGATTGCGATCGCGTAGGCTTCCGCGTGCGCTATCCAGATGAAGAGATAGCGCTCCTGCCTTAGCGCCTTTAAAATGACTACCCGTTGCTGTGTCGCCAGATTTATGCGTACACTCTCGACTGTCATTTCAACCATGTGTCTCTGACTCCCTCTTTCATGGCCGGTTCCGCGAGTGTTCGACGCCTTTATTGTACATCTATCTACGGGTCTGGCGCAAATCGCTTGCCCTTCTCTCGCTGGCTACGGTCAGGACAGGAAAGGAGCAGGCGCTACCTGGCTACGACCCGCCATCACCTCCCCTCGTCGGATAGTATAGCAAAGACTGGCGGCTATTCCAAGAGTCCTCTGCTCCCAGGGAACGGCCCGGCTCGCTCGTGATGGCCTCTGAAAGACTGTTCCGAAAATCCGTTCAAGAAAAAGCTTGACTTGTCCTGCCCTGTCTGATATCATTGACTCGAATAGCCGTTCTACTTTTGACAGCGACAGAGTTCGTAGAACGGGTTTTTGGAGAAAGGCAGGAATCTGGCTTATGCCTGAACCACTAGGCGAGTTCCAGCGGCGTATGTTGGAATTCATTGTCAATTACATTCGGCGGGAAGGGATGCCTCCGACCAATCGTGAGATCGGCAAGGCCATGAAGATCGCCAGCACTGGCCATGTCGACTATCACCTGGGCATGCTGGAGAAGCGTGGCTACATTATCCGCGAGGCCAAGAAGAGTCGCGGTATCAAGCTAACCAGGCATCCCTGGGGCATCCCTGTCGAGGGGACCATCGCCGCTGGTGAGCCGATCGAGATTTTCTCGGAGCCGGACCAGACGATCGAGGTGGGGCATGGCGTCGATCCCGAAAGCAGCTTCGCTCTGGTTGTGCGCGGCCAGTCGATGATCGAGGATCATATTTGCGACGGCGACTATGTGGTGATTAAGCGCCAGCGCACCTGTGAGAACGGCGACATCGTGGTGGCTGTGCACCTGGTTGAGGGGACGCCCGGCAAGGCGACGCTCAAGCGCTTCTTTCTGGAGAAGGAGCAGGTGCGCCTGCAGCCGGCCAACGCCGAGTTGGAGCCGATCTACATCCCGCGTGACGAGTGGGATCGTGAATGGGAGATCCAGGGCAAGGTGATCGCTATCGTGCGTCACTACGGCGGCCCCGGCCGCGCCGCCTGAGCTGAACGGCTCTCGGCTGGCTCTCTCCGCTACCCCCTTTCTCTAGTCAGTCAAGTCGGCCAGCTTCTCCTCGTTGCAGCCAGGCTCTGCACCCGCCAGTCTGCCAGACTGCATGCCGTGCTGAGGACGCGCATATCCTGCCGTGCCGCGTCCTCTTCCTTTTATGAGGTGTATGGCTAAGGAGTCATACCATCCCACGGCTTTAGCCGTGGGACCCCCCAGGCCGGCAAGGGATCGGTGGCAGAGGCGGAGTGACGAGCGGACGCCACCGACCAGGTCGCCAGCGAACTGCTCGCCTCTACCCGGCGCTCAGGCGCAGCAAGCTCTGCCTCTGGCCCCCAGAGCTGGACTGTCTGGCTTCTCTTCTCCCCTCTCCGCAGGCGCCTGCTAGCGCGCTTCTTGCCAAGAAATCCCGTCGCTGTTATACTGTCACTAAAGGTGATCAGCTCGTACCCAGTTCGGGTTCCTGAGAAGGGAGGCATGGCTTTTTCTGGGCAGGCTGTGCTCTTTTTTCGCCATGCTCTTGCTGCCTTATACTGAGGAGAACTTCTGTTTGAAAGGACACACTTCCTATGAGAGCCGCCGCCGTGGCATTCGTGCTGGTTGCTGGAGCTGCCGTGGTCCTGTGGTTCGGGAATACGCTGAATTCCTGGGTGCTTGGTGGCCTGATAGGCGGATTGGCAGCCTTACTGCTTAGTATCCCCATTTCTCTCTCTCTCTTCTCTTTTCTCTCCCGTCGTCACGATGAGTACTTCCGAGCCGAGTTGCAGGCGCACATGGCTCTCGAAACGGCGCGCCAGTTGCCCCCCCAGGCCTCTACGCGCGCCGCCCGCCAGCCGTTGCTGGCTCAGGATGGCAGACGGGGCGAGACGCGCTATACACGAATGGCTAGTGATGAGGAAGCCCTGGTCGAAGAAGAGGAGGAGTGGAGTTTTGTTGAGGAAGAGGATGAAACTGATTCCAACGATGGATATGTGACCTTTGACGATGAGGAGCCAGAGGAGGAGATGGTACGCGTTCGGAGGCCTGCTTCTATGCCGCTCTCATCACGTCTATCTCGCTCATTATCTCGAGAGCTTCCGGCCCGTTCCCCCTCTTCGGCTCCCTTGCAGTCACGCTCGACCGGGCGCCACTCCTCCGGTCTCCAGCCGCAGACGCGCTTCGAGGGTCCCCGGCCCCAGCCGCTCCAAGAGGGCTATCGGCTCTCCCCCGCACCCGCTGGCCCGGCGTATCCAGGGGTCCCGCGCTCTCAGGCCGCGGGCAAGCGTCGTCAGAGTCAGTACTTCGCAGAGGCCCTGCGCACCGCACGCCTGGAGGCGGTGCGTCAGCAGGAAGAGGCCGTTAGCGAGGAGGACGTTGAGATCTCTCCCATGCTTCCGCCGCCGCCACCAAGGCTGGCGGCGCGCCGTTCTTCCGGCCTCTCTGGGTCGATGCCTGCTTCTCCCTCTTCTGCGCTCTCCGCTTCCGGACAGCGGGCGCAAACCATGCAGCAGATGCAACAGCGCCAGCCTCGGCCTTCGCAATCGTTGGGACGGTCAGAGCGCTCAGCCTTGTCTGATTCTGGGCCTGCTGCTCCATCGCGAATGGCTGGGCGACGCCCGCCGCTGGCCGCCGGGCCTGATGAGATTGGGGAGATCTATGATGGGTATGGCTCTGCTCTGAAGACGACAAATGCGGGAAGGGAACCCCTGGGGCGTCCCTATGTGACGAGCGAGCAGCGTCTCCTGCGCGGCTCGCCCTCGGGGAGCTTGAGAAATCCCCTGGTACGCCGCCCTCCCTATCTTTATGAGGATGACCCGCTGCGTGCCGAATTGAGTCAGTTTGCCGAGGAGCCAATCACTCGCCGCTCTTCTCGTCTTCGACGCTTGCCTGCCGCTGACGATCTCTAGAGGCTTGGGGAGATCAGGGTCGGAGCGGGAGCGCCCGATCAGGTAGCTGGCGACTTGCCGGGCCAGGAGCTGGGGCCAACGCCACGGAACGGGACGTTGGTACCCTTTTCCTGGCGTCCGCTGGCCGAGTGTGCTAGGATTGCTCAAAAGTGCAGGAGCTTGCCTTACAAAGGAGGCCGCGTTTTGTTGAATCACTTGATCGAGGCTCTCACCAGCTTGATCACGAATCTCTATGTCTCGACGGGTCTGCTCGGGATCGTGGTGGCTATGGCGATCGAGAGCTGCTGCATTCCCCTGCCCAGTGAGATTGTTATGCCTCTGGCCGGCGTGATGCTCGCTCAGGGCAGGTTGCTTCCTGGTCTCAACTCCTGGTTGGCTCTGCTGCTGGTGGCCCTCTCCGGCTCTCTTGGCTGTTTGCTCGGCTCGATGCTGGCCTATGCGATCGGGGCCTCTGGCGGGCGCCCACTGATGTTGAAGTATGGTCGCTATCTGCTGATTTCGCAGCACGATGCCGATAAGGCGGATGAGTTCTTCCGACGCTGGGGAAGCGCTACAGCGTTCTTCTCGCGCCTGCTGCCAGTTGTACGAACATACATTTCCCTGCCTGCCGGTATTACAAAAATGCCGTTTGGGCGCTTCTGTCTCTACACCTTCCTTGGGTCGCTGCCCTGGTGCCTGGTTCTGGCTTACGCTGGCACGGTGCTGGGTAATCACCTGGATACCTTGGCCCCGATCTTTCACAGCCTCGACGGGGTAATCGTCCTGGCCTTGCTGGTGCTGGTGGTCCTCTATGTCTGGCGGCATATTCGCAACGATCGGCGAGCGCGCGCCGCGCACGCCGCCGCTGAGGCCGCGGCCGCCCAGCAGCAGCCGGCTGGCTGGCAATCACCGGTTGCCGGTCCCGACGGGCAGCGCTTTCCGTCAACGCCTTCTCAGGCTGCTCCCTGGGGAGGGCCTGTGAGCCAGCCCCCCTTTGGACCCCCGTGGTCCAATCCGTCGACGGCGCCCTCGGCTCCTCAAGCCGCTCCCTCGCCTCAGGTTCCCTGGCAAGGGCCTCCTGTGCAGGGCCAGACTTTTCGACCGCCCTGGCCCGCACAAGGCCAGGGCGGACCAACGGGTCCCTATTCTCGCCAGTAGGCTAGTGGCAGCAAAGCGGCGCAGCAGTGGTAGCCGGCAAGGGCAGGTGCCCGAGCCGGCCTCTTTGTTTATGGCCCGCTCCGGGCGGCTTGAAGGGTACAGGGGGTCGAAATTGCAGCGACTGAGGGGGAGCCAGACGAGCAACCTGCTGGGGGCGGGCTTGTGTGGCTTCTCTCTCGCTGGCCGCCAGCGCCAGGGACTGGGGGAGACCGGCGCCTGGGAGTGCTGGTCGGAGGAACGGGGGTGGGGGAGATCCTCCCAGGCGTCGGTCTTGACAGCAGGAACCATAGGGGTCTGTCTGCTCCCTATAATAGGGGGAAGAAATCAAAAAATCCTAAGCCAATTACAAAGATTCTGTAAAGAATCTGGCCCTGACTCCTGGTCCAGGCTCTCTGGCCCTCCCCGACGAGCCGCTGCGGCCTCCAATCGACCCAGCGGCTCCCCTCCCTCCTTCTTCCTGGCTGGACTGGGTAAAGAGAAGACGGAGAGCACCGCCGACAATGGAAGCGGTGCCCTCCGTCCGAGAGGAGGGGGGACAAGGAAGCGCTTGCCCGCTCAATCAGGGCCTCTAGGGCAGACTGCTGAGGTGTGGCCCCACGGTATTAGCGAAGGCATAGCCATTGGAGGCGTCCCAGTTAATCGACCAGGTCATGGCCCCGCGCAGACCGGGATAGGTCTTAGAGGGCTTGAAGCTGGCGCAGTTGGTGCCGCTGCTGAGGCAGTCAAGGGCTGCGTTAACTACTGAGGGAGCAACGTAACCGCCGCCCGCCGCCGAGGGTGAGGCAGGCAGCCCCAGGCCGACCTGATCGGGGCGTAGGCCGCCCTGCAGCTGGATGCAGGCGAGCGCAGTGATAAAGTCCTCGCTTCCCTGGGCATAGACCTTGCCATCGCAGCCGTTCATCGTTCCTGAGTTGTAATACTGAGTGTTAACGAGAGTCAAAATGTCTTTAATGTTCAGGGCGAGCTGGAAGTAGGCGCCCGCCGTCGACTGCATATCGATGGTCTGCGGGGCCAGGGTGATGATCAGATTGGGCCCGGCCAGGGCCGAAAGTTGTCGTAGGGCGCTGGTCAGATAGGTGGGGTTGATCCCGTTTTCAAGATCGATGTCGACGCCGTCAAAGCCGTAAGTGGTCATGAGCTGGTAGACGCTGTTGGCGAAGTTCGTGGCACTTGTTGCGTCGTTGACGGTGATGGTGCCATTCTGTCCGCCAACGGAGATAATGACCTTTTTCCCTTGCGCGTGCAGGGTAGCGATGTCGCTGATAAACTGGCTGGTAGTGTAGCCACCGAGGGCTGAGGAGAGGCCGGAGTCGATGCTGAAGGTGACGGCGCCCGGACGCGAGGGGTCGGCGTTGGCAAAGGCCACGGCAATCAGATTGTAGTAGGAGTTAATGGCGCTCAGCCTGAGCGGTGTGGCTCCGTTGGTGAAATCCTGCCAGTAGCCGGTCAGGACATGACGCGGAAGGCTGCCCCCGCAGCTTGTGCAGGGCGTCGGCGTCGGAGTAGGGGCGACCGTGCTGGTCGGTGTTGGGGTGCGGGTCGGTACCGGCGTGGGACTGGGCGTTGGGGTCGGACTGGGAGGGCTGGTCGGTGTTGGCGAGGGCGTCGCGGTGGCGCTGCCTGCTGGCCCGCTCAGGCTGACGTCATCGACATAGACGCTCCCTTGCAGATACCAGCCGTGCACGTAGATGGTGACGCTGGTGGTTGAGGCACCTGTGGTAAAGGAAACGCTGAGCAGGGTGTAGCTGCTGCTGCTCGTCCAGTTGCTGGCTCCCCCGCTGATGCCGAGATAGGCGTATGGACCGTTGACGTAGGCACTGAGGGTATAGCTGCTGTTGGGCTGGACGCCGATGGTCTGGGTACACTGCCCGGTGGTGGAAGCTGTGGGATTCATCTGCAGGGCATAGCTGCCGCTGTGCACCGGAGCAGTCACAACAGTGTCACCGGGGTCGCAGCTCCAGCCGCTGAGATTACCGCTCTCAAAGCCCGGGTTAGTGACAAGGTTGCTGCCTGCGGCAAAAGCCCCGCCTGCCGAACGCAGAAAGAAGGCCGCGGCAAGACCACTGGCGATCAGCAGGGCTGAGAGTAATGCGAACAGGATGCGCGGTCGCAGAGGAGGTAACGGCCCAACCTTGGGCAGCCTACTGGGTAGGGGCATGGCAATGGCTATCCTCCTTGCCTTAAGATGCTTAGACAGCCCGAGGCTGTCAGGTGCCGCGGCAGGGCATGCTGGCCTCATGCCTGCAGCCTGCCCCCTGGGTGGATAGACAGGCCGTGCCCTGCCGGCCAATCCTTCATGCCCAATGATAATCAGAGATAATCATATCGTCAAGATGTCTAGACCACTCTGGCTAGCGAAGAAGAAAAGAACCCGCAGCCAGCCAGCCCAGGCAAGAAGAGGGAAACAGCGACCTGTCTGTCTGGCTGGCTGGTGGTCCTGGGTGCGGGTGCTGGGCGGCGAGTGGCTGGCAACAGCCTGGCTGGGCTAGGGAGCTGTTAAGGGTTGGGCCAGGCGGTAGCGCAAGAAAAGATAGCTATCGGCTCGCTTCACGCTGAGTAGCTCCCCCCAGCGTGGGTCAGTCGGCAAGAAGAGCTGACCTGAGACAAAGCCGGGGCGAAGTTCCTCCGCGTCGCGTCCGGCGAGCTGTGGAGCCAGCGTGAGAAACAGCTCATCGATGAGCCGCTCGCTCAAAAAGCGCCCCATCAACTGGGGCCCTCCCTCTATCAGGATGCGCTGGCACGGTTGCCAGCGGCCGAGCGTCTCCACAACGGCGCGCGCCGGCAGAGGGCCCTCCTCAGCGGCGATCAGCAGCTGCAGTCTGGGAGGGAGGGATTGTTGCTGGAGCTGGGCCGCCCCTCGTGCGCTGGTGATCAGCACAGCGCTGATGGCCTCTTCCTGGAAGAGCGGCAGGCTGAGATCCAGGTTGCCGCTGTTGCTGACGATCACATTCAGTGGCTGAGGGGCCAGGCCCAACTGCTGGCGGAGCTGGCCATAGTCGCGGGCCAGCGGAGGGTAGATATAGTCCGGCGTCCAGCGATGCTCTCGCGCATCGCGCAGCGTGCCTGCCCCGACAATAACCGCGTCGACGCAGGCGCGCAGCAGTCCCATGACCAGATGATCGTGCTCGTTGCTGCCGCTGATGTCCAGACTTGCACCATTGGCATGAGCAACCGCTACCCCATCGAGGGTCTCGACAAAGTTGCTGACGATATAAGGGCGCTCTTCTGGGACCGGCGGGAAAGCCAGCCGTCCGTAGAGATGGGCTAAGCGTGAAGGGAGCGGCAGGGCCTGACCCTCTGCCTCGGCCTGCTCAAAGAGGGTCTCGAGAGGAGATAAGGTCTGCATGGCTGGTGAACTGTTCTCGTTCTTCACCTGATCTTCTCCTGGTATCTGGGCTAGGTTTCGCACCTGGTGGCCTCTCCTGCCTGATGAGCCTGACAGGAGAGGCCACTCCAGCGTTCTATCTTCTCTGCTTATCACGCTGTTTTGCCCATTTGGGGAACCCTGGGTCTCAATCAGGGGTGGTGAGATCCTGCCAGCGGGCGCCGCTGTTAGCGATCATGCTGCCAATGGCGGCAACGCCCAGACAGGCCAGGGCCAGCCCGCCAACAATATACCACCAGGAGCCTGCGCTGATCTGCGGAATCCAGGGGTAGATGACGGTCGTGATCATAGCCGTCAGGCAGGAGAGCAGTCCAGGAATACAGCAGAGCCAGAGGATAGGCCTGACGAAGGGCTTGGGAAACAGGCTTTGCTTATTCAGGAGGTCCGTATAACGGTATGTACAGACTAGCGTATCGATGAACAAGAACATGACGGAGAGCGCCCAGACGAGGGTGGCTGCAGCGATCAGGACATTATAGGCTTCGGTTGCAAAGTCGCTCGGCGACGATGGGGCGATCAGATAGGGGATGACCAGGAAGATGATGGCCGCAAAGCTCAGGCTGATAGCGGTCTGAAAAATGATGGCATTACCTGGTACTCGGTTGCCGTTGAGGAGGCCCACCTGCCTGGGCAGGTGCTTATCGATGGCGCCAACCATCAGCAGGCGTGAAAAGGTGGAATTGAAAAATACAGGTACGATGAAGAAATAGATTAAGATGCAGACGAGAACCAGGTCCCCCGCCCACTTACCAAAGACCATGTCCATGAGCAGCACTGGAGCGAAGCCGTTGTAGGCGGCCTGCTGTCCCTGGACCATGAGCATGGCCAGGGAGGTGATCAGATAGCTGGCGAAGACGATAGGAGTGCCCCAGAGGAGATGGCGCGTGATCACCTGACGCTTTGGCAGCATCTCCCCACCCAGGATTAAAGGCACCTCAGTGCTGAGGTAGGCAAAGGTGGCGTAGCCAAAGGTGATGAAGTTGGTCGGGCCAAGGCTCCATTCGGAAGGATGAGTGAGGCTTGTGGCGGTGGCATGTCCCTCCCACAGCCAGATCAGGGCGGCCAGTCCCATCAGGGGCACGGCCATAAAGTAGATTATTGTTAATATATTGATCATATTTTGGACGAGGCGCAGGCGCTGCTGGGCAATCAGGCAGGAGAGAATGAGCAGGCCGATGATCACCAATCCTTGCTGCCAGGGTTCGCTCAGCCAGCCGCTGTGCAGGTTTTGCAGATAGGTGACGAATAGCTCGGGGCCTCCGATAATGAGCAGGGCACCGGAGAGCCAGGCGCAGAAGCCCGAGAAAAAGCTCCAGTATTGACCGAGCGCCTTGTAGCTCCAGTTGTAAAGCGCTCCCTCGTGAGGGAATAGCAAAGCTAGCTGGGCGGTAACAACGGCACAGGGAAGGAAAAAAACCAGGGCCCCCAGCAGCAAATAGCTGATCCCAGCCGCCCCGCTACCAACGAGTAGTGTCGAGATAGTGATGTTGAAGAGTAAAAGCATGTAGTTGGCCGTCATGTCCAGGGTATTGAGCTGGACGGGCATGGTGCGCGGAACATACGATTCCGACATCAACTCTTTCTTCTCTGCTGGCTCTTGTGTCATAAAAATTTTCTCCTCTAGCGTTTTTGATAAAGTGGTTTTTTGACCTGCCATACCTGAAGGAGCCAAGTAAGAGAGAAAAACGCCTGTAGTCCAGGATCGCCACTGTAGAGAGAGCAGAACGGTCGGCAAAGCTCCCTGATGGGAAACTGCCACCGCGTTCTACTCTCTCCTTGTCATATTGGTTAAAGTAGCCAGGAGAGGAATTGGCCGTAGGCAGCCGGCTGCCTTTTTAACATAACAAGAGAGGCGGCACTGTGCCTCTACTGCCGGCTGCCGCTGCAGCGATTGACCAGCTCACAGATAGCCTGTCTGGTCTCCTCTGCCTTCTGCTCAACATAGGGCATGTGACCGACGCCCGTCTGGTAGAGATGGACCTTATCGGTGCTGGCCACGGCGGAGAGGAAGCGATTGGTATCTTCGAGCGAGGCGAAAGGATCTTGATCGCCGGTGACCACCAGGAGCGGACTGCTGATGCGACCAGGGGTTTGGACGTGAGGAAGCCGGCCTGCTTCCAGGTAGGGGCCGACAGGGTAGGCATAAGCTGTACCAAAGTGAGCCTGGTGCCACTGCAGCACCGCGGGAGGGGCCGAAGGGGCGAACATCTCCCACTCTTCTTCGGTGGTGTAGGCGTAGCCGCAGGGGGCTTGCTCCAGCTCAGCCAGCATCTCATCGATCGGAGTTGCCAGGGCGGCGTAGATAAAGCCAAGCAAGACCAGGCCGGCGATGCGCTCGGGGTAGCGCTCGGCCACGACAGGTGCCACCATCGTCCCGTAGCTTTCGCCGATCAGAATCACGCGCTCGTGACCGGTGACATGGCGAACAAAGTCGAGGACGGCCGCCGTATCGGCCACTGAGCTGGCAACCGTCACTGTCTTGCCATCGGCGACGCGGCTGGAGCGCCCATGTCCGCGAAAGTCGAAGGCGAAGGTGTGCGAGCCGTTCTGGGCCAGGGCATTGACCAGCGAGGCGTTTGCTACTGGGACATCGTAGCCGCTGCTATCCATGCCGGCCCCGTGCAGCAGCACCACCGGGAGCTTGGTATCGCCCCCCGCGATCCATAATAGTTGAGCCTGGAGGCTGTCGGAGTGAAAGCGAGCGAGTGCTTACGGTTGCAGCCCTACGTTGTGAAGCCCATTGCTGGCCGGAGGGTGCCGGTAGAGGACGGGCTGCACGATGTGGGGACGCTGACCGATGCCACGGCCTTACCGGCGCTGGAGGTGGAGGAGGCTCGGACCTCTAAGAGTGGCGGGCAATCGGTAGGAAGAAAGCGCTTGCGCCGCTTGGCTCTAAGCCCGCCCGGCCTGACGGTGCTGGAGGCAGCGGGAGCAAGCGCGGGCTACGCTGCCATTTGAAGTGGTTTCTCTTTCCCTTCGACGATCTCCCCTGAGAGAAGCATGCGATAGATCGCTTCTTTTCCTGTCTTTCAGTGTCCGCAAGCGGATCGAGGACGCCCTTCATCTCTGATTTCAAGCCCTCAGAGATGGGGGTTTTGTTGAAGCGACTCAAACCACGCGCCTGGGTCGCTTTCCAGACAGTAATCTGCAAGTGTTCTCGCAATCTCTGATTTCAAGCCCTCTCGACACATCTGTGCCCATTCCATCCCTTTCGCGTATCCCTGTGCAGCATATTCGCGAGCTTGAAGCAGACATTCCAGAATATCGGCCTCACGCGCCAACTGTCCCTCACGCGTGAGCTGTTGTGCTTGTTCTTGGAAGAGTTCAGCAATTTTTTGCGGCAGGTATTCGGGAAGATGCTCTACCTGGTCACGAAAAGCGCGTGGCTCTGCTTCTTGAGAGGCGAGATAGCGACGAGCTAGCCAGGAGATATCCCCAACTCGCGCCTCAGCGGCATCATGAAATAGACAGATGCTCGCCGTCCTCTCCGCATCAGCCCCCTCCAGAGATGCAAGGATATATCCAATGATGGCGGTGCGAAAACAATGCTCGGCCACAGTTTCTGGATCTCTCACGCCCATGCGCCACCATCCTGAGCGTCTCAACCGCTTGAGATGTCCTATCTCGTACAGATAGTGAGCGACCTGCTTCAAGTTCGGTCCCATTCTATTCGGCTCCCTCTTGTCCCCAACGCAGCGGGAATTCGTGCTCGACTGAGAACCAACTCGCTACCAAGACCATGTGGCTAATATGCGTCAGCGTTTGCTTGTCTTTGCTGGTCCAACAGCCTCGCTGCACGACCAAGACCGGCTCATTTGTTACTAACTGTAGTAGTGCTTGTTCCTCTGGGGAGGCATTTCTCGCCAGGTAGCGGTCCCTTTCCCAAGCTGGGGAGAGAGATCGCAACTCCCGTATCCGCTTAATGACATCAAGCGACGGATCTCGCTGTATTTCAGCCAAAATTTCTCCCACTAATTCCACAGGATAGTAGGTGGACCAGAAACAGATTGGTATGCCATTTGCCAGGGTCATGCGAGTCCTGCGGACAAATCTCTGATCGCTATGAAGCCGGAAAGTTCTCGCAACCTCCTCCGGTAGATCAGTAATCTCTACGGAGATTGTCTTCGTTTCTGCCTGGTAACCCAATGAGCGCAGGAATACGGTCCAATCTCCGAGTAGCCCGGATATCAGAATAGGATCTCGTTGTTCCAGCCTCCCATCGCGTAACGCAAGCACTTCTGCTTTTTTGTAAAAGCGTGGGGTTGCTTTTCCTTCAAAGTGGTATGTCCGGAGACGAGGCTTAATGCGTTTGTAAAAAAGATTTCGCGACGCAGGCCAAAGCCGAAGCACCTCATCAATAGTGAGGTATTCTTCTCCATTGATGACCTTCATCAATGCTTTCCTCCTTGGAACTCTCGGTTCCTTCTTCAATCTTATCGCAACTGTGTTCTCTCTGTCAAATCTGTCTCGTGCCTGTCTCGTAAATTCCCCTGATTTTTGGATACGAAATATTGATTTCTTGGTACATTCGTGGTATAATCAGGGACAGATAAGGACAAATTTCAAGGAGGCGCTCCCTTGGGCGCGGACCTGCTCGGAGACAGGTCCTGACTCGAACTCTGACAACTGAATACGGATCGGCCCGGCCAGGGGCCGGCGCCCGCGGCCACATGGCAGGGAGGTGGAGGCAGTCCGCGCAGTGGGCCGTTGCGGGCGGACCTCTGCACAGCTCCCCGGGGAGCTGTGCAGCAGCCGTAGCGGAGGCGTCCCGGCCACGATCCCTGGCGTTCTTTCCCCCTCTTTCTCATTCCCCCTATCTTTCTCCTATCCAACACGGAGGTGAACATGCCTCTCCCTTTCTGGGGAAGGCGTCTTCTCTTCCTTCCTCGCCCTCTCCCGGTGGCGAGAGTGATTGTGCCCTTTGAGGAGGTGTCTGGTTATGAGTTTGCCCTGGCGTTGGTCCTCTCCCCGTTGGTCCCGCAGGGCTGGGGACTCCCAGCGGATGTCCTCTTATGCTCGTCTGGTTTTGCGTGCCCGTGATCGGTTGTGTGG
>NZ_JBHOQV010000021.1:0-1070 GCF_042408735.1 Thermogemmatispora sp.
CACCGCCGGCTCCAGTCCCAGCCCCGCCAACAACATCAGCGGCAGCGTGATATGGATCGTCAGCCACGGCATCTTCTCCGCTGCCCACGAGTACAACACCAGGTTCCCCACGCACCAGTACACCAACCACAGCCGCCAGCGTGTCGGCCTCAGCAGACAGCGCACGATCCCCACGATCCCAAAGACCACCCCCACCTGCTCATAGAGCGGGATCAGCAGCAGGTAGTAGTACCACGGCTGCCCCCCGCGCGCGACAGCGATCTGCTCGATCCAATAATAGAGGCCTCCCCAGATACCATCACCGATGCCGGCCCGCACGTTCGTGAAGAGGACCGTGAACAGGATCAGGAAGATGGCCCAGAAGAGCAGGATCGCAAAGAACCAGTGGGTCCAGGGCATCTTCACCAGCGTCGCCAGCACCGGCTGCCTCTCCTCCTCCACCCAGCGCGCCAGGCGAAGGCGCCATCCCTCGCGGGCAGCCTTTGTTGCCGTCTCCCCGATGAACATCTCGCGCAACAAGATCCCCAAGACCACCAGCCCTAAAGCCACCCCCAACCAGGGGACCATCAGCGCCGTATCATCTTTGAGCACGGCCACAAAATCATCGGCAGCACGTTGGTGAGCAGCAATATAGAACGAGAGATTATGGAGCCAGCCCAGAAGCCACCTGGCCAGAAGAGCACCGCTCAGGGCATAGGCCAGCAACAGCAGGGGGGCTGCCGTCCGCGGCAACCAGCCCGGCTCTCCCCTGACCCTCTCTCTCACCTTCCACCGGCTCCCCAGCTCCCAGACCAGCACCCCTCCCCCATAGCTACCCACCACCGCCAGCGTCAAAAACGTCGCCTCCTTCGTCGCATACGACAGCGCCAGCCCCAGCACCCCCACCAGCAGCCACCTCAGCTTCCTCTCCTGCACATACCGCACCAGCCCCACCACCAACACCAGTGTGAAACACGCCATGTAGATGTCCTCCCGCGCAAACCGCGAGTAGTACACCAGGCTCGGCGACACCGCCAGCAACACCGCCGCCAACCAGGCCGCCACCCGTCCCATCGCCCTTCTGAGCAGAT
>NZ_JBHOQV010000026.1:0-6926 GCF_042408735.1 Thermogemmatispora sp.
CTCTAACGCTTCAGGCCCGTTTTGGGCAGCTGAGCGCCTCGCGATTTCCCGCCTCCCCCCTCATTTCCCCTTCTCTGACGGCTCGCCTCGAAACTCGTTGGCTGCAGCGTTGAAGGGGCGAGTTTCGAGCGGTCATGATTCGATTCTAAATAATTAAAGATGCATGAGGGACAGGTTTGTGGCCCTTGGAGGGCGCTGAGCGCTCTGTTGCTGGGTGCTTGTCTGGCGAGTTTCGAAGCGGCGCCTCACAGGCACCACTTTGGGGCAGGGGGAGGTTCCCGTCCCGTGGCAGATCGGGTTCTCACCGGAGGAAAAGAGACCGTGCGCACCAGAGACAGCGCACTTGCCCAGACTGGGGGTCTCCGTCGGAGGGGGCTGCCCTCCCGATGGAACCGAACCGTGATGGCCACCGTCGTTCTGTTCCATTCGGGCGACAGTCAGAGAGCAGAGGAAGAGATGATCAGCGAGGTGTTGGCACCCTGGCTGGGCTTGTGCCGGTGGGGGCAGCAACATGGCTGGGTTGGTCTTCTCCTTCACTCGCGCAGCATCTACGCGCAGTTTGCCAACTCACTGCCTGGTGGCGGAACCGATGACCTGTCCCAGTCTAGCGAGGGACTCTGCGCCTACAATGTCGGCGAGATTGCAACAGGATGCCGCTTGTGAAGACGCATACCCAGGGCCACGATTTGAGGCCGCCCGGCATTCACCCCGGAGAACATCGCTATCATGGCATGACTCCGGCTGTCTGTCTGCTTCGCGATGCAGCAATCCTTGAGGCTCAGGCCTATCACCAAACCGCCGTCTCCGCCTGGGCAGTGCTGTCTGTATCCCACGAGGGGATCATCCCGGCGCCGGAGTTGGGCTACACTGTGCACGCCGCCGTGAAGAACGCGCTGCAGGCAAGCGAGAGTGACTAGGAGCGCGTCATTCTCTTCGATGTCTCCGGGCGTGGCCACTTGGAGATGCAGGTATACAATACCTGGTGCTTGCACAGGCCCACTGCAGGAATTCAACTATTCCGTCGAGACTCCTCTGAGCTGCCGAGCGGCGCCTGCCACAGGTGGCCTGGCCCTGCCCCATGCTACCCTCCCTCGTAGCGCCTCATCCTCAGCGTGCAGGTGCGACAAGGCCGCACAGCATCCAGGCCGTGCGGCCCGCGGGAATGAGCGTCGAGCCGCAAGCCTGGTCCCCCCTCACTCATGGCTGCGCTCGCCGGCTCTCGGTAAGCGATCAATCAAGACGGTCGTGGCCGCAGTCGATGCACGCCGCGGAGCATCCAGAATACGCAGGCAGCCAGCAGCGTGAGCAGTCCGAGCACTATCACTGCTCCCTGTATGTGCATCTGAAAAGAGAAAGATGTGCCCTGGCTGGTAAAGTCAAAGATCTTCAGCGAGAGGATCTTCAGATGTATATCCTGTGGAGCATTGATCAGGCCGTAGAGCAAGATTCCCAGGAAGCCAAGCAGGGTGATCAGCAGTGCCATCACGGCCCCGATGAAGATGCCGGCGACCGTGCTGCGGATGAATGTCCCGGTGAATCTCTGCTGTGTGGCCGTCTCGGTCAGCGAGTTCCTGCTCATTAGTAGTGGTCTCCTTTCGTGTTCGACAGAGGGAAGCAGAGCTTGCGCCATTGGATCAAGCATCTCTCTTCTGCGGCGACCGGAGTGCCATGCCCGAAGGATATCATTAAGATCCGGATTGGGTAGCACCAGCTGCAAAAGGTGTACACCGAAGAGGGTGATCACCATCCAGTCCAGAGGCCAGGCATGGAACAGGTGCCAGACCAGGGCGAGCAGAGCGACGCAGCCGGGCAGCAGCGGGCCGGCCACATTGACTGCGATCTCCGCCGCGGGGCGCTCCAGAGGAGGACGCACCAGGCGCAGTAGGGGTCCAGTACGCAGAAAAAAGCCGCTGCCCGCACCGCAGTAGTGGCGCAAGACGAGCAGGTGGCCGCCCTCATGTAGACTGATGCTCAGTGTCAGGGAGAGGGCCAGTGCCAGATAGGCCAGTGTCAGTTGCGGAAAGATTGCCAGCAGCGCTCCGGTCACCGTCGCCACGAGCAGTCCGGCGCTCAGCACCGGGAGCCAGGCTCGCCAGACCTCCAGGCAGAGCCAGCCGAGGAGCAACAGCGTATTTTTGGAACGTGGAGGATCGGAGCGCCAGGTGTACGGGGTTGGCAGCCTCCGCGTTCGTAGGGCGAGCAGCCAGCGCGTGCCGCGCTGGAGCCAGGTCTCATGCCAGTTAAGTAGGCTGTGACGATACAGCTCCTGGCAGAGTCCACTCAGATCTCTAAGGAGCACCTCTCGCGGCTGCCTGTAGCGCTCGGCAAGTTGCTCGGCGATGCTGGCGAGGCTGCGACGGCCGTCGATCAGGATGAGGAACTCACGGGCCGTGCTGTTCAAGGGATAGTGCTGCAGCAACGCCTGGTCCTCTAGAGAATCTCCGTGCACCACCACACCGGTAGGGAGCACCGGTATCATCTCAATCACGATCTTTCTCCATCTTCAGCTCAGCAAGCCAGTGGATCACCGGGTAGAGCATCCCCATTATCAGCAGCGCCGCCACAGTCTGCACGAAGATCTGTGTCGCCGCACCGCCAGGCAGCCGGACTAGCGCCTCCTGGGCCAGTTGGAAGAGCATATAGAAGGGCAGTCCCAGGACAACCATCACTCCCGTCACTGTAAGCATCGAGAGCGGGTCTTCGATCGAGTACGGTACGGCGATTCCCAGAGCGAAAAACAGGAAGCAGCCGATACAGACCAGCGGCAACCGCTGTGGCAGCAGCAGTGGGTTGTTGCCGACCGAGGTCAGGATGCCAATCAGCAGCAACCAGCCGCCAACGATGACCACCAGGTTGGTGAACAACTTCCCATCGAGCAGCCGGTGAGCCTCTAAGGGTGTGCTGGCCAGCACGCGATAGGCGCGGCTGTCCCGTCCCCAGGACATCTGGGCGATGGCGCAGAGCAGAACCGTTGTGAGGTCGAGCGCCAGTTCGAGTAGCGCATAGCTCAGAAGGGGATTGCTGGCGCGTGTCCAAAAGACCGCTACTGTGGCAGCAAGCCAGCCGGCAATCATCGTCACCAGGCCGACGACCAGCTGTGGGTCGCGACAGATGCCCTTGAGTTCATAGATGCAGCTGCTCATAAAGAGCGAAGGAGGAAAAGAGAGCCGTCGCAGCGGAACCCATTGGCCTCTGGTGCCTGCCGCCAGGCGCTCGCAGCGCTCAACGCAGAAGGCGTAGATGGCCGCCCCCAGCAGCACCATCGCGCTTAGCAGACCCAGACCCGCCGTAGCCTTGAGGGCGTCTGCTTGCAAAATCTGCACCATCCAGTAGGCAGGCGTCAGGAACAGCCAGCCAGGCTCACGTGCCAGCAGCGCCTGCGCTCCCAGAATCAGAGGCAGCGTGACGAGGATCATTCCCAGGGCCATGCTCAGCCCCAGCCCCGTGCTGCGCAGGTCAACTCGCTCTGCCCCGAAGAGGCGCGTGATCCCGTAGATTACTGCCTGATGGAACGCCAACGTGATCGCGTTATAGGCGAGCAGGCCCAAGAAGACCACCAGTAGCAGCTGCAGAGGCGTGGCCAGGCCCACCTGTATGAAGGCCAGCAGTGCAGGCAGCCAGAGCAGGTTCTGCGCCAGGAAGAGCAGGATGATACCGGGCAGTAACAGGCCAAGGCGCTGCTCGATGGAGGAGATTGGGAGGGGGGCCAGGATACGCTTGAGGGTGGTTTCCTCTGGTGTAAAGAGCAGCGCGAAGGAGACGAGGATGAAGGCTGTCAAGCCGAAGGTGTTGAAGAAGGTTGTCACAACAATGGTGCGTAGCTGCGGGAAGATGCTGCTGCTGGAGGTGGTGAGCTGAATGCTCTTGTAGAAGTAGTTATAGCCGAGATAAGCTCCTCCACAGTAGCTGATCATTGCCAGAAATGTGACCAGCCAGAGAGCCGGCATGCGGCGGAAGAGCTGGCGCAGGCGGTTGCGCCAGCTCAGGATCACAAGCCTAGAAATCTGCCAGAACACGCTCTAGCGCCTCCTCCTGTTCTTCAAGGCCGAGGGCCTTGAGAAAGGCCTCTTCAAGGTTGGCCGCACCATAGAAGGTCAGTAGCTCCTGTGGCTCTCCAGTTGCCACGACGCTGCCCTGATTGAGGAAGACCACATGTTCGCACAGCTCCCCGACCATGAGCAGGTCGTGCGTCGAGATCAGAATCCCTACGCCACGCTCACGCAGCTTACGCAGGAGACGCTTCACCAGCGCGATCATCTCTGGATCAAGACCTGAGAAAGGCTCATCAAGCAACAGCAGACCTGGCTGGTGCAGCAGTGCTGCAATGAGTTGGACTTTCTTGCGCTGACCGTGGGAGTAGGTTTCGAGTAAATCATGAGCTTTGGTTTCCATACGCAGAAGGGACAGGTAGTCAGTGGCCAGGCGCCACTGCTCGGCGGAGAGCCTGTAGATACGCCTGATAAACTGCAGATACTCCCAGCCCGTTAGATGGGCGATGACCTCCTGCGAGTCGGGGACGAAGCCAAAGATGTGCTTCATCTCTGGGGTCACGCGCTGTGTCTCTTCGCCGTCCAGGATAATGCTGCCAGCCGTGGGAGGGAAGAGTCCCACCAGCATGGAGAGCAATGTCGTCTTGCCGGCACCGTTAGGCCCTAACAGGCCGACAATGGTCCCAGATGGGATGGCGAAGGAGACCTGATCGACCGCGGTGAGGGTTCCAAAGCGCTTGGTGAGCCTCTTAACTTCCAGTATATACTCACCCATATTCTCTCCTCTCTCAAGGGAGATTAAAATGCAACTATATCTATATTGTCTTAGAATCTATATTTGGAAGACGAAGACTGTGATATATCAGTTACTTCGTCTTCCAATCTAAGATAAGATAAAGTAGTTTATTTCTTATTTGCAGCCGATGGTCACCATGCCGCTCCAGTCAATGTGCCAGCTGACAACCACGCTCTGACCGTGAATCACGCACCAGATAGCTACGGCTAGAACGATGTTGGCGGCCAGCCCCAGCACAATCAGCAGCGGTACGACGTACCAGGCCAGGGACGAAGCCCGCTGCTCACGCTTCTCCACCAGGACCACAGGAGCAACATAGGTTGTCGGACGCTGACTGTGCATCGCTTCTTCTTTCCCACAGCGTTACTTGCTGCAACCAAGCGTGACAAATGACCGGCGTATCTGCCAGAGGTCATCTCGGTGCCGCTGTGGAGCAAGCTCTAGATGGCCACCGTTACGATCGGCGTGGCGGCTGGGACTGTAGGGTGTAGGAGAATGATGATCCCCGCCAGATAATGTGCGTCTCTCCTGGGTCTGACGAGCGGGTGGTGCTACCAACGGCCTGGAATGAGCGTGGTGGAAGACAGGCTATGGTATAAGCGCTGGCCTCCTTGCTGACTATTTGCTGAAGCCGATGAGGGCGGTGCCGTTCCTGTTGACTTCCGCCTTACAACGACGCCACTGCCGTGGATGGTGCATCAGACTACAACCGCCAGCGCAGTTGTCGCTGCAAGGAGGAACAGGATTCAGAAATCGGCAACTCGTCAGACGATCGTCGGGCTGCTCTGATCCCGCTTGATAGGAAAGACACTGGGGGCACTTACCATCCTGCGCTGATCTCGGTAGCATTCATAGCTGTTTCGCCTCGTCTCTGACAATTGATGGGAATATATGCCCTTGACGGTACAGCTAGAAGGTAACAGACCAGCGTTATGAGTTACCAGCACATGAACTAGTCTTCTTGATAGTCTCTTCTTGCGGCATCCTGAGGTGGGTCAATTTTCCTGCCACCGGCTGGGCACTATCTCTCCGGAGAAAGCTTGCTCCTTTCAGTATCCTGAAGCGGATCGACTCCCCTGCAACCAAGCGATCCCTCCAACAAGTCAATCTGCCGCAGATACCTTTCAGTATCCTGAAGCGGATCGACTCCCCTGCAACGCTGATAAAAGGAGCTGTCGGACTGGCAGATCATTTCTTTCAGTATCCTGAAGCGGATCGACTCCCCTGCAACCACTCCATGCAACTGCCACACGTGCAGTTGCAGAACTCTTTCAGTATCCTGAAGCGGATCGACTCCCCTGCAACTCGAACACCGGTTCGGGGGTGGATTTTTGTCTTCGTCTTTCAGTATCCTGAAGCGGATCGACTCCCCTGCAACTGGCTTGCCATCTCGGCGGATTGCCCCATACCCCAGCTTTCAGTATCCTGAAGCGGATCGACTCCCCTGCAACGCCAGCACGACCTGTCCGCCAACCCGTCGTCGCAGGCTTTCAGTATCCTGAAGCGGATCGACTCCCCTGCAACCATCATCAAGCTTTTTGCCAACCACGGCCGGTCCCGGCTTTCAGTATCCTGAAGCGGATCGACTCCCCTGCAACCCACTATGACCGATATGCTTGAACGGAAAGAGCACGACTCCTTTCAGTATCCTGAAGCGGATCGACTCCCCTGCAACGCACGACCGGCGGCGATGACAGCGAGACTGGCAGCTTTCAGTATCCTGAAGCGGATCGACTCCCCTGCAACCGACCCCCTGGAAACCTCCCCAGGGATACATCTTTCATATGCTCTAACGATTCAGGCCCCGTTTTCGGCAGCTGAGCGCCTCGCGATTTCCCGCCTTCCCCCCTCATCTCCCCTTCTCTGACGGCTCGCCCCGAAACTCGTTGGCTGCAGCGTTGAAGGGGCGAGTTTCGAGCGGTCATGATTCGATTATAAGTAATTAGAGATGCATGAGCGACAGATTTGTGGCCCTTGGAGGGCGCTGAGCGCCCTGTTACCGGGTGCTTGTCTGGCGAGTTTCGAAGCGGCGCCTCACAGGCACCACTTTGGGGCAGGGGGAGGTTCCCATCCCGTGGCAGATCGGGTTCTCACCGGAGGAAAAGAGACCGTGCGCACCAGAGACAGCGCACTTGCCCAGA
>NZ_JBHOQV010000027.1:0-8849 GCF_042408735.1 Thermogemmatispora sp.
GCGCGTCCGGGTTGATCTCGACGACAGAGTTGATCTTTGGGCCAGCGCGATCGATCGCTTCGATCCGCTCGATGTACCGCTCCGCGAGCCGGCGCGCGCTCCATTCGCCCGATTGCAGGCGCTTTTGCAACTCGGCGATGGGCACCTCCTCAAGTTCCGCCGCCGGAACCCCGCTTTGCGTAGCCGACGCGCCGACCTTCGCGGCCACTCCGGCCAGGGTCGCCGCCAGCAAGAAGTCACGTCGATTCATCGATCCTTTCCATTGACGATTGAGACTGTTTGCAAGAGCGCAGGCGCATTATATTCGGTCGGCCAAAAGTGTGGAAATGGCATCGGACATCTCGATTCCCTTCGAGATCGGTCGCTGAGGCCGCGACGGTCTCGGACTGAAGGAATGGGAATGGCATTGAACGTCTCGACTGCTTTTAGAGGCCGCGACGGTCTCGGACTGAAGGAATGGGAATGGCATTGAACGTCTCGACTGCTTTTAGAGGACGGCGCGGGAATTCTCCTCCCCAAGTAGGCTGGGATGGCCCTATGAATCGAGCGGGCGACGAACGCCCCTTGCACATCGGTTCAAGACGTGCGTGTAAACCATGGTGGTTTTTACGTCCTTATGGCCCAAAAGCTCCTGTACCGTGCGGATGTCGTAGCCCAATTCCAGCAGGTGCGTAGCGAAGCTGTGACGCAGGGTATGGACGCTGGCGTGTTTATAAATTGTGGCTGCCCTCATGGCTTTCTTCATAGCCCGCTGTACACCGTCCTCTAGGATGTGGTGCCTGCCAATGCGACCGGTACGAGGGTCTCGGGAACGTTGGGCTGCCGGAAAAACATACTGCCAGGCCCAGGACGTTGCGGCACTGGGGTATTTGTGCGCCAGTGCATTTGGCATCTCTACTTCCCCATAACCTTCAGCCAGGTCGAGATCATGCAAGGCTTTTGCGTACTCGAGCTGCCTATGCAGCCCATCCACCAGCTTGGCTGGCAACATGGTTTTGCGTTCCCGGTTGCCTTTGGCCTCCCGCACCGTAATTTCCCCGCGGGCAAAGTCAATATCCTTGACCCGAAGGCGCAATCCTTCCATCAGACGCATTCCGGTGCCGTAGAGCAGCGACAAAATCAGGTGATGAACCCCATCGGTATGGGCCAGTATGGCCTGCACCTCTTCCCGGGTAAGCACTGTGGGTAAGTACTTGGTTCGTTTGGCCCGGATCGCCTCGATGTTCTCGAGTAGGGGGTTCTCGAGTACCGTCTTGTACAGAAAAAGCAAGGCCGAAAGGGCTACATTCTGCGTAGAGGCCGATACGTTCTGGTTTACTGCGAGATCGGTTAGGTAGGCCCTCACCTCTTCTAGCCCCAACTCTCTTGGGTGTTTTCTGCCGTGGAACCTGATATAATCGGTGATGTAGTACAAATACGACTGCTCGGTACTACGGGCTAGATGGCGAACCCTGATGGCCTCGCGCACCGAGTTTAGGAAAGGGGAGGTTTTGGGTGAATAAAACTTCGGTGGTTTATCGTCATTCGCCACTTTGGTATAACTCCTCTTGGGAGGGTATTATACCGCAGGTGCGGCATAATTGCTAGTTGGGCGGCTTACCGCAATCGTGATAGGTACCTGACCAGACTCATTAACCAATAAGGAGGAGAAGATTTGATGTTCAGTAGAATTGCACACATAACTCTGTTTGTCAGTGACGTTGATGAAGCACTTTCCTTCTACACTAACAAGCTTGGTTTTGCCAAAGTCGTTGACAAGAAGCTCGCTCCCGGAATCCGCTGGGTGGCAGTGGCCCCAAGCGATGGCAACGAAACCGTAATCGTTTTTGAGAAAGCGAGCAATAAGAAGGAGCAGGAGATGATCGGCAAGCAGCTAACAAATATGCTGATTACCATAGAGACGGACGATTTCGACAGGACGTATCAAGCAATGAAAGAGAAAGGTGTCGAGTTTGTGGAGGAGCCGACCAAAGCGCCTTGGGGCAAGCAAGCGGTGTTTCGGGACTTGCATGGGAATCTGTTTGACTTGCTGGAGCGACGCAGGTAGATGAATGCAGTGGGGATTCGCACCCCCCGTGCTGTCAAACGAATCGCCGCCCAACAAGCGCTTGCACCTGACGCCGCTTCGCTCCGCTGCGCGGCGCAGGTGAAGCGCGAGCCGTTAGGCATTCCTTACGCTAAATAGGACTCTATTATATTCCTTGCATATGACTGCTTTTGAAGCCCACATTGCCCCTTATTAAGTAAAGTTTTTGCCCATAGTTTATCTTCACATTTCTTCATTGACTTCATAGAAGATGTGGTTATAATCCGCTTACTCAGTATTTCCCTCAAAGGAGTTTACCAACATGAAATCCCTCGTAAGCCTTGTACTCGCAGCAAGCATGATTTTGACTGTATGCTCCGGTGGCGGACGTTTTAACGTTCTCGCTCAAGAATGTGACACTTGCCAATCCCCATCCATTCCCAAAGAACTGCTGAAAAAGTTGCCTCGTAGCGCAAATGTCGGTGCGTCTCCCGAAGCTAGAGCAGCATGGGAGAGAGCTACGCCCGAACAACGGGCAAAGGCGCATAAAAAGCTCCGCGAAGTTATGGGAAGGGTGATGAAAGACGTAGCTAGAGGAAGGTATGCGCCTAACAGAAAGCCGATAACGTGGAAAGACATTATCAAGGGAAAGGTGAGCGGTGATGATGAAGACGCGCCGCTCACTTTCACCGACAAAGAAGGAAAACATCAAACTGTCAAAGCAAAAGGGCGAGAACTCAGCGCATCTTTAGACTCGTCACAGAGCGGCAGCAATCAAACCACCAGCAACCAAACCACCAGCCTCAGGGCGGACGATCAGTGCATCATCTATCCAGAGATGTGCGAGCCAGACCCCTGCATCATCAACCCCGAACTCTGCAATCCAGACCCGTGCCTCACTGACCCGACACTCTGTTCCGGCAATCAACCGCCACAAGTCAGCGTCGCCGCCTCTGCGACTTCCGGCACAGTTCCGCTTACGGTCAACTTCAATGCCAACGCCTACGACCCAGATGGCTACATCACAAGCTACAATTGGAACTTTGGCGACGGAGAAACGGCAGCAGGCGCGCAAGTCACGCACACCTATCAATCTTTGGGCACATTCACGGCGACAGTAACGGTGACGGACAACGCGGGCGCATCTGCCAGTTCATCCGTCACGATCACTGTCACTAGCTCTCCAGTATCAGGCGCGGATGCGGACGCCGACGGCTTGCCGGATGATTTCGAGAACCAAGTAGCCGACTTCTTCACGCCCATCTACCACGTTTCGGCAGGAGAGAGAGCGGGAACAGGCTTCGCTACCTTCTATGATGCCGTGCCGCAACAGGTGAGGGATGTCTATAATCCGTATGTGCCGCCAAGCCCGATCAGTCATTACAGAGTAACGCCGCTCGGATTTGCGACGAACGCTTACGGTGTTCAATACAGCGTCGCGCAGATTGACTATCTCACTTTGTGGAATCGTGATGATGGTCCTGATGCGGATGCTGATTGCTACATCCTTCTTGGATTGCTTGGTTTCAGTGCTGTTGAAATTGCACGGATTCTCACAGACCATGCAATAGATAATGAACGCTCTGCGATTCTAGTAGCCGCGCCGACAAGCAACTACGCTTTCAACACAGACCCATCAGCGTACAGTGCCTATGCTGTATTTACGACTGCCCATGAAGACGAATTTCTATTTGACCAAAGCAGAGTTCGTTTTCCAGATTATCCAATCCCGGCTGGTAGTCACGTTAATCTGTGGCTGTCACGCTCCAAGCATGGAACATTCACTTTCCACCCCGAACATTATCCGATGTTCCGATTGCAAATCATCTTGGCTACGTTGTCTGAGATTGATTTCATGTATGCTTTCGGGTGGATTACTGAGTTTGAATACCTTCTCATTGCCTATGCCGCCGATGCGGTCTTCTTCTCCTGTTTCGTCGAACACTTCTCGGAGATCGGCGGCGCATTTTCGGGGTTGCGTATCAATGTCGGTGAACTCACCCTCCCAATCAACGGCTCTAGCTTCATTCTAGACGAGAAGCTACGCGACAAACTTAACAAACGCTTTACCCAAATATATTTGCGGTAAAGGCAATCCTTTAAGGGAGAGATGTGTCTTTGTGTCTCTCCCTCATTCGCTTTCCGACAAAGGAGAAAGCAAAATGTTCAAGAGATACTTGTCACTGACAGTCATTGCCCTGCTCATCAATCTCGTATGCGTCACGTCAGGCGCGGCGAGTACCAATCCAGAAAAGGAAGCGCGTGCGGCGGCGAAAGTCAAAGCAGGCATTCTAAGACTTGGCACAGGCACAGAAGCGCGCGTCAAGGTGAAGTTGAAGGATAACCGCAAGGTTGAAGGTTACATCAGCGAAGCGGGAGAAGATTCCTTTGTCGTTGTCAATCCGAAAACGGGAGAAGCAACGACTGTGCCTTACCCGCAAGTCCAGCAGGTCAAAGGTAATAACTTTTCTCGAAGGACTGTTATTGTTATAGGAATCGTCGTGGGTTTGGTAATTCTAGCAGCAATAGCAGTGGGTAAATCATCATAATTCTGGATGAGGGCAAAATGCTCAAAAGATATTTGTCGCTCACTAGCATCAGTCTGCTCATCAATTTCACCCAGAATGAGTGTATATCCCGGAATGCCTAACAAGTCCTTGCAGCCGACCGCCCGATAGCGTGGCTCTCATCAATCTCCCTAAAGATGTGGTTGGATGCTTCTTGCGGGCGGCGGCTGAAGTCCGGCGTTAGGCGTAAACGGAGGAAGGCAAATGCCAGAAGTTCAATCGCACGGGATACGCACCTATGTGCGCGAGGATATGGGTTCGTATCCCTTTGAGCTGTGGGCCCGCGCAGACCACGAGATCGCCGCTGCGTATGCGAAGGCCGGGAGCCCCTCCAGGCCCTGTCCAGCCTGGACCCTGCCGTGCCGGTGTTACATCTGTATGCTCAGCCGGAAGACCCAAGATACCTAACTGCACAGCGGTCATTCAGCGCCACGCATCCGTGGTTCCAGGTGTTAAAGCTGGAAGAGCGCCACGACGTACGCGCCGCAATCGAAGCCAGATTACCGCAGGCGCGGCCTCTCGGCTTGCCAACGCCTATTATGCCGCTGGTTGCGCCGTTGCCATTACCCTCGGCTGAACAAGTGCAGCGCGGCGTTGAACAAGTGGGCGAAGCCGTGCAGTCGGTGCTTACGGAGATCGAACGGACGTTGAATGGGATGACAACGACGGTGTTGGAAAATAATGGCGTACCAACGGAAGTCTTGCATGATGTTCTACCCGAGATGGTCGAGAATCAGAACACGCTTGGGCGCGGCATTGGTCGTGGCGTATCGCTGCTGCAATCGGCGGCAGAGATTGGAGGCGGACTTGGAATGATGTTAGGCGGCGGTGGAGAAGCACTCGTTACATCGCCAGCGGCAGCGACCGGCGCTGGTGCAGTCATTCCGGGCGCAGGTGTGGCGACAGTTATTGCGGGAGCGGCGGTGACAACTCATGGCGCGGCAGTCGGCATCAACACGCTGCACAATATGACGAGCGAAAATGCCAACCCGACGAGTAGCGGGAGTGTTGATACGCCAAAGAGCGCAGGAGATTGGAATTTGACCCGAAGGTTGATTTGGATTGGCGCGGTACTGGCAACCCTGTTAGGGAAGCCGTGGATGAAGCTTTTAAACGCACTGGTGCTCCTAAACAGGATTTCGAGGTAACGAAATGGGCGGTTGATAAAAATGGCAAAAGTTTTCCTGTCGAATGGAGAGCAAAAGGTGGAGCAGAGGTTAATATATCGGACACAAACTTGACGGGCACGGGCCGGCAGACCCACACGTAGGTTATCAAACGCCTGGTAAAAGGTCTGCTGGTGGTGCTCTTCGCGGACACATTCCCTTGGATGAAGTTCCTGTCAATCGCCCGACGACGAGAGAATAGCGAGGTAAATTATGAGCAAGCTCACAGTTGAAGTTTTGGATGCAGCGAAACATGTCGGTTGTAAAGCTACAGAATTGGCTCGTTCAGAACGAGAGAGGCTGGTAAAAGAATTACGTGAAAAGTACACGGACGGGAGTAATCATAATTATTTTTGGGAAGGTTTGATAGACCGAGCATCAATCCAAAATAAAGAAGCGTGGCAGTGGATAGGCGAGTTTGTAAAGCGAGACCAAGTCATCATGCTTTTCATAGATAGACCCGGTGAACCGGGAGTGATTTTTGAGAATGGTGAATGCGTTGTGCGAACCTTATGGGAATGTACAGGCTTTGAGTTTTATCTGACTGACTCACAAGCGACATATCTGCTGTGCTACAATCACCACGATTTCTTGATTGGGACAGGTCTGGCTGCTAATTGGATAAGGGAGAAGAAGATGCAAGTTACAGAATAAAAAAGCACCCGAATGTGCTACTGCGGGATTCTATGTCGATGTCTCGCTTTCTCTTTTCACCACGGCCCAACAAGTCGCTTAAGCTGATTGCCCTCAGCTTGCTTTTCATCAACCATATATGGTCCTTTGGGAAGGTTGTCGCTTCCGGCGCGGGGCGGCTGAAGTCTAGCGTTAATTCAAGTTGGTGGGCAGTCTTAAAACAGCCTTAAAGATGCTCCTTGTACGCATCGTGATCTCTTTATCATGAATCTCTTCACGTATCTCCTATGGAGGCAACCTGCAAACTCTCAAGGCCCACAACTTCTTACCCTAAATGTCTTCTTAAAAGCCCCACGTGAAGAGATCGGCTGGCATGTGCATGGTGAAGAAGTGGGGCTGTACCCGTTCGAGTCGCTCAAAGGTGAAGATCTGCTCCTCTTTGAGCTCCAAACCCTTTAGCAATCTTTCATCCAAAGAGCCTGCACCGACCTGAATGCCATCAAGCAAACACCGCCGCAGGGACCGGTTCCACGCGACCAAGAAGTACCGAGACGGCACCCATCAGTTCAGAAAATGACAGGTCAAGCGACTGAAGAAGGAATTGCAGGAACCAGAGTATGAATAGATAAAAGGCGCGATATACCTGCATTTCGAAAGAAGTCCGACGCCCTGACCCCAGACTAGGCGGCGCCGCTACAACGGCCGTTTGCGCCCTCACTGAGCCGCACCAAGCTTAAAGTCTGGTAGTGTCACTTATTTGTGGGTTAAGCACGAAGGGGCCAGGAAGAGATCCAGAGATTGACCAAAGAAGAGATCAGCCGGCGTATCCGGGAGGGGGTGAAGGCTGTTATAGAGGAGGTGCTTGAGCAGGAGATGACCGAGCACTTGGCCGCCCGCTACCGCGCGCCGCACGCCAAGCCGACGAGGAGAACGCAACGGCCACTACACCCGGGACCTGATCACGCCGGTGGGCAAGATCGCACAGCTCAAGATCCCCCGGGATCGCGAGGGGACCTTCCTGACCGAGGTCTTCGAGCGCGACAAGCGGATGACCGGGGAGGTGGAAGAGGCCGTCCTGGAGATGTATCTGCAAGGGGTTTCCACCCGCAAGACGCGCCGCGCGTCACCGAGGGGCTTTCCCGGATCCGGATTGGCAAGGAGGCGGTTTCCTGGATCGCCCAGCGTTTAGAGGGGGACCGCTTGGAGGGGGCGGCCCCTGGAGCTGGCTTACCCCTACCTGGAGGCGAGCTACTTCAAGGTGAACTGGGGCGGGCGGGTGGTAGACTTGGCGCTGTTGGTGGCGGTGGGGGTGAACGAGGAGAGCCTGGTCAACTTGGCCACGGTGGTGATACTCAGGGTCACGGAAGACTGGGCGTTCAGGCGTTACATGGACATGGCCCCGCTCTCTCGCCGCGGAAGAGAAACCCACAAAAATCGCGACTTGACTAACGACACACCTAGCTCATCGAATCGCTCAATGACGCAGGAGTAGAAAGATACATCACCCGCATAGGCAAGAAATAAATATCCGTACTTATCTATCCTCCCGATCATGTTCCTTGTATGAAGAGCACCTCACGATTCAGCTAAATCTCCGGGATAAGAATAAATTGGAATGGTTAAGCTGATGACGGAAGAAGTTTCCTAATCTCCGGCTTAGTTCTTGCCGGTAAGATAACCGAGTCCGAGAATTAACCCCGCCGCAACACCTACCATGACCAGAATCTTAACGACCTGCTTCTTGTCACCTGACAGCGCAAGCGTTTTGATTTTCTGAACCTGTGAGTAGGCAATGTTTGTCACCACACCCGTTCCTTCGTCTATTACTGTAAAGGAATCTGTCTCTATTTTGTAGATGTATCCCTTCACCTTCCTACCGTCGTACAGTCTGACTTCCACACGAGCATCCGAACCTGTGCTAATTTGAGCTACTCTGGCTTTTACCCTCTCGATAGTACGGGCATCAGTGCTCGGTTGCTGCGTGGCGGCAACTGATGTCATGCACACAAAATTGACTACTAATATAGCGAGGGATGGCGCGGTGAACTCCTTGAACATAAACTCCTCCTTCCAATGTTTGATACTCTGAGATTTGAAAAAGAATGATAATGCATTCATTAGAGCTTAGGTCTGTTTCCCTGAGCTCTATGCTTGTGACTAATACCAGAGCGCCGTCGTTAGCTTCTGGTATAGCCTGCTCTCATCTCTCGTATCTTGAATGAAGTGAGAGCCGTTGATCGGATTGTTTGGCTCCCCGACATTGATACGCAACCCCGCAAACGCCACACCTTGCTCATCAAACCGTTCAACAAAGCAAGAGTAGAAGGCGAAATCGCCGACATAGGCGAGATACAGATAGGTGTACTCATCTATCGCTCCTATTCCATAGAGGAAATCTATGGTAGAGAAGTAAAAGGCAAAATCATGGGCATTGATTCTCATGATTTGGCGGCAAGA
>NZ_JBHOQV010000037.1:0-1362 GCF_042408735.1 Thermogemmatispora sp.
CATCTCCACCAATCGAGGCCGCTTCCGAAGCGGCCTCGATTTTGGCTTTCCTCTCCAGATAGCAACCGTGTAGCAACTTCCTGCCTACTCCGGCAATTCCCCTCCTCCCTTCGCCTCTTCCTCCCCCTGCTGGTTGAACACACCCCGCCATTGCTCACTGACCCCCCGTTGAGTATTGGGCCAGACTTCTCTCCCCCATCTCAACCATCTAAGCGGGTCGGGAGTTCTTCCTTTCTCTTCTCCTCGATCAGCACAGCAAGCCTGGAGCAGCATGCGGCCAGCGGCTGACCGTCCCACCACTCCCTATCAATCACTATCCTGGACCTGGGTCTGACCATGCGGGCAGGCCTCCGCCTGTTGTCAACCGGTAGTCAGCTGCCAGGCCCACTGTCGGGAGGCCCAGTCTGGCTCACAAGGTTTCGCGCACCTCCCGCACCAGTAAAGGCGAGAGGCTCCCCCCCAGCCCGAGCACGCCAAACAGAAGAAAAACAGCAGCGGCCCCAATGCGATCGGTCAGGATCCCGCCGAGCGCTTGTCCCAGCGGAGATATGCCTAACGACCCAAAGGTATCCAGGCTGATGACCCGTCCCAGCTTATCGCCAGGAACCTGCTCCTGCAGGATAGTGAAATAGACAGTGTTAAAAAAGGTCAGGCCAAAGCCCACCAGGAGAGAGGCCAGGGGCGCCAGCCACCAGGCCCACGCGACGGGGATAAGTCCAAAGGAGAGCACCCCGACGCTGCTGAGCGATAAAGAGAGATAGGCTAGCAGCCCACGCCGCCCCAGTCGGAGCACAGCCCCAAGCAGCACGATTCCAAGGAGCGAGCCTACAGCTTCAGCCGAGTTGAGGAAGCCCAGCAGAGTAGCCCCTTGCCCATAGACCGTCTGCACAAGCTTGGGCAGCGAGACAGCTATCGTAGCCATGAAGGAGACGTTGACGAGCATGGAGCTAAGCAGGGTGACCCAGATCCAGGGCGAGCTGCGCACATAGCCCAGACCCTCAATGAGATCTCCCACAACCGGACGGAGACGCCGGATCCCTGAGATGAGGCCTCCTTTTCCTTCCAGGGCGCCCGCCGTATCACCATCCCCAGTCGAGTGCAAGGAAGGCAACGCCTGCGGCCCTTGCTGCCTATGGCCCTCGCTGATAGGGACTGGCAACAGGAAGGCCACTGAAATAAAGAAGCTGACAGCATCGAGCGCGAAAGCGACAAAAGGTCCCGCAACCGCGATCAGAAGGGCCGCCAGGGCCGGCCCAAACAGACCAGCAAGGTTGAAACTCAGCGAAATAAGGGCATTGGCCGACGGTAGATCCTCCCTGGCCACCAGGTCAGGAGGCAAGGCCATCAGAGCGGGATTAAAGA
>NZ_JBHOQV010000030.1:0-18345 GCF_042408735.1 Thermogemmatispora sp.
GCTCGTCGATCATGGTGGCCCCGGCGCTGAGGGCATTGCGCTCGGCGGTCAAGAGAATCTCCTTGCAGCGCCTGGTCGGCAGGATCGGCGTGTCGCTGGTGGCCTTGCCGCTGCCCAGAGCGCTGCGAATGACATCGCGCACCTGCTTGGGCGAAAAATTGAGGCTGCGCAAGGCATCCTGAGTACAGCCCCCGTCAAGCTTCGTGAGGGCAATGAAGAGATGGGGAGTCCCCAGGTAGTCCTTGCGCATACGTCGCGCCTCCGCCAGAGCAATGCTGAGTACCTCCTCCAGGAAGCGCCTGTCGAGCGTGTGCGACGAAGATGGCAGCGAGGGGATCAGTGGCTCTTCCTCCTCTTCAAAGATATCGACGTAGTCGGCGGGATTGCGCTCGGGTAGGCCGAAGCTCAGGCGCAGCAATGGGTCGCCATAGAGCTGAAAGGAGATCCAGGCCGCCTGCTCCGGGCGCCGCTGGGCCAGGATGGCGCGGCTGCGCCTGACGGCCTCCCCAACGGCGACCCCATCGGCCAGCTCCTGATAGAGCAGCACAGCAAACTCACGGATGCGTGCGGTCGGCAGGGGCCAGCGCAGAACCACGATGGCGCCAGCTCCGGCCTCGATCAGGCGCCGCGCCAGACGCTGCAGCAGCTCCTCCCGCTCCGGCTGGCTGGCCGAAGCAGCCGCCAGACTGGGGGCGGTTAGGCCGCCCGCTCCTCTCCCACCCGCTCGCTCGCTTTCGTAGTGGCTGAAAAAGATCAGAGGACGCCTCGGCAAGAGTTGGAAGAGCTGGGCCGCTACCTCGCTATCCAGCCGCGAGCTGCCCGCCAGCGCCAATGCCGGCTCACCCGCCACCAGCAACGGCCCTACGCCAGCATAGTGAATGATCTGCGGCGGCTCACCGCTGATGCGCATGCGCATGTCAAGCTGATTGGCCTGCTGACGATAGAGGATCGTGCGCCCAATCGACTCGGGCAGGGCAGTGCACAGCGCAGCTACTTCCTCTTCAGCCGCGCTGCGCTCACCCGTCGGATTGACGAGGAAGAGGACCGAGAGGCCCGCCTGGTCGCGCCTTCCCATCTTGCGCTGCATCCGCTCCGCCAGCGGCGCCATGCGTTCTTGCCGTGGCTCACCCGCCAGCCGGCTGACGCTCAGACGCTGACAGAGAAAGGAGCCTGGGCGGATGCTCCCATCAAAACATAGCTCCCAGGGGATCTCAGGGGTGTTGGTTTCAAGCAAGAGGGGGAGATCGAGATGCCGCAGCGCCTCCTGCAACGGCGACGGCAGCAGTTGCTCAAAGAGAAAGCGCCCCAGAGCCTGTACCGAATCGTTGATAGCGCCCAGCTTCATCGTCTGGCGCTTGCTCTCGGCCAGAGCCTGCGTCTGCATGTATTGGGTCACGGCCTGCATACTCCTCCTGAGCCGCTCTCTAAGCTCAGGGGTGATCTCCGTGACGTACTCGCGCCCTTCCTTGCTACCTTCCCTGGCAGAATACTCAGGCAGGTCAAGCCGGAAACGATAGACGCTTTCAGTGCGTTTGATACTCAAGAGCGCCGGCAGTTCCATGAGTTCTTCTCTTCTACTATCTTCCCAGATTAGCTAGCCCTGAGAATACAACCTACTGCAAGAGCAGTATATCCCAAGCATGAGCCGCTGGCAACAGGAGCCTTCTTAGCCTTCTCGCTACACGAAGACAAGCACTCTGCCCTATCTGGAGAACAAGCATACTACATACTAACTGATTGGTCAAGCTTTTACGCATTTTAGAGACTATACAGCACTGAGAGCAGGCCCAGGGCAGAGAGAGGTCGTTCCGCCTGATCGGCCTGGCGCTGGCCCCGGGCCTGCCTTGCCCGATCTAGACGCCCAGGCGCGGGTAGCAGCTGCTCTGGCTGGCAGCGGCTTGCCCGTGTCCCTGGCTGCCGCCGCTCGCGAGGCTGCGCGGGCTGACGAGCAGGTCGCTGCTCATGAGGGTATCGACATGGGTGCCGGCCAGGCCGAGCTGGCTGCAGGGATCAGGCGGCAGAATGGTGACATCCAGCTCCGGGTAGGTGCCCGCCTGGCGCTGGACCAGCAGGGCGTAGTGCCCCTTGTTGAGGGGAGGCACATACCAGGAGAGGGTGACGGTGATGGTGCAGTTCTTGGGCACCACGACCCAGCCGCCGAACATGGCCCGCCCCGCTATATCGCTGACGGTGTTGGTCGGGGGTCCAACGCTGTCCAGCGGGTGCCAGTCGCCAGGATTCTCGTCGCTGAGGGTCGGCGAGGCCGCCCCAGGCTGGTATTGTCCCGGCGGACACATCAGTTCGTCATGCGGATAGACAACGGTCGCGTTACAGGCCGGCAACGGCCCCCCGCAGAGAGGCGTTCCGCTGTCGAAGCCGTCGCCGCTCAGCAGCTTGCTGTTGGGCGGCACATAGATGCGTACGTAGTCGCGATAGGTGTCGTAGCCGTAGACCGGTCCGGTATCGGTATAGGCCAGGCGGAGCTGGAGATAGTGTGTGGCTCCGCCGCTGGCGTCAAGCGTGACGACGTCGTGGATCAGGGTGCGCACGTACTGCGAGGCTTTGGTAGCGTTGAGGTTGGCCTGGACAATGAAGAGGCCATCGTGACTGGTCGAGCGATCGATCTGCCCGCCATAGCCATATTGGATGAGCAGCTGCTCGACGCGCGGGTCGGTGACATAGATTTCGATGTCTTTGGTCTTGAGGTCATAGAGAGCCTCATGGGCAATGGCCAGGATCTCGTCGGGCGGAGCGTGGCGCACGCGATCGAGCAGGGTCTGCGCCAGGCGGGAAGTGAAGAGTTTGCGCGCTTGCCCGGAATCGTCGACGTGTTGGACGATTTGCTGCTTGCGCACGCCTTCGCTGTCAAGCTGGTAGAAGTGGAGACGATCTTCGAGATTCTGGGCGGTGATGGTCTCGTTGTAGCCCGGTACGGTGATCGGGCCAATGACCTGCAAGACGTGCTCGATGAAGAAGGGGGTGAGGGCAATGATGCCGTCGACATGCCGCCCCACTTCGCGCTGATAGGCCTGGATGGCCAGTTGTCCGCTGGTGGGGAAGTCCGCCGAGAGATTGGAGTCGCGCAAGCCCCAGTTGGCAAAGGGCCACCAGGAGCGATAAGGCTCGGGCGCAAGCTGCCCCAGGGTTGGACTGCCGGAGGTGTATTCGACAAAGGAGATGTCTCTGAGCGAGAAAGGGGCGATTCGGCCAGCGTTGATGGTCAGCTCTCCGTATTGGCCGGTGAAGCCGCCGGCTGGCCGCAGCTCGGAGCGGTCCATGGTCTGCACCAGATAGGTGCGCGGTTTGTCTACCCCCAGTAACCAGCCAGCAGCGCCGAGCAGCTCGCGCGCCTGGGCCAGGCTCTGCCGAAGCATGGGCAGCACTTGCAACAGTTGCTGTACTTGCTGACGCTGGCTGCTGCTGAGCGGGAGGGCCTCCAGCGAGAGATTCTGGCTCTGGGCTTCAATGTCACGCAGCGAGGGCATGATGTCGTCGATGGTCCGGCTCAGCAGGTCGAGCATGTCCTGCGTGACCAGCGGCTTGTTGGAATCGCTGAGGAGGGGACCCTGGAAGTGCGGCGCCAGGCTCCTGGCCGCAGGGATGAGCTTGAGGCCGATGAGGCTGACGTCAGCACCTATCTGAGCCGCGGCCCGCGCCGAGTTGACTTGCACCTGGTACTGCGGCAGCAGCGAAATAAGGGTATGGATGAGGGCAGAGTGGTCGATGGTGTCCCGCGCTTCGCTGAAGGATTGCCGGGCTTGCTGCAGCTCCTGGGCAGCCTGATTGAGCTTGCTGGCCTCGAAGAAGCTAGAGGGATGAGACTTGACGCCGTTGAAGATGGACTTGAGGGCCAGCAGGTGCTCGACGCCAGCGGAGGCTTGCCCACGGAGCGTGCTGTAGGTGAGATAGGCCTGGAGGCCTACAACCAGCCCTCCTACGATAGGCAGGCTAACGCCAAGCAGGAGGATGGCAAGCAGGACAAGGGCTTTGAGGCGCTGGCGCCCTGTGCCATGACGGGCCTGCTTCCAGAGGCGGCGCGGCCACTGGGGAGGACGCAGGCCCAGTCGTCGCCTCGCCGGGGCGGTTGGCCTGGCTCCCTCTCTCGATGACTGCTTCTCCGGCTCCGGTTCCGCGAGTTGGCCAGGCTGCAGCGGGGTCGCCAATTGAGCGAGGCCCGGCTCCGCAGGCGCCGTGGCCAGGTTTGGGGTGGCCAGCGGCAGGGTTTCGGCCTCGGCCAGCGGCGAGGCGAGGACGGACTTTGCTGGGCTGGCGCTGGCCAAAGGCAGGGTTTCGGCCTCGCTGAGGGCGGCCTTGCGCGCCTCCTCTTTTCCCTTTTGGGACCTGCTCTCCTGCTCGAGCGACTGCGTCCCCGGCTGGCCGGCACTGTCTGGGGCCGCCGCGGGAAAAGCTACCGGCGCCGGCCCCGCGCGCAACAGCGAGGACCAGGTCGCTGCCGCTCGCTCGATGGCAGCTCGCGCCTCTTCGCTGGCCCGCTGCTCTACCGCTCTGGCCGCCGCCATGCTCTGCAGCTTGACGGTGTCTTCATCGGCCAGGTGGCTTGCCGCCTCCCGCCCCTCTAATTGCTGACTTGCCTGCTCCACCTCTCCCTCGGATAGGCCAGGGCCGGTCAGGCTCGCTTCCTCCAGCGAGCGATGTCGATCCGCTTCTGCTTCCGCTTCGCGCTTTGAATGATAGTCATTTATCAGCATATCAGACATGGATTACCTCGGAAATAACCCCCAGGCAGCTTGATCTGAATATATACGAATCTATTACAGGCACCGGTGATATGGTTTTCTTCGTCCAGCTTGATCAGAAGGGGAGAGGGCTTTCCTCTCTCCCTGAGTATAACGTATGGTGAACAGGCCTTGTTGCTTTTTCAATCAGGGGTCCTGCTCTGCCTCTGCCCGGGGCGGGGACCAGCCCACTGGAAGTGGGGCTGAACGCGGCGGAGCTGAGTGGAGCCGAGCGGAGTGGCCGGTCGAGCTTACCGTTCACCGTTCAGCTTGCGCGTGCTCAGGTCCAGGCGCCGGGTCGGTCTGCCGCGGGCGCGCGCCGCGGGCGGGTAATAGGGAGTGACGGCGGTGATGATGTCGCCGATACGCGCCAGCACCTGAAGGTAGCGCGTGCCGGAGCAATGGTAATGGGCGAAGAGCATCAGCAGATGATTGATCAGAACATCGCTCTCGTTGGTATGGCGCTCGAGGGTAATCTGACCGCCGATGGCTTCCTCGGCCGCCCGCGCGATGGCCTCTTCGCCCTGCTCATCTAACAGCAGGCGGCGAGTATCGCGACGGGGGCGGGCGGGCCAGAGCAATAGGGCGACCACGCGGCCCTTGAGGCGCTGCTCGCGCAGGCGCCCAGCCAGATACTCGCCCAGCTTGTGAATGGCTGCACAGGTTTCATCGGCATCAGCAGCATGCGGGAAGCGAATGCGCGCGTTCTGGCTGAGGGGCGGGGCATCGGGGATCACCAGGCTGTAATCTTCGCCCTGAGCCAGACGATGTAGCCAGCGTCCCAGCCGCCCCAGGCGTCGCTCCAGTCCGTCGGGAGAGAGGGGAGCCACCTGAGCAAAGCTGGTGATGCCGAAATCGCGCAGGTGAGCGACCAGCTCGGCCAGCTCTTCTGCCTCGAAGCGCTCGGCCCGCGACTCGATCTCGGGGGTCCATGTCGGGCGCAGGCCGGCACCTTCTGCGTCTCCGTCTCGCCCACCAGCCATGCCCGGCTCGCCGCTGTGGAGCTGCAGCAGCAGAGTGAGGGGAAGCGACTGCACGAAGGAGGCTTCACGACCCGGCGGGATATAGAGAATGCCCTGACGCCCGTCTTTGCGACTCACGAGGGCGGCCAGCTCGGCGATGGTCTTGCCGTTGGCGATGCCAATCAGGGCGGTCAGGCCAAGGGCGGCAATTTCGCTACTGAGCCGCTGCGCCAGGAGAACCGGCGAGGCCACGGGCTGGGAGCAGCCACTCAGGTCGATAAAAGCATCGGCCAGGGGCAGCGATTCTACGATGTGCGAACAGGCGCGATAGCACTCGCGCAGGCGTTGCAGCACCGGCTGATAGCGCTCGTAGGAGGCCGGCAAGAAGAGTGTACGTGGGGCGAGACGATAGGCCCGCCGCAGGGGCATGCCGGGGACAATGCCCAGGCGCACGGCGGCCGGGGAAGCATCAATGACGCGGCCCGGCTCGTTCGGACGGCCTGTGCCGGTCCCTACGACGAACGGTAGCCCGCGCAGGGCGGGGTTGGCCATTTCTTCCAGGGTACAATAAAAGTGGCGAATGCGTACATGCATGATTCCCTGACGCAGACGCGCCTGCTCTGGGGCTGTTCCTCGTTCCGCCTCCGCAACCTCGCCTGGCTCGCCCTGGGAACGCTGACCTGTCGCCGCCCCGAGAGCCGATGGATTCACTGGATTCATCAACGTCCCTGACTGGTCGTGCTCCATAGTAGCTTTCTGCCTGCTCAAACTAACCTCTCCCAGTTTTAGATTATACGCTACACACGGGCTATTTGCAGCCCTTCTCTCCCGCCAACAGGCCAGGACTCGGCTTCGCAAGCGGCTTTGTCTCTTATAAGCTCTTCTTTGTTCAGAGGTTGGGCGCTCCCGGCTGATGCTCTCCACGGGCGGCAGCCTCGCCCCGTTCAGCTTCGCAAGAAAATATGGTAAGCTGTTTCTGGGGTAGAATGGCCCAGACCAGGCAGCCCACCCAGCTCCTGCCCTATCGGCAGCGAGGCTGGCAGCTTCAGCGGCGCGGTAGTTTGCGCACGCACAGATTGGAGGGAAAGAGACGATGTCTATGCTTCAGAACGAGACGCTCACCAAAGTGGGCAGAGGTGCCAGAGAAACCTTGGGTGGCTTCAAAGCCTTTATCTTGCGCGGCAACGTGGTCGATCTGGCCGTCGGTATCGTGATCGGCGCCGCCTTTACCAACCTGGTCAACTCTATCGTCAGTGGACTGATTACTCCTCTGATCGGCCTCTTCGGCGGCTTCGACTTCTCACGGCTGAACGCGGGCCGCTTTGCCTTCGGGACGGTCATCAACAGCGCCGTCAGCTTTCTGATTGTGGCGGCAGTGCTCTATTTCTTGATCGTCTTGCCAGTCAGCAAGCTGATGGCCCGGCACAAAAAGGGCGTGCCCGAGGAAGCGGCCACGCACGAGTGCCCCTATTGCCTGAGCAGCATCCCTGTCGGAGCACGCCGCTGCGCCTACTGCACCGCGGAGCTGGTCCAGGGTGAGCCGTCGTCGGCCCCCGTGGCAGGTGCCTGATTCCTTAGTTGCCTATACCCAGATGAGACCAGACTCAGGCGGCTGACCCTCATGGGCCAGCTCGCCTGGCCAGCCGGTCCGGCGGGGGATATCGTGGCTCCCCGCCGGACCTTTCTCTGCCCCTGACCGGCAGAGGGGGATTTTCTGCTTCCTCCCTCGCCAGGCATGAGATTCGTGCTATACTAATCTACGGAATCCGAAGGCAATGCCCAAGCGTGTGATCAGGTGAAAGCCAGGTCAGACAGCTCTACCCAGCCATCCTGTCACGGCCCACTCGTTCAGGAACGAGAACGAGAGAGAGAGAGGGAGGGAGGACCTGCGCGGCCTGATCACTTCTGTGCTAGGCCGGTCGTGGATTCGCTACGCGCAAGCAAGCCCCTGGAGAGGCGGCCTGACTTAGTTCTTTGTTGAGGAAGGAAACGGAGCGCTTAGGATGTCATCGTCATCTGCGTCGGGGCCACTACGGCTGGAAGACTGGATTAGAGATATTCCCGATTTCCCTCAGAAGGGGGTCCTCTTTCGCGATATCACCCCTCTTCTGCAGAATCCCGAGGCTTTCCGCGCCGCCATTGATCGCCTGGCAGCCCACTACTCCGGCGCCGGCATTCAAACTGTCGTTGGCGTCGAATCCCGCGGCTTTATTTTCGGTGCCCCCCTGGCCTACTTGCTCGGCTGCGGCTTCGTCCCTGTCCGTAAGTTTGGCAAGCTGCCAGCGAAGACGGTCAGCGTGGAGTATGCGCTGGAGTACGGCACCAATATTGTGGAGATGCATACCGATGCCATCAAGCCAGGCGAGCGCGTGCTGATCGTTGATGATCTGCTGGCGACCGGCGGCACCGTCTCGGCGGCGATGGAGCTAGTCGAGAAGTTGGGTGGCCATATTGCCGGAATCGCTTTCCTGGTCGAGCTGACCTATCTGAAGGGCCGCGAGCGCCTCAAGGGCTACGATGTCTTTGCCTTGATCAAGTACTAAAGGCGACAAGCCAGCCGGGCTGGCGGGAGAGGGGCACAGGACTGGCGAGAGACCTCCCAGCCGCCCTTGCTGCTACTCCAGGGGCGGAGCGGCGACCTTCTCCCACGCGCCTGATTCGTGCATGGATGCCTGGCTGGCTTAGTGCCCGAGAACAACGCGGTCTGGCCCTGCGCTCCCCACTTTAGTTTAGATGGAGCGCCTCCCCCCGGTGATGAGTTCGACCAGGAGCAAGAGCAGGCAGGCCCCCAGAAAGGCTACCAGCGTCGTTCCCAGAAAGTGGAAGGTTTCATTGATACCCAGCAGGCTCATCAGGAAGCCTCCTATGACGGCCCCCACTAGCCCAACGCAGATGTCTAGCAGACACCCCAGTCCCTGCCCACGGACGAGCTTCGCCGCCAGGAAGCCGGCGATCAGTCCGACCAGCAACCAGGCCAACAGCTCTCCAGGATACAGGTGGATCTGACCCATGCCCGGGTGGAAGCTGATTCCGTCGATCATGAAAGGCTCTTTCTCTCCTTCTGCTGATGTGATCGGCAGCCAGGGGCCGGCCCGGGCCAGCTCCCAAGGAACAATCTGCCCGCCCGGTTGATACAACAACTGCCTGGCTGACTGGCTCACCAGGCCGGTCCCCGCTCAGGCGACCGTTGCCAGGCCCCTCGCGGATATGATACCCTACGAAGGCATGGCTCTTTCCATCTTTCTTTTTTCTCCACTTCGCTCTACGTATGAGGACGACAGGAGTCGCAGACAATGTCTTCCAGGCCCGATCTCTCGCGGGATTCTGCTCGCTCTGCCAAGAGCGCGGGAGAGGGGTCGCCGGGCAACCAGCCGGGGGAAGGTGGCAGGGGAATGAGGGACCTCTTGACCTGGTTTCAGCTTCCGCGCGATGTCTATCTGCTGCTGTTCTATACGCTCGGCAAGGGGTTCCAGCTGACTATTGGAACGCTCGATGTCAATTACTATGCCCATAGTCTGGGCTACCAGCCGGACTTCATCGGACTGCTGAGCGCGATGCCGGCCCTGGGTTCGCTGGTGAGCGCCGTTCCCAGCGGCATGCTGGCCGATCGCCTGGGCTATAAGCCGGTGCTGCTGGCCTCGGCCCTGCTGACGCCTCTGTTTCTGGCGATGATCGGCCTGACTTCAGCAGCTCCGCTCCTGCTGCTGGCCGCCTTTCTGCAGGGAGTGGCCTCCACGGCTTTCTGGGTGACCAATATCCCTCTTCTGATCGAGAAGAGCCGCGAGGAGCAGCGCGTGGGGGTGTTGGCGCTCAATAGCTTTCTGCTCCTGGGCGTGGGATCCCTGGGCAATCTGCTCGGCGGCGCTGTTCCTGAGCTGGTCGCTCATGTGCTGCAGGTGAGCGCCAATAGCGCCCTGGCCCTGCGCTGGGGTGTCTTGAGTGCCTCCCTGGTGAGCCTGCTCTTCGGGCTGCCCCTCTGGCTGCTCCAGCCCGCTCGCCCGCGAGTCTCTCGCTCCCAAGACGATCAGGCGGCTACGAGCAGTAGGCCCCAGGCCGTCGGGGGTGGCAGGGAGGGCTTCCCTCTGGCGGTCTTTGTGCAACTGTTGGTGCCCGACCTGATTTTCAATATGGGCGAGGGGGCGGTCATCGCCCTGATCCAGCTCTTCTTTGTGCTGCGCTTCGCACTGCTGCCAGGGCCGCTCGGGCTGATCTTTACGATCTCCGGTCTGGCCGGCGGCCTGTTTGCTTTGTCGGCCCCACTCTTTGTGCACCGCTGGAGCAAGATCGGCATTATCACTACGGTGATGTATGCCAGCGCTCCTCTGATGATTCTGATCGGCTACTCGCCGATCTTGCTGGTCGCTGTGGCCGGCGAGTACGCACGCTCGCTTCTGCGCCTGCTGATTGAGCCGGTCTATGCAGCTTTTGCAATGGAACAGGTTTCTGAGCGCCACCGCGGGACCCTGAGCGGCTTCTATTCGGTGACCTGGAGTATCGGTTATAGTCTGGGACCAACGGTGGCCGGCTGGCTCCAAACCTATGTGAATCTCTCCGCCGCCTTTCTCTTCGCGGCCATCTGCCTGGTGATCGCCGCTAGCCTGCTACTGGCGGCCTTCGGACGCCGCCCCGCGCCTGCCCGCTAAGAAAAGGCCCGGCGCAGACAAGAGGCCAGAAGGACAGGCGAAAGCGATCGCCACCGCTGGACCGCTCCGGGCCTGGCCCGCCAGAGCGGTGAAGGCCCGTCTCCGCCTGGAGAGAGTTTCTTCCTGATGTTCCGCCTTCAAGGTGACAGGAAGGCCAGCTTTGGGGTATCATTAGAAGAGATCAATCAATCGGTGGAGTCAACCGCCCCACGGCAAAAGCCGTGGGCTTGTGCTGAGCCAGCCGCGGGTTGACCAGCCTCAGCCCGCGCCGTTGGGACCCGCGGACTCCGTTCTTCCGGTCACGACGCTCCGGGGCGCGCACCAGCCCCAGGCCCTGTCGTCCGGCAGGAAGCGGCGGCGGTGAACAGGGGGTGAACCGTATCCGTTGAGCGCTGGTCCATCAGCTTCGCCGGTCGAACCCGAAACCGGGAGCCGAACCCAGTACAACCACACGCGGCTGGGGGATCTCAAGACCCATTCGATCGACATCGCCCGCGTCGGCGCCTCCGGCGCGCCTGTCTGGCTCGACCTTCACTCACAAACGCTGACCATCAGGCAGGCAGCCGGACAGGGACAACGGCAGCGGTGCGGGACGGACCGGTACAGGTTGCTCGTTCGCCCTGCGGCTCGCGCCAGACGGCTCTGGGGCTTCGGAGCGAGGACCTGGTGCAGGCCCAGGTCCCTGGCGGTAAAGCTCGGGAGGCGGACCTGGGCGACGTCACGATCCAGCACCGGCCCAGCCTCTGCTTGGGCGGGGTCGATGTCTATCCCCAGTCTCTGTGCCGGCTCCAACAGGCCGACGGCTACGTCGACGCGGCGGCTCCTCCCCAGGGCCGCAGCCCGGGACTCCCGCCGTTGCAGCGGCCTCGACTCGCATGAGGATACTGAAAAAAAGAGGATACTGAAAATTGTTGATCGAGCAGGGATAGCGTTCTTTTGGGACAGGAGCCGCTCGCGATGAAACCAGGCCAGGTCGCTTCTTCTCCTGCAGGAACCGCCGGGCAAGGTCCTCGCCAGGTCCAGGACAGCCAGGCGAGCAGGGAGGCACCCTTCAATGGCTCCCGACCAGCGATGGCAGCGAAACCAGCGATCAGGGAGGCTGTTGCGGCCAGGACGCCCCTCGTAGCCAGCTCCCCGAGACTCGCTTTAGCGCCTGCTGAGGGCTGGCTCCCCCTGGGTCTGGTGGCGATCGCGCTTTACGCCCTTGTGCTGGCTATGATCTCCGCTGACTGGGTAGCTGGAACCTGGATTCTCCTCTGGAGCGCTCCCGCGGGGTTGCTGGCCGGCTTTCTGGTGGCCAAGAGCCGCCTGGTGCCCCAGCCGCTGCTGCATCTCTCGGCCTTTTTTGCCGGCTACTGGTTGGCTTTCGTGCTGACGGCGAGCGCAGCTCTGCACGCTCCCTGGAGCCTGCTCCTGGCTGATCTGCACTCGGTGCTGAGCAGCGGTGCTGGTCCCGGCCTGGCAGTGGTCTCTAGCGAACATATCTTTCTGCTCTATCTCTGCTTCCTCAGTTTCTTCTTAGGCTATTTGGGAAGCTGGCTGACCTACCGCGCACGCCTGCCATGGCTGGTGGCCCTCACCTATTGTTCGATCATGCTGGTCAATCTCCAGTATAGCCGCCAGGCATCGCCCTTGCTCCTGCCTCTCATGCTCGGCGCTCTCCTGCTATTGATCGGCCGTCTCTATCTGGTGACCCTGCTCGACGACTGGCGCAACCTGGGCCTCTGGGCTGACCATTCGTGGCTCCGCTCGTTGCTGGCCCGCAACCTGGCCTTGACCTCGCTGCTGATGCTGCTAGCCTTGCTGCCGGCCATCTTGCTCCCTCCGCTCATGCAGCCCCAATGGGGAAATCGCCTGTGGCAGAATCTCAATACCTGGGTTGGAACCCTGCTGCATCAGCGCCTGATCGACGGTGGACCATCCGCCCAGGTGCCTTTGACCGAGACAACGGTCTTCTTCGGCGATCGTTTGCTGATCAGCGGTTCGGTCTCTCTGCCAGCGGGCAGCGTCCTGGAGTATAGTGGGAGCGCGGCCCCGACCTATCTGGAAGCCGTGACCTACAATCGCTTCGACGGTCATAGCTGGACCTCGACGACGCAGGAGCAGAGTATGCGCCTTGCTGCCAGGCAGGCGCTGCCGCCCGACACAGTCTCCGCTCCCTACCGCCAGGTCAGCGCAGAGATTCACCTGCTCCAGGTCCCTCAGAGCAGGCAGAGCTACCTGTTCGCCCCGCCTCAGCCAGTCCTCTTCAGCGTTCCTGTGACGATCTATGGTCAGGGCCTCCCCAGCGCCTGGGCCCAACAGGAGCCACTGCGCCCGGGCGAACGCTATACGGTTGTGGCGCGCCTACCGCTGGTCGACGCCAACTCTCTGGCCAAGGTCCCTCTGCTCTCGGCCAATCCGCGCTTCTGGCAGAGCGACCCGGCCCTGGCGGTGCTGAAGCGCGACTATCTGCAGCTGCCGGCGAGCCTGCCTTCAAGCGTGAGGGAGACGGCCCGGCAGTGGACACAAGGGGCCACCAACGCCTTCGAGGCCATGCAGCGGCTGGAGAGCCATCTGAGCGATTCGCGCCAGTTCAGCTATTCGATCACGAATCCGCCGATTCCCGCCCATGTCGACGTAGTGAGCTGGCTGCTGCAGACCCACACCGGCTACTGCACCTACTACGCGAGCGCTATGGTGGTCATGGCCCGCCTGCTGGGGATGCCCGCGCGCATCGTGGTGGGCTTCAGCCAGGGTCATTTCGATGCCGGTCGTCAGGTATGGGTGGTCAATGGCAGCGACGCCCATAGCTGGGTTCAGGTCTACTTCGCGGGCCACGGCTGGATCGATTTCGATCCCACGCCCGGCTTCGCGCAAGGTCCTGCCCTCTCGGGAACGGCGGTGCCTTCTCCCTCGTCGTCTCCCACCAGCGGCGGGAATACCACGCCCGGCGGTCAGCCCGGCCAGCAAGGGAACGCGACAACCCCGCCAGCCGACAGCCGTGCGGAAACAGCGCGTGGCCCTCTTCAGAAGGCCCTGTCTTCACCCCTGCCGCTGGCTCTGGTAGCCCTGACGGGGTTTGGTCTGCTACTCCTGGCCTCAAGCGCGATTCTCTGGCGGCGCCGGCTCGCAGGCCAGATGAGCGCCGCGAGTCGCCTCTTTTGGCGCCTCTGTCGCTTGGCCAGCCTGGCTGGCTTCCGTCCACGCTCCTGGCAGACCCCCTACGAGTACAGCGCCCGCCTGAGCCAGGCTATACCCGAAGCAACCCCGCCTCTGCTCCGGCTGACCGAGCTGTTCGTGCGCGAACGCTGGGCAGCCCCCTACGAGTCGCCCAGTCCCACCGAAGAGGCCGAGATAGAGCGCCTCTGGCCTCCTCTGCGTCGGAGCCTGCTGCGCCTCTGGCTGCGCCGCTTCGGCTAGCATATCTCCTCCTTTCTCTCGCCCTTCAGGTAGCTCGTCAAATCCCGAGGAGATGTTACGAAAGACCGATTGGAACGTTTTCTGAGATAGAAAGCGTTCTAAGAGCTTCAGCAAAGAGAACGGCGTCTGAGGAAGCGGAAGTGGAAGAGGAGAGGAGAACAGAGCGAGGCAAGGGCCAGGCCGAGACGGGCAGGCGTCCGGAGCCGGCTTCGCCCTCGCCGATCGTGGAAGGGACATGTGGCTGGGGTCGGATCTTCCAGCTCTACCCCGATCACCTGCGAGTCCACGGGACGGTCTATGAACTACGCCATCTGTCGCACATTCGTCCAGTCTATCGTTCGCTGCTGGGTATTCCCTCGGCTCGTCTGGAGTTGACCTTTGGTCAGCAGCGGGTGATTCTGCGTGGTATTGCCTCGCCGGAGGATGTGCGCAAGATGGTTGCCTACTTGCTGCGGAGCTGTCCCCAGGCGCGCCTGCTGCCCTCGCCAGGTGGCGAGGGCGAGCCAGGCTCCGGCGAGAGCGCGGCCAGGCGGGGGTCAGGCTCGGCAGAGGCAACAACACCCATGGTCGAAGGGGAGACACCAACGGCCCTGATGCGCGCCCTGGCTCCTGCCGGCTGGCAGGTGGCCCGTCGCGAGCTGTTGCAGCGGCGCCGTGCCCGCCTGCAGGAGGAGCGAGAGCGGCGCCAGGAGGCGGCCGCCCTCTTTCAGCGACCAGGACGGCGCTCCGCTCTCAAGGATCCGCTACCGCCGGTTCCGGTGCCGGTGCGCCTGGCCTTTGGCGAGCGCGCTTTCTATTGCTGTCAGGCCACGCTCTGCAACGAGCAGCTTCGCCCCTTCGCCCCTCCAGAGGAGGCCGTGCGCGACCACGGCTTGCTGATTTTGACCGATCGCCGCCTGATCTATCTGGGTCGCCGCTGCCAGATCCTGCTTGGCTACGATCACCTGCTCCAGGTCAGCCGTCAGCGCAACGGAGTGGCCTTTCTGGCTGATCACTGGCGACGCCGTGAGCTATTCACCATGCGCCGCCCCCTGGAATGCGTCCTTTGCCTGGAGAAGCTCCTGTGGCGCTTTCAGCAGGAGCGCCAGCTCTCGACCCTCATGAAGGTTGAAGTGGAGGAGCAGAGCGAATCTGGGGATGCCGCAAGCCGCGAGAGGCGCCAGCACGAGCGTCGCCCTGGCAGCGAGCCGGTGACACGCTAGCCAGATAGAGAGGGAGAAGAAAAGAGGGGAGAAGAGGAGAGGAAAGGAGGTAAGCTGAGTAGCGGTATGCTGGATACGGTGATGGCTCTCTGGAACCGTGGCTGCGCGCTGCGCCTGCTATTGCTAGCCCTGCTGGCGTTCGTAGTGGTGCTGAGCTTTGGTCTGCCCTTCTGGCCAGGCGACCAGCCAGGCCGGCCTGCGCCTCCCCAGTCGGCAGGTGCTCTGGCAGCCCAGACACAGGGGCACATAGCCGAAAGCACCGTGAGAGTTCCTTTACCACCCAGCCTCACACCATCCGATCAGACCGGTCTCTCCCAGCCGGCAAGCGGGCCAGGTTTTCCACCTTTTCCGGCGTGCGGTAGCCCTCTGACCATGCCCCAGCCGGGACCAACGACCCTGCCTGTGGTCACTCCCAGCCCTCGCCCCAGCCCTCATCCACAGCCGACACCGCGGCCCCAGCCCTCTGCGGAGCCTTCCCCCGAACCATCGCCACCGCCCTCGCCGTCCCCGTCGCCGCAACCGCAACCCACGCCGACACCTATTCCCATGCCAACACCCACGCCAACAGCCACACCTACAGCCCAGCCACAGCCTTCACCCACCGTCACGCCAGCGCCGACCATCACACCAGAGCCTTCTCAGCCAGTTCCTCCCACAGCGGAGCCAACGCCATCTCCATCGCCCTCCCCACCCGTATCGACGGGCACGCCCGCAGCAACGCCCACGACGCCACCACCTCCTGTCCCGAACCCAGACGAGTTCCCCACCACCCCGACCCTGCCGGTCCCAGCCGGGCCGCCGCAAGAAGCGGGCGCGGGCCAGGCCAGAATAAGAGAAAGAGCAAGGCTACGCCAGGAGCAAGCGATAGACGCAGACCAGCCGCGAGCCATCCACTAACTCCGGCACCCTGCTCCGGTATCCTCACTTGTAGTATCCTACGAGGCGGAGGAGGTGGGATTCGAACCCACGGGGGCTGTTAACCCCACACGATTTCCAGTCGTGCTCACTAGGCCACTATGAGACTCCTCCGTATTTGAGCAGCGACCATGTGGTCCACGCGCCAGCCGCAGCTATTGGGCGGCCGCGCCATCCATCAGGGAGACCGACATGGGAGTGACCCGCTGCGCGGGTTGAGCGTCAGCGAGCCACTGCTTAAGGCGGAGAGAGTGGGATTCGAACCCACGAGGGTCTTTCGGACCCTACCGCTTTTCGAGAGCGGCTCAATCAACCACTCTGACATCTCTCCGGCGCATAGTATATCATACCCTCCGGGCGGCTGACAAGAGGGTCAGGAGACTTCTTCCTCCCCTTGCAGCGATTCGGAGGCGGAAAATTCACTGATAGCCCCATGCTCATAGAGCCAGCGAGCAAACTGCAGATGGGGATCGCCGCTCAGATAGGGCGGGATCTCGCCGCTGCTCTGGGCGCGGCGACGCAGCCGCAGCAGGCGCTGAATCTCCTCGGGGAGGAAGCCGGCCTCGCGCAGCGGATCAAGGGCCTCTGCCTCTAGCGGCCGCTGCTCGCCGGCCTCCCGAGCCGGGTGCAACCCTTCCATCTGAGAGCCTTCTCTCTGGCAGGCAGGCTCATACTCGTGCTGGTACTCAGACTGATACTCTCGTCTCTCCATAGTAGGCTGTCTCCTCCCAATGAATGAAAAAAGCTGCAATCAGCTCAGCCGGTTTTGCGCTCTATTCGTGTCGGTTGGCCAGAGTGAGTGGGTGATGGCTCCGACCCCGATCGCCGCTCAGGCAAGAGGCATCAGAGCAGGCCACCCAAAAACCAGGGCTGCCCCGCAGCAGAATCGGAGCCAGGCGCTCCCCTATGCCAGCGGGGTCGGGACAAAAGCGGTCCGGGTCTCCCCTCTCTCCCCTCTCCCTCTCTCTATCTCTCTATGGAGATCCATATCGGCAAAAAGCAGACAATGATTAGTCCTTTCCTGGCCATCCGCTCCCAGGAGCGAATTTCAGGACCTTTGGCATAGCAAGGAAGCGACCTCTGTCAGTAGCTCAACAGCACGTGCTCTCGTACACTCTAGCTAGGCAAGGTAGCAGGCAAGCCCAGCCAGCCCCTGACAACGTCAGCCAGCCACGGGCCGCGGGATGAGCGCCACGGAGCGCCAGGCAACTGCCAGCCCAGGTACCCCTATTCTCCCAGCCAGCCGATAGCCAGCCTGCCAGTCCAGTCGATCGCTTGTTTGCTCGCTCAAGCGTCAAACTCCGGCGAGAGGCTCGCCATCCATGGGGTAAGCCAGAAGAAGGCCGGTCAAGCCCGGGCTAACAGCGTCAGAGCAAGAGGAGCGAGTCGGCCAGGGAACAGGACGGAAGCCAGGGGCGGAGACAGAGAGGCAGGCAGTTCCTCAAGGAGTCGCGCAGACCAGGAAGATAGGCAGCAGGAGAGGAGAGAAGTCTGCAGGGCAAGACCTCAGTCAGCAGGCAAGGAGATGTCTATCGATGACCAGTTCCGCGCATCTGGAAGAGATCTGGGCCGAGTTCATGCGCACCCATAGCCAGGCACAGCGCCGCCTCCTGATCGAAGCCTACGTGCCGCTGGTGAAAGTTACCGTTGATCGCCTGGGCATCCCGGCGCGCCACCTGCTGGAAGCCGAAGACCTGATCGGCTATGGCATGCTCGGCCTCATCAACGCCATTGATCGCTACGATCCTACGCGCGGGATCAGCTTCGAAGCCTTTGCCAGCGCCCGCATCCGGGGAGCAGTGATCGACCAACTGCGCGCGCTCAACTGGTTCTCGCGCTCGGCCCTGCGGCGCATCAAACAGGTCGAGCAGACGATGGCCGAGCTAGAGCGCCGGCTCGGGCGACCAGCCCGCGACGAGGAAATGGCCGCAGCGCTCGGCGTCTCGCTGAGGCGCTACCGGCGCATGCTCCAGGAAGTGGGCACAGTCATTCTTTCGCTTGACAGCCCTCTCCATCCCCCCGAGAGCGAAGGAGACCACTACTCGCTGGGCGAATCTCTGGAAGATCACGGAACCCTCGAGCCGGCCAGCACCGTCGAACGCCGTGAGCTTCTGCAAGCCCTCAGCCAGGCCATCGAGCGCCTCCCCCGCCGCGAGCGCCTCCTGCTGGCCCTCTACTATGTCGAGGGCCTCAGCATGAGCGAGATCGGCAAAGCCCTTGGTATCTCGCAGTCGCGCGTGAGCCAGCTTCACGCTCAGACGCTGCTCCACCTGCGTGTCAGCCTCGGACTACACGAGCAACAGCACAAGCGTGGGAGCCGCACAAGTGCTCGTTCTACATCAGCACGCGAACACGCCCGGCAAATCGATTCGCTCGCCCATCAGCAAGTCCCCACTGTACCATAGCCTGGATCGTATAGTATCATAAACAGAGTATTATTACGATCCCTGGTTTCCCTGTTGATCGTGAGCGACCTGTTGAGTAC
>NZ_JBHOQV010000006.1:0-3099 GCF_042408735.1 Thermogemmatispora sp.
CTTCTATGACTCCAGCGGCAAGGTCCTCGGCTTCTCCATCATCGTCCCCAGCAGTTGGTCTGACTGGGCGCAGGACGTCCAGTTCATCGTCAACGACCTCAACAAGGCCGGCATCAAGGCCACGATGAACGGGGTGGCCGATGCCAACACCTACTTCAGCGCCATCTATGGAGGCAACTACGAGGCGGCCATCGGCTGGACGGATAAGGGTCCCACGCCCTACTATCCCTACCGCGACATGCTCAGCAGCAGCAACTCCGCCCCTCTGGGGAAAGCGGTCTCGGGAACCAACTTCGGGCGCTGGGATACGCACACCGCAGGCACGCTGGCGACCCAGGTTGATCGGCTGCTCAAGCAATATATCTCGACGACCAACCTGACCATCCAGAAGCAGGCCATTCAGGGGATCGAGAAGATCATGGTCGAGCAGCTGCCGGCCATTCCGCTGACGGTCAATGTGGACTGGGACGAGCACACGACCAGGCACTGGGTCGGCTGGCCTGACGATAGCAATCCCAATATCGTTGTCCCCACTTATCAGGTGCCCGATGCGGTCAGCGTGATCCTGCATCTGAAGCCAGCTCCTTGAGTTCTCCCCGGCCAGGCGCCGATCAGTCGAGGCCGTCTGACCTGGGACCTCAGCAGGCCCGAGTGGGCCAGGCTCTCCGCTCTGCCCCGACAGGGCCGACGAGCCTGGCCCACCCTGGCCTCTCCCCAGGGACAGCAGGGACCAGCTCGCCTTCTTTGTCTTGTCTGCCCCACCGGCAAGGCTGCCGTTTTTTTTCGTTGCCGGCCTTCCCCGCACAGGCGAAGTGGCTAGGAAAAAATGGGGATAGATTTATAAGGCAAGTAGGTCTTATCATACTCTTCGGTTGAGTGTGGTTGAGGAGGCAGAGAGAGAGTTAGTAGGGACACCAAAGCAAGCCCGGCATGGAGGGCCTAGTGAACATTCCCCCGAAAAGAAAAGCAGAGAGAGGGATCTCTGGCGATTTAGGCCCCACTGCGGCAAGGCGAATCTGAGATTCGTTGGCGCTCCATATCGTGTGCCATCACCTATTGACAAGGTGGGGTTCTTCGGTTACAATTTTCGTAATCGTTTACGGTATCGATCTCGTGAACGGTTACAACCTATTTCGGGGAGGCCCTCAAGGATGAAGGGCCTGCGCGTGAGCGTGAGAAGGACTGCAATGGCCGAGAAGCTGACGATTCGGGACATAGCCCGCCTGGCGGGAGTTTCCAAAGCAACAGTTTCGCGAGTACTCAATCAGAAGCCGGACGTGGACCCTGCGACCCGTGAGCGCATTCTGCGTGTCATGGAAGAGCAAGGGTTTGTGCCCAACATCGCCGCTTCCGGCCTGGCAGGTGGGCGCAGTCGGCTACTGGGCGCCCTTATTCCTTCTCTCACCTGGCCACTCATCCCGGAGCTGATGAGAGGCGTTGGAGAGGTTGTCGGGGCGACCCCTTACGAGTTGATTCTCTACAGTATCAACGATGTCAACCACGAGAAGGACCGCAGCGACATCATCAGCCGTATTGTCCGCACGCGGCTGGTGAGCGGGCTACTAGCCGTTTTCCCTGGTCCATCGGCCAAGTATCTGGCGGCGCTCCATTCGCGTTCCTTCCCCGTGCTGCTCATTGATGATCAGGGCATTCCGCCAGAGAACACGCCCTGGATCAGCGTAGATAATCGTGTAGGGGCTTACGAGGCCACCCGTCATCTCATCCGCCTTGGACACCGGCGTATCGCCCATATCCAGGGGCCGCTCAAGTACCAGGTCTCGCACGATCGTTATCGGGGCTACTGCGATGCCCTGGAGGAGGCGGGCATCCCCCTGGATCCGGCGCTGGTTCTGGAGGGCGACTTCATGCCACAGACGGGGCGAGCCTGCGCCAACGCTTTCTTCGATCTGCCTCCCGAGAGACGGCCAACCGCCATTTTTGCCGGTAGCGACTACATGGCCTATGGAGCGATCGCTGCCGCGGAGCAGCGTGGCCTGCGCGTGCCAGACGACGTGGCTGTCGTCGGTTTCGACGATAACCCGTCCTCGGCCCACATGGAGCCACCGCTGACAACGGTGCGCCAGCCCTTCTATGAGATGGGGCGCCGCGCCGCGGAAATGCTCCTGGCCTTTGTTGAGGTTCCCCGCATGATGCAACACCCGAGCCAGAACGGTCAGTTCGCCAGCGTCTCTCCCTCAGCGGCGGTCTTGGATTTGCCCGTGCGGGTGAAGATGCCTACGAGCCTGATCATTCGCGCCTCCTGCGGGGCCTCTCGTCATCTTCATTCCCCATCCGAACAAGGAGGTGGTGATCGCTCTCGCTGAGCTGAGCAGCAAGGAGGCCGCCTGTCCCTGCACCTCCCGCCGCCCTCTCAGCCAGAGCAGCGCCTGCCAACCCATCAGCAGGGATGCTCACCTGCACAACAGGTTCTAGCAGCGAAACTCGCCTGGACAGTATTTACCGACTCGATGTCTGGGAGCAACAGTGACTGCCGGCTTGCTGTCCTGTAAACCGGTCGATCTGTTGTCTGGTTGGCATTTTGTCCCTTTCTGGCACCCGAACTTTGTCGCCTGTAGGGAAAATGGTCCAAATGATCGCCTGATTTCTACTCTTGGTTTCAGGAGGTTCTATGCGTTCGTATCTGGCATCGTCACCACGTCGGCATCGCTTTGCCTTCGGGCTGGTGTCGCTGCTGCTCCTGCTCGGTCTCCTGCTGACCGCCTGCGGCGGTAGCGGAACAGGAGGCCCATCGGCGGGTTCTAAGACGGACACGCTCAATGTGCTGCCGGCCCCGAATGGTCCCAACGCCGATCTCTTCAACCCCTTCTTTAACTACAACACTCCCGCCGCCTGGGGCGCTCAGGGCCTCCTCTACGAGGGGCTTTATCGCACCAATCTTTATACGGGCAACTACGAGCCATGGCTGGCGACCAGCTATGACTTCTCCAGCGATGGTTCCCAGTTGACCTTCCACCTGCGCCCCAACGTCAAGTGGAACGACGGCCAGCCCTTCACCAGCGCCGACGTCAAGTTCACCTTCGACTTCATCAAGGCCCATCCCGCCCTCGACCAGGGCGGCGTGCTCCCGCTGGTCAAGGA
>NZ_JBHOQV010000035.1:0-1490 GCF_042408735.1 Thermogemmatispora sp.
GCACATACCGCACCAGCCCCACCACCAACACCAGCGTGAAACACGCCATGTAGATGTCCTCTCGCGCAAACCGCGAGTAGTACACCAGGCTCGGCGACACCGCCAGCAACACCGCCGCCAGCCAGGCCGCCACCCGTCCCATCGCCCTTCTGAGCAGATATGGCAGTCCCACCAGCACCGTGCCCAACGTCGCCGCCAGCAGCCGCACCGTCGTCGTATTCACCCCATTGTCGGGCACTCCCACCACCTGTGCCAACTTATAGACCAGCGCCATCGCATGAAACTGGAACGGCCCATGCAACAGCGGATCATAGTGATAACAATCGCCGAAGGCGAAGCAATGCTCCCAGTTCGCCAATTGATTCATTAGCTGGAGGGAGAAGTATGCATGGAGACTCTCATCGTGATGCAGCGGGCGCGCCCCCAGGTCCCAGAATCTCAGCACCGCCGCCACCGCCAGCACCACCCCATAGGCCACCCACTCCAGCACCTGCCCCCGGCTCACCCTTCTCGCGCGGCCAGCGTCACCACGAGCCTGAGAGAGAGGCAGGTCATCCTGACCTGCTTCGATAGACTGCACAGCATCCTGCGTGCCAATAGGCGTAGTCTCCCGCCCTTCTTCAGCCTCAGCGGGTGGCTGCTGAGACACCGATAGTCGTTCCTCGGTAAAATCTTCGGCAGGAGATCGCGCATGCTCTCCTTTCAAGTCCAAGTGAGGTCTCCTTCCAGAGTGTAGTCAAAGCTTGCACAGCCTGTGCCCCATTGAGCCTTTCGTCGTTGGGCACGTTCACCTTGCGAGTCAGCGGGACGGCTGGCTGCCGTTTACGGAGCCACTCCCAGGCCCTTCTTAATAAAGAGGCCCATATCGTAAGCTCCATCGGTGGCCCCGAAGGGCTGCCGTTGCCACCACCAGGCCCAGATCCGTTCTGCCGCCAGCATCGGATTGAAGTGCGCTCCCGGCGGCGGATTGTCTCCATAACTCAGCCACAGCAACGGTCCCACTCCGCCCCAGGTCTGTTGTCCTGCGCAGTTATCGTTTGCCTTGCTCGGCAGGCAAGGCGGTGGCTTATAGCCCTCATCCCACCAGGTACGCATATGGTACTGATGGAAAAGATAGGCGCCGGTATGTGTCGCCGTATCAGCATACTGGGTCTCGGCCAGGTAAAGATTGTCACCCCCGGCGATAATGACCGGGTAACTACCAGGATCAGGGCAATCTGCAGGATAATTATAGCAAGCCCGGGGATAGTCGCGCAGGTACCAGATAAAGGGCCAGACAGCATCGTTCATGACCCCAATGGCGAGCTGGTGACGCCCTCCATAGAGCCGCCGATCCAGCTCGTCTATCCTGGCCATCACCTCGTTGACATCCGTCGTCGTCTGCACATAGATCAGCATCTCATGCGGCGCATCCGCCGCGTGCACATACGTCACCTCGTACATATTGTGCACCGTCGGCACCAGCAACACTATCCCCAACAGCACCGTCA
>NZ_JBHOQV010000040.1:0-1584 GCF_042408735.1 Thermogemmatispora sp.
TGTGGTGTTGATAAACAAACAGTTGCCTACTGGGAAAGCCAGGTGTATCTTTCAGACATGAACCGCCGTACGCTCCTCTGTAGAGTTCTCTCTATTCCTCCTGCTTTGCTTGGCCTCAGCTGGAGAAGTTTGCTCGATGAGAGCGAGACAGCACAATACATCAAAGACTTCGAATCCTTCTCTGAGTTTCTTGCAGAGAGTTGTTATGGCCTCTACGAAGATCTCTTAGCTGCTGCCCATACTGCTCCCGATAAATATACCCCCAAGGCAGTGTATCGATTCTTAATGCATCAGAGAGAACTTGAGACAATAGTTGAACGTGCCCCTGCTCATGAGAGATCTCGGTGGATCGCACTGCTCAGTCAATACTATCAGCATACGGCCTTTATTGCTCAGCATCACTGCCAGGATGAGAGAGCGCTTTCGTATATCAACCAGGGATTAGAGACAGCGGGGTTAGTGACACCTCGTGATCAGGCACTCATCGCGCTTGCCTTCTACAAGCGTGCACGTCTCCATACCATTCAACAAAAATATCAGCACGCCAAGGAGGATATTGAAGCCGCATTATCACTGACTGAGCAGACGAATCGACCTGTACGCGGCGCCTGTTATCTGCTCGCCTCAGAGATTCATGCCTTCTATGCGGAGGGAGATGAGCAGTTGAAGCATCAGTGCCGACGCTGGCACGATTGGGCAACCAATCTCTTGTATAAAGGACGAGTTGAAGAGGACAACTCCTTCCTGTGGTTTAATCTCTATGCTGTCCATCATGAACGAGCGAAGGTGCTGATGCGCTTCGCCTTTGCCCACATTACTGATCGCGATCTGGTCTCCCTGAAGGACCCTTACCGTCGAGCCAATAGCCGATTGATGGGAGAGGCAAAAAATGAGCTTGATCTCGCCTTGCGGAATTTGGAAGAGCAACTTCCTCACCAGTCAGCGCGGGTAGATTACGCCCTCACAGAAGCCCGCTTCTACCTGCTTCAAAAGGAAGTCGAGCAGAGTGCCAGATCGCTATGGACGCTCTTACAGTAGCTCTGCGCATCCATTCTCATCGAGGACTCAAGCACGTTGCAGCCTTGCATGCCCTGCTCAACGAGATAGCACCTAAGAACCCCTATGTTCGCCGTCTAGAAGTCCTGCTTCATGAGGCCGGTCATCCCCCATGCTGGGACTGCTGGCAGCGATCATTTTCTGGTGGCCAGCGGTCCCAGTGACAGGAGGATGTTCCGTGGCAAGGCGCTGCTCGGCTAGAGTGCATGGTGATGGAAAGCCTCTGCGATCTTAAATTTATGCTCTGCCCCTGCTACAATACCTTTCTCCCGTATCCACTGCAGGATGTCTTTTCGGCTCGTTTGGCTTGCATGGCATCGCAGAGCTGCAGCCTTCTGCTCGACCACGGTGCCAATATCCACCCAATGGTTCGGGCGATCGGTCGCAAAGTAATAGATCTGGCGCACCGCATGCGGAGTGATGCCGTCCTGGAGCTGCTCTGGGTAATACCAGAGGCCCCGTGCACACGCAATTGCATCCACAGTACAGATCCCGACCGCTCGGTGATCAGGGTGGACCTCATCCTTT
>NZ_JBHOQV010000043.1:0-1408 GCF_042408735.1 Thermogemmatispora sp.
TTCCGATGGTTTCAATCCACGCCCCGCTGTGAAAGCGGGGCGAACTCACGCTCGTCTTCGGACCGCGATGCTTCGTCTGTTTCAATCCACGCCCCGCTGTGAAAGCGGGGCGAACTAGTATAGCAGATGATAGGGCGTTAGCGGAGCGGGTTTCAATCCACGCCCCGCTGTGAAAGCGGGGCGAACGAGTGGGCCGAAGAAAGGAAGGGAGACCATGAGGAAGTTTCAATCCACGCCCCGCTGTGAAAGCGGGGCGAACTTGATCTCGTTATTGATCGCGGTCCACTCACGCACCCAGTTTCAATCCACGCCCCGCTGTGAAAGCGGGGCGAACGTGGGGTATAACCTGCTCACTTAGGTGTAGGAATAGTTTCAATCCACGCCCCGCTGTGAAAGCGGGGCGAACGATCTTTTCGCGCTCGATTGATTGCCGCAGCGTCGTTTCAATCCACGCCCCGCTGTGAAAGCGGGGCGAACATCTCGAATCCGCTCGTTGCAATAGGCAGTGGAGTCGGTTTCAATCCACGCCCCGCTGTGAAAGCGGGGCGAACATCCATCGCTTAAGATGGTCCCGGAGTAGCAGCAGTTTCAATCCACGCCCCGCTGTGAAAGCGGGGCGAACACCGATCTTGTCGCTCGCCGGGCGACGCGACAAGGTGCGTTTCAATCCACGCCCCGCTGTGAAAGCGGGGCGAACGACGCCCGTGAACGGCACCTGCATCGGCAACCAAGTTTCAATCCACGCCCCGCTGTGAAAGCGGGGCGAACATGCCCTCGACCAGGAGGCGGCCGAGCGAGTCTAGTTTCAATCCACGCCCCGCTGTGAAAGCGGGGCGAACACCTAATCGTGGCGAGGTTCCACGCGAATGGCGTTTCAATCCACGCCCCGCTGTGAAAGCGGGGCGAACCTGCGCTCTGCCCATCGTCGATCGTCAGGCTGTTTCAATCCACGCCCCGCTGTGAAAGCGGGGCGAACCCGCGCAACGTGGCCTCTTCACGCAACATCGCGCGCAGTTTCAATCCACGCCCCGCTGTGAAAGCGGGGCGAACGCGTCGGCACCAGCGGATTCAGAAAGCCGATCTCGTTTCAATCCACGCCCCGCTGTGAAAGCGGGGCGAACCGGGCATCGGGCATCGGGCATCGAAAAAAACACTTGTTTCAATCCACGCCCCGCTGTGAAAGCGGGGCGAACGTATCGCTTCGGGTACCGCGTGAGATAGATGGGCGTTTCAATCCACGCCCCGCTGTGAAAGCGGGGCGAACGTTCCTTAATCCGAGCAATGGCGCCTAATAATTCGAGTTTCAATCCACGCCCCGCTGTGAAAGCGGGGCGAACCGCGCGATGGCGCTTAAGCGCGCGGTGATACACTGTTTCAATCCACGCCCCGCTGTGAAAGCGGGGCGAAC
>NZ_JBHOQV010000045.1:0-20403 GCF_042408735.1 Thermogemmatispora sp.
CCCTCAGCGCTCTTGCCGGTCTACCCGACAGGGGCCTCTTCTGATCAGGGGCAGGGCGACCGGAGTCATTCTCGCGGGGCTGACGTTCCTTTGCAGGGCAGCTCGACCAGGGTCCAGAGAGCATTGTGGAGAAAGGAAGCATCTGAACAATGACCACCCTGAGTGAGCCTGATCTTTTGATCCTGGGCGGTGGCTCGACAGCCTTTGCGGCAGCCCTGCATGCCGCCGAGCTGGGTAAAACGGCTCTGCTGATCGAGGAGCGCGCTATTGGCGGAACCTGTGCCAATCGGGGCTGCCTGCCTTCCAAGCACCTGATCGAGGCGGCGCGCCTGGTCTTTGAGGCCGCGCACCCGCGCTATCCGGGCCTGACTCCGCTGCAGATGCCGGTGAACTGGACGGCGTTGCTGGAGCAGAAGGATGCCCTGGTTCGCTCCTATCGCTGGGAGCGCTACGAGCGGCTGCTGCAGGAGCTGGCCGGCCTGGAGCTGGTGCAGGGGCATGCCACCTTGCTGTCACCCTGGGAGGTCCTCGTGACCGGTCCTGCCGGTAGCTGGCGCCTGCGCGGACGACAGCTCCTGATCGCCACCGGCTCGCATCCGCTGGTGCCCGATCTGCCTGGACTGCAGGAGGTCCCCTACCTGACCAGTGACCTGCTCAGCAGCGCCGATGACCCCTGGCAGACGGCCCTGCGCCAGCAGCCACGCTCGCTCGTGATCCTGGGTGGCGGCGCCGTGGCACTGGAGTTGGGACAGCTCTTTGCGCGTCTGGGAACGGCGGTGACGCTGCTAACGCGCGGCAGTCAGGTGCTGCCTGGCGCGGAGCCGGAGCTGGCGCGGGCCCTGGAGGGCCTCCTGCAGGCCGAAGGTCTGCGCTTGCTCAAGCGGGTTGAGGTGCGGGAGGTCAGACAGAGTGTCAAGGGGGTGAGGCTCTGGCTGCAGCAGGAGGCGCGCAGCGAGACGCTGGAGGCCGAGCAGCTGCTGATCGCGACCGGACGGCGTCCCGCGACAGAAGGGCTGGGCCTGGAGCGAGCCGGAGTGGTTGTAGAGGCCGACGGAGCGGTGCGCGTCGACCAGACGCTGCGCACGAGTGTGCCGCATATCTGGGCCGCGGGGGATGTGATCGGCACGGCCTGGGGCAATCAGTATGCAACCCCGGTGGGCGCCGCTGATGGCAAGCTTGCTGCCCATAATGCCCTCTCCGGCGAACCGCCTCGTCCCGTCGACCACCGCGTGATCCCTCGCTGCATCTTTACCGATCCGCCGCTGGCAACGGTAGGACTCACCGATGCCCAGGCCCAGGCGGCAGGACTGGCCTGTGTCTGTCGAGTGCTGCCGCTGAGCCTGGTGCCCCGCGCGGGAGCGACCCGGCAGACTCAGGGCCTGGTCAAGATGGTGGTCGAGCAAGGCAGCCAGCGCGTGTTGGGGGTCTCCCTGCTGGGTGCGAGTGCGGGTGAGGTCATTCATGAGGCGGCAATGGCCCTACGCTTTGGCGCCAGGCTCGAGGATTTCACCGAGTTGCTGCACGTCTATCCAACGATGGCGGAAGCTCTGAGGCTGGTGGCCCTCTCTTTCACGCGGGAGGTGCGCCTGCTGAGCTGTTGCGCCAGCTAGGTCGAGAGGGGCATCGGTAGAACCTCCGAAGCCTTCTGCCCTCTGGTATAAAAAAAGGATAAAAGATCAGGATCGATATGCTTTTTCTCTGCCAGGTGCATTGACAGAGACCGATCTGCTTCTTTACACTTTCTACTGAACTGTCAATCTCTATCGCCTGAAGCGGATGAAGCCTGTGAAACGGGAGGAGATAGTTCTGACCTTCCTGGCGATCGAGCACTGGTAAGCAGTCGGGACAGGTGAGGAGCAGAGCAGAAAGGAGGCGTGAATGCCCTGGTGGTTTCTCCGACGTCGTGGTAAGCTGGCCGTGTCCACGCCCGCATCGGTGGGTGGGGGAGGCTGGCGCCTGGGGGAGGTAATGTTGCCGCGCCTGCGGGGGCAGCGGCGCTATTTGCAGGAACATCCCTATCTGCTGCCCAAGGATCTGGGGGAGATCAACCGACTGGATTTTCAGCATTATATGATCCGAGCGGCGCTGCGCGGCAATTATCTGGCACCCATTGAGCAGCCGCGCCGCATTCTCGATGTGGGCTGTGGGACGGGGCAGTGGGCCATCGAGCTGGCGCAGCAGTTTTCTCAGGCGGAGGTCATTGGTCTGGATCTGGAGCAGGCCAGGAACCGGAGCAGTGCGCCGCCAAACTATCGCTTTGTCCAGGGGGATGTGCTGGAGGGCCTGCCCTTCGAGGAGAACTACTTCGATTTTGTTCATCAGCGCTTGTTGATCCTGGCTATTCCCCTGGCGGCTTGGCCGGGAACGGTTCAGGAGCTGGCGCGAGTCACCGCCCCGGGAGGCTGGATCGAGCTGGTAGAGTCAAGCATCAGCCCGAACGACTTTGTGCCATGTGGACCAGCGATGCGCCAGCTCCTGAACTGGATGGGGCAGTTAGCGGCGCTGCGTGGCCTGGATGCCCAAGGGGTGGTGATGCAGTCGCTGGAGCGCTATCTGGCGGAGGCTGGCCTCATCAATATTCAGCGTCATGTCCTGGAGTGGCCAATTGGCGACTGGGGTGGGCGCCTTGGCTCGCTGGGGGCTTTGGATCTCAAGGAGGCGGCCAGGGCAGTCAGTGCCCCGGTGGCCGCGCGCTTTGGCATCTCCGAACAGGAGGTGCTGACAGTCATCGAGCAGGCCAGCCAGGAGTGGAATGAGCTGCAAACACGCGGCTATTTGGTCGTTGTCTACGGACAGAAACCCTTGGCTCGCTAAGGAGCCAGAGACAGAGCCGGCCCCGACTCTGCTCCCGTAGCTTGAGCTTGCAGCGGCGCTTCTGCCGACTGGCGCTGGATAGGGACCAGGGTGCGGCCTGGGCTGTCGAGCAGATGGAGTGGCGCGCGGGGGAGGCCCACGCGCTGCTCCCCTGGCAACGCCGATCTCGGATCTTGAAACCTCTTCCTCTTCCAGACCGCCTGGCGCTACCTATCCCTCTTCCGGCCTCTCCCCAGTGGGTAGCGCGGCTGATTAGCCTCCACTCTGCCCTGCAACTATGTGCTGGTCTGGCGCCCCCAATGCTTGATATAATATCTTATCTCTTTTCTCTTTCTTTATACGCTGCGGCTGACTGCCAACTGGGGCTGGCTGTCCCTCTTTGCTGATCTGTAAGGGCAGCGGGAGGGATCCCGTTTCTCGCCAGACGAGGCCAGGCCGCCCGTGGGAGGCGATGCCCGGTCCAGACGAAGGAAGCGGATAGAGACAGGTGCAGCGAGGAGGGAGATCGTCGTCTCCTATCGGAGGAGGCCTGTTGCTACTGTCGCCCGCCCGCTTCGATGGCAAGCGGCCTGTGGGAACTATGGGTTCCTGGAACGAGGAGAGGGCGGGCATTCGATCTAGAAAGGAAAAAGCAAGATGGCGCAGGACATTGTCAGACCGGTGCTTTCAAACTGTCCCGAGTGTGGCGGAGAGCGTGTACTCGCTGAAAGTGTCAGCACCATGCGCATTACCAGGCCCGGAGCTGCCTATCTGCCGGGGCTGACGCATTCCCACAGCGATCTGTGGGCACTGACCTGCCTGAAGTGCGGCTTGATTACATTATATGCTAAAAATCCATCTCGTCTGGCTGATAAAGCCTGAGCGCCGATTGCCGACTGGACAGTGCTGGTGGGGGACAAGGGTCCGCAGGCGAGCAAGAGAGGTCTGGCTCTCCAGTGCTCCGTCGGAGGACGGGGCAGCTCTCGGGAGTATTGCGCTCATCATGGCCTGCTGTCTGGCGAACTGGCTCTGGCCTCCGTGGCGTCCCTGTGAGGCTGACCCTCTCTCGCCCGCTACCAGCGCGAACAGGCGATCGATACCTTGCTGCCTTGCCTGGTCCTGGCCAGGCCCAGGCTCCTGAGCTGGCTTCCTCCCTGGTTGCATAACAGAAGAAAAGGGAAGTTGAGAGATAATACTCTCTGGAAGGCAGTCGGGGAGACTGGGAGCGCGGGGCCAGCAAGGCCATTTTCTGGCTAAAGGCGTCTGCCCTGCTTTCAGGCGGAGGCGGCAAACCAGTTTTGTGCCAGCTCTGCCAGTTCCACCCCCTTCCCCTTCGATGAGGGACATTCCGCAACCTGCGAGGAAAGCGAGCATGTTCATCCTGACTCGGGCGCTGGTGGCCCGCCTCGCCGGCTGGGCCAGGCGCAGAAGGCCGATCCTGGCAAGTAGCCGGCTACCCAGTATGGCCCTGCTTATCGACGGCGAAAACATTGGAGCAGAATGGGCGGCGGCCATCGTCGCTAAAGCCAGCCAGTTCGGTTGTCCCACCATCCGGCGCGTCTACGGCGATTGGTCGAAGGCCCAGATGAGCTGGTGGCGAGAGATTGCCGAAAGCTATGGTTTCCAGCAGATCCAGGTGCCGCGAGCGGTCCCCGGTAAAAACGCTGTCGATCTCGCTCTGGCAGTCGACGCTATGGACCTCCTCTTTGAGGGGAAGCGCTGCTTCTGCCTGGCCAGTAGCGATAGCGACTACGCCCCTCTGGTTCGGCGCCTGCGAGCGGCGGGCAGCTTCGTTCTGGGCGTGGGTCGTCCCGAGGCCCCTCAGATGCTTCGCTCGGCCTGCCAGGTCTTCATCACCACCGACCAGCTACACCCTCTATTGCTGCAGCGATCCGGAACCGCGACCTCTCAGCAGCAGAGGGTGACTGGAGAGACCCGGATCATCGCTGCGAAGCAAGGGCAGACCTGTAGTAAGTCGCTCCAGCAGGGCAAGATGCCAGGCGCTTCCGCTCAGTCGCCCCAAGGCGATATTCCCGTGGAGCTGTTAGGGCGTGCCTATCAGGCAGCGTGGGCTGTCTGTAAACGGTCCGATGGCTGGGTAGCTGAGTCTGCGCTCGGGCAGCATCTGCACAGACTGGTTCCTGGCTTCAAGCCAACGGCCTATGGCTTTCGTCGGCTCAGAGATCTCTTGGAGCGGGCGCGTGATCAGGGCCTCATTCAGCTCTCGTGCGGTGAGGGAGGACAGTGGTACTTGCAATGGTCGACATCTGTTTCCCTTGAACCTGGGAGGTCGGAGCAAGCACCAGGGGAATCGTAGCTTCTCTGGCGGCTACAACGGCGGTCGTGTTCCGGTTGAGATCAGAGGCTGGGCTGGAGGTCGGACTGCGAACTTTTATCATCAGCGTGCCTGCAGGAGCGTAGAAAGGAAGAACAAAGATGCTCGAGCCTGTACAGAGCGGCTGGCAGAACTTTTACGTTATTATCGGGTCGGCCTCTGCCACCCTGATCGGCTTGATGTTTGTCGTCATGACATTCGTGGCCTCACGGGAAAGACATCAGACTACTGAAGAGACAATAGGGGCCTTCGCAACTCCGACGGTTATTCATCTGGGCGCCGTTCTCCTGACGGCGGTAGTTCTCACTGCCCCGTGGCCGTCTCTCTGGCAGGCGGCTCTGCTGCTAAGCGGCTGTGGGATGGGGGGATCATCTATATGGTGGTCGTGGCTCGCCGGGCGCGCCGCCAAAGGTCCTATCAGCCCGTCTTAGAAGACTGGATATGGCATGTGATCCTGCCTTTCCTCTCCTATGCCTCTTTCCTCGCGGCTGGTCTGGCCCTTCTACGTTCTGCCTGGGCAGTGCTCTTCGTCATTGGATCTGCTGCGGTGCTCTTGCTCTTCATTGGCATTCACAATGCATGGGATACGATTACTTACCTGTCTGTAATTAGCTCGCGCGCGGAGAGGGAAACGAACAAGAAGTAGGCTCAACCACGCGATCAGAGCTGTCTGGCCGCTGCCCAGTCCCGCGCCAGACAGCTCAAGATCCACCAGGTGCATCAATGGCTCGCAGACGTGTGGGTCTCATCTGCTCCGCCTGGAAGACGGCTACGAAGAAGAAGAAGAGAGAAGTGCCTGCAACAGCAAGGCTCCATCGGGTGTGCCAAGGCCCGTGCAGGCATCCCAACCGGGGCCGGCGGTGTAGCCGCCATTGTCCCCGCTCGTCACATCGCGCAATGCCTTCTTTTCCAGTAACTGCTGGTAATGCTGGTAGAGGAAGGGATTTAGATAGCCTAACGGCTGGCCGCGTTTCTGATTGAGCAGGGCGATCAGACCGGCCCAGAGGGGAGCCACGGCGCTGGTCCCGCCGACGGGAGCCTGCTGGCCGTCGACGTAGATCTGGTAGCCTGTCTGCGGATCCGCATTGCCCGCGACATCGGGCACGCCGCGCCCCTGGTGCTGGTCGTTGAGCGAAGGAGGGACATGGGCATCCGCCTGCCACCACGGAAGAGGGAAGACATCGCTGATGCCTCCGCCGGTTGCGCCCCCGCCGCCGGCACTTTCGTTCCAGACCACTTCACGAACAACCTCAGTATTCTGGGCCTCGAGGCGTGTGCCTCCGCAGCCGAGGACGTACGGACTGGAGGCGGGAAAATCGACGTGGACCTTCTGGTCGTTCACTCCATCGCTGGCCCCGTTATCGCCCGCGGCCACGCAGACTGTGATGCCGAGCGCGGCGGCGGCCTGGAAAGCCTGATCCATCGTGGTCATGGCCTGTCGGGTCCAGCTCGTCTCGGGGGCACCCCAACTGATAGAGATGACCGTGGGCTGATTGGTGGTATCATGGATGGCCTTGGTGATGGCATCCAGGAAGCCGCGCTCGCTATTGGGCGCGAAGTAGACAGCGATGCGGGCCTCGGGAGCGATAGCCCCGGCGATCTCGATATCGAGGGCGACCTCGCCGTCGGCGCTATTGGGATCGCCGGTCGGGCTGTTCTGGCCACCATCGACCGAGACGCTGACCACTTTGGGCACCGGTAGACCAAGCTGCCGGAAGTAGGTTGTGAGGTCTTCGCTGTTGTAGCCACCGCCCAGCTCGATCAGTGCGATGCACTGGCCGCCGCCGGTCAGGCCGCGCGGAAAGTCGTAGAGCTGGGCCACCTGCAGCGGCGTGTAGCCAACTGCCTGGTCCCTCACCAGGACACTGTGGCCGGTCGTTGTCGCGAAGCGCAGATGGGGCTGAGCCTGGGGCCGATCGTCCAGCCCAAAGATGCCGACGACGATCTGCTCAAGCTCCTTGGGAATGTGCAGGTGGCCGGAGCGCCCACGGAAGGTCTGTCCCTCGTACTCGTAATAGTGCAGCTCAGTGGCAAAGGCAGCGCAGAACTGGCTGACTGTCCCGCCCAGAACCAGCCTGCGCGCTGCTCGATCGATGGCGAGCACGCTCAGCTGATGGGCCTGGGCAAAAGCAACTACTTTGGCCACATCTTCTGAGCTGGCGCCATGCCGGGCCAGGTACTCCTCGCGGCTCACGCGCCGACCTGGTCGGCTAGCGTGGTGCTCCAGAGGGCCGGCCAGGGCACTACCGGCGGGATCACGCAGATAAACGCTTACCTCGACATACTCGTCAGGATCCGCCGGCCTGATTCTCCGGGCCAGGGCCGGAGCCTGGCGCTCGCTGCCTGCCAATCTGATGAATCCGTCAGGTATCTCCTCGTTCATAGTCTCTTTTCCTCCATCCGCTCCAGGGACTGGCAAGAACTCCTTTCAAGGAAACGCCCGTACCCACACTTTTCACGCTGCACACTGTGCCGCTCTTGGGACAACGCTCGACGGTCTTGCTCCCCTGGCCCCATCCCTTATACGGTTTGCAACCGTAGACGGATTAAGAGGTCGTTGAGGTTCTCGATGGCTCTGGCTGACGGCGCGGTGGGCAGAACACTGCTCTCCACGGAGTGCTCTAGCTCGCTCAGCAAGCGCCTCCACTCGGCCATGTGCAGGTCTGTTGCTTTATCCTCTAGTTCGGCTTTCTCACTGGCTGCTTGCTTGCGGGCAATCAGCTCGGGAATATAAGGTAGCCTGAAGATATCGTTGAGGCGCCACAGGTTGGTCTCGATCTCTCCGGTGCGTAGCAGGTGTAAGCCGGTGAGAAGGGCGCGGTAGATGCTAAGAACACTCTTGACCTGGAGCAGCTCCTGTTTGCGAGCCTGCTTGATTTGGTTGTTGGCAAAGCCGAGGTAGTGATAGGCATAGTAGCGCGTGAGGCAGCCCTTGACCAGGGTTTTTAGCTCTTCGTGCTCCGGCGCCGCGTGGATCACCAATGGGGAGTAGACAGCTTCCAGAGCGCTCCCATTCTTACCCAGCAGGAGCTTGAAAAATTTGTATATGTCATATGTCACTAGATCTACTTCGGTGCCCTCGTAGATTGCAGTGTGCTTAATGGTATCTTTAGGCTCGCGTAGACCGATTACTTCACGCAGCGGCAGAATATGGGCGCCGCGCAGGTCATAGTCGGAGTCGGGAGACGGGAACCCGTAGAGATAGGACCCTCCCAGCGTGGCGAAGAGCAGTGGATAGCGCTGGTGGGCGAGGACTGCTCTGAGGCGTTCGTCTTGCATAGGCTCCTTTCATTCTTCCCAATAGAGCAAAGAGTGAGATAGCTGCCATACCTGCTGCCTGGGTATGGAGAAGAGGCAGTTCGGGCCTCTTGACCCGGAGATCTTGCTCCTGTAGAGCGACTCCTCTTCTGCAGGCCCCGTTTGCAGGCCCGCCCCAATTGGGAAGGGGCGAGTATCTCGTGCAAACGCTGCCCATGCTGCGGGGTGTAGCCAAGAGGAGGGAGCAACTCTGTCAAGAACCTGGAGCAAAGTGCCACTGGATCAGCCGGCAGCCAAGGCTACCGGGGAGATGGAGCAGGCTGGTGGCATGACCAGCGCTAACCTCGATGGTTAGCGGCAGCGGATTCAATACGTGTGAGAGGTCCATGCCTCTTTTAAACTGATTACATAAAATAGCCCAGAAGACTATTTTTGTCAAGTACCAGGGCTATACTTGCGAGTCTGACGGCCTGAGCGCTGAGATAAGCTAGCGGAGCAGGATCTTGATGGTAGCTGGGCCTCTTTCTCCCTGTGCCCGAAATGGAGTAGCTCGCCTACCGCTGGCCTGAGCAGGTACCGCCAGGTCAGCGACAGCCTGCGATGAGATACAATTTGTGCGGCTATTCATACTAAGGCTGAGTATATTGTTTGTTGTATATAGATGAGTTTTTTGATACTAAAGAGTATTGACATTTATCTTGAATGTATCGTAGAGTATCTTCATGAAAAGGCGATCCTTTTGCTGAGTACACCATTATAACGGGCAGTGAAGCTGTGCATGTTCCTGCTGAGGCACTGTGCTGTGCTGCCTGGCCGCAGGCAGAGCCGGAACGCAGATGCCAGGCGAAAGGATGGCGAACATGAAAGCCGTTGTCTACAAGGCTCCCTTTCAGGTTGCTGTCGAGCAGGTCCCTGACCCAACTATTCAGCACCCCAATGACGTTATTGTGCGCATCACTTCAACCTGTATTTGTGGCTCAGATCTACACATGTATGAGGGGCGAACAGCGGCGCCTCCGGGCCTGATCTTCGGTCACGAGAACCTGGGGATCGTCGAAGAGGTCGGATCGGCGGTCACCACCCTCAAAAAAGGCGACCGTGTGGTGATGCCCTTCAACGTCGCCTGTGGGTTCTGCAAGAACTGTGAGCGCGGCTTTACAGGCTTCTGCCTGACTGTCAATCCTGGCTTTGCCGGTGGAGCTTATGGCTATGTGGCGATGGGACCCTATCCTGGTGGTCAGGCAGAATATTTGCGCGTTCCCTACGCCGACTTTAACGCCCTCAAGCTGCCGCCTGGTAGCGAGCATGAGGACGATTTTGTCCTCTTGGCGGACATCTTCCCCACTGGCTATCACGGCGCCGAGCTGGCCCAGGTCTCGCCCGGCGAGTCGGTAGTCGTCTTCGGCGCTGGCCCCGTGGGAGCGATGGCCGCCTATAGCTGCCTGTTGCGCGGAGCCTCCGAGGTCTATGTGGTCGACCGCGTGCCAGAGCGCTTGAAGAAGATCGAAGAGATCGGTGCCATCCCCATTGATTTCAGCAAGGGGGACCCGGTAGAGCAGATTCGCCAGAGACGCGGTGGCGATGGGGTGGACAAAGGCATCGATGCTGTTGGCTATCAGGCGATCCAGCCGGGTCAAGAGACCGAAGCGCCTTCTGCCGTTCTGGAGGCCCTCATCCAGATCGTCAATCCCACCGGCATGTTGGGCATTCCGGGCCTCTATGTGCCCACCGATCCAGGAGGAGTCGACCCTCACGCCAAAGAGGGTCGCCTGCTCATCTCTTTCGGCAAGCTCTTCGAGAAAGGGCTGCGTCTGGCTACCGGTCAGTGCAACGTAAAGCGCTACAATCGCTACTTACGCGATCTGATCATTGCGGGACGGGCGAAGCCCAGCTTCATTGTCTCGCATCGGGTGCCGTTGGACGAGGCGCCAATGGCCTACGAGAAGTTTGACAGGCGGGTCGATGGCTATACTAAGGTCGTTCTGAAACCTTAGTTGGCTCCTGCGAACCGAACCACTCGCTCATCCACACAGAGCAGGAGAGCAAAGAGGCGCTGGCCCTCGGCTCTCTTGCCTTTTCCTCTCCTATCCTGAGCCATGTTCTGTGGAGGAGCTGGCCAGCCTGGCGCCAGGTTCTGGGCTGGTCGGCTCCTGGCGCGCTTCTCCGCTCGCACCACCTGTTCTGTCGGCTCTTGCTGCTGTTATCCTTCCCTCTGGAAACGGCGCTCTCTGGGTTGCTGCCAGCAGCGGTGAAGAGCTGGTATGGCGTCTGTCTCTCTTGCTGCCTCGTGCCGCCGTCATTCCGGTCTTGGCCCTGGCTTGATCAGCCAGCGCAGTCCGCTCTCAAGTGACCAGGATGCCAGGCCACCCAAAAGCTTCAGGCTGGCCGACCCGCCTGTCGCCAGGCTCGGGGCTGGCTTTCTGCGGCTGCAGAATCGGCCAATGATTGACGACGATTATTCTATCGCTCCGTCCCCAGGCGTCCTTATAATACCCAGCGGATAACAAAGCAGCGCAAACCATTTCATATCAATCCTTCAGGTATGTAACAGAAGAGGGAGCACGAGAGCATGAAAGCAGCCATTTTCCGTGGCGCTGGCAAGATAGCAGTGGAGGAGCGGCCAGAGCCGACCATTCAGGAGCCGACGGATGCCATTGTACGCATCGTGCGCGCTTGTGTCTGCGGCTCTGATCTCTGGTACTATCGAGGCATCACTCCCCATCCAGAGGGTTCCATTGGTCACGAATTCATCGGCGTCGTCGAAGAAGTGGGGGCTGAAGTGCGGACCATCAAGCCGGGTGACTTCGTTATCGCCCCTTTCGCTATCAGCGATGGGACCTGTCCCCATTGCCGGGCTGGCTTCCACACCTCCTGTCTCCGGGGAGGCTTCTTCGGCCAGGGCGTTGAAGGAGTCGCTGGTCAAGCCGAGCGGACGCGTGTGCCGCAGGCCGACGGAACCCTGGTCACCGTCCCCGGCACGCATTTTTCCGACGAGGTCCTCGCCTCTCTCCTGACTCTCTCCGACGTCATGGGGACCGGCTATCATGCCGCCGTCTCGGCCGGAGTCAAACCGGGTGACACCGTCGCCGTAATTGGCGATGGAGCTGTTGGCCTGTGTGGCGTACTCTCCGCGCATCTGCTTGGTGCGTCGCGCATCATCATCCTCAGCCGTCATCCCCGGCGTCAGGAGCTGGCGCGAGAATTCGGGGCCACAGACATCGTTCGCGAACGGGGTGAAGCTGCCGTAGAGGCCATCCTGAAGCTGACCGATGGCGTCGGCGCAGATGCGGCCCTGGAGTGCGTTGGTACCAACGAAGCCAACCAGACCGCCTTCGCCTGTGTGCGTCCTGGAGCCATCGTTGGGCGCGTTGGCGTCCCACATGAGGTCGAGATTCCCGCTGAGACAACCTTCTACCGCAACGTTGGCCTGCGCGGTGGTCCGGCGCCTGTGCGGGCCTACCTGCCCACGTTGTTAGAGGCCGTCCTCAGCGGCAAGATCAATCCGGGCCGCGTCTTTGACTTCACCACCGACCTGGATCATGTGGCCGAAGCTTATGCCGCCATGCACGAGCGTCGTGCCATCAAGTCTTTGCTCATTGTCGATCGGCTCTAGCGCCAGGCTCTAGCGCCAGCCCCAGGCCGTGCCCTGATGCGGGCATATTCCTGCCAGGAAGCGCCATCGAGTGAAATCCCTGTATTCCCCTCAGCCAGGAAAGGGGGCAGCGGCAAGAGGTCGCTCCCCCTACCGGCCATTGGCCTGGTCGTCAAGATCCAACAAGAGAGACCGCCGATCCGAGGACGATGGGCCGCGTCTCAAGCCAAGGGACGGAGCAATACGAACCAACCCTCTCCATCTTTCCTTTCGCTCAGTCAGGTGGTGATCGCCTTCTTCCGCCTGGGAGGAGCACGTAGTACGGCCACGCCATGGAGGCCGTTAAGGAAGCGGCTTAGCGATCGGTTCAGGACCGCAGAGACCTGCTGGCGACTGGCCTGCTTCGTTCTCGTCCGGAGCCTGGCTGAGCAGGCCAGTGAAGAAGAATGGGTTGTCTGCTCCGTAGCGACCGGCCTGCTGGCTCTGTTCCTCTTCCTGTTCCTGGCTCCAACGTGCTGGGAGGGAGGCAAGGACATGGCCAGGGAAATCGAGGGGCCTGTGGCGGCGCAGCGCTATCCTGGTTGGCTGACCCTGGCTCTCCCTGCTGGCTCTGGATTGCACTAGAAAGCGGACTGGCTGGCCGAGTGGCTCTCAGCTCGACGGTTCGGGAAGGCGGCAGTTGGCTTGCCCATTGATCAGGCGAGCTGGATGCTCTCCTGCGTTAGAGCCTGGCCCGCTCCCAGCTCAATCCGGGCCGATCTCGCTTTCTGGGGCGCTCAGATTGGCATCCACTCTGTCAGGCACTCTCACGGGTGCCGGTCCCGGCTCAAAGCCAGGCAGGGAGCGTATCATACCTTGAATCTCGCGCCACTGCTCCCGAGCCGCCTGCAGACGGCAGCGCATAAAATCAACGCTCATGCTCAGATCCTGTTGAGCTTCTCTCTGAGCGGCATCGCGGATCACCAGCGTTGCAACCACCGTGGCAGCCTCTCCCAGCAGTGTGCCCGCTACCTGCCCCGCCAGAGAATAGAGCAGGCCATTGCGCGTCAGAGTGACTTCAAGCAAGGCCCCAGCAAGATTAAAGGTGATGGTGACCACGGGTGACCACACCCTTGTACGGATACGTTTTCTTCGCTCACTCACACGCTGAACGATTCTTCTGGTCAGACGCATGTAGCTCTCATAGACCTCAGCAGCTCCTCCTTCGGCAAAGACATACGGATCAGCGATCAATATGCGCAATCGCTGCATATACTCTTGCCACTCATCTGTGCGGCGAATATCGGCTACATCTTGCAGGCTAAGCATATGCAGTGAAGTGATATTAAGACCTTGTTGTAAAAGATCGAAGGTGACGCGCTTGACGAGCTGAACCAGTTGCTCGCCAGTCATTGTTGGTAGGCCGTGGGAGGCGTGCAGTTCCTGGAGAGAGAGCCGCGGCAGGCTATCGGCGGGCGTAAGAAGGTAGCTTCCCAGGGCATCGGACAGAGAGGCATTATAGCGCAAATCGAAGAGCTGTTTCAGTTGGGCGGCGAAAGGCTTGCTCCCATCGTAGAGCCGCTGAGCCGTATTCTGTTTCGCTGGCTCATCGCCTGCGACCACAAATCGCTTGTAGAGAGCATCGCGGGTTACATTGCGGCCTGCAGCGATCAGATCGAGACAGAAGCGCTCGACCTCAGCAAGGCGCTGACGGAAAGGCTCGCGAGCGCTCTCATCCAGGGCGAGGTCCTGCAGCCAGAGGTCGAGATCATGTTGACTAATGGCCTGAGCAAAGCCGGCAAAAGGGTGGACCAGCGCCCGCTGCACCAGGCGCCCGTTTTCCTGATCGTCCCAGGAGAGTCGGAGGCAACGGGGGCGCACCTCCTGACATACTTCCTGCCAGTGCTTGAAAGCATTTGTCACGCCATAGGCCCCTTCATTTCGACTGACCGGCGCTGAGAGTGGCGGGTCGCCTGGCGCATGCTCGTAGAGCAAGAAAGGAACAATGACCGCCTGTTCGAGCAGTTCCTCGAAAACCGGGCGCATAGCATTTCGCCTGCCCACATAGTCCTGGGCAATCGTCGCTGAGTTGTAGAGATAAGCGCGATTAACAACTAACTGCTCGCTCTGAAGCAGAAAGCGAATGTACTCCGCGCGCACGTAGTTGTTTAACAGTCTGGCATGCCTGGTGGTAATTCCCCCGCCTCGAAAGACCGGTTCAAGTAGAGAGCGTGGAACCCATTGGTTATCAAGCGCCTGGGCTACCACCGGAATATCCCTCAGCTCGTTGGAACTCAGACGCACAAATTCGAAGTCACCGTCCTGACCAGGTCTGGACTGTGATTGCTGATTCAACAGCTTTTCAGCTGCTTGATTGATTTCTGGAGACGATCCGAATGATTGGTCCAAGGCTGTGCTCCTTTCGCAGGGGAAAGCTCGTATGGATATTCCTGTAGCCAGGCTACCCAGACGCCAGGCGGAGACTGGCGCCTTATTCATTCTAACTATTCCTGGACGTTGTTTGTCCTGTATCTCCCAAAAAGAACAGCCTACCCGATGCCTTAGTAACAGGGGCAGACTCCCGGCACTTCCTTCGGGCGGCGGCTGTCTTGCCTGCTGGCTCGTGAGCAGCTAGCTAATAGGTAGCCAGTCGGGCGGTCTGGGGCTGGCGTTCTGACCTCTCGGAGCTGGGCGAGACCAGGCGCGCCGCTGTAAGAAGGCAGGACCTGGCTGGGCACGATGGCTGTCACCGGTCGGGGTGACTCCCTCATAACTCGAGGCCTGGCAGACAAGCCAGGATGTTCTGGTCTGCGGATCGCAGAGCAAGAGTGGGGGACAGAGCGGCCTTGACAGGCGCAGAGAAGGGAGACTACTCTAGGACGCAAGGGAGAGGGCTGGCGATCTCGGCTGTGGCCCGGGATAGGTCGGGCGCGGGAGGTCTCCCTGGCTTGCCCAGGCCATTATAGTGGCTGGCTGCCCAGATTCTTAGACGCTGCCAGGAGCAAAAGTTCATGGAGAATCCAGAGCAATATTTCCTGCTCACCCAAGAGCGTCCCGATCTCTTTGTCAATCCTGAGCCAGGGGCGATTACTGTTGTGCTTGAACCCGAAACCATCGCGCGCGCCGAAGCCACCATGCGCGAGAAGCTGCTTGCCCAAGGCATAGAACCGGCCAGCGCCCGAGCCTGGTCGCAAGTTGGCCTCGTCTATCGTGATCAGTACCTTCTCCTGCTCCGTGATGCCGTCTACCTTCCTGACGGCTCGCTCGGCACCTATATCCGCCTGATAGATCCCCCGGAAAGCGCTCCTGGCGTCGTGATTCTCCCCCTCTATCAGCGGCAGATCTTGTTGCTGCGCCATTTCCGTCACGCCACCCGGGGTTGGCACTGGGAAATCCCTCGAGGCTTTGGCTGGCCCGGTCTCAGCAGCGAAGAAAGCGCCTGCAAAGAGCTGGAAGAGGAAATTGGGGTCAGGCCTGTACGCCTGGTTCCTCTTGGCAAGATCCATCCCAACACTGGCCTGACCGCCGAGTGTGATGAACTGTTTTATGCCGAAGTCGAAGCTTACAGTCAGACAGACAGGAGCGAGGCCATCGGAGAGATCGTTCCGACACCCCTCCCCACCTTTGAGCGTCTGCTCCGCGAGCAAGAAATCACCGATAGCTTTACTCTGGCCGCCTATGCCAGGGCCAGAGCTTCTGGCCTGCTCTAAGCAAAGTCTGGTACCTGCGGAGGCGGTCGTCAGTACTTACTCGCTTGCTGCTTGCCTGCCAAGCCCCTTTGTCACGCCAGAGCGCTGGCAGCCCGTGCCGAGCAACGAGTGTGCTTCATCTCCTGTGCCCTTCTGACTGCTCGCGCGGCGGTAGTCCGGACCCTTCCGCCTCCCGGCGCCTGTCTGTTACACTTGAAGAAGCAGAGTCAGAAACAGGCGACATGACTCTGGAGCCGCTCCGAGGCGCTGCCTGTCTCCAGTCCTGCTCGAGACAGACAAAGAGGCGCATGGAGTGAGGGAGCCGCTACAACAGAAGGGCGCCTGCTTCTGACAAGCGGCTGGCAAGCAATGAATTTGAGCGAGGAGCACCAAGGCATGGAAGATGCCGCAAAGCATACTTATATCATCGATCCCGAGAACGCGGGCGAGCTGGCGCGCTTGATGCAGCAAGACCGGCTGCTCACCGACGGCATGGGGGGTCTCTTCCCTGAAGGGCAGCTTCTGCCAGAGGGCGGGCAGGTGCTCGACCTGGCTTGCGGTCCCGGTGGCTGGGACCTGGAAGTCGCCTTCTACTACCCCCACGTCGAAGTGATCGGCGTGGACATCAGCCGGCAAGTCATTGAATATGCCCGGGCCCAGGCCCAGTCGCGCGGCCTCAAGAACGCGCACTTTCAAGTGATGAACGTTATGGAACCCCTGGACTTCCCCGATGCTTCCTTTGACCTGATCAATGGGCGATTGCTGTGCGGCTTCATGCTGCCAGAAGCCTGGCCCAGGTTGCTCAAGGAGTGTATGCGGCTGCTCAAGCCTGGTGGAGTCATACGCCTGACCGAGATGGAGTCTCCCCTGACCACCAGCCCCTCCTACGAGCGCTTCTTCTGGTTGGGTACCCAGGCCCTCAAGTTGGCCGGACAGAGCTTTTCGCCGGACGGGGGCCATGTTGGCATCACCCCAGTGCTCCCCCGGCTCGTGCGTCAGGCTGGCTTTGAAAACGTGCGCTTGCGGGCCAGCGTCATCGAGTGGTCGATGGGAACCGAAGGGCACTATCCCGTCTTCAAGGACGCTCTGGTCTTTCTCGAGCTGGTTCAGCCGTTTCTGGTCAAGATGAAAGTGGCGAGCAAGGAAGAGTTGGAGCGGCTCTATCAGCAGGCTGTGGCGGAGATGCAGCAGGAAGACTTTTGTGCCCTCTGGAACCTGCTCACGGTCTGGGGACGCAAGCCGGGAGCCGCCGAAGAAGGCATACTGTAGCGGTGGCTGTCCAGCCGATCAGGCCATCTTCTGGCCGGGGGCCGGTCCGAGAGGTGCGAGGCCGGGCTGGTGGACCGCCCCAGTCAGCAGCCATCTGAAGAGGCCCCAGTAAGCCCCTCTGCAGCGAGGAGAGCTGCCAGAGACCATCCTCGCTTGCTCCGCTCGCTGCTGGGAGGCCCAAGCCTCAGCCAGGGCTTCTGGGGCCGGAGGGCTGTCGACGTGCTGTCGGCCGGCTCTCCTGGCCGGGTTCGTTCCGACCTGGAGCTGCCCTCAGTGGGAGCGAGCACTAAAGGCAGGATCGGCTTGAAGAAACAGAAAAGGAACAGCGCTGGCCTCTTCTGCTAGAGCGCTGTTCCTCCCTCTAAAGCCTGGGGTGGGGGACCCGTCTCCCGGCAGAGCTGGGTGGAGGCCCCTCTGGCTGCCCGACGTGAAATAGCCAGCGCCAAGGAGCCTCGCGCCAGCCAGTCCGCGACGGCTTAAGATCGCTCGGCGGATCTCTCAGATATCTGTCCTGGCCTCCCTTCCCGCTCCTGGCGGTTCTCGGCGCCCTCATCGGCGTCCCCGGTCAATTGCACGACTATCTCCTGGGCCTCGGCCATTTCCTGAACTGTTACCAGCAGGCAGCCCTGCAGCCGATCGTAGTGCCACCTGGCCCGACCGGCAGGGCCGTGGCTCCATCTGACATCGCGAGGAGGACGCCCCAGCGCGCGCAGCTCCAACATGATCTCCTGGCGCGGCGGCACAAAGCTCCCCTCGCGGGCCCCGAGGAAGACCCGGATCTCGTCGCCCTCAACTTCGCACAGGATAGTCCTGCGGGCATATTCCCCCTCCAGGTAGCCGTAGCCATCACCGGCGTCCTCGTAGAGGCTGCTTTCGCCTTGTCCCTCTGCGGGGTAGAGCAAGAGCGTCAGTGGATCGGGAGGCAGCTCACCCACATAGTTCATCGCTGGCCAGAGGGGCAGAGCGGTATTCGCCCGTACATAGATGGCTGGCTGGCCGAGCGGCGCATAGGCCACCAGATGGGTCGGTCCCCTCAGGCGCTGGCCGCTCCAGAAATGGAACCACGTGCCCGCGGGCAGATAGACGTGGCGATGGGCCATCCCGGGCCGCGTAATCGGAGCCACCAACAGCGCCTTGCCGCACAGTACCTCATCATCGATAGCCCAGGCGACGCTATCCGTCGGAGCCTCCCAGAAGAGCGGGCGCAAAATCGGGGCCCCACTGCGATGACACTCCTCAAAGAGCGTATACAGGTAAGGAAGCAAGCGCTGGCGCAGTTTGAGCAAGGCGCGACAGACCGACTCGTACGGCTCGCCGAAGACCCAAGGCTCCTGGTGTCGGCTCTGCTTCTCGGAGTGATTGCGGCAGAACGCCTGAAAGATACCGAACTCTGTCCAGCGGGCCAGTAGCTCGCCAGTGCAGTCCCCATAGAAACCACCGATATCGCTTCCGCACCAGCTCACGCCGGAGAGACCCAGATTAAGGAGCTGAGGCACGCTCAGCGCCAGGTCCTCCCACGTTGAAGCGTTGTCGCCGGTCCAGATCAAAGCGTGCCGTTGGATGCCGGCATAACCGGCGCGCGAAATCACAAACGGGCGCTGCTCTGGGCGCAAGCGCTGTAGCCCCTCGCGTGTCGCCTGGACCAGCAGCGAGCCATAGGCATTATGGATCTCGGCGTGCAGGCGTGGGCGCCCGCCCCCCGGATGAATCGTCTCAGCCGGTAGCGTCCCGTGAACCGGGATAAAGACAGCCGGCTCATTCATATCGGTCCAGATCCCCGCCACACCGGCCTCCAGCAAAGGGCGGTGCTGCTCACCCCACCAGGCGCGAGCCGCGGGATTGGTCACATCGGGGAAGACGCACAGGCCCGGCCAGACCGCGTTCTGATAGTCCTGATACTCGGGCGTTTTACAATAGAGATCGCGTCTTTTCCCATCCCTATAGACTGGATAGTTCTCATCGACCTTGATGCCGGCATCGACAATGCTCACCACGTGGAAGCCCTGGGCGCGCAGCTCCGAGAAGAGGCCTGCCGGATCGGGGAAACGCTGGCGATCCCAGGTGAAAACGCGGTAGCCATCGAGGGCATCGATATCCAGATAGAGCGTATCGCAGGGGATATCGCGCGCCCGGAAGGTTGCCGCCACAGTGCGCAGCTCCTCTGCCGAGGCATAACTGAAGCGGCTCTGCCCATTGCCGAGCGACCAGAGCGGCGGCAAAGGAGTACGTCCCGTCAGGGCCGTGTAGCGCTCCAGGACCGCCTGGGGAGTTGGGCCACAGAAGACATAATAGATCAGGTCGCCGGTGCTCGTGCCGAACCAGGAGCGTTCCGGATGCTCATGAGCGAGATCAAAAGCCACCCGCCCGGGATTGTCAAGAAAGAGTCCCCAGGCCAGGCCGTTAGCCAGAACCAGGGTAAACGGAATCGAGACGTAGAGGTTGCTCTGAAAGACACTGCGTCCGGGCGGGGGATCAGTATTCCAGAAGAGCTGATAGCTGCCTGTTTTATCGAGGCCCCCGCTTCGCTCGCCGCAGGCGAAGTAGTGCTCCTCCGCCAGATGGCGCTTATAGACTCGCAGCGGCAGGCCGAGGGTCCCCGCTACATTGGCCAACGACAGAGGTGTCTCCTCGGCAGGCTCGGCGAACCAGCCCATCCCCAGCTCGGGATCGTCGGCAGCAAAAACCCGTCCACTGGGATCGGAGAAACTAAGGCGCAAAGGATCAAGAGAGAGGTGCGCCGTGGCGAACGAGGTAGCCAGGCTAAGCTGTCCCGCCTGCGGCTCTGTGATGGAGACCGAATCGAGAGACCACTCCTGTTCTACGACCGCCGGCGACTCATAGCGGCGGGGGCGCCCATCCAGGAAGAAGCCGACTCGGAAGAGGTCTGGCGCAAGAGCCGTCACCTCGACGGTGGCCGAGCCGCTGCGCAAACAGATGCTCGCCCCTGCTCGCTCACAGACCTGGCCGCGACCCAGGACCTGATAGCCGTCTGGCCTGATGGCAGCGGGGTGAGCACTGGAGGCTACTGGCTGTGCCCTCTCCATGAATCAAAGTTCCTTTCCACTCTCGTTGATGAAAAAAACAAATCGATTACTATCGGTTCGCTACGGAACAGGCTATGAGCGCCAGTGAACGCTGCTGAAGCGAGTCAGAGCGGGCCCCTGAAAACCAGACCCTCCGGAGGCGGAGCGCTCGCTCCGCCTCCAAGGGGGTCATGCTCGGTCTCCTCGACCAACTCTCCCGCTCCTCCGCGCTCGCTGCTCGACCTGATCAGGCTGCTAGGCTTGATAGATCTCGATCCCGTTGATAAACGGGTTATCGGCGCTTCCCTGCGTAAACGAGATGAGGATCTGACCGCTGCTGTTGGCGGTCGCCGTGAACTGGCGTTGCAGAGCTGTCTTGTAGCCCGCCGTGGCGTAGACGTCGAAGTTGCTCAGCACTGACTGGCCATTGATAGCCACATTGAAGACGCGCTTCCCGGGGGCCTG
>NZ_JBHOQV010000047.1:0-143275 GCF_042408735.1 Thermogemmatispora sp.
CCAGAGGGAGAGGGAGCCGTTGGAGTCGCCGGAGGCGAGCAGGGAGCCGTCGGGGGACCAGGCGAGGGAGGAGATGGAGCGAGAGTGAGAGAGTCGGAGGAGGAGCTGACCGGAGTGGGGGTTCCAGAGGGAGAGGGAGCCGTTGGAGTCGCCGGAGGCGAGGAGGGAGCCGTCGGGGGACCAGGCGAGGGAGGAGATGGAGCGAGGGTGAGAGAGTCGGAGGAGGAGCTGGCCGGAGCGAGGGTTCCAGAGGGAGAGGGAGCCGTTGGAGTCGCCGGAGGCGAGGAGGGAGCCGTCAGGGGACCAGGCGAGAGCGGAAGGAGCGCCGACGTGGTCGCGGAGGCGCAGGAGCAGTTGGCCGGTGGAGACCTGCCAGAGGAAGATGGCTCCGTAAGGATAATCGAGGCTGCAGTAGGCGGCGAGGAGGGAGCCGTCGGGGGACCAGGCGCAGGTTGCGATGCGGGAGATGGGTTCAGGAAGGGGGAGGCGCTCAAGGAAGAGGCCGTGGCGGGGGTCCTGCAGGAGAAGGGCGGTGGTGGTGCGGCAGGCGAGGATGGTTCCGTCTGGAGAGAGGGCGAGGGGAGTGCTGTGTAGACGCAGCAGGAGCTGGCCGGTATGAGCATCCCAGACTTCGGAGCTAGAGAGGAGGAGGGAGCCGTCGGGGGACCAGGTGAGCCAGTCGGTCGAAGGGGTGGGCCAGGAGCGCAGCAGGGAGCCGGAGGCAGGGTCCCAGAGCTGAAGCTGCCGAGGGAGGTGGCTGACGGCGAGCCGAGAGCCATCGGGAGACCAGGCGCAGGCGGTGACGCCGCGAGCCTGCTGGTGGTGGTAGCGCAACACAGGTTGGATCATGCGACAGCCTCCTTCTTCGGTAAGAGAATCACAGGGTCATCAGGAAATCGGTAACTATGAGCAATAGAAGAAGCGCTGGGAGAACGGCGATTCATACCTTTCACCGTAGAACATAGTTGGCAGGCAAGGAAGTCTATAGAGGCTATAGAGCAGCATATCACAGACGAGGGAAGAGGTCAAGGCAAGAAGCGGGCAGTCGAAAAGGGAGCCAGGCTTTCGCTGTGGGTCGGCCTGCTCTGCCGAAGAGCTGTCATAACTTTAGCGATCCGCCAGCTCTGGCGGGAGGTGGCTATGGCTGGAAGGGGCTGCCTCCTGAGCTATCGGCTATGGAAGCCAGTACCCCAAAGCGCTCAATCCTCAGAGCCTGGCTGTGAGTATACAGTCGAGTATACAGTAACGATAGCAATGCAAACAGGTGCCAGGTCGACTGCCATTTCCAGGAGACGCCCTTCACGGAGGGGCAACCGGCTTCGCACCTGACGCTACCCTCAAATCGTTGGGGAGCGTGCTAAAGAGAGTCCTCAAGGGACCGCATTCGAGAGCACCTGCCGTGGCGGGCCAATATACTCAAAATCAAAGTTCACGTCCACCTTGATACCATATCTTTGCTCGAACTGTTGGATGATACCCAAACACGAGGGGCAGGGCTCGCGCTCGCTATAAAGGTAGACCTGCACTACCTTTGGGCCAGAGCCTTGCTCTTGCAACCGGTCAAGCTCACTGGCCAGTGCGTGGAGAGCCTTGTCTTCTGAGTCCGACAGTGGCAGATTGACGCGACCACTGTCGGTAAATTGAAATGCTGTGGGTAAGAACTTTCGCTCGTTGTTCGCCACAGCGAGGGCTCCGCGAGGGCTTTCTACTCCACTTATAGCAAGTATTTCTCCTGTTGTTCCATCTTCCAGCTTATATCTTACAAAGCACACATTATGATTGCGCCAAGACCAATCTCTTTCTATTCCTCTAATAAGTTCATCTCTTTCTTCTTTCGATATATTAGATGGTATTTGGCTTATAAATGAATCAATTATCTCTTGGCGGAATTCCTGCGCTCTTTCAAAATCGGCTGAGACCTGGTTGCCGAAGCGCGGCCTATAGTTGCTTGGGACGCTATAAGATCGGCCCTGGCTATCAACGACAAAGTTTTCGCCTGGCCTATCTCCTTGAGGGATAGGATCTCCTCCGGTCAAGCCATGGCTTGCTCCTTCCTCTGCTGCGTGCAATCCCTCCTGTTCGGCTCTTTGAGCACCTTCCTCTTCAGCACTTCGAGAAAAGAGAGCTAAGAACTTTCTCAGTCCTTTTGCGCTCCCTTCCAACAGCAGCTTGCCGCCCTCCTCCAGAAGGTCCTTGAGAACAGTCTTCCCAATCGCCTCGAAGACTCCATGCATGGCGAAATTCAGGATATCTGCCTCTGGGCAGAAAAGAGTCAGGTCCTGGTAGAGAGTACAGGCGATCAGGAAGACGGCCCCAAGGCGCTCTCGTGGCAAGGCATTAGGATCGTAGAGGATGGCAGCGGCGGTAAAGAGGTCCTCGATGTTCAGGACATGATCAGCCACGTTATTGAGCAGCCTGGCCCCCTGGTTAGAGAGCCAGTCCATTACCTGTGCAGTCTCGGCAGCCCACTGGGCCAGCGCAGGCTCGACGACAGCCAGTCCTGCCAGCGCATCGCCTACCAGCCGACTCAGCTCCTTCCCTTCCTCCTCAGCATCGTGCGCCAAGCCACTCAAGTTAAGGCTGAAAACATCGTGGAGCAGCTTGCCTGTGCTGTGATCGAGGCTATTGAGGGTATGACGCAAATCTGCGCAGACAGCGTGGATAGGGGCCTCTCCCTCACGGACAACAAGGTCGGGAGTAAGCTGGTCCATGATATGGTTGACCAGAGACAGGAAGGGAGCCACGATCCTGTCAGCGTCTCGGGCACTGGCTCTGAGCTGATCAGCAGCCTGCTGGTGCATGTTGGCTAGCTGCTGAAGAGAGTCGGTGATACTCTTGGTGTACTGATATTGCTTCTGAACGACGCAACCAAAGGCCTGTGAGGCCCGCGAGCCGAGTACATCGGAGACGGCACTGCTCTGCTGATGCAGATGATCATTGGCTGCTGCGTGCTCCTGAACCAGCCTCTGCCAGTGCCTGGCCGCCTCCTCCAGTGGCTGTGCCATCGTTTCGGCAAAAATGGTCACGGGATTCTCAAAATGAATGCGGGTAGGACCAGCCATCTGCGAGAGGCCTCCTTCCTCTGAAAAAGTAAGAGGGGGCTTGACTTACTGTCCGGTAGAGGAAGAAGCATCGCTGCTGAAGGTCTGGGCAAGATCCTGATCGAGTTGCTGAGCAGCAGTCGCAGCACACTTCAGAAAAGTGGCGATGCGGTCGCGGATCTCCATCGAACGGTCAAGGAAAGCGCGCGCCCGCATGATTTGCCAATAGGCTTGTTCATAGTAGGCAGGAGGAAGCTGCTGGCTGATCGTGTTGATTTCATCAAGCAGGGATGGAGTGCACTGTTGCAGATCCTGAGTACGGACAGAGATATTCTGAGATGCCTGAAGCAAGCGCTGCGGAGCAAACAGAATAAGATCGGGCATGAGATCTCTCCTTTCCTCACTTAGCACTAGTTACCAGGCCAGGCTGGCAGCTATGACTGATGATGCTGAGGTGCATCCTGGAGTCGGGAGAAGAGCGCCATGCTATATTGTGATAATGTTCATATTTCTATTTACTGGTATTATGGTAGCATAAAGGGTGGATAGAAGGCAATATTTTCTGGATAGGAAAAATGCCCTACTTGGTTTGAAAAACAAGACACCTGATGGAAAGGTCGTATGAGGATGCTGACAGATGGAAGGATCAAATTCTGTCTCGTAAAGGTTCAGCTCATGAGTGATGGGTAACTAGAAATAACTCAGAGAACAACCCCTGACAACTTGGAAAGCGTAGAGAGGTCCAGGGCGAACAGGATAGCACTCGAGCGTAGGGGGAGGACCTGATAAAGTGGAGTCCGAGACAAGAGGAGAGGGGTGGGACCTGGTCCAGGGAGCATCGGACTGGGACAGCGCAGCATAAACAGTAAGTACGGTACGTGCAGTCGACCTCGGCGGCCGGCTGTAGAGGAAATCCACATCTCCTGTGAGGAGGCACCAGGTAGAGAGGGGGGAAGCAAGAAGAAGAGAGAACTCGCTCTTTCCATCCCCTCTCTGACCGGCTTTCCTCAGGGCCGCTATGACTGCGGGCGTGTTCCCTGAGAGTCTTCCCAAAGACAGCGCCGCTCGGCCAACACAATGCTCTCTTCCAACTGAGCCATCACAAAATCACTGAGGTGGCGATGCCACCACTCAAAACGGCGCTGGCGTGGATCATCAGGATGACCGTAGACGGGAGGGTCCTCTCCCTCGCTCAGGCGGAAAAAGCCAAAAGCCGACTCATAGCGCTGGTAAAAGACGAAAGCATCCTCCGGCAAGCGAACTGGCGTACGGTCGGCTTGCAGCCAGTAGCGAGCCTGCTGCTGCAGAGGCAGGAGCAATTCGACCGAGGTTGCTAACTCGCCCAGAATGCCCTGATGAGAACGGCCAAGCCAGAGAAGCAGCTCGCGATAAGCCGCGGGTAAACGACATCTCAGTGCCCGCTCCAGCTCAGAAAGTTCCTGCTCTTGACAGCCCCTGACAGGTCCTGGAAGCAAGCCCGCCATCGCCTCATAGCGAGCGCGTACACGTCCCAGGTAGCCGCCTGGGGGCGGTGTGCCACGCACTAGCGCCTCGTGCAGCAGCGCTCGGCGCCTGAGCGCCTGCTCAAGCGCTTCCTCTAGAAAAGCTACCAAATGCCTGCCGGAGGACTGCCAGGCACCAGGCTCGCCGGACAGAGGCTGCCACACATAAACAGGAGGGTCATCTCCCTCATTGCTCCGGAAGAAAGCAAAGCGATCATAACCTTCGCGCCAAAAAACCAGCGCATCTACTGGCAGGGCATTGGCAAGTCCGGGTTTGCGAATCGGCCCACGGGCCATCAAGGTGCCCCGAGCCCAGCGCTGATTGAATTCAAGGTGCATCCAGCCACAAGAGATGCCATCAAGCAGTCCCCCGCTCCAATGTCCAAGCCATAGCAAAAATTCACGATAAGCTGCTGGAAAGCGCAGGCCGAGTCGCTGCTCTAGCTGGTCGACCCATGCGGGATAGCAAGGCTGCCAGTGTCCGTAAAGCTGCTGGTATTGATTCAAGCGCTCTTTCAACCGATCAAAGTACATTGAGCAAAGACTCCTTTCCTGAACTGGCTAGCCTGACCTGACTGATGTCGCCTGTTGCAGGCTGACCTTTCCCTGCAATAGAGAGTCTGCACTGCCCTGAGCTGGAGAGCCGTTCGCCGCTCTAGCGCTGAGGAGGTTGTCAACTACCTGTTTGTTAGAATGCAGGCTCAAAATCGTAGTCCACTCTCAGCTCGATGCGGGGAAACATACGCTGGAATTGGGCTATCAGATCCTCGCAAACTGGACAGGGCTTGCGCTCGCTGTAGAGCCGGACCCTGGCCTGCACCAGACAGACCGGCTCGTGACGGGGATTGAAGCGCCGTGCCAGCTCGTGGAGTAGCTTGTCCTCTGCGTCAGCCTCGTGGAGGGCTGTTCCCTGGCTGCGAGCGAGGCAGATCGGAAAAAAGTAGCGAGACTCTGGGGCCGGTGTTGGCACCGTACCTGGCAAATCGCGCAGGCTGCTCTCTGCCACCAGCGTAACGCGCTGTCCAGGTACCTGCTCATACTCGGCAAAGGCCCAGTTCCGCCGCGGCCACTCATCGGGCCGGCCCCTATTCGACTGGGAAGAGGGGGTCATCGCCTTCCTCCTTCTGCATGCTAGTTTCCTGGATCTCTATCCAGCAGATATCTAATAACCTGATACGGGATAAGGCGACACAATGCAGAGTACTTGCTTCTAATCCCTCGGGTCGCCCAAATGCAGCTCATCAATCTTGATCTTCTTCACCACAGAAACATTGGTCCATCCGTTACCTTTACCGTATTATGAAGAATAGCAAGAGAAGAGAGGCCTGACAAGGAGCGAGCGCTTCATCAAAGTCGGCCCCTGGCTTGCCAGGAGCCGACATGACTTAGTGACTTTGCTGGCTCAGCGGCACCTCGATCAAGAGCGGGCGCGCCTCCTCGGCTGGCTGTCCTATTCGCCTGGCCAGCAAGGCGACCAGCGCTTCCGGCGCCTCAACGCGCTGGCCCTCGATACGGAAAGCGTGCGCCAGAGCAACATAATCGGGAGGCTCGAGGGTCGTGGCAATGCTGCGTCCAGGAAAGCGCTGCAGTTGATCGTTCTTGACCGCTGTATAGCTGGCATCATTAAAGACAATGGTGACGACCGGAATGCGCTCCTGGGCCGCCGTTGCCAGCTCGCCCACGTTCTGCAGAAAGCCGCCGTCACCACAGAGGGCCACCACTGGGCGCCCCTGGGCTGCCAGCTGAGCCCCCAACGCTAGCGGCAGACCCGTCCCAATCGAACAAAGCTCGGAGGCGTGGATAAAGCTGCGCGGCTCATAGACTGGGAACACCTGAGCGGCAGCATAACCAGCCATCGTCATATCGGCCACCACAACGCTCTCCCGCGGCAGGGCCGTCCGCAGCGCCTCCAGCCAGGGCATGACCTCGCCATAGATCTGGAATGCTCGCTTGCTTAAAGCGGCGCGTACGGCAGCCACCTCCTCGCGCCGATCCTCATACTGCCCCGGATTTTCCTGTAGTCCTTCCAGCAGGGCGATCAGGGCCAAACGAGCATCGGCGACCAGCCCGACGCTGGCCGGGTAACGTCGCCCGATTTCGCCGGCGTCGATGTCGATATGGATCAATCTCTCAGGCAGCGGAAGGCGACCAGCCTCTGTCGGTCCACTGCGGCTGCGCTCCAGTGCTGGCAGGGTTGTACGCTGCATGCCCAGCTTGCTACCGATCACCAGCGCCAGATCGGAGCGACTCAGCAGGGGACCAAGCGTGCGTGACGGGGCCCCGCGCGTAGTAATCACCAGAGGGTGATCGTTGGGCAACACATCGTGGCTTTTACCTCCGAGCAGCACAGGCGCCTGCAACAGCTCAGCCAGGCGCAGCAGCTCATGGTTTGCCCCTGCTGCGCTTACCCCAGTCCCAGCAAGGATCACAGGCCGCTGAGCTGCCCGTAGCAGCTCCACTGCCCTCCGCAAGGCCTCCTCGCTGGGAGCCGCCGGAGGCTCAGCATCACTCTCCTCCAAAGCTGCCAGCGATATGCTCTCCTGCTCCTCAAGCACATCAAGTGGGATCTGCAGAAAGGCCCCACGGGGCCGCCCCGCGCGTGTCTGGCGCAGCGCCTCAGCGATGGCTTCCGGAATCTCGGCCACACGCTGCACCTCGTGGCACCAGCCGACCAGGGATTGTGCCAGCCCGAGCTGATCCTTAAGCTCGTGCAGGCGTCCCCAGGAGCGCCCATCGGTCTTGCCCGGCAGGCTGGTAGCAATGACCAGCAGCGGAACCGAATCGGCATAGGCATCGGCCAGCGGCGTCGCAATATTGGTCACACCTGGCCCTGTGATCACCAGCGCCACCCCCGGTCGCCCGGCAATGCGCGCATAGCCATCGGCCATATAGCCTGCCCCCTGTTCATGGCGCGCCAACACGTGACGTATCCCTGGCTCATCGTAAAGGGCGTCGTAGATCGGCAGATTGTGCACTCCCGGAATGCCAAAAACGACCTCGATATGATGGGCGCGCAGGCTGGCTACCACGGCCTGCCCGCCTGTGAAAGATACGCTTTGCTGCATCGCTCCTGTATTGCTCCTCAATGATGTTCCCCTTGCCTTCGCTCAAGACCCAGTTGCCGGCCTCCGCTGCCGCTGTCTTCGCCGGCCTCCTTGCCTGCTCGGAAGGTGAAAGCCCTTCCTTCGCCAAGGCTCTCCGGTCGGGGACGGGGATGGTCCCCTGCCCGCTTTCACCTCATGCTCGGGTCGCGGCTATCCTTCTATCATAGTACAGGCCCTGCTCCCGCGCCAGGCTGGCTCTGCCCTGCCAATCCTCAGGAGAAAGGCATGATAGGCAGACGCTGCTCAGTGCTCTATAATGAGCAGCAAACGGTCTCTGTTTATGGCGTCTATCTACATATTGCGTCTATCTACATCAGGAGAGGTCTAGTTGTCCTGAATGTTCCTTCCGGGAAAGGAAGGAGGGACCAGCATGAGCAGACGCCTGGCCCAACTGGGCTTTCTGTTCCTGTTCATCGTTATCCTTTGCTGGCTCTGCTACAAAGCGAGCGGTTCCGCTCAGTTAACCGCCTTTATCGGGCTACTCATCGGCGCCATTGGGGTTGTCCTGCAGTTTCATGAGGCGCGCGTGGGCTTCATTCGGCTACTGAAGGCTCTCAGAGATGATCTGGCCCTATTGGTCGTGAAAACACGCTTCTGGGTGATCCTCACGTGCGTGCTCTTGCTGGTCTTTCTTGGCTGGAACATCGTGCCGCGCGTCTGGCCCCAGGTGACGCCCACCGCCAGCTGTAGCCTGCCGCGCAATAACCTGGCCTCCTCGGCCTATCTCGGGGTAACGCGTTCTCCCGACGGTCAGCTTGTCGGAATCAGCGACGGCTCCTCTGTTCTGGACACCAGCCTACCCGATCTGGCACGCAAGCAAGAGGCAGCCCAACAGTATCGCAGCGGCAACCTTTCTGAGGCGCAGTCGCTCTGGCAAAGTGCCACTGAGCAAGTGACAAACGATGCCGAGGCGCGCATCTATGCCGAAGACGTGGCCGTCGAACAGAGTAGTCTGCCCACCGTGACCCTGGTGGTTGCAACGCGCTTCATCTCCAACTACCTCGGAGGCGCGCATGACATTCTGCAGGGGGCCTACATCGCCCAGCGCATCTTTAACGACAGCCACACGCTGCGAGTGCGTCTGCTGCTGGCCAACGCTGGCGGTGGCCGGGCCGACCAGGTGACCTGTCAGATCATCCGGGCCGCCTCGGCCTCATCTGACGGCGCTCCCATCGTAGGTATTATTGGTTGGGAACTCAGCCAGGATGTCAGTGAAAGCGTGGCTCTGGTTGACCAGGCCCACCTGCCGATGCTCTCACCGACCGCCTCTGGCAACGATCTGCGCAACCTGCCCTACTTCGCCCGCATCGCGCCTCCTGATGCCTTGCAGGGTGAGGACGCCGCCCTCTATGCTCGTCAGACCCTGGATGCCCATCGCGTTGCTCTCTTCGAAGATCCACGCGACAAGTACAGCCAGAGTCTGGCCTCCTCCTTCCGCCTGGCCTTCGAAGATGCCAGCCATCGGATCACAGCTACCGAAGAGTACCAGGTTGGCCAGCCCCAGAGCTTGCCACGCCTCCTACAAGCAGCCCTCCAGAGCCAGCCTGACCTGATCTACTTTGCCGGCTATTCCGCCGACGTCAGCGTCCTGCTTGAAGCCCTGCCCCCGTGCCTGTCCTCGGCCAAAGTCGCCACACGGGCCTGCCCCTTGGTGCTCGGGGGCGACGCGCTCTATATCTATGGCAACTATGCCCAGGAGGCGCGCCCCGCCTTTCGCAGCGGACGGCTCTACTTTACAGCCTTTGCCTTCCCGGACGAATGGCATGGGCACACCATACCCCAGATGGAGACCTTCTTAGAAACCTACGCGGCCAGCTTCGGGCCGACGCCCCCTGGTCGCAGTCCCTATGGTTACACCCGACCTGATGCCGATGCCATGCTGGCCTACGATGCTGTCTCCGTCCTGGCTGAAGCCTGCTATCGACTCTTCCAGCAGCGTCTGCCCCTGACAGGGGAGCGGGTACAGCAGGCGCTGCTGCAGATCAGCGGCCAGCAGGCCTGGCAAGGGATTACAGGGACGATTGCCTTTGGCAGCGACGGGAACGTCCTTAATAAGCCGGTTCTCTTGCTCCATCTCGACCAGGCTGGCCATACCCAGGTCGAGCAGATCTGGGGCTGTCTGCTCAAAGAGAGGTGCTGAGCAGAGAAGAAAATTGGCCGCTCGTCAGGCTGACTGCTTGTCCCTGTTCGCTGCGTGCTCGCTCAAGGCCAGCGGTGAGCGGCTGACAACAGCCACAGCGGCAGTGCCCGGGCCGGTGTTGAGAGCTAAGGCCGGTCCCAGCGGATAGAGCGGCAGCTCACCTGGATAGATGGTCTGAAGCGCCCGACGCAAGTCCTCGGCTGCCCCAGGGCTGGACTCGCCCAGGATGATGCCTTCGATAGGACGTAGCGCGGCAATCAACTGAACGAGCTGGTGGTAGGCTCGTTGCCGACTGCGCGCCAATCCAGCCGAGACGATCCGTCCGCGCTCCAGGACCAGGATCGGCTTCAGATCGAGCAGGTCGCCCAGGGTGGCCAGCACTCCGTTGAGGCGCCCGTTACGGCGCACAAATTCCAGCGTGTCTAAGACGCCAAGAAAGTGTGTGCGAGCGAGCACCTCCTGAGCGTGGGCGCGAATAGCGGCCAGGGGCATCCCCTGACGGGCCTCCTCGGCGGCCTTCAGCACCGCCGGCAGCATGCCGATAGCGGCGCTCTGCGAATCGAGGATCTCGATGGGTACCACCTGGCGCTGCTCCTCGGGGAGCAGCTCGCGGGCAAGCTGCGCGGTCTGATAAGTGCCGCTGAGGCGGGCCGAGAGGACAATGGTCAAAATGCCCTCGGCTCCTGCGGCGATCAGGCGGCTATAGGTCTGTGCAAAGGCAGCGGGCGAGGGCTGCGACGTATGAGGAAAGGCCGGGGCGCTCTCCAGACGGCGGAAGAGCGTGCTGTTATCGAGATCGCTATCGAGGACGGCCTCTTGATCGAAGAGAATGACCAGCGGCACAATAGCAATGCCAAGGGAGGCAGCCAGGGCTGGCGGCAGTCCCACTGTGCTATCGGTAACGATACCGATCATTGTTGGAGTCGCCTCTTCCTCTTCTCAGCTCCTTTTCCTATTCCTGTTCCTGTTTCTGTCCTTACTTTACTTAGAGTAGACGGGGCCTGCTCAGGAGGGCTGGTTCCCCCAGGCCGACGTGGGACATAACATCAGAGATCAGAACCAGCTCGCGCCCCAGAAAGCTCGCCGCTGCGGTGAGATCGCGTCTACTCGGGCGTGTTGCGGTCGTAGAGCAAGCGATAGAGCAGGGCAGTGGGCTGGCGTGTGGGACCATGCTCGGCGTCGTCGGGCAGTGGAGCGGTCAGGCGGCGCAGCAGGAGTAGGGCGGCCAGCAAAGGGGGAATGAGCTGTTGACGGCGCGTCCGCTCATGCTCGCGCAGACAGATGAGGGTGAAGAGCACAATAGCGGCCAGTCCGCTGAGCGGTACCACCTTGCTGCGCGTGCTGCGCGGCATCGCGTAGCGCGAGCCGGTCCAGGACCAGCGGGCGGTCGGCGCGGGAGCTTGCCGGTGAGAGAGCAGCGACCAGAGACGCCAGAGGACGCCGCTGGCCAGGGTCGAGAGAGCCAGGACGCCGGCGCGGCGGTTCATCTGCAGAGCGGCGCCCAGGAAGGCGCTCAGACCGCGCCCGCCGTTGAAGCGCAAGAAGAGCGGCCAGCACTGACCCACGACGCCGCAGACACCGGCCAGCTCGGCCACCTCGCGCGGGTAGCCCAGGCGGCGGCAGATGCTGATGGGCAGGTAGCCTTTGGAGGCATCGAAGAGCGCCGCCGGCACGGCCCAGCGTCGCCCTCGCTTGCTGCTGCTGAGCAGGTTGGAGACGCCGACATTGCCGGAACCGCTGTGGCGCAGGTTGACGCCGCTGCGCCGTCCCAGCCAGTAGACGAGTGGCAGCGAGCCATAAAGATAAGCGGCCAGCCAGGCCAGCGCGTAGCGCGAGAAGGGCGAGGGCCGCCAGACCGGCGCTCGGCGACGCGTGGCCTGAACGGCTTGCCGACTAACACGGCGAAGCGAGCCGAGATAGCGTGCGTAGCGCGCCTGGCGGCCCTGACGGAAGCGTCTGCTGCGGCTAAGGCGACGGTGGGTATGGCTACTGCTGCTGCTGCTGACATCGTGAATGAGAGGGCTGCTCACAGGTTCGCGACCTCCTCTCCTGCTGCTTCTGTAGCTGTGACATGCGGAGATGGGCGCCTGTAGCCGGCTGCTCGGCTGCGCTGACGGCGCTGTCCAGTTCAGTATCCACAAGCGGATCGACCACTGTAAGCTATTCTCGGCCCCCTTCTCCGAGGCCTTCTCAAGAGCGCTCCTGCTCGGCCAGACGCTGGCAGCGGCGTTCCAAGAGGGCCGGCCAGGTACCGCCAATGTGCTCCTCGCTGCGGCGGGGCGAGGCCAGCCGCCTCACCCCGGACGGGTCGGAGGCAGCACTCATTGTGCTGCCCCTCTTTGTGCGCCTTCCTCTATTGTGGAGGACGAACAAAGGAGCCAGGAGTAACAGGATCAATCATTTTCTTTGTGTTTCAAAAGCAAAAGCGGCAAATCAAGCGGTCCCGAAAGTCATCCCCAGGTGACGCAGCCAGCGGCGGTAAGCGATAGCCGTGCGGTCCGAGCGCAGATGCAGCTCTGCCTGCAGATCCAGAGGGAGCAGCTCTGGGCGCTGCGACTCAATCACGCGGATATCCTGCTGCATCACCGCGTCCTCGAAGCGGCGGATCTCCTCCTCGCTCTGCTCGCCGTAGTTCAAAGCCACATACTGCCAGGCAATGCAGCGGCGCTCGCTCACCGGCGTCACCGTAAAGAACATCGCGAAGCGCGGTCCCTGGGACGTCTTGACAAAATAAGCCGTCAGCGGGCGCAGCACACGATAGGTATAGGTCACTTCCGCGCCCTGGCCGCTACCATCGGGGTTTGGCTGCCAGACCGTAATATCGCGGGCCGTGATCCCATCCTCGCCCATCTCCACCGTATAATCGTTGATCGCCGCATGGGCGGGGTCGCCCAGCAGGCCGGCATGGACGTACGGAAAATGGGCTACATCCAGGAAATTCTCGATCGCCCGTGGTCCACTTGTCTCAATAGAGTACGGACCGGTGTGCACCTTACGGAAGCTCGCATCATCCCACTCGGGAAAAGCCGGCACAGCCTGCTGAGGCTCGCCCAGCGTCACCCAGACCCAATCGTAGCGCACACAACTGCGATACACCCGCGCATGAGCTGTTGCCGGAGGCCTCTGCTCTGGATGGGCTGGGAAGCGCACACAATGCCCCTCCTCATCGTAGGTCCACCCGTGATACGGGCAAATCAAGCGATTCTCTTCGACACGTCCCAGCGAGAGGCGCGCGCCGCGATGCACGCAGAGATCGCGCCAGACATGCACGCGCCCATCGACTTTCCAGAGCACCAGATCCTCATCGAGCAAACGCGCTGCCACCGGTTGACGTTCGGGAAGGGCGGGTGCATACGCCACCACATGCCAATCGTTCAACAAAACGGGGTCATTCAACATAGGGCCTTGCCTGTCGCTCCCTTCTTCTCTTCGCCTTGCAAGCTGGCTGATTGTCAGTCGCCGGACCCAGCCGGCCACAAGACTGACCGGAACCGCACGACTGGCAGCCATGCTTCAGTATACCGGGCGAGTGCGGGCGCCGACAACTGGCTGTCGTCCCTACTCCGGTGGGTGGAGAAGAGAAAAAGCTACGCCAGAAGTACTATTTTCTCCCGTCCAATGAGACTTTTGTCCCGAAAAAAGGGAGCGTACGCTATAATAAGCCCGAGGAGGGCGGGAAGGCGGTTGCGCTAGCGAAGCGCAGCAAGGCGAGACAGAGCGAGGCAGACTGAAGCGCAGAAAGCAAGCAATGCAACCACAAAGCAGGGTCGAGACGGGCCGATGATAGACTATGCAGGGCAACGACTCGGTAACTACCGTCTGCTCAAAGTGCTTGGCAGCGGCGGCTTTGCCCGCGTTTACCTGGGCGAGCACATCTATCTCAAGACACCGGCGGCGATCAAGGTCCTCCAGACGCGCCTGACACAGGATGCCTTGAACCAATTCCTGGCCGAGGCGCGCACGATTGCCCGCCTCTCGCATCCCAACATTATCCGCGTCCTGGAATTTGGCATTCAAGACGAGACGCCCTATCTGGTGATGAACTACGCCCCCTATGGCTCGCTGCGCCAGCGCCATCCTGCCGGCAGCGTCCTGACGCCGGGGCGGGTGCTCTCCTACGTGCGCCAGGTGGCCGCGGCCCTGCAGTATGCGCACGACCGCCAGATCATCCATCGTGATGTCAAGCCGGAAAACATGCTGCTTGGCGACAACTTTGTCCTGTTGCTGAGCGACTTTGGCATTGCCATGCGCGCCCCGGGGGCCGGGGTCACGCGCACGCCCTACGCGCCGCCCAACGCAGCCGGAACCACGACCTATATGGCGCCCGAGCAGATCGATGGGGCGCCGACACCGGCCAGCGATCAATATGCCCTGGGCGTGGTGGTCTACGAGTGGCTCTGTGGCAGTCCTCCTTTCGTGGGAGGCGAGATGCTCGTCGCTCTGCAGCACTTGCAAGCGCCTCCGCCTCCGCTGCGCGAGAAGCAGCCCTCTCTATCGCCGGCCATCGAGACGGTCGTACTCAAGGCCCTGGCCAAAGATCCGCGCGAACGCTTTGCCAGCGTCGCCGACTTTGCCCGTGCCCTCGAAGCGGCTCTAGCCCAGGCCGCTGACGAGCCAACGGTGGAGGTGCCGGCGGCCCGCCTGGCCGCCTCGTCCGCCGTCGAAGCCGAGCCGTGGCGTCCTGGCAAGCCCTTGCTGCTGCCCGCGCGTCTGGCGCCTGGCAAGGAAACGCGTCGCCTGCCCGCCCAGCCAGCGGCCCTGGCCACATCCTCAGAGCAGAGCGAGGCAGCCGCCGACGAGCCAGCTCCCTCCCCTTCTGGCAGCGCCGCCGCGGCGGTCGCCGCCCCGGTGGTCCCGGGCGGCGGTCCCGAGGCCGAAGCGGGCCTTGCCAGCGTCCAGCAGCCGGCAGCGCTACCCGTGCTGGCGTCCCCCGTCACTCCAGCGCCCGCCTCCTGGGTGCCGTCGCGCTCTCTGCGCTGGCTGTCAGCCGCCCTTGCCGCTCTGCCGCCTGGCAAACCGCTGGCGCCGGCACAGCCGCTCTCGCGTCGCCAGGCTCTGGTAAGAATCGGAGCCTTGACCCTGCTCAGCGCCGCTACCTGTGACCTGGCCGTGACTACCCTGCAGGAACGGCTCAACTGGCTGCGCAGCCTGGGACAACCAGCGCCCCCAACGCTGCACCCCCGTCCTACGGCCAGCGTCCAGCCCCGGCCATCGCCCACGCCCAGCGCGCGCCCGGCCAATTCTACACCCCAGGCCCAGGCCCAGGCGACCGCCCAGGCCCTCGTCATGGGCATTAACAGCCGTCCGGCCCTGGCCTCCTGGGGCGTCCGCCAGCTCGATCTCTTCATCCGCGCCGTTGACAATACCCTCTGGCATCGCCATTTCGATGGGCGCTGGCACGACTGGGAGCGGCTCAGCGGCTCGCTGGCCTTCGATCCTGTGGCCGTAGCCTGGGGACCTGAGCGCTTCGATCTCTTTGTGCGTGGCGTCGACAACAGCCTCCTACATTGCTGGTTTGATGGCTCCTGGCACGACTGGGAGAGCCTGGGCGGTAGCCTGACCTCGAATCCGGCAGTGGCCTCCTGGGGCGCCGGGCGGCTGGACGTCTTTGCCCGCGGCCCCGATCAGGCCCTCTGGCATAAGTGGTACGACGGCCTCTGGCATGAGTGGGAATCGCTGGGGGGCGTAATCACCTCGGCTCCGGCAGCCGTCTCCTGGGGACCGGGCCGCCTGGATGTCTTCGCCCGGGGGGCGGATAATGCTCTCTGGCACCGGGCCTTTGAAACAAGCTGGGGACCGTGGGAGTCCCTCGGCGGCAGTTTCATCTACGATCCGACCGCGGCCTCCTGGGGCAGCCACCGTCTGGATGTCTTCGTCTGCTCACCTGCCAGCGCGCTTCTGCACCTGGCCTACGATGGCCGCTGGTCCGCCTGGGAATCCTTCGGCGGACATCTGGTCTCCTCGCCCACCGCCATTTCCTGGGGGCCGGCCTATATCGACGTATTCGCTCGTGCCGACTCAAATGCCCTGCAGCATCTGTGGTTTGACGGCGGCTGGCATCCCTGGACCCTGCTCAACTGAGCCTGGAAGTCGCGGTCTTTCTTCCCGCTTGACACGCCTCTCCTGATGATCTATCCTGAAACCTGTACCAGTCGGTAGACTGGCTACAGGGCTGCCGTGCCCACTCGGGTCTGATCATCTTGAAGTGCATGCTACTATGCCGACGCAGACCGGTAGCCTGCGAGCAATCGACAGCGCCGGGTCGTCCCAATCCGTTGCTTGCTTGTCTGCCCTGGATGCGCCTGGCCTCAGCCTTTGCTGAAGTGCAGAGAAAGGACGGGACAGAAACGCAATGGCTGCCTCTGATCAAGCTGCCTCCTCTCCCAAGCCCACAGGCCAGAGCCAGTATACGATTGATGCTGAAGATGCGGCCGAGACGTCGCGCCTCATGATGCAGGACCAACTGCTGACGCAGGCGATGGGCGGGCTGCTACCCGAGCTGAGCGCCGAGGAACTCAGCAGCGTGCACCGGGTGCTTGATATCGGCTGTGGTCCTGGGGGCTGGGCCCTCACCCTGGCGGCTACCCACCCCTCGATGGAGGTCGTGGGGTTCGACATCAGCGAAACGATGATCCGCTATGCCTTTGCACAGGCGCGTGTGCGCGGCCTGACAAACGTCTCCTTCGAGGTCATGGATGCCCGGCAGCCTCTGGCCTTCCACGATGCCTCGTTCGATCTGATCAATGCCCGCTGGATCTTCGCCTTTATGGATCAAGAGAGCTGGCGCTCGCTGATCGCAGAGTGCTGGCGGCTGCTGCGTCCAGGCGGCCTGCTGCGCCTCTCTGAGCCTGAGCTGACGGTGACCAATAGCCCGGCCTTTCAGACGATGATGGGTCACCTCTACTCGGCGCTGGCCCGCCTGAAACGCACCTTTTCGGTCGATGGCCACACGACGGGCGTCCCCTATATGCTCGGCAAGCTGCTGAAGGAGGCCGGCTTTGAGGCCATCCGCAAGGCTCCCTATGTGGTCGACGGCTCCTACGGCAGCGAGATGTATGCCATCAGCGTCAAGGATACCGAGGTGGCCTTCGCCCTGACAAAGCCATTCTTGCTGCACTTCGCCTCTCTCAGCGAGGCCGAATTCGATGCCCTTTATGAGCAGATGCTTCTGGAAATGCTGAGCGAGGAGCATGTTGGTCTTTGCTATGCCCTGACGATCTGTGGCCGCAAGCCTGGTCAGGCCCCAAGGCCAGAGCTGGCCAGCGGTGGGTCGCCGCAGGGAGAAAGCTGAACAGGTCCGACCAGCGGGTGGGCGGTGGGCGCCTGCCCGGATTCTGGCGGCACGCAAGGCTGTGGCAACCGGGGTCAATCTGATGTCTCACCGGAGGACGATCTGATGGCTCAGATGAAGATTCTGGCAGTTGAAACCCGTGACAAGGATCAGGTCATCGATATCACCGATACGGTGGCTGGCTACCTGCGCGATGTCGAGCCGGAGAGCGGCCTGTGTACGGTTTTTGTGCCGCATACGACCTGCGCGGTGGCGGCAATGGACCTGGACCCAGGTACCGATCTCGATTTGCTCGAAGCCCTGCGCCGCCTGCTCCCGGCGATCCGCTACCGCCATCCTCATAATCCGGACCATGCCCCCGATCACATTCTGGCCACGCTGATCGGGCCGTCGCTGACGGTCCCCTATGCCCACCGGCGCCTGCTGTTGGGAACCTGGCAGCGTATCGTGCTGGTCGAGCTGGATGGCCCGCGACGCCGCACCCTGCACCTGACCTGCTCCGGCTAACCGCTGGTCCTGGAGAATGTCCGGTAGGCCGACGCTCCCCATGGTCTCCCGCCGGCCGCGCTCTCTCGCCGCCAGCTAGTCCCGCCCTACCTCCGCCAGGCCAGGGCACTTTGTAAATCCTGTAAATAGAAGCTGATTTATGTAGTGAAGTTGGCCCAATTCGCGCTACCATTGAGGTTTCCTTGCCAGAGCCAGGCCGCAGGCGCGAGTTGCCGGCCTGGTTCTCGGCCTGAACCTGACTGGGGCTGGCCTGCGGCCCTGGTAGGTGTCCCCCGCCCAAGGGAGGGAAGGCATGAGCAACGCAGATATCGAAAGTTCGGCCCTCCTTGGCCAGCACGTTGATCGCTACGAGCTGGTCGAGATTCTGGGCAGCGGTGGCTTCGCCTCGGTCTATCGAGGCCGCCGGGAAGCGGGCCAGGAGGTAGCCATCAAGATCGGCCGAAGCTCTCTGGAGGCGCCGGAGAACCAGGCCGCCTTTGAGCGCGAGGTTCGTATTATCTCGAGCCTCAACCATCCCAACATTATCAGGCTTCTCGACTACGGCATTTATCAGCTAGAGCTGCGCGGACGGCGGCTGGCGCTGCCCTACCTGGTCATGCCTCTGGCCCCGGGCGGTAGCCTGCGCCAACTTGTCCCCCGCGGCCAGCGCCTGCCTCTTGAGCGGGCACTGGACTATGTCCAGCAGGTAGCGGCGGCGCTGCAGTATGCTCACGACTTTCGTGAACCTGATGGGCGCGAGAAGGCCGTGCTCCATCTGGATGTCAAGCCGGCGAACATGCTGGTTGGCGAGCGCGGGCAGATCTGGCTGAGCGACTTCGGCATTGCCATTATCGGACACAAGACGCTGCACATCGCTGATCCCCAGGTGGCAGCCCTGCCCTGGCCAGGGAGAGAAGCCATCTGGGGCTCGCCCGAGTATATGGCCCCCGAGCGCTTTGATGGCCAGCGCCGCCGCGCCAGCGATCAGTATGCTCTTGCCGTGACCTGCTATGAGTGGCTGGCCGGCGCACCGCCTTTCAGTTGCCCAGCCACCGATCCGGAGGCGCGCCTGCAGGAGCTGATGCGGCTCCATCGAACGCAGGCGCCGCCGCCGCTCGCGGCTCGCTTTAGCGATATTCCCCCCGCCGTTGAGGCGGTCATTTTCAAGGCCCTGGAGAAAGATCCCGATCAGCGCTATCCGACGGTCAGAGCCTTTGCCGAGGCCCTTGAGCAGGCCGTCGCAACGAGCCAACGCCCCTCGCAGTCGCAGTCCGCCTCCTCGCCCGCTGCTCCCACCTCTCCTCCCGGTAAGGCCGCCTCTGGAGCCGCTGCGGGAGCCGGGCCTGCTCCTCGATCCGGCTTGGGGTCGCTCTCTGGACCTGGTCCCGTGCCGATCTCCGCACCAGCCAATCTCTTTCTCGGTAGTCGCTCGACTTTCATGGACAGCGGCGCCTCCTCGGTCACGCTCCCCCAGACCTCTCCGGCTCTCCTAAAGGGACCGGCCTTCTCCGTCAAGACGCCGCCGGCCAGGCCTGTGCATTTCTGGAGCGGCCACCTTTCTTTTCTCCACCTGCCAGATTTTCGCCTCTTCCGCTTCGTGCATAGCTTGCTCATTGTGCTGGCTGGACTGCTTTGGCTGATCGCTCTTCCCAACCTATGGCCGCCCATTTTGCTCTCTATTCCTTTCATTATCGCCATCTTCTACCTGGCGATTAGCCGGCGCAATCCTACTATGATGCTCGTGTCTGCTCTGCCAGTGATTCTTTATGAGGGAGCAGGTATTGGCTTTCTCTGTTTCAATCTGATAGTGAAGATCTGGCCTCATATGCCGCTTGTGACTCTGCTCGCCCCCTTGCCGGCCCTGGCGGCGGGGGGGGCTGTGCTCTCAAGTGTCCGTAGCTATGGCAGGCGGCGCCTGGACTGGTAGGGGCGGGACCAGCGGCCTCCCTGATCAGGTGACCGGAGGCTTGCTTCCAGGTCGAACTGGACTCTAGGTAAAGATACGTAAATTTGGCATTCCTCTAGCGTTCTCCCGGTAGAGGATCAAGCGTTAGCGGGAAGTGCCGAGAGAGGAGCAAGACAGCTATGCCGTACACCCAGCCGTGGAATAGCCATCAGCCTGGCTGTCTTATTCTGCTGCTTGATCAATCGAGATCAATGGAAGAGCCATTTGGCCTGCAGCAGGCTGGAGGTGGACGACGTAAGTGCGAAATGCTGGCGACCGTCGTCAACGGTTTCCTCAACGAGCTGATTGCGGCTAACACTGTGATTGACAAGGAAGGTATACCCGAGGTGCGTCCGCGGGCCGAGGTGGCCATTCTGGGCTACAGCGGGACGAGTGTGACCTCGGCTCTTAAGGGAGGGTTGGGGCGCAAGGACTTTGTGTCTCTGGCCGAGCTGCAGGATCAGCCTCTGGCCATAGAGCGGCGCAAGAGGCGCGAGCTGGATGAAACGGGAGCTGTCTACGAGGTGGAAGTTTCCTTCCCAGTCTGGGTGAAGCCGGTCGCCTCAGATGGAACGCCGATGTGTGCGGCGCTGCGGCGGGCTGCCGAGCTGGCCCAGCGCTGGGCGGCGGCCAATCCGCGCAACTATCCGCCGGTGGTGATCAATGTGACCGATGGTCAATCCACCGACGGTGACCCGACGCCGATCGCTCAGGATTTGTGCCGCGTGGCCACTGCCGATGGGACGGCCTTGCTTTTTACGGTCCACCTGACGAATCTCAACAGCGCGCCGGTGGAATATCCGGCCTCCGAGAGTGAGCTGCCCAACGATCCCTATGCCCAGTTGCTCTTTCGTATCAGCAGCCTGGTGCCGGAAACCAGTCTTGTCCAACTCTCATCGATGCTGCACCGCGATCTGAGTCCTGGCGCGCGTGGCCTGATCTTTAACGGCGACGCTGTCTCGATACGTCTGATGTTCAATTTTGCCAGTATTCCAGCTACCCAGCTGCTGGACCCGAATCGCTGAGGGGGGCGGCCTGGGCCTGCCCGCGTGAGCTGGGGGCTGGTAGGAAGAGCTTCCTCGTGCAGCGGTCTGGGGGCTGAGGAGGCGATCAGCCGATGTTTGCCGAGATCAGGATTCTGGAGTACTGGAAATCGGAGCACGACCTCGATACGCTTGAGGATGCCTGCGCGCTCGATGCGGGACGCGGGCTTTTCGCGCTGGCCGACGGCGCCGGAACGACGCTCTTCGCCCGCCAGTGGGCTGTGACGCTGGTGCATTTCTTCCTCGAGTGCCCGCTGCTGAGCGCTGACCCGTTTGAGCTGGAGTGGTGGCTTGCTCAGGCCCGTACCCGCTATGAGCAGGCGCTTCCTCCACGGAAGGAGCTGGAACGGCTGCCGCCGATGGCGCGTCAGAAATGGCTGCGCGAGGGCAGCCAGGCCACTCTGGCGACGCTGCGCGTGGTAGAGTCGGAGCCGGAGCAGATAGTGGTCCAGATGCTGGCGATCGGCGATAGCTGCCTGCTCTGGCGGCGGGCTGGCAGCGAGGAGGTGGCCTCTTTTCCCCTGCGCTCGCCCGTGGACTTCGCCAGGTCTCCGCTGTGTCTACCTTCGCGAGCAACCCTCTTCCGGCGCTCCTTTCACCGCCTGAAGGAGCGCTGGCTGACACTTGGGGCGGGCGATTGCCTGCTGCTGGCCACCGATGCCCTGGCGCGCTGGATTCTGGCGGGGGGCGATGGCAGTCTGAGTCCCGCACAGTGCTTTGATCTGGTGGCCCGCCAGAAGCCCTCTTCCTGGGAGACGTTTGTCAAGGAGTGTCGGGCGTGCCGGGGGCTGGCCGATGACGACTGCTCAGCTGTGGTGCTAATCTGCCATCACCGGTTGAGCGAGGGTGCCATTTTGCTGGGAACAACGCAGGCGTCTCAAGCCGCTCTCCAGGCCCAGCGCCGGGAGGAGTTTGAGGAGGCGCGCCGCGCGAGGGATCGCCGCCTGATGGCCGTGCTCTATGGCGACGGCAGTGCTTTCCAGGGGCTGGACCTGGTCGGGCCGGAGGAGATCGCTCTGGCGCGGAGCGTGGCCGAGGCTCTCGACGAGCTACTCTGGCAGCTTCGCCCCCTCCTCGATCGGGCCGATGCCGCTGAGCAGGCGGCCCGGCTCTGGCAGAGCTATGCCCCCCTGTTGGCTGCCGAACCGTGTGCTGCTAAGCTGCGCCGAACCCTGGCCGCTTTGGGGGTGCGGGAGGTCGAGGAGGTGGGCCAGGCCAGCAAGGAGGCCCTGGCCCCGCAGGCTGACTTGCCGCTCTCGGCTGGCCGGCAGGCCCCAGATCCTGACAGGTCCGGCCAGGGAGAAAGGACGGAGTAGGGCCTATGCCGGGACGTCTGGACTTTGATGAGGCGATGCTCTTTCCGCGCTCTCGCCTGCTGGTTCCCGATCCTGAGCTGCGCGAGGGCCAGGTCGAAATGATTGAGCTGGCAACACGCCGGGGCCCGATTCGGCGCCCCTGGGGGCAAGAGGGCGGCTTTGCCATTGTCTATAAGTTCCGGACGCGCAGCGGGCAGATGCGTGCCCTGCGCTGCTTTCATGTCGAGATGGGAGCCGACACCGAGGAGCGCTATCGCCTCATGGCGACCTATTTTGCGAAGCAGCCAGCTCTAGGGGCCATAACGGTTCGCTTCACCTACTATCAGCAAGGCATCCTGGTCCAGGAGAGGGACCGCAAGGAGGTCTGTCCTCTGATCGCTATGGAGTGGGTTGAAGGGCGCACCCTCTGCGAGGCGGTTCATGCCTATTGCCGTCAGGGCGATCGGAGGGCGCTCAGAGCGCTAAGCCAGCGCTGGCAGAAGCTGATCCTGGCCATGCGTGAGGCCCACATGGCGCATGGCGACCTGGCGGGCAGCAACGTGCTGGTCCGCGATGATGGGCAACTGGTGCTGGTCGACTACGATGGGGTCTACATCCCGCCGTTGTCCAGTTACCCGCCGGTGCTGGCCGGGCAAGAGGACTACCAGCATCCCCAGATGCGTCGGCGCCCCTTTAATGAAGAGACGGATGCCTTTTCTGCCCTGGTGATTACGACCGCCCTGAGTGCCCTGGCCAGCGATCCCGAACTCTGGGGGCGCTATGCCCGCCTCGATGAGCGCGGCAATCCTCCTGAGTCCCTGCTCTTTACCGCCGCAGATTTCGCCGATCCCCAGAACTCGCGGCTCTTTCAGGAGCTGCTGCGAGCGCATGATCCGCTGGTGGCTCAGTTGGCCCGGATGCTGTGGGCGGCCTGTGAGCAGCCTGTTGAACAGGTGCGCTTTCCGTTTCGCTTGCTCGATCCCAACTACGAGTCCCAGCACGCTCTCAAAGAGCTGGAGAGGGCCATCGCCAGCGACGACGACGAGGAGATTGCCGGTCTCTGGCTGCCGCCGCTGGAAACCTATGCCCCGGCTCAACCCCATCTGCCGCGAGTGGAGCTGGCTCGCCAGCGGCTGGCCGCCCGAGAGCGCTTTCGCGCGGCCCTCGCTGGCCGAGCCTCACTGGCGAGCATTCTGGACAGCTACGACACCATTCTCGATGGCTCGCATCTGCTGACCAGGAGCGAACGCTGCCTGCTGGAGGCGGGACGGCGCTTTCGGGAGGCGCTGGCCAGCCAGGACGATAAGAGTCTGCTTGAGGCGGCGGCCACTCTCAGCCAGTACGCTGGGCTGGCGATCCTCTCCTCCCAGGAGCAGGCTCAGCTGCAGGCCGCGCGCCAGCGTCAGCGGGTGCGCCGGGCCTGGGAGAAGGCGCGCCAGTCACGTGAGGTGCGTGCGATCGCCAGGGCCTACACGGAGCTGCGGCAGGCCGGCCTGGAGCTACCTGCAGAAGAGGAGCGCCTCGGCAGGCTGGCGGCGGACTTCTGTACCCTGGCCGACGATCCTGCCGTCGCCGATGAGGCCCTGCTAGCGGCCTACGAGGCCATCACGCTTTCGCCGCTGGCTGCGGAGCTGCAGATGGGCGCTGAGGAGCACCGGCGAGTAAGGCTGGCCGAGCGCCGTCTGGCGGTCCTGGCTCGCTTGCGTGCGGCCCTGGGCAGCCGCCGTCTGCGCGCCGTAGCCGAGGCCGATGATCCCGTGCTGGACGAGTGCCCGGCTCTGACGCCCGACGAGCGAGAACGGCTGCTGCTGGCACGCCGCTTCTGGGCAGCTCTGGCTGCCGACGATGATGCCGAACTCGTCAGTCTGGGCGAGCAACTGGAGCAGGAAGCCTCGACCGACACGGGCTTTCTGCTCACCGCCGAGGAACGCACGCGCCTGGAGCTGGCGCGCGAACGCTGGAAGATCTATAGCCGTTTCCTGTTAGCGCTCCAATCGCGCCAGCCGCGGCTGATCGCGGCTGCCGCCCATCCTCTACTCGCCGAGCTGCCGCTTAGCCCCAGCGAGCGTAAGCTCTTGGAGCTGGCCCAGGAGTTCGTGGCGGTCTACCACGACGATCAGCGGCTGCTGGAATTCTATAAGCGCCTGCGGGCGGACGGCCAGGCCGCCTCTTTCCAGTTTGCTCCCGAGGAGCGGCAGCGCCTCGATGAGCTGTGGGAACGGGAAAAGCGCTGGCAAGCCTTTACGCTGGCGCTGGCAACAGCCGAACAAGAGAGCGCCGAGGAGGGACCACGACGCCTGCTGGCGGCCTTTAATGAGCTGCCCGAGGCTCTCCTTGGGCGTCTGACCCCCGCCCAGGAGTGGCGCCTGCAGCTAGCGCGTCAGGGCCTGGAGCTGCTCCATCTCCTGAAGCAGGGGGCCAGCGATGAGCAGCTGCTCTCGCTCTACACGCCGGCCCTGCTAGAAGCCTTCCCCTCGCTGCTGCAGGAGGCCCAGCGTCAGAAGCTGGAGACGCTTGCCCTCTTGCAGGAGCTGCAGCAAGCCTGGCGGACCTGCGATTACCGGCGCATCTTGTTGATCGCCAGGAGCGTTCCCCTGCCTGAGCTGCTGGCGCGCCATTCCTTGCAGCTCCAGGTGGCCGCCCGGCGTCTGGCGGAGCAGCTACAGCCGGAGCAGCTCCATCTGGCTCTGCGTTCCACTGCCGGTGGCCAGAGCCTGGTCGTCTCCTGGCACTGGACCGCTGACCCCTTGCTGCGCTACATCCTGGTTTGCTGGAACAGGCAGGCCTTGCCGCCCCTGCCGCAACCGCTGCGTCTGGAGCAACTGGCACACCTGGCTGATTGGCGGATCATCAGCCATCCCGAGCCAATTGGCCGGGGGGCGGCCTCGCTGGAACTGCCGGTAGGGGCCTGCTCTCAGCTCTTTGTGGCGGTCTGTGCCCTGCTGCCCCAAGACTGGCGCCAGCACGGGAACGGCAGGCTGCTGGAGCAGGAAGCTGGCTATCACTATCAGCGAGATTGGTCGGACGCCGACCTTTCCTGGTGGCCGGGGCGCCTGTTCCTGGCCTCTCTCGCGCCCGGAGTCGAGCTGGATCTCGCTTGAGGAGAGAGAGCGGCGCGCAGAGATGGAGGAGGGAGGAGGCTGAGGACTCTGAGACTGGCTTGAGCTGGCCTGGCAGTGTCAGGCCCATTCCATGAGAGGGAGCGTTATCTTATGAGCTTGCGGCAGATTCTGCGAGAGGCAGTCGGCTTTCTCTGGGAGCTGCTGACCAGGCTGCTCTATCGCGGACGGACCGCCACCTGCCCTTCGTGCTGCCAGCGCCTCTACCCTGGCGCCTGCACGATTGTCAGTCTACCGGAATTGCAGTCCTTTTCCACTGTTGTGCCGCTGCAGGAGGCCCCGCATGGCCTGCGGCGTGCCTACTCGATCCTCTTTCCTGCCTCGCTGATGGGCGAGGAGTTCACCAGAAGGCAGGCGGTGCGTCTCTGTCCGTCTTGTCAGTATCCTCTGCCCTACAATATCGAGCGCACGCGCCAGGTGACGATTGCCATCATTGGCGATGTCAGCTCGGGCAAGAGCGTCTATATCGCCGTGCTCCTGCGCCTGCTTGAACAGGGGGCTTTTCTCCCCAGTCGCCTGCCCTTCAAGCTGACCTGCCTGACGCCCGAGGCTCGCGAGCGTTACGAGCGCGACTATAGCAAGCCGCTCTTTGTCGATCGGATGGTGCCGCGCGGGACACCGCGCGCTATCGATACGACCCATCAGCCGGTCATTTATGAGATCGGTATTCGTCTGGAGCCGGATCTGCCCCCGGTGCGTTTCAATCTTGTCATCTACGATACCTCGGGAGAGGACTACGTTATTCAGACCAGGCAGGTTCAGTATGCTCCCTATGTCCTCACGGCTGACGCTATCATCTTTATGCTTGATCCGGTGACCATTCCCAAGATGCGGGCCAGTCTGCCGAACGATCCCCATTTTCGCTATGGCCACAGCCTCTCGGCGGGGCATCCGCTCGACAGCTTTGCCAAGATTGTCCAGCCGCTTTCTCAGGTGAGGGGGCGCTCTCCTCGCCCCCTGGCCATTGCCCTCTCGAAAGCCGACTTGCTGAAGAAGCTGCGGCCGGTGAGCATGCAATATCCTTTTCTCTGGCGTAGCCCGGACTACCGCAATGGCCTCGATCTGATCGATCTGGCCGGCGTCGATCAGGAAGTGCGCCAGATACTCTACGAACATGACCTTGAGCGCTTTCTCTCGACTGTCGAATATTATCAGGGACAGCTCTTTGCTCCTGTCTGCTACACAGCGGTCTCGGCCCTTGGCTACACCCCTAACGCGCAGGGAGAGATTCCAGCGATTAATCCCTGGCGCTGTCTCGACCCTTTCCTCTGGGTTCTGCACGAGCTGCGCCTGCTGCCGGCTCAGATCGGCAGGGCCGGCGCTGTCAGGTCGCAGGACGGGGCGGCTGCCCAGTCTCTCCCCCATCCCTAGAGGGGGGCCCCGCGGTATCGGCGCCTGACTCGGCCCTGAAGGTGGGCGGCTCGTGGGCTGGCCGGGTAAGCGGCGGCCCGAGGCTGTGCCATTCCTGCAACTATGGAGGAGCGGACGATGAACCAGCAAGCGGCAAGTTCGCAACAGATTGAGCAGCTCTGGTATACCTGGTCTGACCGGGGCCTGGAGAGTGCGCTCGCCGCCGGCTATCGCGTGCGGGCCTGCTCGCCGGGGTTGAGCAGTGGGGGGCGCCTGGACCAGATGCGGCCTTATCTGAGATATCAGTTGCCAGCCGATGCCAAGGTGTCCAGCCTCAGTCTCGAGGAGGCGCCGCGGGCCCTGGCTCTCGTCAAGATCGGCAGCGAGCGAATTTTGCTACATAAGGTCTATGCCGGGCGCGACGGCGCTGGGCGGCCTGGCAATTATTTTGTGCATCTGCTGGCCGGCCTGGAACCTGCCTTTAGCGCCGACTGGGCCATTTGCTTCTGGCGCTATCGCGATGAGCTGCTCTGGCGGACCAGCGACGACCCCGGGCACGGCCTGACCTTGCCCCCGATTCCTTACGAGGAGCTGAAGCGGCGCCTTGCAAGGCGCTGGCAGGCGGCCTTTAGTTCCGAGGTGGTGCCCCAGGGACCCGACTTTATCCTGCTCAGTGAGAGTGAGCGTCGCGCTGCTCTGGACTTTCTGCCCTTGCTGTTGCTGGCCTTCTTCGATCAGCAAGAGCGTGCTGACAGTCTTCAGGCCCAGAACGAGGCGGCGAAGACGGCCTCGCAGCTCAAGCGCGGGGGCCACGAGGTCCTGGCTGGCGAAGGTCAGGCCGAGAGCGGCCTTTCTCCTATCTGTCTGGTTGCTACTCCTGACCAGGCGGCCTGGCTGGTCTGGGCCCTGGCGCAACTGCTGCCGCCGTCTCTGCGCCAGCGGCTGACCTTTAGTACCTATGAGGATAGCGGCGACTTGAGCGACTCGCGCGCCATTCGGCGGGCCTTTGCCCTGGTGGCTACCTGCCCGGCGCGAGCCGAGCATGCGGCTACCTGGCTGAGCGAGCGTTTCCATCGCGAAGCCTGGATCTTCAATCTCTTTACCGGCCTGCATACGGCGCCGCGCGAGCTGCCGGAGGCGCAGGACTTTGCCGAGCTGGTCTCTGGCGCCTTCCGCGGAGGTGAGCTTGGCCTCATCGAGCAGCTTCACCGTGATCTGGAGGGTACCTACAGCGATATTCACAGCTTTTTGCAAGGCTATAAGCGCTGGAGAAATAATCAGAATGTCTTGACGCCGGAAGCGATTGTCGAGATTATTCGCCATCATCCCGCCGACTGGTCCCAGCTCATGGTGCGCCGCCAGCTTTTGCAGTTGCTCTGCGAGAGCCAGCAGGGCGAGATGCTCCTCGACCGGTTGCTGGCTGATCTGCGGGCCCTGGCCGTCCAGCGCCGCCAGGACAGGCGACTTGATCAGGGCCTGGTGCGCTTCGAGAACGAGGCGCGCGATCTCTGGCGGAGGGGCGAACTCTCCACCGCGGCTCGCGTCCGTCTGTTGCTGACGCTGGAGGCCCTGGAGACGGAGCCTGGCCTTCTCGGGGAGCTGGTCGCAGGTCTCCTCAATGATCCGGCGGCTCAGCGTCTGCTGCAGGAAAGGCCGGACCGTTGCACTACTGTGCTGGCCTGTGCGGCTCGCGTGCTTGCGAGGCGAGAGTCAGAGCGCTACCGTGAGGTAGTCGGGAGGCTGCTGAGCGCTTATCGCGACTGGGAGTCCTGTCGTTCGCTGCTCTCGCTGACCCTGCCGGCAGCCTGGCGTGGAGAGCTGTTGCGTCTCTTGCGGCGGGTGCTGGCGAGCCTGACGCCGGTTGGAGTTGCCATGCCGTCGTTGTTCAGGGAAGGCGATTGGCGGCAGCTACGGCGGCTGCTGGGCCAGGCCCAGGGCGGAGCTGAGCGCGATGACGCTCTCGCCCTGGCGGGGCTGCTGCTCAGGAACCCGATGGCTCCCGCTTTCGATCTGCTGACTATCTGTTGCCAGCTCAGTCCTCCGCCTACCGAAGGCGAGCTGGGAGAGCTGCTGGGCGACTCGGCCTTGCTCAAAGAGCTAAGCGAGTTAGAGCTATGGCGGGTGGGGCAGGACTATCTCCAGAAGCGTCTGCAGAGCTATGCCAATGGGCTGCGGCAGTATGCGCAGCTCTACCTGCAGACGCGCCTGCCGACCCTGGAAGAGCTGTGCCTGCGCCTCTTTACTCTCTTCTGTTACTCTTTCTCCTCTTCCAGGGAGGAGCTGCTGAGGCTGCTCTTCTCTCAGGCTTCCGATGCCTTGCGCGAGCGGCTGCTGCTGGTCTGGCCACCGACATCGGTGAGGGCAGTGGCCGACCTGATCTGGGAGTGTGCCAGGAAAGGCGACCCCTTCTTCTTGCGCACGCGCATCGGTCTCTTCTTCTATCAACAGGTCGTGCAGGGGAAGTTCAAGCACGAGGAGAAGCTTCGGTTGCTGAACACCTGGCTGGAGCGCCAACCTGATCCCCTTGATCTGCAGATGCTGCTGGTCTCTAGCCAACTGGCGCCCGACGAAATCGCCTGGCTGCTGAAGAGCTATGGCCCCTCCTTTCTGACGGTGCCTGCCTATGCCCAGTGCAGGCAGCTCCACGTTCTGGCTCGGCGCTATCTGGAGGCTCTCGACCTGAAAGAGCTGCGCCAGCCCGAGACGAGCAGGCTCCTTGAGGTCCTGGCCACGCCCAGGATTGCCCTTCCCGACGACCTGGTCAGGCTGGCTCAATACTGGCGGTCCGTCGCCAGGGCTTTGATGGAGCGCAAGGAGACTCCCGATCTCGCTCGGGCCCTGGATGGTCTGTGGACCCTCCTGGAGAGCGGGCGCTATCATGTGCTTTATAAAACTCTCGCAAACGAGTTAAAGCTTTCAAAACGGCAAAAAAAGAAAAAAGGGAATGTAGTCAGTACCCGCTATACCCTCGAGGAGCTGAAACCCGAGGGGTTGCCAGCCAGGCGCTGGGGGCGCTGGCCGTGGCCCTTCCCCTGGCGTCCTCGTCTGCGCCGACGGTTCTGAGGGGGGCCAGCCGGAGCGGAGGGAAGTCAGGCTGCCGAGGAGGCTTATGATCCCGATCATCTTCATCTCCACATATCCTCAAACTGCTTTTTCTCTGCTTGCTATCAGGAGTCATGTATGCTTGATCCGCAGAAAATTCAGGACGAGTTAACGAGTCTGGAGCGCGAGGTCAGAGGCTTTGACGAGGCCGGGGCCGAGCGTCTGGCCACGCTGCAGGCCGCTCTCGCGGGGCAGGCGGCAGGGGCGACCTGGAGCGGCCTCGACCTGCAGGCGTACATTGCGCCTGCTCTCATCGTGAGCAGCTATCGTCAGCAGCGGCAACCTGATCGGCGTCTGCTGCGCTTGCTCGAGGGGCTGCGCAATGTGCTGGTCTTTGTGCCGATCATGGTCACCTGGTATGGCATTGCCCAGGCCAGCAGCAGCTATCAGGCTTTGCTGCAGACCTGCTTGCAGAGGCGCAGCCTCTGCCCGCCCGATGTTGAGCAATCCTTTCTTTATCTCTGGCAACAAGGCTTTGATGGGCGTCTGGCTTCTGTCTGGAGCCTGAGCAGCGTTGGTCTCATCGATGCCTCTCTTCTGTTGATTGTTTTTCTGTTAACGCTGCTTGTGCTCTGGCTGGAGCGGCGCGGCGAGCGGCAACGCCAATGGGAGGCGCTCGCCTTTGAGCGTCGCCTGGCCCATGCGATCAGCGGGGCCGCCCTCGCCTTGCGCAGCCAGCACCTGGCTCTGACGCCGGGCGAGAATCTGGCCGAGGTGGCCCTGCGCATTGACCAAATGGCCAGCGAGGTGCTCACGACCTTCGATCGTCTGGCCGCGCGCCTCGGGCAGCGTTTCGACGACGTCGCCGATGGTCTCGAGCGGCGCTTTACGGAGGCGAGCGAGCGCCTCAAGACGGTAGCGGAAGAGTTGCTGCGCTCCGTCGAGACTATCAACGAGCGTTTTGGGCAGCAGTTCGCTCTTGGGCGGCAGCTACTTGAGCGCCTGGCGGAGCTGCTCGATGGGAGCGGGCGCCTGGCTGACGAGCTGCGAGGGGCGGCCACCATGCTGCAGGAGGCCAGCCGGGCGGTGGCCCAGGGCCTGCAGCAGGTCGGCGAGCCTTTGCAGCGTCTGGAGAAGCGCCATGAGCGCCTGCTCGAAGAGATGGTCGATGCCAACGATCGCCTGGGGCAGGCCATCGCTGCTCTGGCGCCGCTCTCCCAGGGCTGGCAGCGTTTGATGAACAGCATCGATACGCTCGATCTGGCGGTAGGACAACTGACCGCCCTGGGGAGGCATCTGGACGAGACCGCCAGGGACTGGCAGAGCTTCCTGGGCCAGCTTTCCCAGGAGCGTCAGGCCCAGGAGAGCATGGCGCTCCGTCTGGGCGAGGCGCTGACCAACCTGCACGACGCCATCGATGTTCTGGGCCAGGGGTCCCTCTATCTGCGCTCGATTGCCGTCGATATGCAGGATACCCTGCGTCTGCAGGCGGCGGCGCTGCAGGATGGGCGCCTGCCCGCGCCGGGCGCGCCCGGCAGCCTGAGCGAGGCCGTGCAGACCCTGCGTCAGGGGGCTGAGGAGCTAAGCCGGGCGGCGACTCTGATCAGCGACGTGGCCAGTGCCTTTCGGAGCCTGGCTCCCTCCTTGAAGCCGCGCCATGAGGGCGGCGACGGGCTGATCTGAGCGAGCCGGTGGCTCGTCCTCTCTCTCTGTGGCGGGCAGGCCCCTGGGCTGAGGCGGAAGCTGCCTGCGAGAGAGGGAGAGGGCTGCCGACGAGCGACGCAGAGGGTAGCAAAGCAAGGCAACGCCAGAAGGAGCATCCGACAATGTCCAGCTTTCCTCGTCCTCCCCGCGTGCGTGAGAGTACCTTGCTGGCCGGCTGGCTCTTCGCCGATCTGCTGCTTGGCCTGGCCGTGATCTTTCTGGCCGCCAACAGCTACGCCAGGGTGCCGCCACCGATGACGCCGACGCCGACGCCGACGGTCCTGAGAGCGACGCCGACGCCGACAGTTCTGCCGCGCCTTGAGCTGCACCATCACCGCTTTACGGTGACGGTCGATGCCAACGGTCTGCTGAGCAACGATGCTGGGGCCGTGGCGGCCTTCAAGCAGCAGGTGCGAGGGCAGTCCTTCCTGGTTGGGCGCACGGCGGGCCTGGTCATTGTCTACGATGGCGCCCCGAGCGTGGACGCCATCGGGGCCGCGCTCGATGTCTCGCGCAAGGCCATGAGCCTGCTCGCCGAGATGGGCAGCCGGGAGCACTTTGCCTTTACCTGTACCTCCTTCTACGATCCTCTCTATACCCTGGGCCAGGATCAGAACAGGCTAACGATCGACGTCTATCTGTTTACTGAGCGGCTTGAGAGCTGCCCGTCCTCCCTCCTCTAGCGGCTGAGCGCAGCGAAGCGGAGCGCTCCAGGCAGATCGGTGGCGCCGGCCATCGCTCGCTGTCTGCCTCCGGCGCGCGCGGTCCGTGCTCATCTTGTAGTGATGGCGGGCCGGGACCGGTCCGGCTTCAGCCAGACCAGACCAGAAAGGAGTGTGCTTGTGATGCAGCAGCACCCGCAGGGAAGAGGTCCCGAAGAGCGCTGGAGCGCGGCGACGGCCTACGAGCCGTATGTCGGGCGCTGGAGCCGTCTGGTCGCGCAGGAGTTCGTGGGCTGGCTGGGGCAGCCGCGTGGCCTGCGCTGGCTCGATGTGGGCTGCGGGACCGGGGCGCTCTCGGCGGCCGTGCTGGCTCTGGCGGCCCCGGCGGCCCTGCTCGGCATCGATCGCTCAGCGGATTACGTGGCCTTTGCCCGGGCCCAACTGGCCGATCCACGTGTCTCTTTCGTGGTGGCCGATGCCCTGCAGCTCCCGGTGGCCGACAGCAGCTATGATCTGGCGGTCAGCGGGCTGGTGCTCAATTTTGTCTCCCAGCCGGCCCAGATGCTGGCCGAGATGCGGCGCGCCGTGGTGCCCGGGGGAACGGTCGCCCTCTACGTCTGGGACTATGCCCAGGGCATGGGGCTGATGCGCGCTTTCTGGGATGCGGCGACGGCCCTTGATCCCGAGGCGGCGAACCTCGATGAGGGACGACGCTTTCCGCTCTGTCAGCCGCAGCCGCTGGAGCGGCTCTTTGCCTCTGCCGGCCTGGAAGCGGTGACCCTGCGCCCGATCGAGATCGAGACGCGCTTCCGCGATTTCGAGGACTACTGGTCGCCCTTCCTTGGGGGCCAGGGGCCAGCCCCGGGCTACGCCATGTCCCTGCCGGCGGAGCGGCGAGCCGCCCTGCGCGAACGCCTGCGGGCGACCCTGCCCAGCGCCGCCGATGGCTCGATTACTCTCACCGCCCGCGCCTGGGCCGTGCGCGGCTCGCGTCCCGCTTCGGCCACCTGAGCGCGCCTGGCGGGCTAACGGAACCGGACTGCGGGGAGCGCACCAGCCGGTCGGCCGGCCGGCCGGTCTGCTTACTTGCCAATCAGCGCCTGTCTGGCTGCTGGCTTGTCTGCTTGCGCTCTCCGCGCGCCTGTCTGGCTGTCTGCCTGCCTGCCACCTGTCCGCCGGTCCCCGTTCGTCCGGCTGCCGGCCTCTCCTTCTCCGTCTGACCTGGGCCAGCGGCCACATAGCTGGCGGCCAGCCAGGGTAGGCTCGCCGGAGCAAGGCGGGCGGCTGGGCGCTGTGGGAAGGAGGCGGACCCCCGGGCGCTAGCGCTCGCGCTCGCTGCGCACGAAGAGCAGCGTGCCCGCGATCAGGCAGGCCAGCGTCAGAGCGCAGACGATGGCCAGGTTGATCCAGGGGGCCTCGAGAACCACCTGCCCGTACTCGGGTTGGCCGCTGTAGACGACGTTGCGCAGCAGGTCGACGGCGTAGCGCATCGGCGTGATCTTGGAGAGCAGATCGAGATACCAGGGCAGGTTGCGCATGGGGGCGAAGGACCCGGCCAGGAAGAACTGCGGGAAGACCAGCATGGGAATGACCTGGTTGGCGCTGCGCTGGCTGCTGAAGAGCGAGATGAGCAGGACGCCGAGGGCGCCACCGGAGAAGCAGATCAGCAGGGCCACCGGCAGCAGGAAGAGCAGACCCAGGGGCGAGAGCGGGAAGTCGAAGAAGAAGACGCCGAGGAGCAGGACCAGCAGGCCCTGGACCAGGGCGACCAGGGAGGCCCCCAGGATCTTGCCGAAGATCAGGGCGTAGCGCGAGACGGGGGCGATCAGCAGCTCCTGGGTAAAGTCGTTCTCGCGATCCTCGACCAGCGAGAGGATGCCCTGCAGGGTGTACTGATAGAGGGTCATGGCCAGCATGCCGGTGGCGGCGAAGCCCGTCAGGCTGTAGCCGGCGGCCTGGCCGAAGTTGCTCTGCAGCGGCCCCTCGAGGCCGGCAATCAGCAGGAAGGGCACGATGACCGAGAAGATGATCAGGGCCTTATCGCGCAGGGAGCGCATGATCTCGCGCGCGACGATCGTCACGATGGCGTTCCAGGTGGCATTGAGAGGGCGCTGCGTCTGCTTCGGCTCCAGGATGAGGCGCAGCAGCTCGTCGCGGCGGCTGGCCTCAGCGGCAGAGGCCGTGTTGGGCAGGGACGACGGATGAGATTGTACTGACATGCTTGCTATTCCTCCTCACTTTCCAGGGTCTGCCGGCCGATGATTTCCAGATAGGCTTCTTCCAGACTGGGAGTGCGCGTCTGCACCAGGCTGAGCGGGGTCTCCAGGCGCTGCAGGAGGCGCTGGACGGCGGGGCCGGCGATGGGCAGCTCGAAGACGGCCCCCTCCTGGAAAGGCAGCCCGAGCTGCTGCAGCTCCTGGCGCAGGCGGGGGCGATCGGGAGCATCCAGCAACAGGCTGGCCCTGGTAAGGGCGGTCTTGAGCTGGGCCGGCGTGCCGGAGGCCACGATCTTGCCACGGCTCATGATGCAAACGGCATCGGCCTCTTCGACTTCTTCGAGGTAATGGGTGGTCAAAAAGATGGTCGTGCGCCCGGTGGCGCGCACGCGCCGCAGATAGTCCCACAGGCTATGACGGCTCTCGGGATCAAGCCCGGTCGTCGGCTCGTCGAGGAAGAGCACGGCGGGCCGGTGCAGCAGGCCGCGCAGGATCTCTAGCTTGCGCTTCATGCCGCCGGAGAAGGTTTTGACGGGCCGAAAGAGGCTCTCGCTGATGTCGAGCAGCTCGGCCAGGGCCTCGACCTGCTGCCGGTAGGCGGCGGGCATGAGGCGGAAGGCCGGACGATAGGGGTAGACGCCGTACAGAGAGGCGTGCAGGCGAACGTTCTCTTCGGCGGTCAGGTTCTCGTCCAGGCTGGGCTTCTGGAAGACGATGCCGATCTGGCGCCGGATCTGGTGGGCCTGCTTCTCCAGGTCGTAGCCGGCGATGCGCACGCGGCCCGCGCTCGGACTGAGCGTGGTGGTCAGAATGGAGATGACGGTCGTTTTGCCGGCCCCGTTTGGCCCCAGCAGGGCGAAGAGGCTGCCGGCAGGAACGCTGAAGCTGACGCCGTCGACGGCGTTGCGCTCGGCCTTCTTGTAACGCTTGACCAGGTCCTCAACCTGGATGACGGCCTCCGCCGTGGCCTCTCTCTCCTGGCCAGGCTGGCTCTCGCTGGTGGTGATGGTCTGCATCGATCTTTTGCCTTCTTTCATGGCTGGAATGACGTTCCCTGGCTTCACACGGGCAAGGATGCGCTCGGGCGCGGCCTCCACGCTGGCCTGGCCTGGCCTGGCCTGCCGCCCTCCTACCTGACCTTTGTCGCCCGCCGCCTCTCCTCCTCCGCCTCTCCTCTGCCCCCTTCCTTCCGTTCAACTCCACCTGTTCTCCTTCTCTCCTCTTCTCTCTTCTCCTCTCTCCTGGCGATCCCGGCGGGCCGCTTCCCCCTTCCCGGGGAGCGGCGGCTCGCTCCGGCTCAGACCAGCCCGCGCTGTCGCCGTTGTGGCTTGTGGGGCCAGGGCCAGGCCGGCCCACAGTTCCGCCCGGCCTGGCCCTGGCAGGTGCTCTGCCCTGGCGCTGACGTTGTTAGTGTAGCGCCGGCCCGAAGGTGGGGCGTCATCCTTCTGGATGATGGCCGGGGTGATTTGCGGGCGGGCGGGCGCGGCCCGGCTGGGTTCTGTTAGAGCAGGCCGTAGCGGCGGGCGGCGGTGATGGCCCGGTGACGGCTGTGGACGTTGAGCTTTTGGTAGATGTGCTGGAGGTGGGTGCGCACCGTGTTGATGGAGACGACGAGTTCGCGAGCGATCTCGGCGTTGGTGCAGCCGGAAGCCAGCAGGCGCAGGACGCGCAGTTCCTGGGCGGAGAAGGGTTCGGGCGGGGCGGCTTCGACAGTGGTGATGATGGGAGGCTGCTGGCTGCGGGTGGCGGCGAAGTCCTGCAGGAGTCCCTCGGCATAGGCCCGCAGCAACTGGCCGCGCAGGCGCGGGAGAAGTTCGCGCAGGAGGGCGGCCAGGGGCTCGCCTTCGTCGAGGATGAGGCGGCGGTGTCCTTCGATGTGGGCCTGCTCGAGGGCGCGGCAGAGGTAGGCGCTGGCCAGGACGGGGTCGCGCTGCTGGGCGTAGGCCCGCGCGAGCAGCAGGCGGGCCTGTAGCAGGCTGCGCCCTCGCCCGTAGCGCTGGGCGCGCTCCTGGACGGCTTCTAGCAGCAGGCTGGCCTGACGGGCCTGGCCGTTGGCGAGCAGGAGCCGGGCGCTGAGCAGTTGGTATTGCTCGAGGATGAGGCCGCTGGGCGCCTGACGGGTGGGCACCAGCCGCTCGGCCTCGGCCTCCACCTGGTGCTCGGGGACTGGCGGGCCGTCGGTCCCTTCCTCTGATGAAGGCGGGAGGGCGCTGCTGTCGGGGGTGGACCGGGCGGCCAGGCGGGGCTGGCCCTCGCTGACGACCAGTTCGCTGACTGGCTCGCGTTCTTCGCGGTGGTCGCTGCCGATCAGCCCGAGCAGCCGCCCCAGGTCATAGAGGCTGTCACGGGCGCCCTCGGGGTTGCCGCGGGCCAGCTCCAGGCGCGCCAGCCAGACGAGCAGGTCGCAGAGCAGGTAGTGGTTGATCTCCGTCAGGGAGAGGTTCCGGTAGGCTTGGAGGAGCAGGCCGCGCAGGCTGGCGCAGGCTTCGTCGAGCTGGCCGCGCGCCTGGCGGATGAGGGCCCGCAGTTGGGCGACGGGTAGTCCCAGCAGCGAGGCCAGGGCGGTTCGGCGCTCGTCGCCTTCTCCTTCGGCCAGGAGGCGGTTGAGGCGCTCTTCGAGCAGGGCGAGCTGCTCTTCGGCTCCGGACAGGTTGTTCCAGTCGTAGAGGATCTGGGCCTGGCTGAGAATGGAGAGCAGGGTGAGGGGGTGCTGCGGCCCGTTGAGGGTGGTGAGCTGTCGGTAGAGGTGGGCGGCTTCCTGGAGCTGGCCGCGCAGGTTGAGGATGAAGGCCCGCAGGCCGCTGAGGTTGCCGATCCATTCGTCCGCGGCGCTCTGGTGGCTCTTGCCGGGCGGCAGGAGGTTCTCCATCTGGCGGGTGAGGCGCTCGGCTTCGTAAAGGTCGCCCTGCTGCAGGGCCTGACCGAAGAGGTGGCCGAGGCAGAGAAGACGCCAGTCGCTCTCTTCGGGGGCGAGCTGCTCCAGGGCGGCGCGGGCGTAGGAGGCGCTCTCTTGGGCCTGCTGGCTGGCCCGGCCCCCGGCGGCCGGCAGGTGCTCCAGGACGAGAACCCGACAGGCGTAGAGTCGGCCCAGGCCGGCCCGATCGTCGCTCCTCCGCCATTGCGCTTCGGCACGCCGGAGTAGCTCGTTGATCTGGGCCTCCTCGGCGGGCGTCAGTCGAGGCTCGCGCCCGGCTGCCTGACGCTCGTCGCGCAGGGCGTCGAGGACGGTCAGGACGCTGAGCAGGCAGAGCTGGGGCCGGCCCCAGATGACTGGCCTGGGCAGGGCCGCCAGCCAGCTCCGCAGGCGGGCCAGGGACTGGCCTTCGTCTCGCAGGCGCAGGGGGATGCTCTGCCTCTCGATGAGATCCGCTGCCCGCTCGCTGAGGCCGGCCTGGAGGGCCAGTTCGATGGCCTGGCTGAGCTGGTTGTGTTCTTCGTACCAGCGGCTGGCCCGGTAGGCGATGAGGCGCAGCTCGCCGGGCGAGAGGCGCTGGCGCGCTTCGTGCTGCAGGGCTTCGGCGAAGAGGGGGTAGTAGCGATAGGTCTGGCCGGCCTCTTCCAGCCGCTCGATGAAGAGGTTGCTGCGCTCCAGCTCGGCCAGGAGCTGGGCGCTTTCCCGGCGATCGCTGACGGCTCGGCAGAGGTCGGGCTGCAGGTTCGGCAGCCAGCAGGTGCGCAGGAGGAAGTCTTGCAGGTGCGGCGGCAGCCCTTGCAGGACTTCGCTGCTGAAGTAGTCGAAGAGGAGATGCTGGCTGCCACGGAAGTCCTTCAGGAGGCGCTCCAGGACGGCGGGGGTCAGCGGCCTGCCGTCTCGCTCGTTGGCCAGGCGTTCCCGCTCGAGCAGGAGGGAGAGCAGGCGCAGTCCGGCGGGCCAGCCGGCAATGAGCCGCTCGATCTGCTCAAGCTGCGCGGGGGCCAGGCCGTAGGGTTGCAGGAAGGCGGCGCTTTCGGCCTGGGTGAAGCGGAGTTCTGGGCCGCGCAGCTCAAGTAGCTCTCCGGCGGCTCGCAGGCCGGCCAGGGGCAGCGGCGGCTCTTCGCGCGTGAGCAGGACGAGGCAGAGGCCGGCGGGCAGGTGGCTGATGAGCAGGGCCACGATCTGGTGAATGGCTTCGTTGCTGATGAGGTGGTAGTTGTCCAGGATGAGGAGGCCGCGGGCACCGCCTTCGTTGAGCAGGTTGAGCAGCGGGGCGAGCAGGCTGGCCGGCGGCTCGCTAACGCTGACGGCGACCGAGGGCAGAGCGGCCAGGCCGCTGGCCAGGACGCTGCCTTCGACGGTGGCCAGGCGCTGGCTCTCTTCGGCCGGGAGCCAGGGGGCGCAGGCGGCGACCAGGTAGCGCCAGAAGCGCGCTGGCTCGTTGTCGCCGGCCTCAAGGGTGAGCCAGGCTACGGGTGGGGCGCCGCTCTCGCTCTTCCGGAGGTGGGCCAGCCACTGCAGTACGAGGGTGGTTTTGCCGCTGCCCGCCGGGGCACAGAGCAGGATGAGCCGCCGCTCACGCCCGCGTTCGAGAAGGGAGAGCTGTGGCTCGCGCGCGATGAGATCGCTGGCTGGCTGCGGTGGCCTGAGCCTGGCGAGCAGCAACGGCTCCGCTGCCTGATGGAAGGGCGAGCCGTGGCGCGCTCGCATGCGCTCGTGCAGGTGGCGACAGCTGTGCTCTAGCTCGGCGGCTACTTCTTCGAGACGCTCCAGGGTCAGAACCTCGGTTTTGCCGATGTACTGCTTGAAGGTGCGATGAAGACAGTGGCGGAAGGCGTACCAGTAGATGGGGCGCCCTTTGCGGGTCTCGCGACGCAGGCTGAGGCGTCCCAGGCGCCCTTTGAAGGTGAGGGCGCTCTGTTGCTCTAGCCAGGCCCGCCATTCCTGCGCCTGCCGCGGTACTGGCTCCGGTGGGGCCTGTGGCCCACGACGCAGGACGTAGTCCTCTTGCTCCGCTCTCCAGATGATCTCGCTGGCTGTCTGGGTGGCTGGTTTCGCTCTTGCTGATTCGCCGCAGTGCAAGGTGTCCTCTCCTCCCCCAGGCCCGCAGGGAGACGGCCCGCTCGTCAGTCCTGGCCCCGCTGCCGGCCCAGGATGCTCCCAATAACCACGATGGCGTTGCTCCCCCCTCGGCTTGCGGCGGCCTTCCTTCCTGGTTTCGCTCGCTGCTGCGTTGGGGCTGGATGGGGCTTTCTGCCTTCCCCAGTATATCAAAGTTCGGAGGCGCTCTTCCAGCTTCGGGCGCTCTCTCCCGCCGTGCCCGGAAGGCGCCCCGCTCCGCTCTGGCTACCCGCCTGGATAGCTTGTATAATAAGCGCGATGGATAAAGAAGGGCATGAAGGAGAGGGACCTCTCTTTCTGGGGGTCTCTGGTGGACCTGCTCGCCTCTCTCGGGAAGCGAGCAGGGCGGAAAGGAGCGATGCGCGTGGCTGAGCGACGCCCGCCCCAGGTGGGGCGCCGGCTGCTGCCGGTGGTGCTCGGTCTGGGCCTGGCTTTGCTGGTGGTGGCCGTGCTCGTCTACGTGGGCAGCGGCCTGTTGGTGATGGCGCATGGGGGGGCATCAGCGCTGGATTGGCGCTTGGGCGTGTTGGGTTTGCTGATGGGCCTGGCGATGGGCCTGCTGGCCCGGCGCCAGTCGCGGCCAGGAGCCTGATGGCTCCGGCTGCCGGAGACCGGTTCATCTTTGGGGGACCGGCGAGCGCCTCGGTCCTGTCCTGGGCTGGCGGCTCTGGCCAGAGCGGACTGACAAAGGAGGCCGATGCAAGCGATGGAGAGAGCTTTTGATACGCCTGAGGGACGGGGCGACAGACCCGAGCGGCGACCAGCAGGCGCCGAGGGAGCTGCCGCCCCAGGACTGCCCACCCTGCCGGCCTCGCCGCTGGCTGGCTACGGCTGGCGCCTGGCCTGGCTGGAGCCAGGCTCTGGCCCGCTCGCGCGGGGGCAGCGCTTGCCGTCCCTGGTGCTGATGCCTGAGCAATTGCCGACGGGGCGGCCGGGGACCCGTCAGGTGGTGCTCCGCCTGCTGGGGGCTTTGCAGGCGGAGGCCACCGCTCTTCCCTGCGCGCGCTGGTTGTTTGTGCAGGCGGCTGAGGCTGAGGGTGAGGCGGGGCCTCCGCTGGAGCCGCTGACAACGGGGGAGACGGCCCCTGGCTGGGGCCGGCCCCTGGAGGGCTTCTTTGGGGACTGGCTGCTGTCTGCCTCGGGGCTGCCGGCTCCGCCTCTGCGCTGGCTGACGGCGGCCGAGGCGGCCCGGCTCCTGCTCAGCCTGCGCCAGGCGGCCCACGGCCAGGAGTGAGGGCCGGACCTCTCTGTCTCACTCAGGGCCGCCCTTGACGGGACTGCGCGCTGTGAACTATACTGTCTACGCTGGTGCTGTTGGCGAATGGCCCCGTCCCTGCTGCCGGCGGGTCGGAGCCGTTCGCTGGCCGCTGCGATGAGGCCCGCATAACGCCGCTCTCGGCTGATGGCTTCTACTCACTATCTCGCTCTCTGGGGGATGGTGTGTAGAAGCCATTTTTTTCCTGGCCTCGCTCTCCATCCCCCAGCGACCAGACCAGACGGAAGGGTCGCTGCCTGCCTGACCTGCTGACCTGCTGACCGCGCGCCCGTAAAACGGCCAGCAGGCCAGAGAAGGGCGCAGGCTCCGGCAGGCCAGCGGTCCAGAGGGGAGGATGACCGCGCTATGTCGTTGCCATCGCCGGATCATGAGGCTGAGAAGGCTAGAGGACAGGGCCGGCTGACCGACGAGCGGCCCCGCGAGCCTGGGCCGCTGCTGACGGCCTGCGTGACGCTGCCTCAGAGGGACTGCCTGCGCTATCGCTGGCAGGAGGGCCGCCTCTGGGTGTGCGGGCTGGCTCCCTCCCATCCAGAGCTGCCAGCGGATCTGGCCGTCTGCAGGCCGGAGGAGGGCCTGCAGCTTCGTCTTTTGCTCCTGCTGCCGCAGAGCGCGCCCCCCGAGACGTGGCTGCGTGTGCGCCTGGTGGCGGCTCTTCAGATGGTGCCGGCCCGCGAGCCGTCCGACTGGCTCTGGCTGGGATGCCTGGCCGACGGCGAGGGAGAGGCGGGGGAGGAGCCGTCGCCACTGAGACGCCTGGCTGAGCCGGCCTGGCGGCGTCAGGTCGAGGACTTTTTTGTCCGCGAGCGCTCAACCTCGGCGGCTTCGTCGTCGGCGGGCGCGCCGGCGCTGCGCTGGCTGACGGCAGAGGAGGCGGCTCAGGCTCTGCGCTCTCTGCGTGCCGCCGTCCGCCAGGCCCGGCGTGCTCGTCAGGTGGCCCGGCCCAGCGGGACGCTGCAGGCTCAGGCGCGCAGCGACCAGGAGGCTCCGCTGACCTGGCGGACCGCCGCCAGCCTGGCTGAGCTGCAGAGGACGCTGCGCGCCGGGGGCCTGCTGCTGCGGGCCGATGCCTCGCTGCCCTTCGCCGAGCCGGCCCGCTTGCTGCGCTTTGTGGCGCCGCGCTTTCAGCCGGTCCTGCGACACCTGCTCGATGAGGATGAGCAGGTGCTGGCCTTTGTCGAGCGCCCGCGCCTGCGTCTGCGCCTGGGTCAGGGCCTGCTGCGTCGCCAGGAGCGCTATCTGCCGGAGGGGCTGCTCCTGGTCAGCGATCGCCAGGTGCTCTGGCTGCAAGCCTACTTTGCTCAGGGCAGTAGCTTTAGCGAGGGAGGCTACGTGGCGCGCACGTTGCCGGTCGAACGGCTGCGGGCCTGCCTGATCGAGCGCGAGGGGCCGGCGCCGGATGGCCGACGCGCTATGCGCGGGGAGCCGCCGGCCCTGCTGCGAGCGGTGCTGCAGGTGGCGGCGACCGGCGGCCAGGAGCGGCTGGGCTTCGAGTTCCCGGCCTGGCCCGAGGCCGAGGAGGCCCTGCAGGGCCTGAGCGCCCTGGTGCGGGCCTTTCTGCCGCTGCCGCCGGAGGAGCGCGAGCGGGAGGGACGCCTGCGGGTCTGGCCGACACTGACGCCCTGGGAGCCGGGGCCAGGCCAGCGGGAGGAGCTGGCCGATCTGGGGGGCCAACTGCCGGAGGCCCTGAGGCGGCGCTTTGAGACGGCTCTGATGGAGTGGCTGGCCGCTCAGGGCCTGGACGATAAGGAGGTGCTGCTCAGCCTGGAACTGCCGGCTCTGGACGGCTACGGCAGCCCTCCCCGCTGGCTGGCCCTGACGCGCAGCGGGCTGCTGGTGCTGGAGGCTCCCGAGGGGCGCGCGGTTCCCGGAAGAGCGCCGGGGCCGGTGCTCGTGCGCTGCCTGGCCCCCTGGTCGCTCTCGTCGCTGGAGCTGCGCTATTCCTTGCTCGGCTCGGGACTGACGCTCTTCGAGCCGCGCACGCCGGAAGGGTTGATACGCTATGACCTGCCCTTTGCCGGGCCGGCCCTGGCTCTGGTGCTGCCGCTCTTTGTGCGTCTGCGCACGCTGCTGCGCCTGGCTCCGGGCATGCGCGCCCGGCTCAAGGGGGGCGGGCTGACCGAGGAGGAAGGAGGTGTCCGATGAGGGAGCCACCCTTTGAGCGGCCAGAGCCGGAAGAGGAGGCGCCGCCCGCCCTCTCGCCGGGGCAGCGGCTGGCTCTGATGACAGCCCTGCGCCGCCTGGAGCTGGCGGCCTGGCGCCTGGAGGAGCGCCTGCGAGCCAGGGAGAGGCCGCCGCTGACCCTGACGCGCATGGTCGATCCCTTTACGCCCGAGCAGCGGGCCGCGCTGCTGGCTCGCCTGGAGGAGCTGCGCGCAGAGGTGGCCCGCCTGGCCCAGGCCTATCGGCTGCCGGAGAAGGAGGAGAGCCTGCGCACGGTGGCGCTGGCGGAGTTCGGCTTGCTCTGGAGCGATCTGGAGGATCTGCGCCCGGCTCGCCTGCGCGATTATGGGGCGCTGAGCGCGCAAGCGGCGGACCAACTGGAGCCGCAGATTGAGCGCCTGATTGGCCTGGTGCTGGCCGTCAATGCCCTGGCCGCCGCGGCCCGCTGAGCGCCCTCCCCAGAACGGCAACCGCCGTCCGCTCCCCGCCGAGAGGGACCGCCGCCGCACCGGCCCGCTCTCCCTCCCAGCAAGAGGACGCGCCCGCCCGACATCGCCAGGATGCCGGGCGGGCACGCCTTGGTGCTTCTAGTGCTGTGGAGAGTCACTGGGCTAGCGATCGGGGAGTTCCTCAAGAAGCTCCTCGGCTGGAATGTGCAAAGCTCGTGCAATGCGCACCAGCGTTGAGGCTGGAGGCATGTAGAAAGGATCTTTTAGCATACGGCTAATTGTTGCCTCTGGCAATGAAGTGCGCTGTGCCAGCCATTGGGCACTCAACCTTCTCTGGTGCAGGATCACATGTAGCCGTAATCGGTACATGCCTGACGCTCCTTACCTCACGCCCCGCTAGAGAGCAGGAAAAAAAACTCATTTTGTCCGGACAACCTGACTGCTTTAGTTCCGTACGTTAATCAGCGGGTGGTGTGCCTATTGATCTGCTGACCTGTTCCCTCGTGCGGGTGCGTCTGTGAGGAGAGCGGCGACTCAGTGACCTGAGTAAATGGAGGTAGATCGGGAATCTCTTCAATCAGATCATCGATATGGACCTGCAGTGCTTTAGCAACCTTGGCCATTGTTGCTATCGAGGGGAGATACGAGGGGTCACGTACTAGTCGTCGTACCATTGCTTCAGTAAGTGTCGTGTGCCGTGCGAGCCATGTCTGTGTGACGCCCTTTTCACGAAGGACCTCCTTGACTCGTAGACGGTACATCCTCTACTCCTTCCTGAATTTGTCGCCCATCTTGTGTAAAATTTCCCCAAAACAGCTCCCCACGCGAAAGCAATAGCCCTGCTTTCACTACTATCGCATCCAGCTAAGCGCCCTCTGATCCTGCATATGGAAGCTGCTCTGGGGGATGCAATTGAGCGGTTTAGACCACCAGCTCTATTTGCACCACTGAAAAAATTATAAGTGTACTTATCTGATTAAAAGAACCCGGTTAATTACAACTATTTATATAGATAGGTGTAAATAAATATATGTGAGCACACCTATCTATTTAGGTGGGGCTATCTAACCATGGGGATAACAAGCAAAGGGAAGCACGGCTTCCCTTTGTGATGAGCTAGGGGAGCGAACAGTGGAAGGAGTCGAAGACAGGCAGCAGCTCAGGCATCTTCCTCATCGGGGAAGTACTCGACTAGATCTTCAACTCGGCACTTGAGTGCCCTGGCCACTTGCATGAGTGTTCTGGCCTGCGGCATGTAGTGAGGGTCTTTGACCATCCTCCTGACGACGGAATAGGATAATTCTGCCTTTCTTGCTACCCATCCCACTGTTTTACCCTGTCGTCTAATAACTTCTTCTACTCGTAACCTGAACATATTCTCGCTCGCAAATAAGCCTCATTGATGAGATTTACTTAGGAGTATAGCGGAGTGAGCTGTTCTATGGGGAGTCTCCAGATCAAGTCACTCAATTGAGTGACCTCGTTGAGTAACTTATCGAGATCACTTTTTTAGATTATCTTTTAAAGTCACTTAATTACGTACTGGAAACGTTGGAAGATAGATGTTAATCTTGTAGAGGAAAACAGGCTCTCATGTTACAGAGGAACCTGGAGGTAAGAGATGAACCTGCCGCCGGTTGGGGGAGGGGGGGAGAGGGAGCCGTACCTGGTGATTTGTTATCGCGAGGGTGGGGGCGACCTCTTTCTCTTGCCTGCTGCCTGTGGGCGATGTGTCTGGAAGATCCTGCGGGAGCTAAGTGCCGAGCCGGCCTTTGACCCGTTCGTCATCGTTGTTGAGCGAGCGGGGAAGGAGATCCTGCGTTTAGGAGAGAGGCGCGTTCAGCGGGAGCTGGAGGGGGGAGCGGCAGAGACGGAACCTGGAGAGGATGGCTAGCGTCTTTGTGAGTCGTTATGGTGACTAAAGATGCAAAAAGAACACCGATTCATTGCTATTGGCCCGCGAGTACAATGAACTTAAGAGCACCGTGAACTATGGCATATGAACTAGAGATTATCCATCCGGAGCGGAAGAGCTTGAGCCGGCCGGCGGCTCTGGTGGGAGAATATCGCTGGCCCTATCAACTTCTGGCGCACTGCCGGCGGCTGAAGCGTTTTGTGATTGTACCAGTGGAGGTGCAGATTTGGTACCGGGAGTCAGGAGGAGGCGAGCGCGAGCTGCTCTATCGTTTTCGTCTCCTGCCGTTCTCGTCCCCCGCGGGAGCTATGGGGGTGGAGCGTTGGGGCGCGACAAGCAGGCGGGACGTTGCGCCCACCCACCCGTCAGTGCGGGGGGAACGTTCCCGGTTCATTGCCTTTCCTTGAGATTCTTCCTTGCTCAACTGGATGCACCTGTTGCCGGCTCGTCCTCATCCTCGTGGCGGCCTGCAGGGGTAGCTCCGCTGGCGCGTTGCGGGCCTGGCTCGATTGAACCGAGCCCGGCCAGGCCCGGGCGGGTCGGCGCGAGGTCTCCTCTGGGGCCGTCTGGGGGGATACGAGCGGCATGAGGAGCAGCCAGCGACAGGCCCGGAGGGATCCCGGGCGGATCGTGGTCGCGTACCGACGCTCCTTTCCTGCGAGCCATCACCCCCGGCCCGCTCGCACTCTCGCTGCGCGCGGGCGGGCCGTTGGGGGCCGCAGCCCTGCCGGCTGGCGGCCAGGCGCCGGCCCTGATCGTGGGCCCTGGCACCGGCGCCCTGGTGGGCGGCCCGTGCAGCCTGCGGCAGCTCCCCGGACCCGGGCCGGCCACGTCCGCTGCAGCCTCAGATCAGGGATGTTTCAGGAGGAGCGGGGGAAGAAGCTGCAGGGAGGCAGGGTGAGCGGCTGGGCCAGCCCGCCGGTCGGGCGCCAGGGTGTCGAGCGCCAAGGCCCCGGTGTTCTCGGGAGTGGGGGTCTTGGGGTGCGCGCCCGCCGCGTCCTGGCCGGTCAGGCTGGCGCCGCCGCCGCTTCCGGCTCGGCCCGGCCCAGCCTGGCCCGGTCCGGCTCGGCCCGGTCGGAGCCGCCCGGGTCGGGTCGAGTCGAGTCGGTCGGGTCGGAGCGAACCCTGTCCCGTTCAATCCGGCCCAATCTGGCCATGCTCGTCCATCTCGTCGTCGGGCCAGCTCTAGCTAGCGAGAAACGTAAAGGAGCAAGCACGCCATGCCAGAGCAGACAGAGCGCGCGGCCCTCATCGACCAGGACCAGGACCGCGCCGGCCAGCCGCCGCCGTCCCAGCGAGAGGCGGCCCCCTCTCCCGAAGCGAGCGCGCCCGCCCGCTGTATTTGTGGTCGCCTGACCGACCATCGTTATGGTCTGCGCATGCCTCCCCGGCTGGCCCAGGAGCTGCGCGACTATGTGGCCCATGAGTACCGCTATTTGCCGGAAAAGTGGCAGTTGCGCATCGCCAGCGACCTCTGCCTGCACAAGGTCCTTGAATACGCCTCGATCGCCTTCAGCGCCTGCAGTCCTGGCTGCGCGGAGCGCATCCATCGGCGCGACTATCCACAGCTTGACGGCGAGCCGTGGTGCATTCTCTGAGGCGAGAGGCGAGAGGTGAGCCAGGCGCTGAGCGCGGCGCGCCGCGGCTCAGCTCAAGGGGCGCAGCCGGCGAGGTCTGGTCATACCTCGCTGCGCCTCGCAAAGGCGGTGAGTAGTTCTTTACACCAGATACCTCTCTCCTGTTTCATTTTGTCGCCCTTCTTTGTAGCGCCCTCTTCTGATCCGGGCGCAGCGGACGGGGACCGGAGTGGCGTCGTAGCCCCCTTCACGGCGCCCTCCGGTCCCGCCGCTGTGTCCTTCTTTGCAAGTCCCTGGCCTGCCGGCCACCCCTGAGAGCGTTCCCACTTGACAGGGGCGCGACCCCTCTGTTACCCTTTCCTGTAGAGCGTGCCTGACGGTCTACCAGCGGCCCGAGAAGGCAGCACGCCCGTCCAGGGCAAGGAAGGAGTAGCCGCCGCTTGACCGACGAAAGAGGACAGCAGTGCAGACCAGGCCCAGGCTGACCAGCGCCGGCGGCTGTCAGCGAGCGGGCCTGACCGCCAGACTGCTCCAGACCGCCGCCCTCCCGCCTCGGCGCGGCCTGCGCCGCGCCCTGATCAGCAACGCTCGGGAGAGAGATCGTCTCGAGGCCAGCCTGGTCGTCGCCTGGGCGGGCCGGGCCGTCGCCGGGATCAGCGCGAGCCGCCGCTGCTGTCGCCCTCCCGGCCTGCTCCAGGCCCCCGCTTCCCTGGAGAGGCCCATTGAGCCGCAGCCCATCCTGGCTGAGCCGGCAGGAAGCTCTACCGTCCTGCAAGCCATCCTCCTGCGGTCCCCGCTCCGCCTCGCCCGCCAGCGCTCCCGCTCGACCTGCCCGGGCAGCGTCGTCGCCAGGCCGCCGCTCTCCCCCCTGATCCATCGCCGGGGCCTGAAGCTGCCGGCCGACCGCGTCGTCGACCCGCTCGCCTGCCAGCCAGAGCGAAGAGCGCGGCCCGCAGCTCCCTCGAACCTCGTCCTTCGCCCGCCCGGCCGCCGAGGTGCCAACCTCCTCCCTGTCTGCTCTGCTCCTGAAGGGGGAGCGGAAGCAAAGCGAGGCCCAGAGGTCCCAAAAACAGAGCCTCAGGTGGCGAAGAGGCCGAAGAAAGCAACCCGTCCTCCCGGGCGAGCCGGGCTGGCTCTTGCGGGGGGCGCCGCCGGCGACCCCGATCCGTTTAAGGGTGGCGAAAGTTCGAGGATACCGAAATGAGGGCAGTGAAATAAGCCATCGCGGGCGGCCAGACCCTTGAAGTCTCCCTCTCACCCGACCCGAGTCCCGCCATGCCGAATGGGACTCACAGGCAAGAGAAAGCGCAAAGCGACGGAAAGGAGGAGCCTCTCCGTGCAGCAGCATAAAAGCTATGAGCAGCAGGAAGCGCTCAGAGAGATCGACCGGCTGGCCCAGGCCGGCCCCTACCTCCCCGACTGGGAGGCACTGCGTGCCTGGCGAGTGCCGGCCTGGTACGCGGCGGCGCGCTTTGGCCTCTTCATCCACTGGGGGCCTTACGCCGTCCCGGCCTACGACAACGAATGGTACCCGCGCAACATGTACCTGCCCGACACGGAGGCCCACCGCCATCACCTGGCCACCTACGGCCCGCCCGAGCGCTTCGGCTACAAAGACTTCTTCCCGCGCTTCCGGGCCGAGCGCTTCGACCCCGCCGCCTGGGCCGACCTCTGCCGTCAGGCGGGGGCGCGCTTCGTCGTCCCCGTCGCCGAGCACCACGACGGCTTCGCCATGTATCGCTGCTCCTTCTCGCGCTGGAACGCCGTCGAGATGGGGCCAAAGCGTGACGTCCTGGGAGAGCTAGCCGCTGCCGTGCGGGCCGCCGGCCTCACCTTTGGCCTCTCCTCGCACCGGGCCGAGCACTGGTGGTTCTTCAACGGAGGCAGGCGCCTGCCCAGCGACGTTCAGGACCCGCGCTACGCCGACCTCTACGGGCCGGCGCGCTCCGAAGACGAGCCGCCCGATCAAGCCTTCCTTGACGACTGGCTGGCCCGCCTCTACGAGCTAGTCGAGCGCTACCGGCCCGCCCTCATCTACTTTGACTGGTGGATCGCCCGGCCCGCCTTCCGGCCCTATCTGGCGCGCTTCGCCGCCTATTACTACAACCGGGCCGCCCAGTGGGGAGAAGAAGTCGTCATCACCTACAAAGAAGGCGCCTTTGACGAAGGCTGCGCCGTCGAAGACATCGAGCGCGGGCGCCGGCCCACCCTCAGCCCGCGGATCTGGCAGGCCGACACCAGCCTCGCCCGCAACTCCTGGGGCTACACCAGCGCCCAGGACTACAAAACCTTTGGCACCCTGCTCGACGACCTCATCGACACCGTCAGCAAGAACGGCGTCTTCCTGCTCAACATCGGCCCGCGCGCCGACGGCAGCATTCCCGAAGCCGAAAGCGACCTGCTGCGTCGGCTCGGGCGCTGGCTGGCCATCAACGGCGAAGCCATCTACGACAGCCAGCCCTGGCACCTCCACGGAGAAGGTCCCACCACCAGCGTTGGCGGCCCCTTCAGCGAAGAAAAGCAGAGCGCCTTTAGCGAAAGAGACCTGCGCTTCACGCGGCGCGGCCAGACCCTCTACGTCCTGCTGCCCGTCTGGCCGAAGGGGGGCCGCATCAGCATCCAGGCCCTGGCCGCCGGAGGGCCGCAGGCGCCCCAGGCCATTGGCGCCGTCCAACTTCTGGGCGGTGACGCCCCCTTGCGCTGGCAGCGCGACGACCGCGGCCTGCACATCGACCTGCCCGCCGACCCGCCGGGCGAGCGCGGAGGCGTCCTCAAGATCCTGCCCCCCAACTAAGTAAGGGGGGCGCCGGGGGGCGGCCCACTCAGGCGGCCGGGCCCTCCCCCGTCGTCTCGAGCGGCTCCGCCAGAAGCGCCACCCCCAGACCGGCCAGCGTCAACCGCTCCTGCACCTGGCGGCCCGAGAGCAGCTCCTCGAAGGTGCGTCCCGGCGGCAGCGAGACCGTCGCCGGCGCGCGCCCGTGATTGAGCACAAACAACAAGCGCTCGCGGGCCGTCTGGCGCAGAGTCGCCTCCACGCCAGGAGGAGTCGCCAGGACCGGCGCGATCCCCAGCTCCTCCAACAGCTCCCCATAGAACAGCTCCAGAAAAGCCGGCTCCGGCTCGCAGGCCAGATAAAACGCCTGGCCCTGGCCCACCCGATGGCGCGTCAGCGCGGGCCGTCCCGCATAGAAATCCTCCCCGTAGCGCCCCAGGACCTCGGCCCCCTCGCAATGGATCAGCGCGCACAGATGGCCGCAAACAAACGAGCGTCCATCGTTCAAGACCAGACGGTTCGTCCGTCCTGGAGGCAGCGCATCGATCTCCTCCTGCCAGATCCCCAGCAGATGGCGCAGAGGGCCGGGCGGGCCATCCTCAAAGACCAAATCGCACTCGTCGACCATCCCGCTCAAATAGGTCAGCAGCAGCCTTCCCCCCTCCTGAACGAAGGCCGCCAGGCGCTCCGCCAGTCCCTCCTTCAGCAAATAGAGCAAGGGTGCCACCAACAAACGATAGCGCTCCAACGGAGAATCCCAGAACACCACATCCACCGGCACATTGCGGCGCCAGAAAGGAGCATAATGGGAGCGCAGCGTCTCCAGATAGCGCTTCTCGCGCGTTGGGCCGCTGCAGTCTTCCAGGGCCCACCAGTTTTCCCAATCGAAGAGCAAGCCCACCTGAGCCGGCGTCACCCCGCCCAGCGTGCGCGCGCCCAGGCGCTCCAGCTCCGCACCGAGGGCCTGCACCTCGGAGAAGACACGCGTATCGCTGCGCCCACCATGCTCGATCACCGCCCCATGCAGCTTCTCGATCCCCCCGCGGCTGCGCCGCCACTGGAAGAACATGACCGACTCCGCCCCGTGGGCCAGGGCCTGAAAGCTCTGCAAGCGCAGCTCCCCCGGGCGCTTCAACGTATTGTACGGCTGCCAATTCTGGCTACTGGGCGACTGCTCCATCAGCAGGAACGGCTGCCCATCGCGCAGGCCGCGCATCAGATCGTGGGCCAGGGCGATATCCAGCGGCTCATCCTCCACGGAAGGGTAGCAATCCCAGGCCACCACATCCATCTCGCGCGCCCAGAGGCGATAATCGAGGTCGCGATAAAAGCGCATCAGATTGGTCGTAATCGGCACATCGCCAGAGAAGCGGCGGATCGCCTCCCGCTCCAGCTTAAAGCACTCCAGCAACATCTCATTCTGGAAGCGGCGATAATCCAGCGTCAGAGCATGGATCGACCCCTCGCCGTTGGCGTAAGGAGGCTCGATCTGCGACCAATCCGTAAAGGTATGGCTCCAGAAGCGCGTCCACCAGCGGCGATTCAGCTCATCGAGGCTGCCATAGCGCAGGCGCAGCCAATCGCGGAAAGCCGCCGCGCACTGCTCGCAATAGCAGGCAGGCAGATACTCGTTCGAGACATGCCAGGCGATCAGAGCCGGATGGGCGTGGTAGCGTTCGGCCAGGCGAGCGGCCAGCTCCGAAGCCAGGCGGCGATAGAGAGGAGAAGTAGGGCAATAATTCACGCGCCAGCCGTGGTGGCGGCGGCGGCCCGTCGCATCGGCGCGCAGCACCTCGGGATAGCGCTGCGACAGCCAGGCCGGCTGAGCCGCGCTTGGCGTTGCCAGACAGACCTTGCAGCCCGCCGCCGCCAGCTTATCGAGCACCTGGTCGAGCCAGCCGAAGGTGAAGCGCTCCTCCGCCGGCTGCAAGGCCGTCCAGCTAAAGACGCCCACCGTTGCCACGCGGAAGCGGCACGCCTGCATCAGGCGCAGATCCTCATCCCAGAGCGCGCGTGGCCACTGCTCAGGATAGTAGTCGCCACCGTACCAGATAAAAGGAGCACGCGGATTCAACGGTGGAAAGGCCTCCATGCATTTCCTCCTGGGCATGATGCCAGACAGGACGAATCTCAGAGGACCATCGTCACCCGAATCCCTCCATCGGGTAGGGGGAGCCAGCCCGAAGCCGGAGCCTGCGCGGGGGCAAGAGCCGCCTCTCCCAACTCTGGGCCGGAGCTGGCCGCATCCCAGCGCGGGCAGGCCCGGCCATTGAGCAGGACCGTCTCCACCGGAGGCCGCCCGGCCAGCGGCAGCAAGTGCAGTCCCAGCCGGCGCCTGGCCCCCGTTACCTCGATTGCCAGCCTTCCGCCCTGCAGATGGGCCGTCACCGTCGTCTCCCCATCCAGATCGCAGAGCGTAAAGCTGCCGCTTCCCTCCGGCAACAGATAGGCCTCGAAGGTCACCGAGGCGAACGGCTCCTCGCGCACGAAGGGAACCGGCTCCGTCGTCGGAATCAGCGAATTAGCGCGCACATAGAGCGGGAGCTGCTCCAGGGGAGCCTGGACCTGGAGCGTGCGCGGCCCCTCCAGGATAGCCCCGCTCCAGAAATCGACCCAGCGACCGGCGGGCAGATAGACCGGGCGCTCCCCGCCGGCGCGGTAGAGCGGCGCCACCAGCAGCTCCGAGCCGAACATATACTGCAGATCGAGCGTATACGTAGCCGGATCATCGGGGAACTCCAACACCATTGCCCGCAGCAGCGGCAGGCTTGTGCGGGCCGCGATGCAGGCATAGGTATAGATATAGGGCAGCAAGCGATAGCGCAGGCGGGCATAGAAGCGGAAGATCTCCAGCGCCTGCGGGCCGAACTCCCAGGGCAGGCGAGAGCTATTGCCGTGAGCGCGCGTCAGAGGAGAAAAGAAACCGAACTGGGCCCAGCGGATATACAGCTCGGGGGAAGGCTGGCCCGTAAAGCCGCCGATATCGTGGCTCCAGAAAGCATGGCCGCACATCCCGAGGCTCAGGCCGCCGCGCAGCGTTGAAGCCAGGGCCGTAAAGGTCGCATTGGGGTCGCCGCTCCACTGAGCGGCGTGGCGCTGGCCGCCGGCGTAGCTAGAGCGGCCCCAGACCAGGCCCGCGCGGCCCGTCTCGCGGGCCGTCACCTCGGCCACCGCATCGTTATAGAGCAGAGCATACAGATTATGCAAGCGCTCGCCCGCGATCCCGCTATAGGCCACCACATCCGTCGGGATCCCCTCGCCGAAATCCGTCTTAAAGACATCCACCCCCAGGCGCAACTGCTCGCGCAGCAGCCCCTGAAACCAGGCCACCGCCTCCGGGTGCGTCACATCCAGCATCGCCACCGGCGGATGGAAGCCGCCCCACAGATCGGCCACATACGGCTCCCCGGCGGCATTCTTCAAAAAATAGCCGTGCGCCGCCCCCTCTGCAAAGCGCTCGCTGGCCGTTCCCAGGTAGGGATGAATCCACAAACAGACCTTAAAGCCCTGGGCCTTCAACTGAGCGATCAGGCCGGCCGGATCGGGGAAGCGCTCCTCATCCCAGAGCAATTCTGACCAGCGCCCGAAGCGCTGCCAGTAGCAATCGAGATGCAGCACATCGCAAGGAATCTCAAGCTCGCGGATCAGCCGCGCCCGTTCCAGAACCTGGGCCTGGCTATCGCGCTGGAAGCCCGAAGAGATCCAGGTTCCCAAAGCCCACTTCGGCGGCAGAATCGGAAAGCCCACCAGCGAGGCATAGCGCGTAATAATCGTCTTCAGATCCGGCCCGGCGATCACATAATAATCCAGAGCGCTATCGCGACTGATCAGCGTGAACGTCGCCGTATTGCTGGCCACCATATCGAAATCAACCGCGCAGGGACTATCGACAAAGATCCCATAGCGGCGCGAACTGACCACAAAAGGCACATTCTTATACGCGCGCTCGCTGAAGGCCCCGCCGCAATCGCAATTCCAGGTCGTGATGCGCTGGCCGCGCTTATCGAAATCCGTGAACTTCTCGCCCAGGCCGAAGAAATGCTCGTCCGGCTCCGCCGTAAACGTATCGTGGAAGGCCACGCGCTGACCATTGACGCGGCTCAGCCCGAAGGGCAGGATCGTCAGCTTCATGCGCACATTGGTCAGCTCACTATAATTCTGGGCCAGCAGCGTCCGGCCAGAGGCATCGACGAAGCGCAGGCCGAAGGGGCGCAGCGTCACCTCCAGACGCAACGAGGGGGAGAGCAGAGCCAGGCCCGTCGCCAGCTCCTCGACCAGCAGCGGCACCTCTGCCGGAGGGGGAGGCAGATCGCGCGCCAGGCGGACGCGCGTCGGATCAGGCTCCTCCTCCAGCACGACGCGCGCGATGCCGTCGGCCACCAGGCCCAGGGTCACCAGGACCGTCGAGCCGCTGAGCGTGCGCCCCTGCAGCCGCACGCTTCGCTCGCCGCGCTCCAGCAGCCTGGCCTCCACCACGTAATCGGGACCGCCCTCATCCTCCGGCCCGCGCACCGGCAGGCGCGGCGGCTCAGTCATGTACAGATTGTAGGGAAGCAGTGGAACCGGCTCTGCCATGAAGAGACTCCTTCTTCCTTCCTTCCTTGTTGCATGCCTACTTGCTTTGTCCGATAGTACCGACATCCTGTCCTCAGTCAACCCGCGCCATCCCCCGCCTGTCCGGGCCAGCGGCCGGAGCCAGCGGCCGGCGCACCCCTTGACAGGAGGAAGAGGATCGGGTAAGCTTGCACATAGCAGCGTTGTGGGAGCGATCCCAGAGCTATTGTACACGATACTTCAGCCAAAAGTAAACGTGTAACTGACCTGGACACGCGCAGGTGGCTCATGTCGCAATTAACGATCGAGGATATCGCGCGCATTGCCGGGGTATCTCGCTCAACAGTCTCGCGAGTGCTCAACGGGCAACCCAACGTCAGGCCGAGCGTCAGGGAGCGCGTGCGGGAGGTCATCAACAGCTACGGCTACGCGCCGCAGGCGGCGGCGCGCCAGCTTGTCACCAGGAAGACGCGCCTGATCGGCCTGATCCTGCCGGACAACGCCCACCATCTCTTTGGCAACCCCATCTTCGCCGAGATCGCGCGCGGCGTGAGCCAGGTCTGCGCCCAGCAGGGCTACACCCCGATGCTCTTCATCGGGCGGCAAGACATGGACGAGGCCACCTTTTTCAGCCTGCTGCGCGGGCGCCACTTCGACGGCGTCGTGCTCATCAGCAGCGACCGGCAGGACCGCAGCGCCGCCATGCTGCGCGAGGCGGGCATGCCCTACGTGCGGGTTGGCCACGACCCCGAGGACGACCAGGACCTGCAGTACGTCGACGTGGACAACGTGGCCGCGGCGCGCCAGGCCGTTGAGCACCTGATCGCCCTGGGGCACCGGCGCATCGCCATGCTCAAGGGGCTGGCCAAAGACGTCTGCACCCATGCGCGTCTGGAGGGCTATCGCCAGGCCCTGGCTGCCGCCGGCCTGCCCTTCGACGAGGCCCTCGTCGGCGACGGCGACTGGACCCCCGCCAGCGGCTACGCCTGGACACAACGCTTTCTGGACCTGCCAGAGCCGCCGACCGCCCTCTTCTCTTCCAACGACATGATGGTCGCCGGCGTCGTGCGCGCCGTCCAGGAGCGCGGCCTCAAGGTCCCCGACGATCTGGCCATCGTCGGTTTCGACGACCTCCTGCAGACAACCATGATCTTTCCCGAACTGACGACCATCCGCCAGCCCTGCGTCGAGATGGGCACGCGCGCCGCCGAGCTGCTCATCGAGCAACTGGAGCACAACCGACGCGAGCGCGCCCAGATTATCCTGCCCACCACCCTCATCGTTCGCCAGTCCTGTGGCTACCGCCAGCGGATCTCCGCCCAGGCCGAGAGCGGGGCCGGCAACCGCCTCGCCCCAAGATCCGCTCCTGGCCCCGGCTCCCCGGCCAGCTAGGCCAGGTCGCCATCTTCCCGCTTGCTCTGGCGCCAGACCAGCCGCGGCGCGCCGGCTCCTCCGCCGCCGCCTACAGAGAATACAGAATACAGAATCTCAACAAGCCTCGGCTGGCGGCCCGAGGAGAGCCGGAGGGAGAGAGCGCGGAGCGGGGAGGAGCGCAACAGGGCAAAGCAACGGAGGGCACAGACAGAGCCGGACGAAGCAGAAGAGCAGAGAAGAAAGGAATCGCCGGGAGTCGGTCCGGAGGAGAGCGAGCAGCCGGGGCCGACCACCGGGCAGTTCAGGGAGGAAGGCAGACAGGCATGACCAGCCTGCGACTCGCACACATCGTCAAGGACTACGACGGTCCCGGGGGGCGCCAGCCGGCCCTGCGCGACATCTCTCTTGAGGTGGCCGACGGCGAGACCCTGGCCATCGTCGGCCCCTCCGGCTGCGGCAAAAGCACCCTGCTCAAGGTCGTTGCCGGCCTCGAATTCCCCACTCACGGGCGCATCTACTACAACGACGTCGACATGACCGAGATCAAGCCCCAGGACCGCGGCGTCGGCATGGTCTTTCAGGATTACGCCCTCTATCCCGCCATGAAGAGCAAAGGGAACCTGGCCTACTATTTCGAGCACCATGCCTACACCCACGAGCAGATGGAAGAGCGCGTACGGCGCACCGCTGACCTGATGGGCGTCGACTTTCAGCACCTGCTGGGCCGCTTCCCCGAGACGCTCAGCGGAGGCGAGCAGCAGCGCGTGGCCATCGCCCGCTGCATCGTGCGCGACCCCACCATCTTCCTCATGGACGAGCCGATCGTCAACCTCGATGCCAAGCGGCGCGAGAGGACGCGCATCGAGATCAAGAAGCTCCTGCGCGCCTTTCAGGTCACCACTCTCTATGTCACCCACGACCAGCAAGAAGCCATCTTCATGGGCGACCGCCTGGCCGTGATGCGGGCGGGGCGCATCGAGCAAGTAGGCAGCTTTGACGACCTCTACTACAGTCCCGCCAACCTGTTCGTCGCCACCTTCATCGGCAGCCCGCCCCTCAACGTCCTGCCCGCCGCCGTGGGCGAAGGGCGCCTCTATCTGGCCGGAGAAAGCTGGCCGCTCCCGCCCTCCCTGGCCGCCAGCCTGCCGCCGGGTCCTCTGCGCCTGGGCGTACGCGCCGAGCACTGGCTGCGCGACCAGGAGGACGGCCGGCCGCTGGAGGTCAGCCACAGCGAGCAGCTTCCCACGGAGCGCATCGCCCTCCTCTACGGTACCTGGCTCGGGCAGCGCGTCACCGTCTCTCTGCCCCTCGAGCAGGCCGGCGAGGGCGCTGGCCTGCGGCGCCTGCGGCCCGACTGGGAGCAGCTCCTCTACTTTGCCGCCGACGACGAGCGGCTCCTGGCCAGTCCTGGCCCACCGGACCTCTTCTAGGCGGGCGGCTCCTGGTCTGGCCTGGCCCTGCGGGGAGCGGCGCGCGCCGCCGATCAGCCGGCCAGCCAGGCGGATGGACGGACAGACAGTTTGACAGACAGACAGCGGTCCCATGAGCAATTGAATGAACATGATGCCAAGAGCATAGGGAGTCAATCTTGACTGGTAAGGAGGAAGAGCCGATGGGTCCGGCCAGCGGAGGCATTGTCATCGAGCATCTCGTCAAACGTTTTGGGGAGCGGGCTGTCGTCGATGATCTCAACCTGCGCATCCAGCCAGGGGAACTCTTCGTCCTTGTGGGTCCTTCTGGGTGCGGCAAAACCACGACCCTGCGTCTGCTGGCCGGGCTGGAGCCGGTCACTGCCGGGCGCATCTACTTTGGCGAGCGTCTGGTCAACGACATTCGCCCGCGCGACCGCAACGTCGCGATGGTCTTTCAGGACTACGCCATCTTTCCCCACCTGACGGTCTTCGAGAACATCGCCTACGGCCTGCGTGCTCGCCATGCCCCGCGCAGCCTCATCCGCGAGCGCGTTGGGACGGCGGCCCGCCTCTTTCGGATCGAGCACCTGCTTGGGCGCAAGCCGCGCCAGCTCAGCGGAGGCGAGCGGCAGCGCGTTGCCCTGGCGCGGGCCTTGGTGCGCGACGCCGCTCTCTACCTTTACGATGAGCCGCTGGCTAACCTGGACGCCCAGCTTCGCCATCAGGCGCGCGAAGACATCCTGACCCTGCACCGTCAGAAAGGGCAGCCGGCGGTCTACGTCACCCACGACCAGGCCGAGGCCATGGCACTGGGCGACCGCATAGCCGTCATGCGCGACGGCAAGCTGCAGCAGGTTGGCAGTGGTCTCGATCTCTACGAGCGGCCCTGCAACCAGTTCGTCGCCTTCTTCATCGGCTCCCCGGGCATCAACCTCTTCGAGGTCGAGGTGCGCCCTGACGAGCGGCCTGGGCAAGACGGGGGCCTGCGCCTGGTGCATCCGGCCTTCACCCTGCCCGTGCCCAGGGAATTTCAGGAGCGCGTCGCCCCCTACAGCGGCCAGCGCCTGAACCTGGGCATTCGGCCCGAGCACCTGCAGCCGCCGCGCCGCGCCGACTTCGCCGTCAGCGAGGAGAGCACCATCCGTGGCCTCGTCAACGTTATCGAGCCGACCGTCAGCGGCTGCACCGTCTACCTGAGCACTCTGGAGCCGGCCCCCCGCGACTTCGTCGCCACCCTCAAAGCCCGCCTGCCCGGCAGCTATCTCGGGCGCGAAGTGCCGCTGGCCGTCAACCTGCGCAAGATCCACCTCTTTGATCCCCATGATGGGCGAGCCTTGCTGCACGATCGCCAACCGGGCCAGCCGGCGCCCGCGCCGACGGCGAGCGAGCCGGTGCCTGTCAGGGTGAGAGAGTCCGAAACCAGCCAAGCCAGTCACGAGAGGGAAGAGCGAGCGTGAGCACACTCGAAGTACAGGATCTCGTCAAGCGCTACGACGGGCGCAGCGTCGTCGACCACGTCAGCTTTCGCATCGAAGACGGAGAATTCTTTGTCCTGCTCGGACCATCGGGCAGCGGCAAGACGACCGTCCTGCGCATCATCTGCGGCCTGGAGCGTCCCGATGCCGGGCGCGTCCTCCTGGGCGGCAGGGACATCACCGACCTCAGTCCGCGCCAGCGCAAGGTCGGCATGGTCTTTCAAGACTACGGCCTCTACCCGAGCATGGACGTCTACGGCAACATCGCCTACGGTCTGGAGAACCAGCGCCTGCCGCGGGAAGAGATTCAGCGCCGCGTCTTCGAGGCCGCCGAGAAGCTGCAGCTCACGCCGCTGCTGCGCCGGGGCATCGACACCCTGAGCGGGGGCGAGCAGCAGCGCGTCGCCCTGGCGCGCATTCTGGCCCGCGACGCCAACGTCTTTCTCTACGATGAGCCGCTGGCCAACCTCGACGCGCGCCTGCGCCATCAGGCGCGGCGCGACGTCGTGGCCGTGCACCGCCTGCGCGGCGTTCCCAGCCTCTACGTCACCCACGATCAGAGCGAGGCCCTGGCCCTGGCCGACCGCCTGGCCATCATGGCCGAAGGCCGCCTGCAGCAGGTTGGTCTCCCCAGCGAGCTGCTGGAGCGGCCCGCGAACCTCTTCGTGGCCCGCTTCCTGGGCAATCCGCCGATGAACCTGCTGGAAGGAGAGATCGTCAGCGGGGCGGACGGCCCCTGCTGCGCCCTGGGCGAGCTGCGCCTGCCGCTCAACCCCGCCTGGCAGCAGGCACTGACCAGCCGCCCGGAGCCGACCATCATCGTGGGCCTGCGCCCGCGCGAGATCGTCCCACCCTGGGAGCTGGAGCAGGCCGCGGCTGCCGCCTCACCCCAGCTCTGTCGCTGTCTCGCCCGCGCTCTGACGGTCGAACCCCTGATCGGCGAAGTAGAGGTCACGCTGGAGCTGCCGACGGCCCGGCAGCCGGCCCCGCGCCTGGTAGCCGTCTGGCCGGAGCCGGAGGAGCTGGAGGCCCTGCCGGCCGCAGGGGCCGAGCTGCCGATCGGGCTGGATCCTGGACGCCTGGTGCTCTTCGATCCGCGCTCGGAGCGGGCTTTACAAGTGGAATAGAGTTATGCCGTAGCAAACTTGACAGTTCTCCTTTTGTTATGTACACTAACACTAGAGTTTTTGGGATCGCTCCCATAACTAGAACTTGAGTCACGGGCGACCCGGCGGCTGACCAGAGCTTGACCGCACACGCGGTTGAACTGATGTGCAGCCTGGAGGTGGGTCGGCAGGCGAGCAGAGCGCTGGAGGGATGGGCCAGGACAGGCAGCGCGTCAGGTAGCGGAGGCAGGCCGCCCTGAACGCGGCCCAACGCAGGCTTCAGATGCAGGAAGACAGGATGGACCCAGACAACCGGAGAAGCATCCAAAGAAGGAGAGAAGATCATGACGGACGAAACGCGCACCCTTCTTGAGCCGCTACTCTCGCCCGAAAGGACGCTGACGCGCCGGCAGCTCCTGCGCGCTGCTGCTGCGGGGAGCGTGGCCCTGGCGGGTGGGGCCATGCTGGCCGCCTGTGGAGGGAGCAGCTCCAACGCGGTCGTCAACGTAACCTTTCTGACCAACGGCTGGCCGGGCGATGCCATGCCCACCGCCGAGCAGCAGAAGGGCAACATCACCCTCAAAGCCTACGCCGACGCTCTGGCCGACTGGCTCAAAAAGAATCCTGGCGTCAAGATCAAGCATACCGACACCAACATCTGGAGCCAGTCCGCTGTGACCCAGGCCATTGCCGCCGGCACCGCCCCCACCTGGTTTGAGGGCAACATTCTCGGCTCCTTCATCAACAATGTTGTGCGCAGTGCCTTCGCGCGCGGCCTGGCGGCGGACGTCACCGATCTGGTCGTCAGCACCAGGTTGGAGAGTCAGCTCACCGATATTTACCTGCCCGTCTACCGCAGTTGGAAGGTCAACGGGCGCTACTACGGCACTCCGGGCGGCTACGGGGCGGGCGACGGCATGTATTTCCGCCGCGATCTCATCCAGCAGGCCGGGCTGGTTGAGCCGACGCCAGGCTGGACCTGGAGCGACTTCCGTAAGCTGGCCAGGGCCCTGACCACCGCCAAGATGAAGGGGGCGGCCCTGCAGTTCTACGTGTTCGACCAGAGCCTGCAGGCCAACGGCCTCAACTCTGGTCCGACCGGCTACGGAGCCCTCGGCCTGGAGCCGACTCCCTCCAACGCCTGGCCCTGGCGCTACAATCTCACCCCCTGGCTCAGCCAGTACGAGCAGGTCATCGAGAACTGGCGCGGCATGTACTTCACGGACAAATCGATTACCTCCTCGCTCTCGACGGGCGACAGCGACGTGGCTCAGGCTTTTGCCCGCGGGGATGTGGCCATGATGGCCAACAATACCGGCTTCTTCACGCGCCCGGTCACCGACCCGACCAGCGCCGTCAACATTGCCGCCAGGGTGGGCAAGCCCTTTGAGGAGGTGGTCGGCTGGATCTCGCATCCCATCGGCTATCTCGGCTCCTTCGGCGCCACGCAGGCCGGTTCGGCCATCGGCTCCATCGATCCCCACCTGCAGCGCAACAAGCCGGCCTTGGCTAAAGCCTTCGACTTCCTGGTGCAATTTATCATCGGGGACGAGCTGGTCAAGCAGCGTCAGGAGATCTACAAGGTCACTCATGACCTCAAGGATGTCTTTCTCGAGATTCCGCCGATGTCGAAGCTGCAGATCAACTATGGCATCAACGGCACCGCCGAACAGGCCTGGGGCAAGCTGACGATGCAGGCAGTCAACGCTGCCGCCGCCATTCCACAGTTGCCCGACCCCGGCCTCTACTTCCCGGCGGAGCAGAATCCCGGTCCCACGGGCGACGCCTGGAACGACGCCAACTCGGGCCTGGCCTATACCCAGGACAGCATCCCGGCGGTCCTCCTGAAGCTGCAGAACGTCCAGAACGCGCAGTTCGCCTCGCTCTCCTCCAGCGTGCCCCGGGAGACCTTCATTGCCAGTGCCAGGAAGTTCTTTGCCGACCTCGATGCCTTCTGGGCCAAGTACGCCCCGCTCTACTCGGCGGAACTCTTCCATCCCTGGTATGTGCAGAAGGTGCTGCCGGCCCTGGGAGGCTGAGTCAGCCGCGCAAGGATGACCCTCCCCGGCCTCCCGCGTAGGGCCAGTGTCGCTGTGCTGACCTGGCAGGCGGGCAGAGCTGGCGAGCCGGGCCCCGACGGACTCGCCGGCTCTGCCCAGCCCTGCCCCGGTCTGTCCTGGCCCCGCCGGGCGGCGCGCCTTCCCTGGCCTCTGCTCCGGTGGTGAGGGCCGTCCCAGGGGCTGACTGGGCAGGTGACTGCCAGTCAACCAGTCAGCCAGCCAGGCACCGCTGGGCGGGCGCTGGCTGGCCTGCCATGCCTTCCGCTCTCCGATCTGCTCTGCGGACAGGCGGCTCAACGGAAGGAAGCAGACAATAACGGACCCAGGCAGCTATTGATCTCTGGAAGGAAGCGTAGGAGCAATGTCTGAATCGCTCACCGAAGTGGCGGTGGCAGCGCGGGCGAGCGAGACGGCCCAGGGCCTGCAGGCCCAGCGCCTGCGACGGCGCAATCGGCTCGAGACCTGGCTCTTTCTCTTGCCGGCGGCCCTCTTTCAGCTCGTCTGGGGCTGGTATCCGCTAGTCATGGCCTTTCTGATCAGCTTCACCGATGCTCAGCCCATGCTGCCCAGCCGTTTTACTGGGCTGGAGAGCTACATGCGGGTCTGGAATGATCCGCTGGTGGGTCAGGCTTTTCGCGTCACCTTTGTCTACGGGACCATGCTGGTGGCCCTGACCTTTATCTTCCCCTTGCTGATCGCTATCTTCTTGATGGAGCTGCCGCCGCGCCTGATGCGCTGGATGATGATTCTCTGGTTCCTGCCCATCAGCGTCATCGCCAATAGCATCCTGTGGCGCTATCTCTACAATGAGCAGTACGGTCTTCTGGAGTACATTGCCACCGACATTCTCCATTTGCCGCACCAGCCATTTCTCAACGATCCCCATCAAGTTCTCTTCTGGCTGGTCTTTCCCTCGGTGGTGGTCGCTGGGCCGGGCGTGGCCGGCCTGGCCTATATGGCGGCACTGCAGGGCATCCCGCGCTCCTACTTCGAGGCGGCGGAGATCGAGGGCGCTGGCTTCTGGCGTAAAATCTGGACTGTCTCGCTGCCGCGCCTGCGCCCCGTCATCGCTGTGATGCTGGTCTACGGCATCATCCAGGGGCTGCAAGACTACACCTGGCCGCAGATCCTGACGGGCGGCCAGCCCGAGGGGGCCAGCCGCACGGTGATGCTCTACCTCTTCTCCTATATCCAGAACCAGCGCTACGCCGATGCCACGGCGCTCTCGATCTATCTCTTCCTGGCCATCTTTGCCATCGTGGTGCTCTTCCGCACCTTCTTCAAGGAGGACCCCGATGCCTAGTGGAGCGTTGCACGGCGACCGGCGTCCTCGCTGGCAGGTCGCACAAGGAGGGTGTTTGTTGTGTCTATGCTCTTTCCGAAGGTTGGTCGCAAGCAGCCCTTGCTGAGGCTGGGCTGGTGGGCGATGGTGATCCTGCTCTCGCTGGGCGTGCTGACTCACCTGTTGCCGTTCTACATCATGATTGTGACCTCGATCACGCCGGCTCAGGATACGCTGTCGACGACGCCGGTGCTCTGGCCGCTGCACCCAACGCTGGCGGCCTGGAAGCTGGTGATCCAGTGGGCCGAGAACAGCGGCGCTGGAGCCTTGCTGGCCGGGTCGGCGGGCGAACCGTTCTGGGTCTATTTCTGGAACTCGTTCTTTATGACCTCGGTGACCCTGCTGATCTCGATCCCGGTGACCTCGATGGCCGCCTATGCCACCAGCAAGCTGCTGCGCGGACGACGCGCGCGCTGGGCCTTTCTCTTCTTTATCGGCACGCTGATGATCCCGCTGGCCGTGCTCCTGATCCCGATGCTCTTTCTGACGCTCAATTTTCCTTTCGCTGTTCCGGGGGCTTCCGTTCCCAATCTGCCGGGCACGGATCAGCCCTTCCCGACGCTCTCGCTCTACGATACGCCCTGGGCCATCATTGTGCCGGGCATCTTCAACGCCTACAATTACCTGATCTTCAAGGGCTACTTCGATACTATCCCCGACTCGGTGCTGCAGGCGGCCCGCGTCGATGGTGGCTCGGAGTTTAACATTTTCCGCCGCATTGTCTTCCCGATGAGTGTGCCGGTCTATTCGGTGGTGGCCTGGATTCAGTTCTACGCCGTCTGGGATAGCTTCCTCTGGCCGCAGTTGGTCATTCAGAGCAACGACAAGGCGCCGACGGCTCTGGCGATCTATACGGTGATGAACAACTTCATCAATTCGGGGGTGATGGATCGCGCCACTGCTCTCAGCCAGTCGGCAGCCATGCGCTCGGCCCTGGCGGCGGGCCTCTCCTGGAACGGCCTGATGGTCCTGGCTCTCCTGCAGACCTTCCCGATCTTTGTGATGTTTATTCTCTGCCGCGAGTATCTGCTGCGCGGCGTGCGCATCCAGGGCTTGAAGTAGGTTCGCTCAGGACCTGCCTGCACGGTCAGCCGGCGCGACTGGGAAGGCGTCGGCGAGCGCCCGGCTGGCCGACGTATCAACGGGTACCGCGGGGCACGACGGGCGGGGAAAGGCGGACTGCGCCTCTGGCTGCCTGGCTGCCTATCTGCCTGCCCGCCGTGCCGGTGCTTTAGCGCTTTGCTCTGCTTGTCTGGGCGGTGACTGGATGCTGCTATGCTGGCATGTTTATGGTCTCTGTTTCGGGCACAGGGAGGAGAAGAGACGATGCCGTTCTTTGAGGAGTTCGAGGCTGACGCGCTGGCGGAAGAGACCTTGCGCCGTCCGATCCGGGGGGCTTTCGCGCTCTTGCGCGAGCAGTTGGAGCGGCTCGTGGCGCTCAATGTCGGTTGGGCCTTGCAGTTGTTGCCGGCCCTGGTGGCTCTGGCCTGGCCTGGCTGGCCGCTGGGACTGCGCCTGCTGTTGGTGGCCTACAGCGCCCTGGCCCTCATGCCGGCGACGGCCCTGCTCTTTAGCGGGGTGGCGCGCCTGAATCGGCAGGAGCCGCTGGACCTGGTCACGCTGGGCGCTGAGCTGCGACGCCTGGCTCTGCCAAGCCTGCGCACGCTGGCGCCTCTGCCAGGACTCTGTGGCCTGCTCTGCCTGTTGATTGTGGCTGTGGGGCCTGTCAGGCTCTTGCTGGTCGATGTGCTGCTGCGCCTGGGGCTGCTGGTCTTGCTGTTCAGCGCCGCTTACTGGGGACCGCTCTTTCTGGCCGAGCCTGAGCAGCCAGCCTGGTTGCTGGGGGGGAGAGCGCTGCGCCTGGCCTGGCGCTATCCGCTCGCGACGGCCTGTAGCTTGCTGCTGGTTCTGGCCATCATGCTCGTGGGCTATCTCTCGATCGCCGGCTTTTTCCTGATTGCGCCCGTCCTGGCGGCCCTGCTCCTTTGGAGGCGGACGCTGGTGCTGCTGGCGCGTCGCGGTGAGCTGAGGGTGGAGCTGCCATGACGACGATGAGGCCGCGTGATCCGCGGGAGGTCACGACCGGCTATCGGCTGGCGGAGGCGCGGCGCCTGGTGGCTGAGCTGCGGCGGGCGGCGCAACAGCCTTCGCTGATCCTCTTGCCGCGGGCTTTGCGTTTGCTTGTGCGGGGGATCGACCTGCTGGCGCGGCCTCTTGCCATGACTCTGGGGCCGGCGCGGACCCTGGTGCTCAACGAGCGCAATCCCGGCGAGTGCGAGGTGCTGGCCGATGCCAGTACGATCGCGCGGCGCATTATTGCTCTGCGCCGGCGCAGCGATAATCTGGGGGCCATGCTCCTGCGCCAGATGGCTCTCGAGCTGCACGAGCGCTACGGCGATGGGGTGGCCCTGGCGGCCGTCATGGTTCGGGCCCTGGTGCACGAGGCCTGTCGCCGGCTGGCGGCAGGCGCCAGCCCGCCAGCTCTGGCCCGCGGATTGCAGCGCGCCGTGCTGGCTGCCGAGGTGGCCCTCGAGCGTCAGGCGCGTCCGCTGGGGAGCTGTCGGGAGGTGCAGGCCCTTGTTCTGGGCGCCACCGGCGATCCCGAGTTGAGTGAGGTGCTGGCGCAGATGTTCGAGGTGCTGGGACCGTGCTCGACAGTGGTTGTGGAGGAGCAGCCCCGCCCCGGTCTGGACCACGAGTATATTCGGGGCGGCAAGTGGGATGGCTACCTGCCGGCCCGCGCCTTGCTGCCGGAGGGGGAGGCCGGGCTGATCCTGCGCCAGCCCTGGATTGTCCTGGCCGACGAGGAGCTGCACGACGTTGAGCAGGTGTTGCCGATGCTCGAACTGGTCCTGACGGAGCCTTGCCGGCCCCCGCTGCTCTTGGTCGCCCGTGCGCTCTCGGGGCCGGCCCTGACGCTCTTGACGGCTAACCACGTGCGTGGCCTGGTGACGCTCGGCTTGTTGGTGCTCTCCAGCGGCGCCACCCTGGTGCACGATGATCTGGCCGATATGGCGGCTCTGACCGGGGGCGCTGTCCTCTCGGAGCTGACGGGCACGCTCTGCCGCCACGTTCGGCGCGAGCATATCGGGCATGCTCAGCAGGCCATCCTGACTCCGACTGGGGTGACTCTTCTCGGCGGCCAGGGAGAGAGAGCGACCCTTCAGCAGCGCATTGCCTCGGTGCGCGCTCAGCTACGAGAGACCCCGCGCGGGAAAAATAGCGAGTGGGAGTTTTTGCGCCTGCGCCTGGCCCGCCTGACGGGCGGGATCGGCGTGCTGAAGGTCGGGGCTGTCAGCGAGCACGAGCTGGAACTGAGGAAGGAGCAGGCCCAGAAGGCCCTGCGTGTGCTGGAGGCGGCCTACGAGACGGGCCTGGTGCCCGGTGGCGGCGTGGCTCTGCTCAACTGCCTTCCGGCCCTGGAGGAGGCGCGGGCCGCCTCTGCTGACGAGGATGAGCGCTCGGGTGTCGCCCTGCTGGAGGCCGCGCTCTCTGCCCCATTTTTGCAGATTGTGCGCAATCACGGAGCCTTGCATCCGCCGCTGGTGCTGGAGGAGGCGCGTCGCCGGGGAGCCGACTATGGCTTCGATGCCCTGCGCGGTGAGGTGGCCTCGATGTGGGAGCGGGGTATTCTGGATTGCTGCGCTACTGTGCGCGGCGCTTTGCGCGCGGCGGCCAGCCTGGCGACGATGCTGATTACGACCGATGCCGTGGTCTTCAACGCCTGAGTTTCCTGGCTACCGGAGACCAGCCCGGTCCGGCCCAGCCCGATCCGATCCGGTCTGGCTGGATATCCAGGGCCTGCTCCGGCTGCGGCGGCTGGCCGATGGCGGAGCAGGTGGCAAGGGCTTGCGGGCTTGCGGCGCTCTGCGATAATGACAAGAGGCTAACGGCGTCCCTTTCAGGGGGCGCCCGACCTGTGCCGCAAGCAACGAGGAAGGAGGTGTCTGCTGTTGAGCATGACAGCGGGCAGTGGAGCAACTCCAGACGAGCAGGGCTGGCGCGAGCTGGCGCTTCCGGAGCTGCCGACGCCGATCTATGCGCTGGCGCCGGCCCCGGGACGCCTCTGGGCCGGCGGCCTGGGGGGCGTGGCCTGCTATCGGAGCGCGGTGAGTGCCCTGGGGGAACGCGTTGAGGAGTGGGAGCCGGGGCCAGTGCTCTTGCCACCGGCCCCGGTGACGGTCCTGTGGGCCTACGGCAATCTCGTGCTGGCCGGTGGCAATGGGGGCCTGGCCTATTCCCTCACGGGTGGAGCCGGCTGGCAGCGCGCCGAGATCGAGGATGGGAGCGTTGGCGTGACGGTCCTGGCACCCTCGCCCCGCTTTGGAAGCGATAACACCTTGCTGGCCGGCACCCTGGCCAATGGCGTCTTGCGCAGTACCGACGGGGGCCGTAGCTGGCGCAACGTCTCCTTTGGTCTGCAAAGTCAGGAAATTACCGATCTGCTCTGGCTCGATGGCTCGACGGCGCTGCTGGCGACGGATGAGGGCCTCTATCGCTCGCGCGACGGCGGGCGTGGCTGGCGGCGCGTCCTGGAGAGCAGTGAGGGCGCGGTCGAGGCCCTGACGCGCCTGCCTGACGGGGGAGTGCTGGCGGTCCTGGAGAACGGCGCTCTTTTGCAGGCCGAGGCCGGGACCGAGGGCGAGCGCTGGCAGCCCCTAAAAGATCCAGATGGCCTGGAGGGGGTGCAGCCCCTCTCGCTCTTTACGACAGAGCGGGGAACGCTCTTGCTGGGCACGCAGCGCGGCCTCTTGCGCTCAGCCGACGGCGGGCGCGGCTGGCAGACGGTCGATGGTCGCCTGGTGCACGTCTTGCGCCAGGGACAGGGACGGCTCTACGCCGGCTGCGCCGAGGGCGTCTTGCTAAGCGAGGATGATGGCCAGAGCTGGCGTCCGCTGCCGACGCCGCCGCTGCATGATCTCCTGCGTCTGCAGCCCCAGGGTGAGCGGCTGTGGTTGCTGGGGACGCATACGGCGCCGCTTCAGCTCGAGCTGACCCCCAGAGATGAGGCGCCGACCTGGCAGCGCCTGCAAGGACTGACCCTGCCGCTGACGGGCTGCGCCGCCGTTGACGACGAGACGCTGCTGCTGGCCGGCCCCGAGGGCCTGCTGCGCCTCTGGCCGAGAAGTGGCGAGCATCAGCTCTTGCTGGCGGAACCCCTGGAGGGCAATACCCTGATCACCTGGGCCGGTGACGGCCCGGCTCGCCAGATCTGGGTGGCCAGCGGCAGCGGTCAGCGGCTCTGGCATAGCGCCAACGATGGGGCGAGCTGGCACCAACTGGCGCCCCCCTTTGGAGTGACGCCCCTGGTGGCGCTGCAGGCCACCCGCGAGCACCTGGTGGCGGCAACCTACGACCCACGACAGTACCATGTCTGCCTCTGGTATTCAACCGACGACGGGAGCACCTGGGTTCGTGGGCTGGAGGCTGATACCAACTGGCCCCTCGTGGCCAGTTGTGCCGAGCCGCTGGCCCTGGGCGTGGGCAATATCTTGCTGGTCGCCCAGCCCGACGGCACCTGGCGCCGTAGCCCGGTCGGCCACGGCGGCGGCGGTATTCGGCGCGTGGTCTCCTGCCTGCATGAGGGCTTGCGCCTGCTCTTCGTCCTGGCGGGCGGCGGTATCTTCCGCTCGCACGATCTGGGCCAGAGCTGGCAGGCCCAGCATGAGGGGCTGCCGCTGGTGCGCATCGCCGATATTGCCTGCACTTCGACACGGCTCTGGGCCTTGCTCAGCGGAGGGGTGATCTGTCAACGTCGCCTCTAGGGAGAGGAGGCACGCACCATGACAAAGCGCTACGATGTGGTCATTATCGGCGGCGGGCCGGCAGGCAGCACGGTAGCGGCCCTGACCCGCCGCTATGCTCCGCAGTTGCGTCTGCTGCTGCTGGAAAAAGAGATCTTTCCCCGCCATCATGTGGGGGAGTCGCTGTTAGCGGGGGCCTCGCCGGTCTTGGAGGAAATGGGGGCCTACGAGAAGGTGGCCAGGGCGGGCTTTCTGGAGAAGCTGGGAGCCACCTTCATTTGGGGGCGCAACCGTGAGCCGTGGGGCTTCGAGTTCGATGAGCTGGTCTCGCAGCTCGTGGCCCAGGGCAAGCGCCTGCCGCGCCTCTATACACGGGCCTGGCAGGTGCGGCGGGCCGAATACGATGAGCTGCTGTTGCGCCATGCCGCCAGCCTGGGGGTCGAGGTCCGCCAGGGAGCGCGCGTCACGCGCGTGCTCTGGGAGCGGGAGCCGGAGGCGACCCCGCCCTCTGATGGCCAGATGCCCCGCGCCATCGGCGTTGAGTTTGTCACCGAGCGCGGCCCCCAGACTGTTTTGTGCGAGTGGCTGCTTGACTGCAGCGGACAGCAGGCCCTGCTCGGCCATGCGCTCAAGCTGCGCGAGTACGACGAGCAGATGAACAATTACGCTCTCTTCGCCTATTGGCAGGGAGCGAAGTGGCTCTACGAGTATACGGGCTACCCCGAGCTGACGCGCATCTGCATCATTACGACGCCCCGCGGCTGGATCTGGTATATCCCCTTGAAGCGCGATGTGATGAGCGTCGGCTTCGTTACCCATCGCCAGACGCTGAAGGAGATGGCGGCAGGACCGGAGCAGCTCTATCTGGAGGAGCTACAGGACTGTCCCGAGGTGCGCGATTTGCTGAAAGAAGCTCGTCTGACGCGAATCGCTGCTGATCAGCGGCGCGATGTATGCGCTATTCAGGACTGGTCCTACCGCAGCCGTCAGCTCAGTGGGCCGGGCTGGGCCCTGGTTGGCGACGCGGCGGGCTTTGTCGATCCGATTCTCTCGTCGGGCGTCATGCTGGCACATGAACTGGGACAGAAGGCCGCCTATACGCTGGTCTCAAGCTTCGCCGCTGACAGCGACGAGCAGATCCGGCGCTATTGGGAGTTTTATGCCCAGACCTATCGCACCTATTTGCAAGCCTATCGCGATATGGCAGCCTTCTGGTACAGCAATAACTTTTCGCTGGATAGCTGGTTCTGGCAGGCGCGGCGCATCCTGGCGCGCAGCGGCAGCGAGCTGAATCTCTCCGATCGCCAGGCCTTTACGCGCCTGGCCTCGGGCTACGCGACGCGGGCGGAGTCGCTGAGCCTCTTTGGCAGCTATCCCCTGCACGAGGCGCAGCAATTGGTGAACGGCCTCTTCGGCGCCCCCTATCGGCGCGAGGAGCTGGCGGCCCAGTATGCTGGCCGTCCTCTGCGCTTGAAGGAAGCCGAGCTGAGCGACGGCCTCTACTACTATCAGGGGGCGCTCCGGCAGACGCGGCGCGTGGTCAATCGTCGGACGCAGCGCTATCTGGATCTGCATCCCGGTGAGGAGGTTCTGCTCTCGCTCTTCGATGGCGCTCATACCCTGGCTGACCTGGAAGAGGCCGTCGGGGCGCTGGAAGCCCTGCCGAAGACAGCACGCCTGCCGCTGCGCTCGGGCCTCGACCTGCTGGTGCAACTGGAGATGATCGGCGTCTTAGACTAAGAGCTGCCCTTCCAGTGGACCCTGGCTGCGCGGCGCAAATGAGCGCTCGCGAGATGGGCGAGGCTGCCTGCTTCCCGCGGCGGGTAGCCTCGCCCGCTTTTGGAGCTTTGACTGGATCTGCTGCCATATTCGTCGGCTCTGCCGCCGTAAAGTTCAGGCAAACAATCAAGCGATCTGCGATTTGAGCCGATCCTTCCATTTTTGAGCGAAGGCAGAGTATACTCTCTAATGAGCAAGGGGAGCATGCTGTTCTCTTTGCATCTTCTTTGGCCTGGCATGCGAGAAGAGCGTGGAGCTGCCAGGGAGCACCTTACCATACTGTCATGAAGGAGGTCAGGATGCCTTTATGGGGCCTGTTCAGGAGAACGCGGCGTTTACCAGCTATCAGGACTGGTGAGTGGGAGCAGGCTCGGCGGGAAGGGCGCTCGTTGGAGGAGCAACAGCGGTGGCAGCGTCGCTATCTGCAGGATGTCCCCTATGCCTTACCGAAAGATGAAGCCGAGATCGACCGCCTCAACTTTCAGCATTACGCCCTCATGAGTGTGCAGAAGCAGCACATTATTGCGCCTCTGGAGGACTATCCCCGGGCGATTCTCGATGTGGGATGTGGCACGGGACTCTGGGCGCGCGAGGTAGGGCAGCGCTATCCGCTGTGCCGGGTGGTCGGAGTCGATGTTGAGCCACCCGAGCGCTTGCCAACGGTACCGGCCAACGTTGATTATGTCTACGGCGACGTTCTCAAAGGGCTGCCCTTCGCGGAGAACAGCTTTGATCTGGTCCATCAGCGTTTGCTGATTCTGGCGGTGCCGGCCCAGTCCTGGCCGCAGGTGCTGGGCGAGTTGTTGCGGCTGGCGCGTCCTGGCGGCTGGCTGCAGTTGACGGAGGCGGGCATGTATTTCAATCGCCCGGGACCAAGCTCGGCGCGCCTGCGTGACCTGGTCAATCGGGCCATCGCTGGCTGGGGCTTTGACCCATTGATTGCTCTCAATCTGCCGGCCCTGCTGGCGCAGGCGGGAGCCGTCGCGGTGGAGAAGCGGACCTATGGCGTGCTGATGGGAGAGGCCGGCGGCCAGGGTGGGCGCTTGCTGGAGAAGGACATGCTGGCTGTGATGTCGGCGCTCACCGAGCGGGTGGCCGCCTTTATGCCGGTCGAGGAATGGCGCGAGCTGTTGGCCTCGCTGCCGGAGGAATGGCGCACCTACGGAACAGAGTTCGAGTTTCATGTCACGGTGGGGCGCAAGCCTTTGCGCTGAGGGGGCTGGAACGGCCTGACCTGGCTCAAGCAAGGCTGCTGCGGCCGGGCCGTTCCATGAGCCGCACGCCCAGGGGCTGAAGAGCCGCCTCGACAAGGGGCCGGTCTTCGGCGGCGATCGCCCGCCAGCGGTAGGGCCGTGCGTCCTTGGGGTCCTTGGGCTGCTGCTCGCCGAGGGCCTGCAGCAGGCGATATTCGCGTCGGGGCAGCCGGCTCTCCAGGTGCAGCGCCAGGGGGCCGCCGGGGGCTGTCGCTATCCACTCGGCCTGGTTAAGCCGGCCGGCGGCCTGGTCGAGGGCGTAGCAGAAGCGCGGGATGTTGTGGTCTGCTGCTAGCTCTTGCTCCTGACGAAGGCGCCCCTGGTCCAACAGGGCGATGCTGTAGCGCCAGATCTGCTGTGGCTGGGACTGGCGCCAGCGCAGCAGGTAGCGCCCCTGGGCGCTGCGCTGCTGCGCCAGCGGCTGCCAGCGTTTTTCCTGGGGCCCGCTGGCCCAGGGAAGGTAGATCTCGATCTGGTCGCTCTCGTCAGGGGGCCTGTCAACGTTGGTGAGCGGGATGTGTTGGAAGAAGAGGTTTAGCTCCTGCAGGCTGGGAGCCTGGGGACCAAGCCAACTGGCCAGGCTCTGAAAGGCGAAGGGCCAGTTGCGGCCCGCGGAAGAGGGCAGCAGGCGCAGGGTCTGGTGTAGCCTGAGCTGCTGTCGCAGGGCTTCTGGCAGGAGGAGGGAAGGCAGCCCTCCGGCAAGCACATAGCGACTGCCTAGAGGCACAAGGCGGGCCGGTGCCGGTAGCCAGCACTCCTTCGCCTGTGAGAGCATGAGAAGGTCGCCTTGCTCATGCAGGCGCTTCAGCATGGAGGGCTGAAGGAGCGAGCTGGCGCCAGCGGCCTCCGCCGGCCTGACGGCCCCGGCCTCGGCATAGGGCTGCAGTATCTGGCGTGCCCGATAGAGCAGGGTGCGCCCGGAAACAGCGGCTTCCAGACTGAGTGGCCTTCCCCGACCTCGGCTCAAGGCCCACAAGGCGACGCGCACGGCCTCGGCCTGCAGAGCCAGCAATGGGGCTTCGAATCTGCCGACTAGCTGATATGCAATGTGCTTTCTGGCTTCTTCTCTCTCGATCTGGACGATCTCGATCTCTAGACTCATGACTCTAGCTCTCCTCTCTGACCGGTACTCCTGCCTGTGCCGGGGGAGCCTCAAACGGGCTTCTGAAGACTCTGTTGATGTCAATATCGCATTGAAAGCTGGTGGCAGCCTGCTGGAGAAGGCGCATGACGTTCCCGGCCTGCCCAGCGCTCTGCTCATCATCGTTGGGTTCGCCGATAGGCGCTTGCCTGACGATCTGGCGCCAGTGCTGCCAGTTTTGAGCCGCGACTGCCCGCCGGGGCGGGGGAGCGGCCGCCGCCCCGTTGGGGCTTGAGGCCCGCGGGCTGAGTAGGGGATAGGCGAGCCAGCTCTCGCAGATGCGGGGCAAAGGCAGGCTATGCTCGTCGCCATCGCAGGTGGCGGCCAGTAGCAGGTTGACTGGCCAGCGGAAGGCGGCTAGACGACGGTAGGGATCGTTGGGGTCGAGGAGCTGAGGATGAAAGAGCGGGACCGGAAGGGCGCTTCCATCAGGTCGCTGCTGCAGGACAATGTATTGCTGCAAAAGTGGTACGTAGACTGGAAAGCCAGGCACGCGGTCTAGCCCTTCGAGGACAACCAGGGCCAGCTCCGCAGGATGGTCCTCGGCCCAGAGTACGACGTCGGCTAGAACGGAGCTACCTGGGCGAAAGAGACGCTCCTGGCTGCTGAGCTGCCCAAAGAGATCAAGGGGCTGCACCGCCGTTAGGGGAATGGGAACGCGGCAGAGGCGCCCGGCGCTGAGGACCAGGCTGAGGGCTTCCAGGGTGGCCAGTGCGTAGGGACCGCTGAGGGTGGGAATCAGGCCCGCCAGGAGAGCAAGCAGACAGGCACGCACGGCCTCGGCCCTGACGCCGCTTCGCTGGGCCGCCGGGCGGACGGTCGGCAGCTTGAGCAGGGTGGCGGCCTCGGAAATGGTCTCGCCCGGCCCGGCTTCAGCTAGCCCCGACCAGAGCATCTCGGCACTGGGTTGGGGGGCCGCTGGCGCACGCCGGCTGGTGGTTCCGCCGTCTCTGCTGCCTCCCGCGCCCACCAGCCAGGATCCAAGAAGAGCCTGGCTCAGGATCTCTAGCGGCTCTCGGCGCAGCTCTTCCAGGCGCCGCTGGATGCGTTCTTCAAGGTCTCGTTGCTGCTTTTCTTGTTCTTGTATCTGCTTCTTTTTAGATTCCAATTCTTGATCACATAATTCCAGATATTCTTCTTTGTATTGGATCTCTGATTTGAGAGAGTCAAGCTTTTGCTTATATTCATCTATCTTTTGGGTTTGCTCATCCCTGAGGGAGGCAAGCTCTCTCTCGATCTCTTCCTCCTGCTTACAGCGGAACTGCGCTATTTCTTGCTGGGCCTCCTGATAGGCGCTCTCGCGTGCTTTCTGGCTGGCGGCGTTGATCTGCTGCTGAACTTTGGGAAGCTGTAGCACGAAGTCGATGAACTCCTCCCGGGCGGTGAAGGCCTCGTCTGCCTCTTTGAGCAAGGCACGGGCGCGTGCGAGCGTATCCGGAGCCTGGGGGAAAGCCAGCGTCTCCGCCTCTGGGGAGCCGAGGAAGCGCTTGACAGCTTTGAGAACCGACATGTCAAGGTCTTTGACCTGAGGCAGCGTCTGACAGGCGCTGATGACCTTGCTGATGACATAATCCGGGGGCGACCAGTCCTGCTGCTCGGTGCCGCCTCGGGGCGTTCTTGTCAGGAGGTGCAGGTGCTCGCCGTTCTCAAGCTGGAACGTGATAAGATCCTGCTTGTTCGGCGTCAGATCATAGACGGTCACGTGCAACCCCTGGCTGCGATTGACGTAAGCTTGAGGCTGAAGCCGCTGGTAGTCGAGGGGGATCGGGCCGTAGAGCTGTTGCCCATGCTGGATATAGATAATTCTCGTATAGCATGGAGTGGCGAGAAGCTGGCTAAGCTTGTGGGGAAGCCGCTCCCGCGGGACAGCGCTCCAATTCAGCACCTGGGCCAGATCCTCTGCCACGAGTAAAGAAGGGGTGCCAGAAATACGGTAGTGTGCGTAGGTCGGACGGTCTTTGTTGTGGTGTTCGCGCTCCGGAGTCGGTTCGACCCAGAAGCTGTAGAGCAGCTCTGTCGTCCATTCGCTCTGCCCAAGTGGCCAGGCAACCTTACCGGGGTTGGGAAAGAGTTCTTTGCGGGCCTGCCGTGGTAGTGGCTCCCAGACCTCTGTTTCATCATTCCAAAATGCGAGTGGAGTGAGAAAAGCGACATTCTGTTTTTCATCGTCTTTCGCAATGATCCCGATCCATTGATAGCTTTCCACATCGGACATGGCTGAGACCTTTCCATCAAAGAGCATAAAAGCGCACAGCAGATGAAAGACGGCTATGGTGCTGACTTCCCCGCGAAGAGGGCAGCGAGGCGGGCCGCTAGCCAGGGAGGCAGACGGCAGGTCAGCAGGCGTCTCAGGGCCAGGAAGAGCGCTGGATCGCTCCGGCGAACGGCCCGCTCGAGGGTCTCTAGCTGCTGCCGCAGCCGAGGCGAGAGGGCTGCTGAGCAAGCAAGCCTATCTGCTGGAGTCGCTGGCCCCGCTGCTGTGGCCCAGCGACTGAGCCAGAGCAACTGCGCGCGCAAGGAGGGGCTTATCCCTGGTGGCTCCACCTGCCTCACAAGCGTCAACTCCAGGCAGCCTAGCCCTCCCCCGTCGAGGATCAGGCGGGCCTGGCTGGACTGGGAGAGGGCTGGCCAGATCTGCTGCCTCCAGCGCTCCGTGAGCTGCTCGCCCGTTGTCACGCGAAAGAAGGCCCGATCGTGGTGCCAGACCGGGCCAGCGGTGCACCAGCGCCAGGAGATGGCCACAGGCAAACCTGCCGGAGCCAGCTCCCACCGCAGAGTGGCTGCCTCTTCTGCCGTGTTCACCCGAAGCTGGAACCCTGAAGTCTCCCTGGCAGCCTCGGCTGTCGGACAGAAAACCGCGAACTCCTGGCGGCTCCCGTCCGCCCCGACTGCCGCACAACGCAGGCCGTCCAGCAGGGCGGGCGACCAGCAGTCCGGCCCATACTCCTCACCAACGGAGTCGATGGCAATATCGAGGTATTTCCCTTGCCTGCCCTCTTTGAGGGAATACGTTCCTGGCGTCAGGCCATCCAGGGCCAGGTAGGTCGTCGCTCCCGATGAGAGAGCCAACCTCCAGCGCTTTTCCGGAAGGTGATCCTGGTCGCGGGGAGAGAGCCGCAGGTCAAGCGTCGCCGAGTACGCTGACCCGAAAGCTGCTGTTGCAAAGCAGGCGGGCGGACTGTAGCTCACAATTACCTTGCTCTGAGCGCGCAGCCGAGACGGTTCGCTCTCGGGCAGTGCCAGCGGCGGACTGACCAGGCTCAGCGACCAGTGGGGCAGCAGCAGCTTCAGTCCGCTGTAGCGGGACCAGCGCTCGAGATCCTTCTGAACTTCCTCCCGGGTGAGGTCAGCGACGGCTAATGTCAATTGCCACAACTGCCAGCCAGCGACAGGGGGACCCACTGGGCGTGTCTTACCGGGCCAGCTCTCGAGCAGTTCCTTTTGCGCCTCAAGGTCGCTCCGCACCAGCCAGTACAGGAGCAGATCCTGCTCGATGGTCAGGCATTTGTCCCGGGTCTGGTGCTGAAGCAGCTTCGTATCCTCGGCCTCGCTGAAAAATTCCCCGGACCATATCCCGCTGAGGCCGCTTGTGGAAGGAGCCTCCCTGAGAGGCTGGCACCCTGAGCTGTGCCGGCAGAAGAGTTGGTAGGCTTCTTTCTGAGGAGGGACGGGCAAATAGCTATTGAACGCCAGATCTGACAAGGGCAAGTGTAGGGGGGTGTCTGCCTGGCCCGCCTGGAGAAAAGCCGAGTTCCCGTAGGTCATCCGCAGCCTGTCTAGCTCCGTCCAGACTTCGCCGGGCAAAGCCACCAGGTCAAGGTAGAGCTGCCAGCTCTCCTGCCGCTCATTGACCAGCAGCAGCAGAGGTAGGCCGTGGGGCCTTTCACTCTCCTCGTCTTCTTCCTCCGCCTCTACTTCAGGAAATCTTGCGGTCGAGGAAGAGGTCTGCTTTCCAGGCGCGTAAGTCTGGAGAGTGTGCAGAAAGTTGCGGTCTTGCAAAACGTGAAAGGTGTTCCGGGGAAGTGGAACGCCACAGTTGCGGCCTCGTTCGGTAGGAAAGTCCAGTCCCGTCTGTTTCAGCCAATCCAGTCCCTGGGGACTGATCTGCAGCGTGCCGTACCTTTGGCCAGCGATAAGATAATAATGGCCGTCGTGGGCCTGGAAAAGCTTGGTCATAGCCACCCTCCTGCTCGTTCGGCTCCGCTGCCGCAAGCAGCCGGTGATGGACGGACTGGTAGCGACGGTCCTGCGGCTGCCATGAGCGGGATAGCGGGCAGGAAGGGCAGGTCACGTCACCGAGCTGGTGGCTACCAGGTGGCGGCTGCTTCTTCAGGCAGGCGCGTAGGAGCTGCGAGAAAGCGTGCTCTCCACCCGACTTCTCTATCGATGATGGGCTATTATATTCGATTTCGGCTATGAGCAGCAAGGGCCGGCGGCTCTTCCTCGCTGAAAAACGGAGAGGTCAGGGGCCGATAATTAGATTTCTGCCCCCCGTCCATAAAACTGAAAATCCTCGCGAAAGCCGCCCTGACCCAGGCCCACGTTACGGAAATCTGCCACCAGCTCGATGGCCTGCAAGTACTTCACCATTTTGTAGCCCAGCAGCGTTTCGACACGCAAACGCAGCGGTGCCCCATGCTCGGGTGGCAACGGCTGCCCATTCATTTCGTAAGCCAGAATCGTCTGCGGGTGGCGGGCCAGTTCCAGGTCGAGCACTTCATAGTAGTGGACCGCATGAGCCTCCTGCAGCTCTGGGCGCACCGCCTGTCTGCCGCGCTGCAGCGAATGGAAGACCAGATAACGTGCCTCGGGCAGCGGCTGACATAAACGCAGAATCTCGCTGACGGGCACGCCTCCCCATTGGGCGATGCCGGTCCATCCCTGGATACAATTATGGCGCGTGATCTGCGTCTGTTTTGGCAGCGCCCGCAGCTCGGTCAGCGAGAGGCTCAACGGGCGTGCCACCAGTCCCCGGATCTCCAGGCGCCAATCGCGGAAGCCGGTCCGCTGCAGCCGTGCGTACTCCTCGTCGTCGGGCGGACGCCCGTTGACCCAGAAATAGGAGGTAATGGCCGTTGGCTTGTAGTGTTGGCGGGAAACCGCGCGGTGGAGCAGCCGCCGACGCAGCGGATCGACCAGCGCGCCCAGCGCGTGCTGGATGAGGCGCCGATGACGTAAGGAAAAGAAGGAGGCCCAGATGTAGAAAGCCAGCACCGCTAACAGGGCCACAATGGCGATCCCGACCGCCAGAGTCAAGTTGCCCTGGGGGCTGCCCAGCACAATATTACGTATGTTCTCGGGGAAATGAACGATCAGCACCAGCGCTGTGTGAAGCGCGGTGAAACCAACCACGGCAGCCAGACCCAAGAAATGCAGGCTGCGCGCTCCCTGGCGCCCTCCGAACAGGCGGACGTACCAGGGAAAGCGCCCCTCGATAGCCGGAGACTGAGCTGCCCCCGTCAGAATGAGGAACGGGCCGAGCAGAAAGACCACCGCCGCATAGGTCAACTGCTGCAGAGGATCGTAAGGGCGGAAATCGCTGCTGGGTGGCACGTGGAGCGTCAGGTAAGTGACCAGGGTCTGGGCGGCGCGTGGAAAGATCGACCAGGAAGTTGGGATCAGGCGCGTCCACTCGCCTGTCGCAAAGAGCAGCAGGATGTAAATCAGGCCGTTGGCGATCCAGAAAATGACGCTAAAAAAGTGCCAGTGACGCCCCAGGCCGAGGTTGTCCCCGCCGGGCAGAGCCAGCCAGGGCGAGGCAGCCAGCTCGTCGTCGGTTGAAGTATAGAGGCCGTGAGAAGGCACTCGACACCGCGTGAAGCGTAGCCAGGAGCGATGCGGGTCCGAGCTATCGTCCCAGTAGAGACGCGGGTGGGCCGCCAGAATCTGAATGCCGCTGCGCACGAGCAGGCCGATGAAGAAGAGATTCAAGAAATGGTTCAGCCGCAGCCAGAGCGGAAAACTCAGCGAAGCCAGGGCGAGCATAGGAATCCTGGTCTCCTTTCCCGAGGCGATAAGAGGGAAGCTGGCGCAGTCGCTTATCTCTACCATGCATGGAGATCGCTCTACTCTCAATACGTGGCTCGGGCTTTGAAGGAGACTCTGCTATCGCTGCCGGGATTGCGAGAGCGGCTGTACGCCGGATGTGCTGGGAGATGGACAGACAACATGGAGAACATATTGCGTGAAGCAGCGGATGTAGGCTGTTTTCGGGGGCGGACAGGAGGGGAACAAGGCCGACTCCTGTCCGCGCTTGAGGGCGCTCCTCAACCCCTCTTGCTCACTCTGTGGTGCTGCTCGCGGGAGGCGTCGTCTCAGCCGCCAGCCAGCGCAAGTACCCCTCGCTACCGGCTACGAGCGGCACGGCGACAATCTCCGGCTCCTCGTAGGAATGGACTGCACGGATGGCCTGCTCGACAGCGCCGTAGAGGTCGGCGCGCGTCTTGGCGCTACAGAGCCATTCTTGAGCCTGTTCGATCTGGCCCTGCCACCAGTAGACGCTCTGGATGGGTCCAGAGATCTGGACACAGGCGGCCAGACGCTGCTCGACAAGCTGGCGGGCGATCTCGCGCGCGCCCTCTTCCGAATCGATCGTTGTGCGTACCTCAAGAAACTCTGCCATTGTCTGCGCGATCCTTCCTTTAACCTGGGGCGGGCAACGGATTGAAAAAATCGTGGGCCAGCCGCTGGATCTGTGGCTCGTGCTGCCAGGAGAGCGGCACCCGTTGAAAGACTTCGAGCATCTCATTATAGCGTTTCTGGCTGCCCAGCGTCAGGGCCATCTCAGCCCCCTGGCGTACATAGCGGACGAAGAGATCCAGCTCTCCGATCAGGCGGGCGGCGTCGGCCCGATAAATCATTGACTCGTTGCTGGCGCGTTCTGAGACCGAGGGGGTGGCGAGGCTCAGCTCCATAGCCTGCCAGCCGCGCTGTTGATAGCCAGAGTTGGAGTAGTGAGCGCTCAGCTCGAGGCACATCTTTCCCTCCCACTGGTAGAGCACATTCAAGGCCGCATTCGGCGTAGGCGAAGCTGGGATCGAGTTCTGGGCGAGTAGGGAAAGCGTCCTGAGCGACCGTCATAAAGTGAAGCGCCTGACGCTCGTCACCGCACTGGGCATAGGCCTCGGCCAGTCCCATCGCTACATCGCTGCGCAGTAGCCAAGAGTGGGTGCCCAGCACGCGCAGCGCCTCCTCAAAGACCGCAATTGCCTTGCGGGGCTGACGTGGGCGATAGCAGAACGAATACGTATAGCCGAGATACATGAGTGCTGCGCACTCCAGGCGCTCATCGGCGGCAGCGCGACTGCAGCGAATGGCCTCCAGACAGTAGCGTTCACGTCCAGCGATGTCCATGCGGTGCATCGCCAGGATGGCCTGCAGAATGGCGGCCTGCGTGGCCAGGCGAGCTGCCACCCGCTGGTAGCGCGTCGTTTGCCGCGCCATGAGCATTAAGGTTGGGGCAAAACGCGGGAGAATCTCGCGGACGGTAGCCAGACCATTGCCCTTCAGCAGATGCCAGCAGGCGGCCAGGCTGGCAGAGCACTGGGGAAGGAACTCTTCGGCGAGTAGCTCGTTCGTCCACTCCGGGTGGTGCCAGGAGAGCAACACCGTCGGAAGAGCAGCGATGGTGACCAGCGCCTCACGCCGCGATAGGCTCTAACTTTTCCTGCCTGCTATCGTGTTGAAGTCTATCGTCGATCATGGCTAACTCCTGATCGATCAGTGCCTGTAACTCTTCACAGGCGAGTGCATGGCCCTGCCAGGAGCTGATCATCCGCACGATCTGCGCTAGCTTGATGCCGAGCCAGGTAGCGAGATCGCCCAGCTCTGAGTCCTGCCTGGCTGGGGACAAAGCCAACGTTATCACACGAGCAGGCTGAGCGAGTGGCTTGGGAAAGGAGGCAGCGGCATACGGCTCTGGCATTGCTGCGGCGGAGGGCGATGACTCGATAAAGCCAAGCTGCTCCGCAGTAAGCTCAAAGATCAGACAGAGTTTCTCTCGATAGTATGGGCTTGGCCTGCGTTTCCCCCTCTCCCAGCGAGCAATCTCTTTAGCTGTGACCGCCACTCCAGGAAAGCCCTGCTGTAGCTCAAGAGCCAGCCGCTGGCGTGACCAGCCGCGCAGCTCGCGCGCACGCTTGAGCAACTGGTTGGCCTGCTTGAGTGGAGGTGCTTCTCTGGTCCCTTCGCTCATCGCCGCTCTCACTTTCAGTGTACTCAGCAAGCGACCGTCTTTCAAGAATATTTCGTGCAGAAGCCGTATGAGGCTCGCTGGCCCCCCTATTGGCCCCTGCCCTGGATGCTCCTGGCCCCGTTGCTGCTCCCGTGCTGGCTCCTCGCGGGAGGTTCCTGGCGTTCAAGGGGTGTGCTATGCTTCGAGCGAAATACGACAGCCGTATGCAGAAATTATATGCCAGAGATATTATATGTCAATATATAAGCAATAGGTTGCACATGGTGACACTAGATGTCTGGTTACTCTGCACGATTGCCCTGCTCTGTCTGCTCTGTGGACTCATCCTGGGTGTCTGGCTGACACGCCCGTCGTTCTCCTATCTGAGGTCTTAGCCCAGGCCCGGGCGATGGAGAGAGGCAGGTCGAAGCGAAGGGCCTTCTCTTCCTCACCAGGGAGGAAGAGACGCATGGGTTCTCTGCTCTTGGAGAAGGGCTTGTCTGTCTGCGGACCTTCCAGGGGGACAGACAAAACTCTTCGCTGAGCTGGATCCGGCTTCTCTCCTCCTGCTAAATGGCCTGCCAGACGGCTGCTCCCTCTGCATCTAGCTTCACCATCACTGTCTGCGTTGTGAATTCCTTAGCGTCAGGCTATGGCTGCCACCGCCAGCGAAGGGTTGCAAGAGCAAAGTCGGATGAATGGAAGCAGAGCGCGGCTTGCTCGGCTGGCGGGGGAGAGCCGGCGGCGTCTGTAAGGTACAGGCCAGGTCCTTCTCCAGGGAGAGCGAAAAGGACAGTGCTGAGGTATGCTGGCCAGATTGACTGGCCGTAGCTTCCCCTTTTCCCTGGCGGGAAGTAGCGAGGCGATAGCATAGCTGCCAGTCGCTGCCGCATCCTCAAAAAGAGGCGCCATGGAAGGAAGAAGGGAACGATTGCTCTTAGGAGACCACTCGATTCTCCTTCCGATCGTGAATTTCCAAAACCCGAGGGCATCCGGCCATTCCGTCAGGCCAGGCAGGCCGGCGTGGCGGACGGGCCAGACCCAGGCGGGAGGCCTCCCCAAAAAGGGGCTGCCTGGAACGGGCGATCCAGGCAGCCCAGTGTCACAACACAACAAGCAGGAAACCCAGGGCGTGAGGGTGTCGGTGGGGCGGTAACGGTCTGCTGATCGGCAAGGCTCGCCCCTGGGCCGCGCCATCCGCGATCATCTCAAAGCAGAAGCCTCAGCCGTTGGTGCGCGAAACCTGGCCGCTCCGGTCGGCGCATGGGGCTTCCCTCTGCCCCTTGCTCATGCCCTGGCGAGGTCAAAGACCCTTGTTTTCTCCAGACCTGTCAACTGCTCCGGGAACGCGGTCCCCGGGAAGGACGCCCAGATCTGGCTCGCATCTGGGCCTCATGTTGGGCGATGACAGTGGCCGTGCTGCTCGGATAGGTCACGCGGAACCCATCATAGTTGGGGTAGAGCGTGCCATCGTCCTGGAGTCCCGTCAGAATCCAGAACTGATCTCCGTTGCCGGCCAGGCGATAAACCTGGTTGGTCCACTGGCGGTAGATCTCGTCGCGCGTCGTCAGATCCAGCCAGCCGTACTCCTCCAGAACCACCGGCTTACCCAGGGCATGTCCATCGCGGATGTGGTCGGCGATCCACTGCAGCGACCAGGCATTATCTTTGCCCCAGTAGTCGGGATAGAGATGCAGGGTGCCGTAGTCGACGGTCGGCAGCGCGACCAGGCGCTTCCAGTCCACCCCCTGACTGCCGTTGTAGGCCCAGTCGGCGTTACCCGGCTGATTGTACCAGCCCTCGTCGCCGACCGCAACCAGGTGAAGGCCATCCATACTCTTGATAAAGGCACTCATCTCACGAACCCAGGCCGTCAGGGTCTGACCGCTGGTGTCCGACTGACAGCGCGGCTCGTTGGCCAGCTCCCAGGTCATGATCGTCGGATCGTGATAGAGCGGCTTGCCCGTGTAACGGTTCACGCGGTGGATGAAATGGCGCACGTAAGCCTTATAGGCGGCCTTGATCTGGGGATTGGTATAGAAGTCGTCATGACTGCTGGCCCCGAACCAGGCCACGTACTGGTTCATGCCGCCGAAGTCGTCCCAGTTGTTCACCAGCGGCACAACCAGCTTGATGCCAAGCTGGCCCGCCCGCCAGACCGTGTAGTCGAAGCGCTCGTAGCCGTCTTCAGGGTAGACGCCGGGCGAAGGTTGCATCACAAAGCCGTTGTGCGGCTGCCCGTCGAGAAAGCCCCAGATGCGCAGGACCGGTAGACCCATAGCGACGACGTCCTTGAGCACATCGTCGATCATAAAGTGGGATTGATAATGCATATAATAATTGTTGGTGCCGGCGAAATAGAACGGCTCGCCGTCCAGCACAAAGACAGGCCCACGCCGGCCCACGAAGCTATCGCGCTTCTGCCGCAGGCTGGCAGCCGAGAAGCGAGGGGGTGATTCCACATCAGCACTGGGGCGCGCAAAGGCCGTCCCCGCGGTAAAGCCCGCGCTCGCCGTCCAAAGGCTCAGGCCAGCGGCGGCAACAGCTCCTAGAAAGGCCCGCCGGCTCGCCTGCTTCTGCGGTTGCGGGGTCTCAGCATGTGCATCCTGCATACGCTCTGCTCCTTCCTGGATGGGTGGCTGCGCTCCAGTTGTTTCAAAGAACAATGCAAATTTTTCAATGAACCGTTACACGGAAGAATGGTACCATCCTGGATGCCATTCTGTCAATACTACCCCTTCTCATGGTTGAGCCGCCTATTGCCTCCTGACAACCGGCCCAAAGATTGACATTGATCAATATGGATGTTATCTTTTGCGTGAACGTTTCACAGCCTTGGAGGAATCGGCGTTGGCGAACACTGTCACCTTGAGAGACATTGCGAGGGAGGCGGGGGTCTCTGTGGGCACCGTTTCGCGGGTGCTCAACAATCATGGCAACGTGAGCGAGGAGACGCGCCAGCGTGTGCTGCGTGCGGCCTCGCGGCTTGGCTACTTTGGGGGAGTGCGGCAGGGACTGGGGGGAGAAGAGCGGCCCTTTGAGGGGCGGGCGGTCAGAGAGATTGGCTTCCTCTTCTGCTCTTTTCTTCCCAAGACTTCCGTCCCCACCAATCCTTTTTGGTCGCACATCCTGCACGGCGTCGAAAGCGAGGCGCGGCGGGTCAACGTCAAAGTGACCTATCGGTCCATCAGTGAGATCCAGCAAGACCCCGATCGCCTACTGACGACGATCTACGATATGCGTCTCGGGGGCATCCTCCTGGTAGGGCCAGCGGAGGCCATCACGGTGCGGACCATTCAGCAGACGGGCACGCCGCTGGTGCTCGTTGACAATTATGTTCCCCAGGCCGATGCCGTCTTAGGCAATAACCTGGACGGTGCCCGTCAAGCCGTCGAATATCTGATCGGTCTGGGTCATCGCCGCATCGCCTTCCTTGGTGGTCCCTTTGTGAGAGAGGCGGAGAGCGCGCGCGGGCACCAGGGAGAGCAGAGCCGGCTGCCGCCGAGGAACCGTGTCCACACGATTGAGCGCCGCGCCCAGGGGTACTGTCTGGCTCTGCTGGAGGCCGGCCTGCCGGTTCTGCCGGAGCTATACGAGGACGGTGGCCTCTCGATGGATGGCGGCTATCTGGCCTGCAAACGACTGCTAGAGCGCAATGTGGCCTTTAGCGCCCTTTTTTGCGCCAACGATGAGATGGCTGTCGGGGCGATGAAGGCCCTGCGTGAGGCCGGCCTGCGCCTGCCTGAAGATGTCTCTCTGGTTGGTTTCGATGACATCGACATGGTCGAGCACCTGACGCCTGCCCTGACGACGGTTCGCGTCAACAAGGAGGCCCTTGGCGTGGTGGCCTTGCGGCGGCTGCTCTCCCTGATCAGCCATCCCGATCCCGTGCATGTGGTCTCTATGCTAGATGTGGAGCTGGTGAAACGCGAGTCGGCCTGCGCTCCGGCTCTTGCCGCTGGGCTGTGAGCCTGGTAGGTTCGAGGCTCCTGGCTCTGTCCGTCCAGGGCCTACCGGCTGGAAGCCTGCCCTCTGCGGACGGCCTTGCTCAGCCCTGTCGTCGTCGCTCCCGTGTCGGCAGGGATGCCCTCGAGACACCCCGGCTTGCCTGACAGGTGATTCTCGTGGCGCCTTCGTCTCGCGCCCGCTGGTCGGGGCGGAAGCGCCTTGTTTGTATGGATGCTTTTGTGTGAGGAACGATGGTCTCTTTGATTCGCTCAGATCGCTTGCTTGTCTTCGCTGATCCAGCTTACCCGCGGGCTTGCAGCCAGGCCCTGCTGCACGAGTTGCTGCCCGGACCATTCGAGGTCTGCGATGCGGCCCATCTGGCTGAGGCTCTGGAGAGCGCCCCGCGCCTCCTGATCTCTTTTCACGGACCCTATTTCCCCAAAGCCGCCTGGAACGCCCTGCTGCGCTTTTTGGAGCGCGGGGGTAATCTGGCTATCTTCGGCGGTATGCCCTTCGCGCGACCTGTGACCGCCGCCGGCGAGGTAGAGCCAGAGCAGGATGTCTATGCCCGTCAGCTCGGCCTTGGTCCCTTCTTCCCACTCGATCTGTCGGCCACTGCGGCCCTTCCCGGCTCACTGCGCCTGCAGCCTTCCCCGCAGGCCCTCTTTCTGCACGATTGCGAGCTGCCCCTTTCTGCCGAGCATCCGGGACGCTTCTGGGCCTGCTATCCACGCCTGACGCAGAGGTCCGACTATCCTGAAGAGATCGGCTCGGCGGGCCCATTCGATACGCTGTTGCTACCCCTGATATTTGCTGTTGCCGCTACCCCCTATGGAGAAGAGAGGGTGGCGACCCCAGCCCTTGTGCTCGATCAGGTCGGTGGGCGCTTCAGGGGGGGACGCTGGTTGCTCTCGCTCTGGGAACCCGCTGCAGAAGAGGATTGGCTGGCTCTGGCTGAGCCGCTGCGGCGCTTGCTGGCTTTTGCCCTGGAAGATCCGCTCTGCTTCGCCGTGCGCCCCGTGCTGGCCTGCTATCAGCCAGAGGAGGCCCCAGCTCTGGTGGCAACTCTACCCGAGCGGCTGGCACTGGAGTTGAGGATCAGGGTAGAGCACGCCGATGACGGGGAGGTGCTGCAGAGCTGGCATTTCGAGCTGCCGGCCTCGTCGATCCGTTATGAGCGCTATCTGCAGCTAGCGCCACCTCCAAAAGCTGGCCTCTATCGTGTGCTCACCGACTATCGGCCTGGCGGTGGCCAGTGGTTGAGCCAGGAGACAGGCTTTTGGATCTGGGATGAGGCCCTGGTGGCTGCAACGCGCGGAAAGCGTTTGCTGGCCGGGCGGGACTATTTTTATCAGGGCCAGCGTCTCTTTCTGGTTTGCGGGACGACCTACATGGATAGCCGCGTGCAGCGCAAGTACTGGCGCCTGCCGAATCCGGCACGCTGGGACCGCGAGATGGCCGAGATGAAGGCCGCTGGTATCAATCTGCTGCGAACGGGCCTCTGGACAGCCTGGCGCGAGGTGATGCCTGCGGCTGGGGTGCCAACCGAGTCCTTTCTGCGGGCCCTCGATGCCTTCGTGCTGACGGCCTGCCGTCACGATCTCCAGGTCATCTTTACCTTCTTCGCCTTCTTCCCACCTCTCTTCGATGGCCTCAATCCCTGGCTTGATCCGCGCTCGCTAGAGGCTCAGGAGCGCTTTGTGTCGCTGCTGGCTCGCCGCTACGCACGCCTGGAGCTGCTGTCATGGGACCTGATCAACGAGCCGAGCTTTGGTGACCCGGCTCGCGCCTTCGCTCAGCGCCCACTGCCCAACTATGATCGCTACGAGCAGCAGGCTTTTGTCCGTTGGCTGCAAGAGCGCTACCCGTTGGAGCAACTGCAGCTGCGCTGGCGCGAGACGCCGGCGGATTTGCCTTCCTGGGAGCAGCTCCGGTTGCCGCGCGAGACCGACTATTCAACCTCGGTGCGCGATACAACGGCCCGCGCTCTGCTGAAGGTGGCCGACTATACGCGCTTTTCGCAGGAGATGTTTGTGGTCTGGGCGCGCCGCATGTATCGCGCTATTCGCGCCGCCGGCAGCCAGACGCTGATCGGGGTCGGCCAGGATGAGGCCGGAGCCCGGCTGGCTCCCCAGTTTTACGCTGAGGCCGTCGATTATACGACGACGCATCCCTGGTGGAATGTCGATGACCTGCTCTGGGATATGTTGCTCGATAAGACACCCGAGCGGCCCAATTTGATCCAGGAGACGGGCGTGATGCTGGTGCGCGACGTCGATGGTCGCCCCTGGCGCACAGAGCAGGCCAACGCCTGGTTGCTGGAGCGCAAGCTGATCATGGGCCTGATGGCTCGCGGGGCTGGCCTGATCCAGTGGCTCTGGCATACCAACGCCTACATGACGAGCGAGAACGAGAATAGCATCGGCCTGGTGCGCGCCGATGGCAGCGCCAAGCCGGAGTTGCTGGTGATGCGCGAGTTCTGTCGCCTGGTACAGGAGCTGGAGGGGCAGGTGCAGGAGGAGCCGGAGCCGCCACCGGTCTGGCTGGTGATCCCTTACAGCCAGTGGTTTGCCCGCCCGGACCTGGGAGCTTTGCCAACGCGCCAGGCCGTGCGAGCTTTGGCCAATGAGCTGGGCGTTATCCCCCAGCTCGTCGGCGAGCATCGCCTCACAGAGCTGGCGCTCGAACGCTATCGGCCTCGGGTGGTCATTGTGCCGGCCCTGCAGCTCTGCGAGCCAGCGGCCTGGCTGGCTTTGCTCGCCTATGTCGAGCGCGGAGGGACCGCCCTGGTGAGTGGGGTCGTGGGGCGCGATCTGCATAATTTGCCTTTCGATCCAGGTTTGAACATCGGGCACACCCTTCCGGAGCCGGTCGCTCCCTACGAGGAGCTGCGCCTTGAGGATGGGAGCCGCTATCAGCTGAGTTTTACGCAGGAAAAGACGGGCTATGTGCGGAAGGCCCACAACGAGCTGCGCGAGCTGGCGCTTGGGACTGGGCGCTTGCTATGGGTCGGACTGCCGCTGGAGCTGGCGAGCGAGCTGGAGCCGCTGGCGCGTCTCTACCGGCGAGTGCTGGGGAAGACGCCGCTGGAGCCGCAACCCGAGGGGCAGCGTCGGCCCTGGCTGCTGGTGCGCCGTCCGCTGAAGGAAGGGACCCTGCTGTTGGTGGCTTCCGAGGCCGGGAGCGAGCAGTCTCTCTGGCTTGAGGAGGAGGGGCTGAGCCTGGTGGTAGCCCCACAGCGCGCGGGAGCGGTGCTGCTCTTGGCGGGTCAGCCGCCGCGGACCTTCGGCGGCCTGCGTCTCGCCAGGCAAGAGTAAGCTTTGACGTCATTACCGGGAGAGCGGGCAGCGAGCACTTGCTGCAGCCCGCTCCGCTCGGGGAGCGCTGCCAGCTCCACTGGACAGAGCATGTTCGAGCGGTTATACTATACCTAACTCTATTCCTCTTCCCGCTGGCCTGCCGTTCGCACGGAGTCTGCCTCTACCAGCGCTGCTGGGGGCTGCTCACCGGCCAGGGGGCCGTCTGGAATCCAGCGGGGAGTAAGGCCAGTCAACCGGTAACCATCAACAAGTGAATAAGCCGTTGCCTCTTCGGGCCAGCAACGCTGTCGCCTGCCCTGTCGTTCAGTGCCGCGAAGACGAGGCCGGTGCTCCTGGGGAACCTGGAGGACAGTGCCTGTCCTGCTGCTTTTGCTTGCTGCCGAAGCCGATCGTGATCGAGAGCGGAGGCGCTCCCGGGAGCCTTTCCACAGCGTGACGACGTCGCTGTGCTGTATGTCCTGATCTCACGCATTGCTTCAAGGAGGAATGCATGGCAACGGTCTCAGAGACGGGTCCCGTGACTGTGCGCCGCATGGTCCCCATTCTGGCGGCCAGCACTGTCGGGACAGCCATCGAGTGGTACGACTTCTTCCTCTACGGCTTCCTCTCGGCGACGGTCTTCCCAAAGCTCTTCTTCCCGGAGCTGGATCCGGTGGCCGGGACGATCGCTTCCTTTACGACGAACTTCGTAGGGTTCTTTGCGCGTCCGCTGGGAGGGGCCTTCTTTGGTTGGTTTGGGGATCGTGTTGGACGCAAGTCAACGCTGATTGCGACGCTGCTGCTGATGGGCATTGCAACGGCGCTGATGGGCCTCTTGCCCGGCTATGCTCAGATCGGTCTGGCGGCCCCGCTGGTGCTCTCGGTCTTGCGCTTCCTGCAGGGGGCCGGCGTCGGCGGCGAGTGGGGCGGCTCGGTCCTGCTCTCGATGGAGTATGGTGACGATCGCCGGCGCGGCTTCTGGATGAGCTGGCCTCAAACCGGTGTGCCGCTGGGTCTGGCGCTGGCGGCCATCGCGGTCCTTGGCTTCCAGGCCATCTTCCCCGGAGAGGCTTTCCTGACGATTGGCTGGCGCATTCCGTTCCTGCTGAGCGTGCTGTTGATCTTTGTCGGCCTCTACATTCGCTTGCGCATCCTGGAGACGCCCGCTTTTCGGCGTGTTAAGGAAACAGGACGCATCGCCCATGTTCCCCTGGTGGAGGTCTTTCGCCACTACTGGCGTGAGATTATTCTCTCGGCCCTGGTGCGCTCGGCGGAGCAGGCACCGTTCTATCTGTTCACGACCTTTATTCTCTCCTATGGCTCCAAAACGCTCAAGGTCGACTCCAGCGTTCTCTATGCCGGCCTGATTATCGCGGCGGTCTGCAGCCTGGTCCTGATGCCGACCTGGAGCCATCTCTCGGACCGCTTCGGGCGCAAGCGCTGGTACATGATCGGCTGTGTCTTGATGGCACTCTATGCCTTCCCCTACTTCCTGCTGCTGGAGACGCGGGTCCCGCCAGTGGTGGTCCTGGCCATGATTCTCTCGATCAGCTTCTGCCACGACTGGCTCTACGGTCCGCAGGCAGCTCTGATCTCGGAGCGCTTTGGGACGCGGCTGCGCTATAGTGGGGCTTCGCTCGGCTACCAGCTCGCCTCGATTACTGCTGGTGGTCCGGCCCCTATTCTGGCGACCTGGCTGGTGGCCAATACGCGCTCCTTTATTGGGGCGGGGGCACCGCCCTACACGCTGATCGCCGTCTTCATTATCTTTATGGCCGTGGTTTCCTTCATCTCAACGGCCCTGATCGGGCGGGAGCTGGCCGGTCAGGCTGCCGTTGAGGAGGTAGGTGGCGAGGGAACAACCCTGGCCGCCCAGACGCCCTAGCCTGGCCTGGCTCCTCCTCGTCGCTGGGGAGGGGGGCCACCGTGAGGCGGGTAGCGCCGCTGCCCGCCTCTGTTCCTTTTCCCTCAGTCGGGAGAGATCGGCGGCGCGCAGGTGGGGCTGAGCGAGCCAGGAAGCAGGAGTACGAAACCCTGGGCAATCATGGCCGCGGTCAGGAAGTAAAACAGGGCTTCCTCCAGGGGAACGTTGCCGAGGGTGAGGCCCAGAAGCAGCGAGGGCTGGAAGAACCAGATGTGTTGAGCGATGGCCAGGCTGTCGGCCAGCGTCAGATAGCTGCCGACGAGGAGCACGGCCCAGGGCCAGCGCCAACGCAAGGCCCAGAGCTTGCGCCAGCCCACAAGCCATTGCAGGCCCAGGATCGGTAAGGCCCAGACCAGCAGGAAAAACAGATACGTGATGTGTGCCATCCTGGTTCAGGCCCCCTTCACCCTGTTGAGGTTCTGCCTCGCCGGCTCTGGTGCCGCGGCGGCGGACTGCGGGTGAGGACGCGGTCCAGATGGCAGAAGGGCGCAGAGCAGGAGGGTGGTCAGCAGGGTTTCCAGTAGGGCGAACAGATATTCCTCAAGCGGGATCAGCCAGAGGCGTAGTCCCCAGGTCTGGGAGGGGGACCAGTTCCAGATGCCGCGCGCAACGGCGGCGTGGTCCCAGGGAGCCATCGCTATCAGGACAATCGCGGCGAGCAAGGCGCTGGTGAGCCAGTAGCGACGGTGCCACAGACGGCGGCGGAGCAGCAGCAACAGTAGTGCGCAGGGTAGAAGCAGGAACAGGGCCAGAAAGCCAGCGTAAGTCATAGTTCGTCTCCTCTTCCTGATGAAGCTGTTCTTTCCTTCCTTTCAGAAAGAAAGGACGCCGTGGGCCGGCTATTCTGGTCCTCCTCTATGCGAGCCACCTCCTGCCATCCTCTCCATCACAACGGGCGGGTGGCCCGCCTGTCTCTACCCTTCCCTGGTCTTTTTTTTGGCTCCCTCGTTTCAGCTTCAGTTCAGGTCGCTCAGGTATACCATAGCGGTGGTTGAGGAGGAGAAAGGTGGATACGCTATCGCCGACGACTGCAGAGGGAGAGAAGGCTATGAATAAGCTGTCCGATTGCCAACAACGACAAGTTTCCTGGCTGAAAATCGTAGCGCTGCTGATCCTGCTTCTGTTGTTGAGTGCCTGTGGGGAAGAAGCGGCCAGGGGACCTGGTGGAGGAGGGCAAATGGCGCAGGGTTCTGCCCCTCCTACCCTCTATGTGCTCGATGGTTTGCCCTCCAGTGGCAGCCAGCGTCTGCTGGTCTTCCAGCCGAGCAGCGGAGGCTCCATCAATGCGCGAATCTTCCCGGCGGGCTTGTTAGGAAGCGATCGCAGGCATCTCTACCGCGCTCTTAGCCAGGGAGGGGAGACGACCATCGAGGTGACCGATCTGTCGACGGGAACCAGACTCCCTTCTTTGGTGATCCCCGGCTCCTATGCTACCACCGATGCTGGGACGGGGAAGTCGATGCTCTCGGGTGATGGGCGCTGGCTGGCTCTGCGCGATCTCAAGACGCCCACCGGCATGACTCACATTGTCCTCATCGATACTCGGGCCGCGAAAGTGGTCAAGACCATCGACCTCAAGGGCGATTTTGATCTGGATGCCATCGCTCCCGAGGGCAATGCTCTCTATCTGCTGGAGTATCTTGATCGGGCGGCCTATCGCTACAATGTGCGTGTCTACGATCTGGCCGCTGGTCAGCTTGTTCCAGGGGCTATTGTTGATAAGAATGAGCCTGATGAGAAGATGCAGGGTCTGGCCCTGACGCGGCAGCTCTCGCTTGATGGGGAGGTGGCCTTTACGCTCTACATCAATCCCCAGACGAACAAGGCTTTTATCCATGTCTTGCCTCTGACCTACCGGACCGGTGTGCCGCTTGTGGCGCGGTGCCTGGATCTGCCGACTGGCACCGGTCCGCAGGCCAGTGCCCTGCTGCATTTCTATATCCTCTTCCTGGGGCGCGACACCCAAACCGTCTACGCGGTCAATGCTGCTCTGGGTGTGGCCGCTCTCATCAGCCTGGCGCCCATGGCCCAGGGCGGCGTCACGGCTCTCCGTGAACCCTGGACGACTAGCTTCCATCCTTCTCTGCCGCGTCTCCCCGCCGATGCGGCAGCCATGCAACGGCAGCTTGCTAACGGAGCCGTGGCCTCCCTGCAGCAGACGCGCCTCTACGTCGTGGGTCTGCGCGGCATCTGGGTTTTTAGCCTGCCTGGGCTAGAGTTGCTGACAGTCTATCTGCCCCAGAGCGTCTTTACTGGGCTGGAGCTAGAGATTGGGCAAGGACGCCTCTATGCAGTCGGCCCAACGGAGGGTATCATTCCTATCGATAGCGCCAGCGGCATGGCGGAGCGCCCGCTGCCGGTGCCCGCGCGAGCACCGTGGGGCATTGGCTGGCTGGGCGCCTCCCAGCCATAAGGGGTAAGAAATAAAAAAGAGGAAAAGAAGAACGGAGAAAGGGGCCGGAGGGCCGGCCAGCCTGTCCGATCGGTTGAGCCTGCTTGACCAGGACAGACGGCAGGCTGAAAGGCCTCCCTCCTGCCCTGGCTCGCGGAGAAGCGACTGTCTTCTTTGCCAGGCACGGGACGAGCCATGAAAGCCCATATCCTGATCGTTGACGACGATAGCCGGCTGGTGAATACTCTTCGACGCAGCCTGACCTACGAGGGCTTCCAGGTCTCGATGGCCAGCGATGGTGAAACGGCTCTGGCCGCGGTGCGCGCCTCTGCCCCTGATCTGATTATCCTCGATATTATGCTTCCTGGCCTGGATGGCCTGCAGGTCTGTCGCCGCCTGCGGGAGGCCAGAGACCGCGTTGCCATTTTGATGCTCACTGCCCGCGATGCGGTCCCCGACCGGGTCCGGGGTCTGGAACTGGGCGCCGATGACTATCTGGTGAAGCCCTTTGCCCTGGAGGAGCTGCTGGCGCGTGTTCGGGCCCTGCTGCGGCGCTCCTCGCCCGGGACCGCCCAAGCCGCTATCAGCCAGGAGATCCTGCACTTCGCCGACCTGGAGCTGGATACGGCCACGCGCCAGGCCCGGCGCGGTGCGCGCTTGATCGAGCTGAGCACCACTGAGTACGAACTCCTGCTGCTGTTCATGCGTCATCCACGTGTTGTTCTGACACGCGCATTTCTGATGGAACAGGTCTGGGGCTACGATTTCGAGGGCAGCCCAAACATTCTGGAGGTCTATGTAGGGCGCCTGCGCAGTAAGCTGGAGCAGCAGGGGGAGCGGCGTCTGATTCAGACGGTCCGTGGGGCTGGCTATGTTCTGCGTCTTCAGGACTGACAAGGGGGGAAGAGTATGCCATGCGGGCTATGGCGCTGGTGAAGGCGCTGCCGCTGCCGGCGCGCCTGACGGCTGTCTACACTCTGCTGCTGGCTCTGGCGCTGGGGGCTTTTGGTCTGCCAGTCTATCTGCAGGCCGAGCGTACGGCCTATCAGGGCCTGGATGATCTGCTGCGCACTCGGGCCGAGAGCGTTCGCTTCGGTAAGAGCTTCCTGGCTGCTTTCTGTGACCCGGCGGCATCAGGGGCCTGGCCGCAACAGTTGCCGGTGCTGCTCAATGGGGTCGATGCTGCTGAAGGAGGGGTCTCGATTGAGGTGTTGACCGCCAGCGGACAGTTGCTGGCCACGACGGCGGGTTCTGCCAGCGGTACCGATCCGCAGCGGCAGTCGATCTATCTTGATCCAAGCAGCGCGACACCCTGGCCTCAGCCGGTCCCCTGGGATGCCTCGGCTCTGCGGCAGATGGTTGAGAGGAGCCGTCAACTCCAATGGAGCGGGACCGCGGAGCCGCCAGGTATCTTTACGACCGTTGGCTATGGCGGCCTGCGTATCCGAGTCTATACCCTGATCAGTGAGCCGCTCTGTGTGGGGGATGCGCCTCATGTCATTCAGACGGCGCGCTCGGTGCAGGATATCGAACGGGGGCTAAGCTGGCTGCGTACGGCGCTCTTGGGAGGGGGAACGCTGACGCTTCTGCTGGCGATGGCTGGGGGCTGGCTGCTCTCACGGGGCCTGCTGAGGACGGTGCAGCGTCTGACTCTGACGGCGCGGCAGATTAAGGAGAGCTGCGATTTCAGCCGGCGGCTGGCTCTCCAAAGAGGCGAAGCAGCAGGAAGCAGGGAGCTAGAGGAGCTGGCCCATACGTTGGATAGTATGCTGGCTGCGCTGGAGGAGACCTATCGCGCGCAGCAGCGCTTTATTGCCGATGCCTCTCATGAGCTACGTGCCCCCATTACTTCGATTCGCTGCAATCTAGATCTACTGATGCGTGCGCCGGATCTGCCGGCTGGCGAGGCGCAGGCAGCTCTTGAAGATGCCCGGGCCGAAGCTCAGCGCATGGGGCGTTTGATCAACGATCTGCTCCTTCTGGCGCGCAGCGATGAGCAGCGGCGGCTCTCCTCGCCTCGCGGGGCACCGGCCCTGGTTCACCTGGACGACCTGCTGCTGGAGGTCTTTCGTCAATACCGGCGCCTTTTGCCCTCTCTGCAGACTGAGAGCGGCGCGCAGCGGGAAGAGGGTCCGCGCCTGGTCTTGCTGCAAACGATGCCGGTCCAGGTCTACGGCGATGCTGATGCCCTCAAGCAGGCCCTGGTCGCCTTGTTGGATAATGCTCTCAAGTATACGCCGACGGAGGGCGTGGTGACGCTGGCCCTCTCCGTCTCCGGGGGGGAGGCGCTCCTCAGTGTGAACGATACAGGGATCGGCATCGCCCCCGAGGACCTACCTTTTATCTTCGAGCGTTTCTATCGGGCCGATCGGGTTCGCAGCCGCGAGCCTGGCGGCAGCGGCCTCGGACTGGCGATTGTGCGCAGCATTGTGCAGGCTCATGGCGGCAGTGTTGACGTCGAGAGCAGGCCGGGTCAGGGCAGTACCTTTACGATCAGGCTGCCACTGGCGGAGGTATAGTCTGATCTGGCCTGACTGCAGGTCCAGGGGTTGGCCTCCTTTTTTCCTCTGGCGGTGGCCAAGACGCTTTCTCCATCGTTGAGCCAGACGATGGCAGGCAGAGACGGGGTAGGCTGAGGTAAAGCATGGCTGCTCTGTCCGAGCAGACAGGTGTTTGCTGATCCCGCTCTGCTGTCTTGCCTTATTATTCCGCACGGAGGGAGAGATTTGTCCAATGCCATCTCTTACTGTTGTTGTGATGGCCTCTGTTGCCGGAGCGGCGGCGAAGAGCCTGCTGTGCTCGAGCCAGATGCTGCTGAACGGGCGTGAGGAGGGGAACAATGCCTGAGATGACACCTTCCTCCCCACCGGCAGCCGGGGCCGCCGCTCAGCGCTCCCCTTTCTTCTCGCCTCAGCAGCTCCAGCCATTGCTGGTCAAGGTTCCGGAGATCACTGTCTATTTCTGGATCATCAAGCTGCTGACAACGGCTCTGGGAGAATCGACCTCGGATTTTCTGGTCTACCAGATTAATCCCTATGTCGCGGTGGGGTTAGGCTGCTTTGGGCTGGTGGCGGCCTTGATCTTGCAGCTCTCGCTGCGGCGCTATCTCGCCTGGGTCTACTGGCTGGCGGCCCTGATGGTGGCGGTCTTTGGCACGATGGCCGCCGATGTAATGCACGTTGTCCTTGGTATCTCGTATGTTGTCTCGACCGTCTTCTTCGCGGCGGCTCTGGCGGTGATCTTCGTGGTCTGGTACCTGTGCGAACACACGCTCTCGATTCACAGCGTCTATCGCGGGCGCCGCGAGCTGTTTTACTGGGCGGTGGTGATCGCCACCTTTGCCCTGGGGACAGCCGCCGGCGATCTGACGGCGGCTACCCTGAATCTCGGTTACTTTCCCTCGATTCTGCTCTTCACCGTTCTTTTTGCCCTGCCCGCCCTGGCGTACTGGCTGCTGGGCTTCAATGCCATTGCGGCCTTCTGGTGGGCTTATATTGTAACCAGGCCACTGGGAGCTTCGATTGCCGACTGGCTCGGTAAGCCTTATCTGGGTGGCCTGGGACTGGGCGATGGCAAGGTCTCGCTGGTCTTGCTGATTCTGCTGGTCCTCTTTGTGGCCTACTTAAGTCTCACGCGCCGCGATGTCCAGCGGCGTCCGCCTGAGCCGCACTGAGTGTCGATCGGGGAACCTGGGTCAGCAAGGTCTGCAGGACGGCCCAGCTATCTCGGCAACGGATGGCGGGTCGCCTTCTGGCTTTTTCTCTTCTGGGCCAGCTCGGCGGCTCGCCCTTAACAGGGGAGATTGCGGGCCCAGCCTCGGGCCAAGCCCCTCAGTAGTGGCGTCGAGCGTGCTAAGGTAAGGTAGTGGCCGCAGGCTCCATCTGATAGAGATGCTGCTGGAGAGAGACAGACCTGTTCTGTTGCCTGCTCTGGCCCGTACTGGCTGGGGACTATGGTCGGCGGCGGGAGATGATCTGCTGCAGTGCTGCCAGGCACGTGCTCTGGCAAACCGTGTATATTACGTGGTGATCGTTAAGGCTTGTCCTGAATAAGAACAAGCAGTTTGTACATCACCAACCTGTGCGTGCAAGGGTGGCCCCAAGGTCTGCGAGCAATGTGGAGCGACGGCGTAGAGCCGGTGGCTCAAGCTCTGGCTGCCGTAAGCGTGGGAAGCAGGCCCTGCATATCCTGTCCTGTCAGGGTGAGAGAGATGCCTTCATTTAGCTTTTCCATCCAGGCGAGGCGCAGGTAAGCCTCTTCCTTAGCGATCATATACGTCCCCAACTCTCGCAGTGGCCTGAATAGGCGCGATTTATCTTCATAATTGTAAATCCTCAAAATCGCGCCAGAATTCTAGGGTTCGGCATAGCCGCCAACCCTGGCTCAGAGGGCGTCATCGAGGTTGAAGTCGTTGGCGAGGCTGGCAAGGCTCATCTGGTGGCTGCTGGCCAGCTTGCATGCACGCTCGATGCAGAGCGGATGGGGCCTTTCCTGGCCACTGTCGGCGTAGACCCTAGAGAACTGGACGTAGTAGAGGCCCTGGGTAGCCTCGCTGTCCTGTTATAGCTGGGGGCGGGCGGCTCGCAGTACCAGGTGGCGGTTTGGAAGGAAGTGTCCGCGCTGGCGCGGGAGGCTGCCCTGGTAGGCCATGTAGGCCATGCCGATGGTGAGTGATCAGGCCGGGATCCTGCGGTCCCTTGCCCAAGGCGATGATTTCGAAGAGGTGACCAGGGGCAGCGATCAGATCGAGGCGAGCGAGGGCCGGGCGGCCCGGCATCTGGTGGGTGTAAGCGAGCCAGAGCGTTGCGCGACCAGCCGCGGCGTGAGAGCCTCAACTGACTGAGTAGCGGCGAGCCGGGCCATTCCCCCTCTTCCATGATGCCCCAGGTGGCAGAACCGGGGCCAGCCGAGGCTGGCTGACATCTCCCGCTGCTTGACCCGGAAGGAGCGGTTTAGCGCCCTTGTCAGTCGGGGCCGGCTTCGCTACAATAGGGCCAGACTCAGCATCTCGCCGGACCGCTTCCCCCGATTCCAGCAGCCGGCGAGGTCAGCGAGTTGCCATCACGTCAACAGAGGAAACGCCCGGAATGATGCAAGAGGGCAGGCCCCTCGACTTCATGCGCGCACGGCTGCAAACCCTACAGGAGGCCCAGCTCTACCGCCGCTTGCGACCCGAACTGGGGAGCAGCGAGCCGTGGCTGGAGCGGGATGGGCGCCGTCTGCTCAACCTCAGCTCGAACAACTACCTTGGCCTGGCCGACCATCCCGCCCTCAAAGCCGCCGCGCGCCAGGTTCTTGAACGCTGGGGCTGTGGCATGGGATCCTCGCGGCTGATTGCTGGCAGCAGCGCCCTGCACGCCGAGCTAGAAGCGCGCCTCGCCCGCTTCAAGGGCAGCGAAAGCGCCCTGGTCTTCAACAGTGGCTACGTTGCCAATCTTGGCATCATCACCGCTCTTGTTGGTCCCGGAGACCTTATCCTCAGCGATGCCCTCAACCACGCCAGCATCATCGACGGCTGCCGCCTGAGTCGCGCTACCTGCAAGGTCTACCCCCACGCGGACAGCGCCGCCGTTGCCCGGCTCCTGGCCGAGGCCCGACGGAACGGTCACAGCGGCAAGACGCTCGTCGTGACCGACTCGCTGTTCAGCATGGATGGAGACGTTGCCCCCCTGGAGGAGCTGGTCGACCTTTGCCGTCAACATGGCGCACTGTTGCTGGTCGACGAAGCCCACGCCACCGGCTGCCTTGGTCCTGGCGGGCGGGGCCTGCTGGCCGACCTGGATGAGGAGGTTCGCGCCTACGAGGGCCTCATCGCCGTTGGCACCCTCAGCAAAGCCCTGGGCAGCTTCGGCGCCTTCGTCGTAGGACCCGCGCTGCTTACCGACTACCTGATCAATGTTGCGCGCCCCTTCATCTTCACCACCGCCCTGCCGCCTCCTGTCGTTGCCGCCTCCCTGGCCGCGCTCACCCTTCTCGAAGAGCAGCCCATGCTCGTCGAACGGCTGCAGGCGAATGCCGCCTACCTGCGTCAAGGGCTGCAAGCCCTGGGTTTTAACACCCTGGCTTCCAGCACCCACATCGTACCGGTGCTGGTCGGCGAAGCCAGTCAGGCTCTCGAGATGGCGGCCCGTCTGCAGGAAGCTGGAGTGCTGGCCGTGGCCATCCGTCCGCCGACCGTTCCGGCGGGCATGGCGCGCATCCGGGCCAGCGTCATGGCCGTTCACACGCGCAGCGACCTCGATTTCGCCCTGGAAGCCTTCGAGCGCGTCGGGCGCGAGCTAAGACTGCTCTGAGGCGCAAGGTCTGTGGCTCGCCAGAAGAGCACAAGCACCAGAAAGCCGAGAAGCAAAGGCGGAACCCGCGGTCGGCGTGGCAAGGCAGCCTGGCAGGGGGAGAGCGAACGCACGCTCCAACCCTCTGGCGACAATGTGGAAAGGAAGGAGACATTGAGGAAGAGAAAGGAGATGCTATGGCCTCTCGCGGCGAAAGCATTCGCTGGCAGAATCTCGACAAGAGCGTCCTCTGGCACCCATTCACCCAACAAAGCGACTGGGAGGCGGAGCCGCAACTTGTCATCGAGCGCGCCGATGGCTGCTATCTCATCGACAGCGAGAACAATCCCTATCTTGACGGAGTCTCATCGCTGTGGGTCAACATCCACGGACATCGCCACCCGACCATTGATCAGGCCATTCGCGAACAGCTAGAGCGGGTGGCCCACACGACCTTCCTTGGCCTGACGCACCCGCCCGGCATTGAACTGGCGCAGCGACTGGTCGATCTGGCGCCGGGCCGCCTGCAGCGCGTCTTTTACTCCGATACAGGCGCGGCCGCCGTTGAAATCGCCCTCAAGATGGCCGTCCAATACTGGCAGCAATGTCCCTCGCCTCAGCCGCAACGGACCAAATTTTTTGCCCTGCACAGCGCCTATCATGGCGACACTGTCGGCGCCATGAGCGTCGGCGGCATCGAGATGTATCGCCGCTCCTATCTACCGCTGCTCTTTCCCCATGTTGAGGCACGCAGCGCCTACTGCTACCGCTGCCATCTGCAGAAGACCTATCCCTCATGTCAGATGGCCTGCCTGGAAGAGGTTGAGCGTGTCATCAGCACCCATGCCCATGAACTGGCAGCGGTTATCATGGAGCCGCTGGTTCAGGCGGCGGCTGGCATCTATGTCTATCCCAAGGGCTACACGCGCGCCGTCTGGGAGATCGCCAAGCGCCACGGCCTCCTCTTCATCGCCGATGAAGTGGCTACCGGTTTTGGGCGCACGGGCAAGATGTTTGCCTGTGAGCACGAGGGCATCGAACCCGATCTGATGGCCATTGGCAAGGGCTTGACCGGCGGCTACCTGCCGCTGGCGGCCACTCTGGCCACAGAAGAGATCTATTGTGCCTTCCTGGGTCCTGGGCGGACCTTTTTCCATGGTCACACCTACACCGGCAATCCCCTGGCCTGTGCGGCAGCTCTGGCCAACCTGAAAGTCTTTGAAGAGGAGGAGACTCTCCAGCGCCTGGAGCTGCGCATCGCCCTGATGGAGGAATGGCTACGTTCCTTCGAGTCCTTGCCGATTGTAGGCGACATTCGCCAGTGTGGCTTCATGGTTGGCATCGAGCTGGTAGAGGACAAGAAGACCAGGAAGCCCTTTCCGCCCGAGCAGCGCGTGGCCGTGCGCGTCATCAAAGAGGCGCGCAAGCGTGGGCTGATCCTGCGTCCGCTGGGTGATGTCCTGGTGATCATGCCGCCCCTGGCGATTTCCCATCCGGAGCTGGTGCGTTTGCTGGATATTACTTATGCTGCCATTGAAAAAGTTGCGGAGGAGGTGCTCCCATGAAATGGGCCTGCTTTGTGACGGGAACTGATACCGGTGTGGGAAAAACCGTAGTGACGGCGGCTCTGGCGGTGGCCCTGAGACAGCGGGGATTGCGCGTCGGGGTCATGAAGCCGGCGGAGACCGATTGCCCTCTGGAGCAGGGGCGTGAGGGTGCGCATGATGCCCAGCTATTGCAGCGGGCGGCGCGCTGTCTGGCCCCGCTAGAGCTGGTGGTTCCCTATGCCTTGCCGTTGCCGCTGGCGCCGGCGCTCTCGGCAGAAGAGGCCGGCGTCACTATCGAGCCTGGCGAGATCGTGCGCTGCTACCGTCGGCTGCTGGCCACGCACGACGTGGTCCTTGTCGAGGGGGCTGGTGGCCTGCTGGTGCCTTTGACGGCACAGCAGACGATGCTTGATCTGGCCGTGACCCTGAGACTGCCGCTGCTGGTGGTGGCGCGCAACGTTCTTGGCGTCATCAATCATACCTGCCTGACTGTCGCCGTGGCCAGCCAGCGCGCGCGCGTCCTGGGCGTTGTCCTCAACCATCCGGCTCCCCCCGACGAGAGCGACCCGGCGGTGCGCAGCAACGCGGCAGCGCTGCGGCGCTGGTGCCCGGTGCCGCTCTATGGTCCCGCGCCCTATCTCACCGACCTCGACGAGGAGGCGCTTGCCGTGCTGGGCCAGCAGCTGCTGAGCGCGGAGCTGCTGGAAGGGATGGCCCTCGACGTGGCCGAGGGCTTCGATGCGCCGGCGGCGGCCTCGACTGATGAGGAGGGCATTCCGACCGAGCCGCTCAATGAGGCGGGTGCCTGATCTTGATCACCGGCAAGCAATCTGAGAAGGAAGCGACGACACATGCAGGTTGATTTTCAATGTCTGGCCGACAAGGCTATGAGGGGCGAGATCCTCACGCGCGAGGAGTGCCTCGCTGTGTTGACATGTCCTGATGAGCGCGTATTAGAGCTGCTGGCCGCCACCTATCGTGTGCGCCTGGCCTTCTGCGGCAGGCGCGTCCATCTCCACATGCTGATCAATGCTAAGAGCGGCATCTGTCCCGAGGACTGCCATTATTGCTCGCAGTCCAGTATTTCACGGGCGGCTATCGAGCGCTATCCGCTGGTGAGCCTGGAGCGCTTGTTGGAGGGAGCGCGCCGGGCCAAAGAGGCGCGCTGTCGGCGCTACTGCATTGTTATCAGTGGACGGGGGGCAAACAATCGCGAGATCGACTTTCTGGTGCGAGCGGTGCGCCGCATTAAAGAGGAGGTTGACATTGCTATCTGCTGCAGCGTCGGCCTGATCTCGGAGGAGAAGGCGCGCCGGCTCTATGAGGCAGGAGTGGAGCAGCTCAATCATAACTTGAATACCAGCGAGCGCTACTATGGGGCCATCTGCACAACGCATACCTATCAAGATCGCTGGGAGACACTGCAGGCGGCCCGCCGCGCAGGTTTGCATCTGTGCAGTGGGGCGATCTTTGGGCAGGGGGAGTCGCTTGAGGACATTGTTGATGTCGCTCTGGCTTTGCGCGAGCTGGAACCACAATCGATTCCGGTGAATTTCCTCTTACCCATCTCGGGCACCCCCCTGGAAAACACACGCTATCTGCGCCCTTATGACTGTCTGCGCATTCTCTGCCTGATGCGCCTGACCAATCCGAAGCAGGAAATTCGTGTTTCGGCGGGGCGTGAGGTGCATTTGCGTTCGTTACAGCCGCTGGCCTTGTATGCGGCCAATTCGGTCTTTGTTTCAGGGTATCTGACGACGCCGGGGCAGCACTACAAGGAGACCTGGCAGATGATTCACGACCTCGGGTTTGAGATCGAGGAGCATGCGCCTGAAGAGCCGGAAGAGGCCGCGCCGGCTCTGACGGGCGTCCAGGCTTTCGGGGGCGGTGAAGACTGAGGGGGAGGCTGCGGCCTTGGATGGCCAGTCCAGGCTGAAAGGCGGAAGAAAAGGCCCTCGCTCCGTCGTGGCTTGATAGGGCGAGTGCCTTGTTTGGGCCTGGATCTTGCCCGCTGGCCCGATGAGCGGCGCTGGCTCTGGTCTGGCTCCCGGGCCTCCCCTTCGAGAGGTCAGGAGAGCGGGAGGGCGCGCGATTGCTCGAGGTTGGAAGCCTGGCCGATGGCAAGTAGCAACTGGCGGATCGTGCGCAGCGAGTGGATATGAGGGGCAAAGGTGGAGACGAGCTGCTCCAACTGAGGGCGACGGCTGCTAACTGCTGCCGTGAAGTCCTCACGACCCTCTTGCAAGGCTTGTTGGAAGCCCTGTTGCAAGCCTTCCTCGATAAGGGCGCGCGGCTGTGGTCTGTTTGAGTTTCTCGAGGAAGTGTGGCTGCCTCTTGATCTGCTCCTGGAGCCACTTTATGCTGTAGGGAGGGAGCGACCGCCGCCTGCCCTGCCAGAGGCGGGACGGCCCCTCCCTCGCCGGCAGATAGCCGTCTGGCTGCTTGCCGTGGCACAATATCCAGCTAGGGCATGGGGTGATTCATAAAGAAGGTGTAGATCGCACTGGTAGCATTGGGACCGGCGGGATCGGTGTAGCTGCCGCTGCTGCTCCCTCCTGACCAGGCATGGCCCATGCCGTAGACCTCCCAGTACTCCTGGATCTCGCGACCAGTGCTGTCGTTCCAGGTCTGGACCGTGTAGGTGTGGCCCCCGGGCACCTGGCCGTTAGTGCTGCTCGCCGGGCTGCCAAAGCTGGCCTTATAGCTGCCGCCCGAAGCCAGGCGGTCGGTTGTCATCCACTGCTGCACAACCTGATCTCCGTTGATCGGGTAGACCACACAGTCGCTCTGACCGTGAAAAACGATGGTGGGCACGACGCGTGCCCGACTCCCCATTGCCTGGTAGGCGAGCTGACCCTGCTGCTGGGGATCGGGACCCCCGTAGAGCTGGGCCAGCGGCGCTGTGTAGGCCGAAGTGGCGGCCTGATATTCAAGGCCCGAGGCTACCCCGATAGCGGCAAAGAGGTCAGGGTAGGTCGCGCCCATAATGACGCTCATCGCCGCCCCTGCCGAAAGTCCCGCCACATAGACGCGCTTACGGTCGATGGTCCAGCGGGCCGTACTCTGTTCGACCGTCTGGACGATGCCGGCGATGATAGCCGGCTCGCCGTAACCACGGACCTGATTCCCCGGCAGGAACCAGTTCCAGCAGGCGGAGACATTGTAGAGCGTGGTCTGCTGCGGATAGACGACGATGAACTGTTGCTGATCGGCCAGGGCGTTCATCTGGGTGCCGGCGGCAAAATCAACGGGCGTCTGGGTGCAGCCGTGGAGCATGACAATCAGCGGCACCGGCGCACCGACGCGGTAGCCGGCGGGCGTGTAGACATAGTAGGGACGGCTCCCGGCTGGCCCACTATAGAAGTACTGGGTAAATGTCCCGCCGCTGGCCCGCACGGCGGGCGGCGACAGCAGCAGGAGAGCTGCTAGACAGAGCAGGAGACCTACGATGACGAGAGGACGCACACGCGAGGAGTAGAGGGGAAGGACCTTCGACATACGGCAATCTCCCTTGCTTGCAACGCCGATGCCCTCATGGCATCGCCTTCAGAACAGCAGGCCCGGCCGACGATTGGATGAGTCGGCCGTTGTGACCATCATGGCAGGAAAGGGCATCATTGCCCTGCGCTTGTCAGGCGTCGCGACGCGGGTCGCTGCCGGCCAGCCCCGGCCCGCCAATCCTCAAAAGAGCCTGCGGGCCGGGCCTGCCTCGGCTGACCGGCGGCGGTGTGTATGACACATGATTCATGTATCATATATCGAGGCATCTGTCAAGGGAGAGAGGACAACTTCTCCCTTGACAACGGCACTTTTCTGACTGTAATGATACATGAATCATGTGTCATATGATGAATGACTCATGGTTCACTCAGCCGGTCAAGGCGGTGGCCCCTCTGCCCAGCCCAAGAGCATGGTCTGGTGCTCGATATATGACATATGATTCATATATTATGCCAATCTGAAAAGAGGCCGCTGTCAAGAGGCAGAGTGGAAAGATTCTCGGCTTCCCTCTTGAAAGGGCCACCGCGATATGATGAATGATTTATATATCATAATATTATGGATGATTTATATATCGTATACGAGTCGAATGCGCCGGCCGGCCCGTACTCAGCCAGCGCTGCGCAGCCAGAGAGGAAGCCACCATGGTGCGTGCACCCTGAAGCGGGGTTTCCCGCAGGTCCTTTGCCAGGCCGGCCAGCAGGAGAGTGGGAGGCACGCCGGGGTACACGCAGCGCGGCGGACCACGCGCATCCGCCCACGGTGCTGTGCCGTATAGTATGAGCAACGGCTCGGCCGTTCCCTCTCGCCATCTGGGCCATTCAGGCAACGATCCAGCGATCCACTCATGTCGCGCTCTATACCGCTCGTTCAGCGGGGTGCCATGATGCCCCTGGAGCGCAGTAGAGTGCAGCGGCCTTCAGCCAGGTATGCAAGGGAGACTGTCATAGGAAGATATCTTCGTCCCCTGCTCGTCGGCAGCCTGCTCCTCCTGCAACCGGCGCAGGCCAGCAGCCGCACCTACCCAATGCATCTACAGCCGTCCAGCCGGGAGTCGCCCCTTACTACGTCGACACCCCCGCTGGCTACCGAGTCGGTACGACCGTGCCGCTGATCGCCATCTTGCACGGCTGTACGCAGACGCCGAGCGACTTCGCCGGCAGCACCCAGGCGAGCGCCCTGGCCGATCAGCAGCAGTTCATCGTCGTCTACCCAAAGCAGACGAGCAGCTATAACTCCCCCTCTTGCTGGAACTGGTTCCTGCCGGGGAATCAGGTCCGTGGTTACGGCGAGCCGGCTATCATCGCCGGCATTGTCCAGAGCGTGAAGCGGAACAAGGCGCAGTGGGACATCGGTCCCCAGCGCGTGTATGTCGCCGACCTCTCGCCGGGGGGCGGCGATGGCTGTGACCATGGGGGCGACCTATCCCGATCTCTTCGCCGCTAGCCGATGGCCAGGCGATCACCCTCGGCTGGAATGGCACCTTCAGCCAGACGGGGAGTGCCGTCAGCATCACCGATGTCATAGGAAGCGGCAAACGTCCCTCGCTCCCATTGATTGGGCAGGTGGGATCGGGGTCGCCCGCTCGAACGTCGGGATAGAGGACGCATAAGAGGCCAGTCGGCGCTCCAGCGGGCGGCTCCTCGTCCTGCCTGACCTGATGCCCGACGGTCTGACGGAGGAACAGGACCAGATGATCAGGAGGGAACAGGTCAAAGGGGCGGAGCGCTGACCACAAGCCGTGGGCTGGATCTCCTCCACGCACGCGAGTTGGAGGATCATGTCCCAGAATGCCGATCTATCAACAGCTGAAGGAGCCTCGCATCCTCTGGGTGCTCTTCAGCGGCCTCTTTGTCAACCGATTCGGCGATTTCGTGAGCCTCGTTCTGGTACTCTATCTGATCTCAGAGGCTCTACCCTGGGGCAGGCCGGGGCGCCGCAGAGATGGAAAGAAAGATGCGCTGGTTTGTTGATTTGATAAGGGAGAGCGCTGTACAGAGGCGCTGAGGACCACTGGTCCCACCGGACAGGTCAAGGAGAGGTGCGACGGTGAAGCGCCTCTCCTGATGGATGACACTCAGGTTGGCCAGGAGGTGAGCGAGACGAGGACGCTGTGGAGCTGGAAGGAGTCGGAATTGCCCTTGCGGGAACTGCCCTTGGGAGGCCAGAGATCGATCTGCACTGCTAGGGCGCTGGTCTTCAGTGGCTCACTCGCTCGCCATGAGATCTTCCGGGTCCTGGCTGGAGGTCTCCTCGCTATCAGACCCAGCCTCCCTGCGGAGGGCGTGGGATGCCAGGCGGGTCCGCAAGCCCAGAACCTCGGCGCGCTCGAAGTAGAGATGGCGGTTGAGCGTCAAGGCGTGCAGGCGCCGTGGCTGAGCGCGGCTGTACTCGTAGACCTTGGGCCGATGGACAGCAAGCAGGTGTGTTACCTGACTCAGGCTTAATAGCTCGGCCGCCGGCAGGAAGCGCAGACGGACCTGGTTGACCATCTCGTAGATGGCATCGACCAGGGAATGCTGGTCTTCGTTGAGCGCCAGACGGTCCAGCACCGCCCAGACCTGCTCGATTTCATGGCGTAGCCGGCCCTCGCTGGCTGGCTCACGGCCGGCGGCGACCTCGGCCAGATGCAGGAGCATCTGCGCCAGTGGTCCGCAGAGAAGATCGTCGTCGCTGTAGGCGCGTCGCGTGGCTCGACCGCCGGCCAGCAGGCTCTCCATCTCGCAGTGCTGACGGGCTATGACTCGTAGCAACATCAGGATCAGTAGCTGGTACTGCCCGACCTGGTTCTGATGACGCATAGAACTCCTTTTTCTGGAGACAGCAAACGTACACCGTCTCCGTATTCCATTTTTATATGAAATCCATGATAGCACTATATTCCTATTCCAATATATATTACAATATTGGAATAGATAAATAGGAAAATTTTGCTATGGACGCTTATTGAAAATAACGTGGCTTTTCCTTTATTCTCTACTCAGACGGACGGCGAGGGATCTGACGGAGCTGTCGCAGCTAGCCGGTGTGTAGATCGGCAAAGTGCTGGCCCCGTGCTTGGCCTGAGTGAGGGCTTTCTGCCTGTCACCCGGACAACCTGTCGTGTGTATATCTGGAGGCTCTAGAGAGGACCGCTCGGCCGTTGCCGTTCGGCATGCCTTTTGGGATCTCGATCCACTGATCATGAAGGAAGAGAGGCAAGGAGGTCAAATGATGCTTGCACTCAAGATGGAGAGGCGCTCCCTGGCGGGATGGCTGCTGTTGGCGACCAGCCTGCTATTGCTGGCCGCATTGAGCCATCTCTCGCACGGCGGGGCCCAGGTCTATGCCTTCCTCTGCTCTGTAGTGGACGTCTGCGAATGGGGGGTTGCCATTGCGATCGTCGAAGCCGTAGCCTCCGGTGGGGTCTGGCTGGCTGCTCTGGAGTTCCCCATCATCAGCCCGATCGCGGCTACGATTACCGTCTGGCTTGTGGAGCAAGGCTACTGGGCTGCGGTGAGCCTTTAGCCCGACCCCTGGGCAGGAATACGGTGTATACTATTGTCGGCTGAAGCGCGTAGCGTTCTCTATGTCGCATGGGGGAAAAGCACCTGCTCGCTTTTCCCCTCCTGAGAAGGGTTGCCTGATGCGTGCCCTGATTCGCTATAAGTATCTGAGCGGGCGGCGCAACAACGCCGGTCCATTCTTTGTCTGGAGCACTGTGGCTGTCTGCGCCCTCTTCTTTTGCCTGCTCACTTTTGCCACAGCCTTTGGTCTGAGCCAGGGCCGTCATCTGACGCCGGCCGCTCTCGAGATCTGGCTGCTGATGGTGGGAGTGCTGCTCATCGATCTCAACGTCGGACGCCAGGCCCCGCTCAACCTCACTCTGGCACGCGAGTGGGAGTTTCTGACAACCCTGCCGCTCTCGCCGGTCAGTATTGCCGTTGTGGAGCTGTTTGAGTGGTTGTTGACCAGCGTCCTCTCTGTCGTCGCCTTCCTGATTGCTCCTCTGACGGCCTGTATGCTCACAGCGAGCGTTCCCTTTGCGCTGACGCTGCAGGCGCAGGCTGCCTTGCTGCTCTATTGCCTCTTGATCATCCTGGCCGGTGTGGCCCTACATCTGCTCTCTCTGCGTAGAGCAGCCTATGTGACCGTTCCCGTTCGCCTGATGAGCCTTATATGCATCTCTATCATTGTTATTGATATCTCGCCTCTGGAGCAGCTTAAGATTCAGTCGCAGCTCCTTGCTACTCTGCGTGAGCATCTGACGCAACTGGTCTCGCTCTGGCTCTGGCCGAGCACCTGGGCTGTCGAGAGCATGCGGGGAGCGCTCATCTTCTGGCTGCCGCTGGTGGGCGCGACTGCCCTGCTGGCCTGGGTCAGTGTGCCGGGCTTGCTGCGCTACTGGCAACAGCAGGAGCGCGCGCCTCGTCGTTCCTCCGGCTATCCTCTGCGCTGGCGTCCCGACTCCGGATGGGCTCTGGCCTGCTGGCTTGCTCTCGATATGATCTTCTCTCCCACGCTGCGTGTGATTCCTCTTACATTGAATTGTGTCATAAATATTGTTCCAATTTGGTATTTGATGCATTTGAACAATCAAGAACTCTGGCTGGCCTCTCTCTTCCTGGCCACGGCTCAGCTCGGCTGGCCGCTCTATCCCTATCTACAGAACACCTATCGCGTCCTGGAGGACCAGGGTCTGCCGCTCTCGCCAGCCGATGGCCTGCGTGCCTTCATGGTCGCCTGTGCGCTGATCTATCTCCCTTCGATGGTGGTTGCCCTGGTCATCAGCCTGCTGGTTGCTCCCACGCCTGGCCTCCTGCCCGGCCTCTTGCTCGGCCTGGTGGGCGTCTTTGCTCTGGCGTACTGTGCCTGGCGCGGTGTGTCCCCTCTGGGAGGCTTCCTGGTGCTGGCACTCATCGAGCTGCTGGCGGCTTTCTGTATGTGAGGTGGGGGCTGGGGAACTGCTCTAACCGTGTGTGAGTCCGTCAGCCTCGAGGGCTGTCAAGAGGAGCAATCGGCAAGACAAGGCAAAGTAAGGCAGGACAGGACAAGATAAGGCGGAGTGAGGACAGGAAGGAAAGGAGATCCGCATGCCGGTGCGCAGCCTGGTGCTCGTGGTGCTGGCCACTTGGGGACTCTTCCTGCTGGGATGCTGGAGCGGCTATGTCTCATTTGACCTGGCTCCAGTGCATCTGCATCCGTTGCAGCTCGCCGGGGGGCAAGCTTTCTGGGAGATCATCGCCACCAATACGCCAACGGCGCTGATCATTGCTCTGGCCAGTCTTTTCACCTTTGGTCTGGCGGGAGCCATCATGATCTTCATTATCGGGGCAACCACTGGCAGCCTGGTGCATGCCGCCCTGTTCGCGCACTGGACGCCGGGCCTGGTGCTCCTGGCGCTGCTGCCCCACGGTCTGCTGGAAATCAGTAGCTTCGGCATCTTTCTAGGGACCGGGGCGTTCTGGCCGTTCTCTGCCCTGCGGCACTGGCTCTATGCTGCGCCCTGGCCGGAACACTCTGCCCTACGGCGGACGCTCTGGCAGGGGCTGGCTGCTCTGCTGCTGCTCGTGCTGGCGGCCTTGATCGAAAGCTATCTCACACCGCTGCTCATCCACCATCTGTGAGGAGAATGCATGATTGAGTTTCAGCACGTCACGAAGCGCTATGGCATGTTCGTGGCGCTCAACAACGTCAGCTTCACCGTTGCGGCCGGCGCGGTGACGGCGCTGGTGGGCCATAACGGCTCTGGCAAGACCACCAGCCTGCGCCTGATGGTTGGTCTGCTCGTGCCCGATGAGGGGAGTGTCTCCGTGCTTGGCCTGACGCCCCAGCGCCAGGCGCTGCAGGTGCGGCAGCGTATCTCCTATCTCCCCGATGCTCCTTTTGCCACGCCCCACCTGACGGGCCTGGAGCATCTGCAGTTCCACGCCGATGTCTACCGGCAGCCGGAGGCCGTTGAGCGCGCCAGAGAGCTTGCTGAGCGCTACCGCCTGGGGCGTGTCCTCGATCAGCCAGTGCGCAGCTACTCCCGTGGCATGCTGCAGCGCCTCGCGCTCATTCGCGCGCTGATGATCGATGTTCCGGTTCTGCTCCTCGATGAACCCTTTAATGCCCTCGATCCACTGGCGCTGGCGCTGCTGGCCGACGATCTCAAGGGGCGCGCCGCTCAGGGGCGCTGCGTGCTGGTCTCCAGCCATCTGCTCGCGATGCTCAGGGAGCTGGCTGAGGAGGTGCTGGTGCTCAGGCGTGGCCAGCTCGTCTACAGCGGGCCGTTGGCCGACGTTGACTGGTCGCAACAGGTGCCGCTCTGGTTCGATCCCTCGGGTGACGATGAGGACGAGGAGGGTGCTGATAGTGACTATGAGGAGGAGGCCGAGTCGGCGGAGGAAGAAGAGGAGGACGACGGGGGAGATTCCGCTGGTGAGCTGCCTGCCTCTCGCGCCTATGATGAAAGGAGGTCCTTGCGATGAAAAGAAGCCTGGAGGCGCACAGAGCCGTGGAGTGGCTGAACATGCTCCTCCTCGACCGCTGGTGGAATCCCCTCTTTGTGGGGCTGCTTCTGCTGGCCTTTGTGAATACGGCCTTCCACGTCGGACAGGGCGGCCTGCTGCCGCGGGGCCTGCCGCTAGCGGTCGTCATAGGCCTGGTCGGCCTGACGGGGGTCTGTGTGAGCCTGCTGATGACCCTGCTGGTCGCCCTCTTCCTGGCCGTCCTGGGCTGGTTCTTCTCTGCCCGCCTGCCCTACAGAATCCTGCTGCGCATCGCGGCCATTGATCTGCTCATCAGGCTGCTGCTGGGTCTGCCCTTCTTGCCCCAGACGCTGCCCTGGAAGATCCTGATCGAATGTCTCTCCTGTCTCTACCTGAGCCCGGCCATCTGGGCGGCCCTGCCGTGGGAGCAGCGCCGGCCCCTCGCCTTCATTGTGGGGATCATTCCTTCTCTGTTTGTCCTGGTCATGTTGCTGGCATAACGACATAACGATGAGGGCCGCTCTGGTCTGGCATGTCTGCGCCGCCGTGGGGTGAGTTGATTCCCTATGACTTTTTTCTGGCTTTGCTGTCTAAGGGGGAGGTCTGCAGCGCGAGGGTTCCCTCTGGATGCTGTACCGGTCAATGATCACGAAAGGTCTCCACAAGGAGGGTAGAAGGCAAGCCGGTTGTCAACGATATTGGTCAGGCGTTTTCTAATCTCACTCTCGAACGCTTTAGTCTCGTACTGAACTTTTGTTCCCAAGTTCTGGGTTTTCTGGTCATTCTGCTGATCGGCTGGATGATCGCCAATGTGCTGAGCAGAACGGTGATGGTCGTGCTGCGCAGGATCGGCTTTGAGCGGCTGGGGACGCGCATCGGCCTCGATCGTCTGGCGCAGAGAACGGAGGTGCGGCCGAACACGGTGACGATCCTGAGGAGGATCGTCTACTGGTTCGTCTTCCTGCTGGTGCCGACGGTGGATGCTCTGAGGCTGACGGTGGTGAATAGCATTCTGAACGAGCTGATCGTCCATAGCCCCAATGTCTTTGTCGCTGGGCTGCTCCTCTTCCTGGGGACGCTGGCGGCCAGCTTTGTAGCGGATATCGTGCGTGGGGCGACGGCGGCCGCTGGCGTGGGGCAACCGCATCTCTTCGCCGCAATTGCGGGATGTGCCATTATTGCCTTCGCTGGGCTGATCGCCCTTGAGCAACTGCAGATCGCTCCCGCCTTGCTGAATATTCTCTTCACGGCTGTCGCTGAGCATCGACCCAGTGCTCAAGCAGATGCAGGAGACGCCTCCCCGTGAGGGCGCTGGCGTTGCGGCTCTCGCGCGCCATTTTCAGAGCGCTCACCCCGGCATTGAGCGCCAGCCGCTGCGCCCCCGGCAGCTCTCCCCACGAGGCATCGCGCGCCAGGCTCAGGCTACGCACAGAGAAAGCACATACCAGCAGCCCGGCCGCCTGCAGATAATCGCCCAGAAGACCCTCCAGGCTCTCCAGACCGCAGGAGTGGAACGCCGCAACTGCCCGAGCCGTCTCAATATTGGCGGCTGCCACCACTACCATCCCCGCATCTGACCGATCTGGGCAATCAGGCCCGTTCCCATCTGGCCAACCTCTACCAGCCCGACGCGAAGCGGACGCTTCTCGCGCTGGCGCTGTTCAGGTTCCGCTACCAGAAGACGTTAATACTCCTCCTCCAGTCTGAGCAGTTCAAGGGCGGTGCCTGCGGAGGGCAGGCCCGCCAGGGCCGGCTCGCGCCCAGCATCAAAGTGCATCACCAGACGGCCCAGCGTTGTCCAGTTTGCGCTGGCAACCTCTCCGACCGCCATCACGCGGTAGCTGGCGACCGGCGTCTCCCCCCACCAGGCGCCGGCTCGCTGAAGCGCTGCAGGTCGCCGACGGCGATCGGGGCAGGCAGGCCGGCGCCGTCATGCACCGGCGAGACCTCGCCCAGCCCGGCAGGCGCCGGCTGATCAAAGAAAATCAGGATGCCTTGCGGCAGAAACTCCTCAACGAGCGGACCGATCTCCTGAACGATGGCCCGGTACCTGACGAAGAGACGCTCCTCGCTCCGCGAACCTCAGCGGAGGGACGATTGCTCTCCATGGACAAAGTGGATCGGGTGGGCACGTGCCTCATGTTTGAGGCGTGGGCGAGGGCCGTGGTGCGCCAGGCAAGATCGCAGCAGTATTCGAGCACGAGGAGCAGCACAGGCCATGCCACGGCGTGGGCACAGCGCTGGCAGATAATGCGCTTGATATATAGCGAAGCGTAGATGACAGTATGGACTGTCGGGCAACCGTAGTAAGGACAATCCAGCTCGGTCTGGCAGGCGATCATGGCTACGCCCCTCTCTGATGAGATCGCCGCCGGCCAGCCCCGGCCCGCCAATCCTCAAAAGAGCCTGCGGGCCGGGCCTGCCTCGGCTGATCGACGGCGGTGTATGTGACACATGATTCATGTATCATATATCGAGGCATCTGTCAAGGGAGAGAGGACAACTTCCCCCTTGACAACGGCGCTTTTCTGACTATCATGATACATGAATCATGTGTCATATGATGAGTGACTCATGGTTCACTCAGCCGGTCAAGGCGGTGGCCCGTCTGCCCAGCCCAAGAGCACGGCCCGGCACTCGATGCGGCTGCGCAGCAACGGGGCTGTCACCAGCGGAAGGAGGAAAGCGAGACCATGAGGCTTCTGAGACTACCGGTGTCAGCGGAGCGCCGCTGGCCCAGTGTTGCGGGAAGGGGGCTGCTGCTCTGTTTGCTGCTGCTCCTGGTGAGTGCCTGTGGCAGCACGAGCGGCGGCAGTGGAGGAGCAGCGAGCACGCCCGGCGTCAGTGCCGACACCATCACCATTGGGGGCGTCCTTGACACTACCGGCCCCATCAAGGTCATTTGTGCCCCGATTGCCACTGGGAGGCAGAGTTTACAACCTTGAAGAGAGGCAAAGGCTGGCTGCTGCCATTCGAGTTGTGCTCGAGTTGGCTCCCGAGGCCGAGGCGCGGCAGTGACTTTCTCGTTGCTTGCTGGACTCATGCCGTGGCAGCGCAGCGTCGACGCCGGGGGCGCCCGCTCGGAAGAGAAAGCGCCTCATTGGTGGCGCCCCCGGTACGGTCAGCGGGAAAGCCACCTATCGCTAGTGCCTTTGTGATGGGGAGGCCAGCCTCCAGACTGGCAGCCGTCAATGGATAGTGCTGGGCAAACTGCTGATGAAGGTTGCTCAGGTAAGAGTAGCTCCCTCCAGATGAGAGAGCCGCCGGGCAGAGAGTCCCTTGCGTTCCAGGTCTGCTCGCAGAGCAAGCAGATCGGCCACAGGCTGCTCAAACTGGCTGCGTGCTGCATCAACGGCTTCTGCCAGGGTCTGTTTGTGACGAGAACCTATATTGATCTGGCTCTGGCTGCTAGAGAACCGGTCGAGAAATCACGCAGCTTCCTGAAACTTAGCAGAGGATTGCTGGGAACGAGCCAGAACATGTCAGTTGTGGACAACGGCGCATCTGCCCAGATCGAAGAGATTCTTGGGTGTGCCACAGTAGCGTGCCTGCCGTCCTCGCCATCGGCCAATATGGGCCAGGGTATGCTCAACCGCCACTCGTTCACGCAGGATCTTTCGGCCTTCTGGAGTTTGCTGACGTTGACGCAATTCCGCGAGCAAAGCTTCATCGGGATGAATGCTCACACTACGCCCTTTGGAATTGGTGGTGCATTGCGTTTGCAGAAGACACTCCGCACAAGGACCTTCGGGGAAGTGAACCACACCACCAGGCACAAAAGGCCTCTCTTGCCCTGCTGGACACCGGATAGCCTGCCGTTTCCAATCGAGGGAAAAGGCCTGCTTAGAAAAGCGCTTCCCCTCGCGCACCGGCGAGGCTTTGCAATAGATCTCCATCTCACCACTGCGCTTGCGCACAAGATGGCTACTCAAATAGCCCCGGTCGATATGGAGTTCTTTCAACACCACATGTTGCCGTTCCAGGTCTGCGCTGATCTCTCTGGCGACACTGGCTTCTGGCACATTCGCAGGCGTGATACCCACTGCACGGATGAGACCTGTATCCAGGTCGTGCAAGACATGGCGTTTGTATCCGTCAACTCGTATACTTCGACTTTTGCGTTCGTGACGCATGTCGGCATCTTCGACGCTGATGCGTCGATCTTTGGCGACGCCTTTGATCAGGCTGGCCTTCCCATTCTCATCGACCTGCACATCTTGCTCTTTCACCTGGCGAGCAATTTCTAGAGATGCTTCGGCCTGTTCCGCCTCATCCTGTTGTAATGCCTGCACCCAGGTTTCCAGCGCCTGTAACGCGTTCAAAACCAGGCTCAACGCCTCTGCTCGCTGCCCTGGCTGATCCCAATCTCGGTCGAGCATCGCTTTCAGGCTTGTTCCACTGACCACGTCTGCTCCCGCCTCGTGTCCCACTTCGACCAAATCTCTTCCTTGTTGCTCGGCTACCACGCGCAGCACCTTTTTGAGCGCGTGGCCTAAAAGATTGTACGTATCTTCGACTCGGCCCGCTCCCCATAACGGACTGCTGTCCAACGCTGCGCGTAAGGTCCGGGCTCCAAACTCCTGAGTGTGGCTCGCCATCTTGATGGCACGTTCGATGAGCCGTTGGTCCATGTGCGTCTCGATGAGCCGCTTTCGGAAAGCCACCAGAGTCCCTTTGCTCAACGGCGCCTGCCTGGTATCCAGGCAATCCAACACCAATTGCCACCGCCGATCCATGAGTGTAGCCTCAATCACTTCATCATCCGAGGCACCTGTGTATGCCTGGAGAATGGTCACCAGAGCCAATTGTGCTGGCGGAATAGGAGGGTGCCCACGCAGACCCGGGGCATACAGTGTTGCCAGTTCTTCTTAAAACGTGTCATCAAATAACCCGTGGCGGTGATAACGGAGAAAGACAAACAACTTCGCTCGTTTGATGCGTGTGATGACCATGTGCTCTCCATGTGAGAGTTCCACTGGAGGATGCCTAGCTGTAGGGCGCATGTGGTGCTCCTTTGCTCTTCTTTTTTACGGATGGCAAACGAGGCTCAGCCCACGGCTTGAGCTGAGCCTGCGTGGCCGAGGCTTTGCGTGAGGGTGAGACTTGTCGATGGATCAAGGGAGTCGTTCATGACCTGAAGAGGAAACCAGGTGTCTTGTTTCCCGAACACATTCATACTGGGGTGGAGTTACGTTGCTTAACTCCACTCCACACTCAAAAGCCATCAGGACATGTATTTCTTGAACCACTCCAGCATCGGCTGTGGGCGGCGCTGGAACTCAAGGTAGCCGTCCCAGCGGGCCGTGGTGCCGTAGATCCATTGCAGTTTCTTCTCGCCGATGGGAATGTTGTCGAACATGGTCTGTACGTCGCTCGGCTGCGTCAGCACGTCGTCGTGGACCTGGTAGAGGAACGTGGGGATGCGGACACGCTTCGCCCACTCCCTCGGATCTATTTGTGCGAACCCGATGCCCGTGCGCAACACGATGCGCTGTTCCAGGTCCTGGATGCGGTTAGCTGGAACTCCCGCCAGAGCCAAGTGATGCGCGAGGATGATCTGTGGAGTCACGGGCTGAGGTGCGACCAGGCAGCGCACCTCGTTGAACACCTCGGGAAACTGCGTCATCGCAGAGAAGGTGGAGTTGCAGCCCAGGCAGCGGCTGAAGAGGCCAATCGTCATGTCCCGCGTCTGGTCGCGGTTACGGACGTACTGCAACGAGCCGACGACATCACGCGCCTCAAAAATGCCGCTGGACACGATGCCGCCGTTGGCCGCGCCACTGAAACCGTGGTTGCGTAGGTCATAGGTCAGGACGTTGTACCCAGCATCATGAAGGATCTTGTAGTCCGGGAGGAAGTTGACCTCGAAGCCGTTCCCGCTGGACGCCCACACCGAGTGCCACGGCTCGAACTGCGTGGGTAGCCCGGATCGGCTGAACCCCATCGGGTGATTGGCAATGATGAGCTTGCTGGACCCGGCTGCTGGGATGAACCAGCCCTCCAGTGGGACTCCATCGAGAGATGGAAAGGTGACATCCTCATAGTCGAGGTTCTGCTCCGAGGGAGAGTGCAAGACCGGTGACCGCTGCGGCTGGCCGAACCTCTCGGTAAACCGCAGCAGCACGTCATTGATGTGATCATTGGAGAGTCGAGGTGCTTCGTTTGTTGTTACTTCAGTCATCTGGTGGTCCTTTCGTTTGCGGTGGTGCTCAGGCCAGGATAGCTGGCCTGAGCACTTCCTCACACCACTGCCGGAAGCTCGTGGGAGTGGTGGACTCGGGGGCACGCGGCTCGGCGGTGGCGAGTCCCTGATCGTAGGCCGCCATCATATCGACCAGGGCTTGCGCCATAGCGTCGGATCTGCCGAATCTGGTCAGCGTGGCCTTCAAAGCTTCGCCGGGGATTTGTTGGTAATGCACTGGCCTGCCTAGCACCTCGGACATGATCTGTGCCATGTCGTTGTAGGAGATGTCCTCAGGACCGAGCACCGGGCGACTTGCGACTCCGCTCCAGGAGTGATCGAGCAGCAACCCAGCGGCAACGGTGGCGATATCGCGGGTGGCGCAGGTTGGCTGCTTGAGGTCCCCAGATATCATATCGAAGAACATGCCCTGGTTCTTGATCGACTCGACTTGACGGAGCAGGTTATCCATGAAAGGGGCCGCTGCCAGAGCACAGTAACTGACCCCCGTACTTGCGATCAGGTCATCCATAGCCAGCGATGCCGCGACATTGCCAGCCTTCCCGGACACGGCTGCCCCACGACCGAAGGCCGAGACGCCGACCACCCGCTTGACCTCCTGACTCTTGAAGGCGTCGCACGCCGGTCGGCTGAAACCCACGTAGGCGGCCTCGACGCTCTCGGCGCGAGGGTCCGGGGGTACAAGCCAGAACACGCTGTCTGCGCCTTTGAACGCCCTGGTGACGACATCGAGGTCGCCGTGCGATCCCTGCACGACTTCGACGCGCTCGCGCTCGCGCGGGGACAGACGGGAGGGATCGCGCACGATCACGCGGATCGGCTCGTCGTGATCGAGCAGGTTGTTGAGAACTTGATGGCCAATCTGACCGGTGGGAGTTGTTATGACAATCATGAAAACCACCTCCAGGAGAGAGATTGCGTAATGACTATTGCTTGCATTTCGATAGTCCTTCCTACATTTTTGTGTGCTCTCGCTGCGGCGAACATACCTTGCCGGGGCAGGAGCCCCTGCATCTGATGGCTGCCGCATCTATCGAGTGGACAGAAGTATGTCGGATAGACAACGTGGTTATCTAACCAACACTTTCGTGTATCCTACACAGTAGGAATAGTAAGCTGTCTCTGAACTGAAAGCAATCAGCAAACAGGCCGGATCGTTGTGTAGACAACACCAGAGAGTAACTGTTGCTTTTCAGAGGGAGATGATGAGGAAATTACCCGGGTAAGGAGAGAACATGACCACGCCAGCTCATGAGAACGATCCACGGGTCAAACGGACCCGTCAGTCGTTGCTGCAAGCGTTCATCTCATTACTTGAAGAACGACACAACATTCACTCTATCTCAGTGCAAGACATCACAGAACGAGCAACGGTTAATCGATCAACCTTTTATGCCCACTTTGAAGACAAATACGCCCTCTTAGAGGTCTGGATGCGCGAGAAGTTTCACCACACATTGGAGAGCCAGCTTCCCGCTACATCCACTTTGCAGACGAGTACCTTGCGCCTGCTTATTCTCGCCGTGTTCGATTTTCTTGCCCTCTGGCAGTATCACCTCAAGCCAGCCGATAGGCAGTTTGTGCCGTTCTTCGAGGTCGCTTTGCAGCAAGAACTCCAGGAAGTCCTTCTGCACTGGTTGAACCAGGCCCCATCGTCGGTGCCCATCTGCCAGGAAACAGGAGAAATCACAGCGCAGGTCATCAGTTGGGCCATCTTCGGTCCCGCAGTGCAGTGGAGCCGGGGAGACCAGACCATCACGAAAGACATGATGGCTCAGCACGTTTTGGACGTTGTGATTGCTGGCTTGTCACCTGTTGTCACTGTTACTTGACCGATGCTCTAGGGCATCTGCTGGTACATAGAGATGGAACCCGCGCTGCAGTGCAGCAGAGCCCAGTGAGACCCAGAGGCGTGTCTTTCTGGAGCGGTGGCTTGGCCAGCTCGTCTGGTTGACTTGCCACGCACGGCTTCCAAAAACAAAAAAAAGGTCTAGCTCAGCTGCTAGGGACTCAGGGACACGTGTCGCCCAGGACCGGTCCGGACCGGTCCTGGCGAGGCGAGGCAAGGCGAGGCAAGGCAAGACCAGCCAGCGGACACAGCACAGCTCGCCTGTGCTCCCTCACCTGAGAGCAAGCAAGCAAGCAAGAAGCACAGGGAAGCTTTCGGCCAAGAAGGCCAAGAAGGCCAAGAAGGACAGCCTCCTTTGCCGTCCTGATCCTACAAAGGGGGGGAGCGGCAAGCAGCATCTTGTCGCTCCCCGCTGTAGGATGGCGAGAGGGATGGCGAGAGGCGAGCGAGAGAGACGTGGGAGGTGGGTGGGAGGTGGGAGTCTGCCTGCTGGGACTGGCATGTGATCCCCTTTGATCTCCGGCCTAGCCCAGCCCAGCCCGGCCCGCTCGCTGACCCGCCCGCTCAACGGCTGAAGGCTGCTCTGCGATGGGAAAAGGAGTGGAAGTGGAAGTGGAAGGAAGAGGGAGAGTCTCAGTGGGAGAGAAAGGGCAGCTCCAGAATCTCCCAGGGCCGGGAAGCGGAGACCAGATACCCTCCATGGCTGATCAGGTGCAGGGTGGCTCCGCCGCCCAGGAACAGCAGCCAGGCCAGTCGCTCCTGGACCAGATCCTGGGGGCTGGGAGTCGGGTCCATTGGCTGAGACCGTTCGCTCCTCCCCCAATCTCCTGGGGCCCCCAGCACGAGCAGAGCCGGATCCTCTGCCTGCTGCTGCTGCTCCCACTCGCTCGGCTGGATCACGAGCCAGCTCCAGGAGCATTGCACGTGCTTGTGCCCCTGGCGCATGTCGTCCACCTCGAACAGGGTCCATCTCCACACCTCGCTGTGAGAGGAGCCAACGAGGAGCCGATTGAGCAAGTCCACCAGGGAGCTGGCTAGCTCCGGGGGAATGAGGCCGTGCTGAGGGACAAACAACCGATCCCCAGAGGTGTCCCAATAGAGGGCGACGGCGTGTTGAGGGGCAGCTGTGTCCTGCCCCTTGCGGGTGGACAACATCTGGGAAAGCACCTGGATCAACGGCTGCAAGGAGAAGCGCAACTGGGACCTCTTCTGCCTCACTGCCAACAGCGCCCACTGCTGTGGCCCAGGCCAAGGAAACAATCTCGTTTCGTCTGAGCCGCCCAGGGCTGGGATACGGATGAAAGCAGGGGCCGGAAACTCCATCCAGCAATTCCACGGAGGAACGAAGGTCATCTCGAACGGCGCATCAACCGGAGCCTCCTGGAAAAGCCACTGCACGGCAGCTCCGGCCCAGATCAGACGAAGCTGCTGGCGAAGCATGGCAGCGTATTCTGGTTCTTGCTGAAGGGAGGCATAGATGGTAGTATGAGGATCCATGATCTTCCTCCTTCCTTCAAGTCTGAGAGGAGTCTGAGAGCAAGGGAGGAAGAGGAGAGCAGGATGCTCCTCGCCTCTTCCTCCGGCTCTCTGGTGGCTTCGGTTCAGCTCAGCTGAGCGCTTCAGCCGGACTGGAGAGCTAGGACAGATCCAGCTCCCACCAGCCGGCGTCGGTTGGGGAGAGATCCGGCGAATACAGCAGGAGACGCGCACAGCTCCCTGCAATGCGCAAGTACTTGGTATACGCCTCTCCCTTGGTATCCAGCTCATGGGCCACTTGGCCCCACAGACCCCCTTCAGAACCGGAGCCGGGCCGCACTGTCACTGTTTGGGGGTAGAGCGGCCCCTGCAAGACAGGCTGGATTTGTTCCAGCAGGTTGCCCGGAGCGGTCCCTCCAGGAGCTGGAGGGACTCCGAAGCTCCACATCCAGGTCAGTTGCGGCCGTGGGTTCCCTTCTTGTTCCCCCTCCCTCGGCGAGAAGCACAGCAGCAACCAGCAAGGGGAGAAGGGGCCAACAGCAGTGGCTACAGTCTGCAGCCATTTCCATTGCCACTCCGGCAGCCAGTCGGTGGGATCTGCCACTTCGGGTCGAGGAAGAGACAGGAGCGGAAAGCGCTCCTTGGGAGAGGAGAGGATTCCCCAGCAGTAGGAGGGGGCAGCCTCCTGGGACTGCCGCAGGTTCGACTCCGCGGGCTGGACAACAAATTCGGCCCAGCAAGGCCATCCAAGCAGGGCTGCAAGCACCTCGAGATTGGGGGGGGACTTCCGTTGAGACCAGCTGTGCTGGCGCTGGGAAACCAGCTGGGCCAGACGATCTGGCTCGAGGGAACTCAACTTGACCCGGACACGCAGCTTGAGCCAGTCCTTATCCTCCCTGAGGAGTGCGAACAGCCAGGCTGCTGAAGACTGTTGCAGCGTCTCGAGCAATGACAGGGACATGATCTTCCTCCTTTCTTCCTCGTGTGCTGACGAGACGCAGCTTGGCTTGATGGATGCAAGAGACACTTCGCTCAGCTCGGCTCAGCTCGGCTCAGCTCGCCAGTCAGGCTCGGGTCAGCTCGGGTCGGCTCGGCTCGGCTTGCCAAGCTCGTCGACCCGACCCGACCCGACCCGACTCGAGCTGAAGCGAAGCGAAGCGAACCGAGCCGACCCGAGCGAAGGAACTCGGCCGAGTGGAGGGAAAGCGGCCGACCTGACTCGGCCGGAGGGGAGGGAGATCTTCGCTCCCTCCACAGCCAGTTGAAAGAGGAGAGCAGGCAGCAGCGAGCAGGGCAGGCAGAAGCGCCCGTGGAGTGGGAAGCGGAGGCAGCTCCCGCCGCGCCGCTGCCTGCGCCCGTGGGAACGGAAAGAAGCATAAGGGGGAAGCCGAGTCAGCGACTAGGTGAGGTCGGCTTCCTGCCTGCTAGGGCTGAGAGGGTTGAGGGGCCGAGCGCCTCTCATGACCGTCATGACTGTGGGCTGAGCCTGAGGAGCTAGGGGGCTGGGGAGATGAGCTAGAGGGCTGGGGAGAGGTCGTGACAGAGGGAGAGCTAGCAGGGGGGGAGCTAGGGAGAGGAGGGGAAGATGGGCGCTGGTTCGGAGGCGGCAGCTGCTCCTCCAGCTCGAGGGCGAACTGCGTTCCGAACCCCAGAGCCGCCAGCGCGCGCCCAATGGCTCCAGTCTCGGCTTTCTCGATAAAATCGGGGAAGCTGGCGGCCTTCTCCGATTTGGTCCCCGTGGCGACGCCACCTCTGCCGTCCTTGACGACAGCCCGAACGATGACGAAGCCTTTGGCACGGCGGACCATCTTCTCGGTGCGCCGGGTGTCCCGGTTGTAGCCGTAGTACTCCTCTTCGGTCTCCCGATCAAGGTCCAGATGAACTATCTCTGTCTCAATGGTTCCCTGGGGACAGAGTTCACGGAACCAGACCAGCCGCCACTGCACGGGCAGATAGCGACGATCCTGAACAACGATGCACTTATTGGCAAATCGGGTTTCGAGCGTGAGCGGCTTGGGTTCCTGCTTCGGTTCCATAGACATTCCTCCGTGGACAGGACTCGGTGGCAGCAAGCGAGAGGAGAAAGGAAGGAGAGCCTTACCCCGTGAACGGCAGCGGGGCCAGCTCGAGTTGACTCCAGCTCGCCTGACCGGTTTCTTGAGGTCCTCCTGGGTCGGAGTCGGAGCGGTGCAGGTGGCGCAGATCTGGCAGCAGGAGAGCAGCTCCGCTGGAGAGCAGCTGCCAGGTGATGACCAGATAGAGGCACTGACGGGTTCTGATCTCCCGAATATAGCGCCACATCTGCTCCCAGTCCTGCTGTGGCCACTGGCCCCTCCTCTGTTGGTCTCGGAGCCAGATGTAGTGGGTGTAGCCTCTTCCGCATGGACCCTCAGCCCAGAGCCGAAATTCGGGCTGCGGACCGCCCTCAAGAGAGAGCCACCAGTGCCAGAAGAGATACCGTTGTGCGCCTGTGACTGAGTCTTGCGCTTCTGCCTCGGAAGGATCTAGCTCCCAGAGGAGCCAGAGCCATCCCTGCTTCACAGCATCCCCACAGGCCATCGCAGCCGCGGCATTGATCAAAGGCTGCAGAGTGGCAAAGTGGGAGCTGCCGAGATCCCCCAGCAGCATGGAAACCGGGAGAGACAGGATCCCCCACCGAAAGATGTGGATCTCGTCCTCATCCTGGCTCGCCGTCCCCCACCATTCCCACTCCCACCAACTGACCTCCTGGCAGGGAGGCAGCAGGCGAGAGAAAGCTCTGTTGAGCAGCCACCACAACGATGACTCATCGGGGAGAGGATACTGCCACAGCCATAGCCTCTTCTGCTGCGGCCTCTGAAACAGAAGCAAGACAGGACTAGCAAGCACTCGGTGGCGAGAACGGAGAAGAATCTGTAGAAGAGGATCTAAAGGATATTCCTGCATCAGTCTCCTGGTGAGCGTCTCGAACACGGATTCCATGAAGGTGTTCCTCCTTTGTTTTTCCCTTTCTTTTTCCTGAGGAAGGAGAGGAGGGAGAGCTACCTTCAACTCTCCCTCCTGTGCGCCGCTTCTTGCGCTTCCTGTTGGGCTTCCTGCTAGCTGGCTGTTGGTCAGAGCATCGAGACCGAGACCGGGCCCCCAGACCGATCGGTTCTCCTTGAGCAGGGCCAAGCTCCTCCTGGCGGAATCTCAAGGGTCTGTCCCAGGCCCGACTCTTGCTCTGTTGCTCCTCTGCCCGGCCCAGCTCAGCAGCACTCGGGCCGAGCCGGGATGACTGTGCTTGGTCCAGGACCGCTAGCTGATCCTGGAGCCGCGCCAGGTGAGCCAGGTGCCGACGAAGCCTCCAGCATTGCATGCTGATGCGAATCAGCAGGATCTGCATGCTGATGCGAATCAGCAGGGCCTTCAGCAGTCGGTGTCGGTGGGGGAGATGACTCTGCTGGTGCCGAGTGGGATTGGCAGACCGGTCGTGAGAGGGGCGGCAACGGTGGCGCTGCCGAGAACGAGAACGAATTGCCTGAAGTGCACCAGCCCGTCGGGGGAAAGCGAATCTCATGAGGTTCCTCCTGCTTGCTTGCTCGTTTGCTTCTTGCTTTGCTCATGGGGTGCTCGCTGGAGGGAGGCTGGCAAGGAGGCTGGCGAGGCGAGCAAGAAAGAAGGCAGGCATTCCTGCTCGACGAGACGAGAGGGATGCCTGCCTTCTCTTCCAGTCTGATCTTATCTCTTCTCAGAAAAGCCGCAACAAAGCCTTCATCCTTGCCTCAATCTTCAAGCGAAGCGGACAAGTCCCCTCAACGAGAGGGACGAGAGCGAGACCGCCACTGCTGGGCGAGCAGCATCCCGCTCCTGGGGGAAAAGACAGCAAGCCCTCCAATCACCCACCGCCACCAGGAGGGAGCCTCTCGCTGGTGCCGCTGGGGCCCAGAAACCCCAGAAACGGACCTGGAACGGGGCTGCCCGTGCCCATCCCGCCCATGCCGGTGCCGGCGGGTAGCCGGCTGGACAGGAGGCTGATGCGAAAGCTGGATCATCAGCCGGAGGTGCACTTGGGGAGGAGGGAGAGTGGGAACTTGCCCAAACCGCGGGGACTTCATCAACTCGCTCCTTTCTCTTCTCTGGCCACAGAGCCAAGGAAAGGAGGAGAGCTTGTTTGTCTGCCTTTCAGGATGCTCAAGCAGAGCAACACAGCAAGGCCTCCCTCACGGATGGGACAAGACACCCTCACTGGACTGAGGCGAGACACGAGAGAAGCGAAGCGCCAGCCCCTTGCTTCCCGTCTGTCTGCCTAGCTGCCTGCGGACTCGCTCTGGCTTCTCGTTGCTCCTTCTGGGGTACCTCCTCCTTTCTCGGCGCGGCTCTGTGCAAGACAAGTCTGTTCCTCGTTCTTTGCTCGCTTAGCGAGCGGAGCCCGGACCTGCCGGAATAGGCTGTGCGATGAGGCAGCAGGAGTGCCTTCCTTCTCTGCGTCCGGGCCTCTCTGATCGTCTCAGATGCTTTCGGCTCGGCACTCCTGGCAAGACGAGCCTCGTGTTTCTCTTCCTTCTTTCACTATCCTCATTTCCATATCCTCACGCGGCTCATTGCCTCTGGCTCTTCCTTCTGGTGTGTCTCTTGCTTGTGGCCGCGTGTCCCTCTAGTTCGGCTCGGCTCGGCTCGGCTCGTCTTGCGACGGCGTTCCTGTCGGATGGTACTCGGTTTGCTTCTCTCACCAGGAACGTTCGCTGGGGCGACCCTCAGCCATGACGGTCCTGCCAGCGCCATGCCTCTTCGAGGATCTCTCTTCACCAGCCATAAGATACCATACCGGCAGAAGCGAGTCAAGCCTGCTGCTGGAGCTGCTCATCAGGTGCTCTAGCACCAATGCCAGGGGGCTGACATCGATCAGATCCCCCTCGTGGAGGAGAGAAGAAAGGAAAAGAAGGGTTCCCAGCATCCCGCTAGGCGCGCTTGAGAAGGCAGGTCGGGGCAGGTCTCCTGAGTGGTGCAACGGCGGAACGAGGTTCTGCCGTTGCACCACTTTCACCGCTCAGAGGGGGCAGGGGAAAAGCCCCCTGGGAAAGAGCAAAGCAATCGGGGCCGAGGGAAATCGATGAGCCACAAGGAGAGCTGTCCAACGATGCTTCTGGCTCGGCTCGGCTCGGCTCGGCTCGGCTCGGCTCGCTCAGCACAGCGCCTTTGCTATACTAGAAGGCAGGCAGAAAGCTCAGGAAGGATGACTTGCATGCGCACGAGGAGGGAGGTCAACGAGTGACTGCATCTAGGCCCTTCCGCTTCCGGAAAGAGATTTCCACTGTTGCACGGAGGTCTCTCGTCAAACTCGTGGAATCCATCGCCGTCGTTCCGGATCTGCACCTGCTGATGCTGTTCGGCGAGTGGGTCATCGCTCTGCCACCAGCAGAATATGCTGCGGTGACGGCCCTGCTCCAGCTTCAAGTGCAGCAAGCAAGACAGGCACAGGGAGAAGGAGAATCATGTTTGTTACCTCGAAGCATCTCCCGAGACCTCCTCGCGAGCGCCTGTGGATTGAGTGAGACCAGACTCCAGGAACACTTAAGCCGGGGAGTCGCTCGGTTGGCGCCTCACGGTTTTGCGCTCGCCCATGTGTTTCGAGGCTCTCAACGAGGCTATCTGCTCGTTTTTGCTCCCGATCCCAGCCTCAGCAAGCCGGAGCGCTTCGCTTCGAACTCGAGCTGAGCTGATTCCCAGAACGGAGTGCAGCAAGGCAAGGCAAGATAACAGGGCAGGCAAGAGGACCCAGTCCGCAGCACAGGGGAGCACCAACAGGGGAGCACCATGCAGCAGGCAGGGCTGACCGACTCGCTCCCTGGCTGGGCCGGGTCAGGCCAGAACGGAACGACCGAAGCGAACGGCGTGCGGCAATGGGTCCTGCAGGCGGGTCCTACAACTGGTTCTGTCTGCCTGCCAGAGCTGGTAAGCAGACGGGCAGACTCCCTCGCCTCGCTTGCCACTCGCTAGTAGGCTGATTCACGGCTCAATGACACGACAACGACTCAGCCCGTCTGCCAGTCAGACAGTTTGTAGGCAGGCTGGAAGATTGGCACTGTGGGACACTGTGGGAGAGACCTGGCCCAGCCCAGCCCGTTGAGGCAGCGACAGAGAAGCCCGGGAGGGATGCCGGAGAGGAAAGACTAGGGAGGATCGAGGAAAGCGACAGGGCCTCTGGGAGCAGGAGCGACCTGTGTCCAGAGGGGAGCAACCAGGAGGGAGGCTGGGTCAAGAGCCGTGGCCGCCTCCAGCTCCTGCAAGTCTGTTAGGCGAATGACGAACCCAGGGAACCAGCCCCGTTGGGCCAGGGCGAGCAATTGCCCTTCGAGGGTGACTCTGGCTCGCTGGGACAGGGTGATCACAGCCAGCCAGAGCCGTCCTTGGCTGGAAAGAGCTACTGTCCGGTAGCGATTCCATTTGGACTGCAAGGCTGGCCGGCTCATTGTTGCCCGATCCAGCTCACAACAGATCAGCATCTGCCGCTCGGGAGGCCCCGGGGTGCGATACAGGAAGACCAGATCCGGTCGCACGGGCGGACGGGAAACCAGCTGGTGCTGGCTGTGGAGCGGGAGCCAGGGAGAAGAGGGGTTCACCTCCCACCAGATGAGGTGATGACCGTGTGGAGCGAGTGCCTGAGCGGCCTGGAGCCACAGAGCGAGGAGGCGCAGCAACGCCCCCTGGTGCAGGGAGAGTCCCTGCTGCCACTGCCTCCGCTGCCTGCGGGCCAAGAGTCCTGGGGACTCCTGACTCCAGGCGGCCAAGAGTCGCCACCCCAGCCCCGTCAGATGCCAGCCAGGATCTGAGACCGACTCTGGGGGCGTGCGAGGGGAGCAGACAGGGTCAGAATCTGTTCCTGGTGCTGTCCTGAGTGGGTGAATCACCCCCCATCGAGCCAGCTCTCGAAGCCGGCGAGCAATGGTTTGGGGACGGGCAGGAGAGGCGTGCGTGAGGAGATCTCGGGAGGCTCCTGGCAGATGGAAGAGCAAGCGCATCAGCGCCCGATGACGCCGATCCAACAGAGAAGAGAGGAGCACTTGCTGCTCCAGCTCCCGCCTCGGCTCTGCCCGATCCCAGCCCCAGCCTTGGCTCTCACGGAAAGGCTGAAGCGAAGGCGGAACAAGCAACCAGCTCCTGCGCGGATGCCGGGGCCAGGGCCCCTGGCGCGCAGACCCAGCCCAGCAGGCGGAGCTGGCGCTGTCCTGGCTGTCCTCGTCCCGGCAGGAGAGAGGCGAGTCGTCGGGAGCTGGCGGAGTGAGGGAACTCAGCTCCGCCAGCTCCCGCTCTCGCTCCCCAGACTCCCCAGATCGGCGCAGGGGGGCCCCAGTGGGAGAAAGGTCCCTGCTGTGGCTGCGGCCCCACCAGTTCCACCAGGGGGGCAAGAGGTCAGGGAACCAGGGGCCGACGGCGAGCTGACCCACCCCTGCAGAGAGCGGACACGGGCGGTCGTCCCATAAGGCTCTCCAGGGAAGCTGCCAGCTCGCCTCGCGTCGATCTCGATCTCGGTCTCGGTCCCGGCCCCGCTCTGGGATAACCGCCCACCAGACCGGAGGCAGCTGTGGGGGCTGCCTGTCTCCCAGCAACAACTGGACCTGCTGCCAGGCGTCTAGCAGAGCCTGGTGCCACACCTGGTAGCGGCGCGTGCTCGATGCTGGGCCGACTCCCTCTCGGATTAAGAGCAAGAGAGGGCCGACTGCTGGCGTGATCGGAGTCGCCGAAGCCGAAGCCGAAGCCGAAGCCGAGTCTGGGTCCAGGGCGGCACACCTGCTGCTGTGGCACTGGAGCAGCAGCCAGGGGACGAGCAGACGTTGGAGCCTGCTGCCACTACTCACGCTCAAGCCCGAATCGACGATGATCGGAATGTGAAGCGACAGCCCCCCTTGCACGAGAGGAGCCACAAAGCGGGATAGCAGTCGAGAGCCGAGCTGACTCGCTTGGGCCACCGCTGGCTCAAGCCCCACGGGCGACAAGAGGCGAAAGCGAAGACGAAGGCGAAGTGCGTCCAGATCAAGCAGCAGAGGGAACCTCGTACCCGGTGCTGTTCTCTTCCCTTTCTCCTTCTCCGGCTCCGACTGCTGAGCGCTCTTGCTGTCAGGAGAAGTATCAGGATCATCAGGAGTAGGAAGGGCACAAAGCAAGAGCACCGCTGTAGCCCGACAGGTCAGCAGTCCTGAAGCAGCTCGCGGCTCCTGGTGGAGACCGAGCCATGCCCAGGGCCAGCTCAGACCGGAGCCTGCTGGCCAGCCCCTTCCCAGCCGTTTCCAGGCCCAGACCCAGTAGCAGGACAGGTGCGGCACTCGTGCTTGCAAGAGGGGAACCCAGCGTGTCAGCAGCTCCTGAAGCAGTTGCTGGCAGGGAAGCCAGCTCTCTAGGGCAAGCAGCTGCTGCTGGAGCTGCCGCCGGCTGTAGCCACAGGCTCTTGCCAGATGGTGGAGTTCGCCGTTGCTAGGACGAAAGCCGAGTACTCGCTCGGCGGCTGCCAGCAGCCCTGCCGGCGAAAGGAGATACCACCCCGTCCCCCGACGGTAGACTTCCAACAGTCCTTTCAGATGGCGATGCATTCGCACCAGTGTGGCATGAGAGCAGCCCAGGGCCGTCTGAAGGTCTTCAAGGCGCTGCCAGGGCTCGGCCAGCAGCCACACGAGCAGCTGCTCCTCCAAGGATCCTGTCAAGGAACCTGCAAGCGGACGAGTGGTCTGGTCCCTGACGCTGTCGGACTCCTGGGAGCGTGCGGAGGAGGCGGCGGCGGCGGACTCCCTCCCTTTCTCTCCCCCCTTGCGCTTCTCATACTCAGATTCCCCATGTGCTCTGCCTCGCTGAGGATCCATGTGCTCTGCTCTGCCCTCCTCTCAGCTCGCCTCACTTCCCCCGGCCTCGTTCGACTTCGCTCGGCTTCGCTTCAGCGAGCTGGCTCCTGTCCTGGCTCTGCTCTGCTGCAGGACCAGGTCTCCTCATGGCTGGATAAGGTGTGATGCTCTTCTGACTTGGGCGGGTCGTCCCCTTTCCCCGCCCCCGAGGCCGAGGCCGAGGCCCGCTGAGCCGGTACGGCAGAGTCAGGAGAGTCAGCAGGGTCAGGAGGTAGGCTCCGTTGACTCTGCTGTGGGAGCATGGGCCAAGCCAGCACGAGCGGGGCGGGACGAGGAACTGCCGGGTCCCCTTTCACTGCCGTAGAAGGGTGCCTGTCCGCTGCTTGTTGCTGACTTTTGCTGCCCTTGCCCTTGCTCCTGCTGTTGCCCTTGTGCCTGCGAGCACTGCCCCTGCCTGGACTCGAACTCGGACTCGGACCCAGATCCGGGCCGGGCGATGGCGAGAGAGGCGCCCACCACGATCGGAACTCCTCCCGTTCCCGAAGGAGTTCTGCCCGGCGCCCCCGATACTTTCTGATCCCGCGGGGGAACTGGGGGCGAGGAGCGGCCTGACTGGCTGGGGCCTGACTGGCTGGGATTGAGCCAAGGCTGAGGACAGGCGCAGCAGGGGCAGAGCAGTCGCTCTGGCCGCTGCGTTCCTGCTCTCGTTGCTGCTCTGGCTTAGGATCAGCTTCTGCTAAGATGGCCCTGTCTGCTGGTTCATCTTCCCTTCCCGGTTCATCTTCCCTTGCCGCCGCCGCTGCCTCGCTCTCGTGTTCGGAGGCTGCTGGTTCGGGGGCAGGGGAAACCGTCCGGGCCTGAGCCTGAGCTTGGGTCTGGGTCTGGGCCTGGGCCGGGGTCCAGAAGGCTGCCTCGCTCTGGGGGCGCAGCAGCCAGGACTGTCTGGTCACAATCTGCTCTTCTACTTCCGCTCGCTTCAGAGGAGAGAGGGCGCGACTCTGCTCGCGAATCCTGTTGGCACGGAGCTGGTGCCCCTGCCCAGATCCAGGGGCCAGTTTGACCAGCCACGAGCAGGTGACTGCTTCCTCTCTTGTCGGTAAGCGCACATAGCAAGAGTGGCGACCCTGCCGGATGAGGAAGTCCGCCTCCAGGCTGCCCTGGAACTCGGGGGCGAGCAGGTGGGCGTCCATACTGCTGACCGAGAAAGCTACCAGAGCGCCTCCGGTATTGGTGAGGAGGGTCACCGGGAGGGAGGAAGTCACCGCCGTGGCAGCAGCGCTCGTTGCCGCTGGGCGCTGACGCCACATCCCAGCTAACGATTGGGTTGCGAGGGCAAAACTCAGCCCAAACTTGCGTATCTCCCCCAACGCGAGCCAGTTTACTCCGGCAAAGTACTGAAATTCATCCACCACGACGAGTGTGCGCTCAAGCGGCTGAGCTTGAGCATGCAGGAAGAGGAGATTCAGCAGGGACGCCCCGAGAATTCTGGCCACGTCTTCCCCAATGATTCCTGGAGCGAGCTTGACGAGAACCACTTTGCCCTCTTGCACCCACCGGTGCAAGAGCACGGTGGAGCAGCTTTGCCCCAGGACACACCGAGCTGTCCTGGCTTCAAATTTGGCAAATTTGGTCAGGATCGGATCGACCCGCTCCTGTCTCATCCAGGGGGGAAGCGGTTCAAAGTACTCACTGAACCAGCGCGCCAGCAGAGGATCAAGCTGCTTGTTCCACTGGAGCCAGCGGAGCAAGCGCCGGCGAAGGCCTTCGTTGGTGAGGATGGGCAGCAAGTCGAGCAGCGAAAGTTGGTGAGAGGCCGCCCCCTGCTCGACCAACTGCTGGTTGACGCTCAGGAGGAGCCTGAGGCCAGCCTCGGCCACGGCCTCCATTCTGGGTCCCCAGGCGGTGGCCCAGATCTCTCGGAATGAGGCAATCAGATCGGCCACGAGCTTGTCCTGCTGCCAGGACCAGGACAGAAAGCGCATATCCAGGGGATTGAAGCCCGGAATATGCTCCTGCTGCTCCCCAAAATCGACCAGAAGAGTCTGTGCCAGAGCCTGTGACGGGATCAAGGGGAGCAACCGATCCACCAGACTGCCATGCGGGTCAATCACGATCAGCCCCAGGCCCCGTTCTAGCGCCTCGAGAGCCAGACTCAGCAGCAAGGTGCTTTTGCCCGAGCCGCTGCGCCCAATCAGCAAGCTATGGCCCTCGAACACTTGTGCAGACCAGGGGCGAGCGAGAGGAACCCAGGCACCTGTTCGGCTCTCGCTCCCCAGGATCACCGGGACAAGAACAGGCTCGGGCTGGACTTCGCTCTCCCTGCGCCTCTGCCTCCGCGCAGACAGCAGGGACTGTGTCCGTTCACCAGACACGGCTCCCGCTTCAGCCCAGGGCGCGGGCACAGCAGAGGCAGAGCCAGCTCCCCTCTCGCTGCTCGCCCTCTCTTCGGCTTCCGCTCGCGCTTGCGCTGACGGAGGGGAAGACAGCTCGTTCGGAGAAGACAGCAGGGCTTCTGGCAGCGGGAGGAGCCGGTGCTGGGAATGCTCAAGAAGTGGCCAGCAGGACCCGAACCCGTCCAGAATCGGCGGCACAAACCAGAGGCAGGCCACGACTCGCGCAGGGACCACATCCCAGAGAGGGGGAAACCAAGCTGCCAGACGGCCCGCCCCCCAGAGGCCCTGGTTGCGGATCTTCCGCAAGGTCCAGCTTCCCAATCGCCTCAGACGCCAGTGTGCTCCGACTCCTCCCTCCAGGCCCCCCATGACAGCGGCCACTCGAGCCAGTATCTGCCGATCTTGTGCACGTTGCCACGCGTGCGCTTGGTAGCGTTCCCAGCACCGCCGCCAAGTCCTGGCCCAGGTTCGGACCCAGGCGGGGCGGACTCTCTGCTGCTGCCCCTGCTGCTGCTGTCTGTGCCTCTGCGCGGACGCAGCAGCAGGGGCAGCAGCAGGGGCACAAACAGGAAGAGGCTCAGGGAATGCGGTGCTGTCTGGGACTGGGATCAGAATCACTCGGACCTGAATCCGAAGGGCCTTGCTGGTGAGCGCTTCTGGATTCAGCCAGAGGAAGTCCAGCTCCAGCTCCTTCCGCCAGCGCAGCCACCAGCGCAGCAGCCCTATCCCCGCCAGGGCCACCAGCCCCCCTCCAAGCCATCCTGCCAGCGGCCAGGAGGCCAACCAACTGGCTTGCAGCATGGTCCAGACCTCCTGAACGACTCGGAGAAGGTCTTGCAGGGCCTGCAGGATCACAGAGCCACCCTGACCAGCAGACGAACCGGAACCAGAACCGGAAGAGCCTCCCACAGCCCCCACAGCCACAGTGAGATCTCTGCCAAGGGCCGCTACGGCTCTGGAGAGCCTCTCCCCCCACTGGCCGGAGCCGGAGGGGTGGAAGCGAAGTGGCAGACAGAGCAGCGCGATCAGCAGCCCCACTGCAGTGAGCCGGAGGCCGCTGCAGAGGCTGATCCCTGCCTCAGCCGAGGAGGCCAAGGAAGCTCGCTCAGGTCGCTGGTGCTGTGCTCGCCGGAGCCGGAGGACCCCTTCGAGGCGCTCGAGGCGTCGCCGGCGACGCTCTGCCCAGCGTGGAGGGGCCGGACGGAGCAGGATTTGCACGAGGACCTTCCTCTTCAAGTCAGGTGGGGGGGTCATCGCCGCCAAGAGCTGCCGCAGAGGCAGGGAACTGGGAGACGCCAGTCGGAGACGTCCAGGCCCAGATAGGGAGCGAGCACGGCGAAGCAGAGGGCTGCCTCCGCCCCCCGCTCCTGGGACGCTCGGGAGGGAGGCAGGCCAGAGCCATAAGCCCGCACGGCCCCAGACCCGGAGGCGCGCCCCCCTCAGAGGGAGGCCGCGGGGCGAAGGCGAGGGCGAAGGCGAAGGTCGGAGTCCATCGCGGCCCTGGCTCCGGTCTGAGTCCCTTCTCTGGCCCGGCCCTTCCAAGGCTGGCGAGCTGGCTGAGGGGAAGGACTCGTCCTCTCCCTCGCTCGGACTCGGAGAGGCTGGCCTCAGCGGGTCTGAGAGCGGGTCTGGAAAGCTCCGGAATTGACAGGAGGGCCACAGAGCACGGAAGATGTCCTGGACATGCGGCAAGACAGCCGGGGCTGCACGCACCAGCAATACCTGGCGCGTGGACTCTGCCAAGAGTTCCAGACTGACCACCTGCCCACCATAACTGAGCGAAGGAAGCGCTTGCTCCCAGGCGGCAAGCAGATCGAGAGAGGCATCTGGTCCAGGTCCAGGGATCACCTGCATCAGCTCCCAGGGGGGCTGCTGGCATGGGCACTGGCACGGGTGGTTCTGCTCGTGCCTCCTTTTGGCTGGTTTGCCTGGCCACACCCTTTGCTGGATTGGAGGCAAGAGATGGATGCTGCCTGTCCATGCTCCTCGAGCACGATCCCAGAGGCGGCTCACTCGGTTCACCAGGCTCACCAGGCTCACCAGGCTCACTAGTGAGCCGCCTCTGGCCAGCTCTTGGGCCTGTGCAGAGCCAGAGCTATTTGGAGGGACTCGTGCTGTGTCTGTAGTGTCTGTAGCAAGGTCATTCACGCTGCTCCCCCTCCCTCCCGCTGGCTGGCAGAGCAAGCTGGTCCCGCGTTCGCCTCTGTGAGTGCGTGTCCCTGGTCCTGCTTGTCCTCGTGGCCCCCACTGCGACAGCCGCCGGGCAAGTCCGTCGTCCTCGCCCAGTTCGCCTCCTGTGGCCCAGCGGCCCCAGCGGCCCCAGCGGCCCCAGCGGCCTGCCCTCGCCCTCGCCCTCGCCACTCCCGCGGATCGGTGGTGAGCAGCGGATAGAGTGCCTCACTCACAGGAAAGCGCAAGACGAGATGGTGCTGCTCTCCCAGCAGCAGCAGCCCCTCCCCTTTGCTGAGCGCCTTCAGCAGGCTCGCCTCTGCCTGGGAGAGATGAAAGAGCTGGAGCAGCCGATCGATCACCGCTGCCTCCTGAGCCAGGAGCAAGATACTCGCACAGTTGGCCAAGATCGAGGTGTGCTCAAGCAGCTCGATATGCTGCGTAATCGCATCAATGGAGAGAAAATGCTTCCGTGCCCGCTGAAAGAGCCGCTCGAGCAGCATTCTGCCCGGCTGAAATGGATCAGCGTACAAGGACCAGAATTCATCTAGGACCAGACGGCGCGGACGCGGATCTTCTCGGACCAGACGCCACACCCAGTGAACCAGGATGTATTGAGCAATGCCTTTCAAGGACTGAGGTAACCGACTCAGATCCATCACTACCAAGGAGGCCGTGCGGGCTTGATGCATCTGGGAGGCATCCGAGGAGAATAAGGAAGCTGCGCTGCCAGCAAAGAACGGCCGGAGGCGGTCAGCGAGAGTCAGCCCGAGCCTCGAACGGCGGGCCAGAATGCGACCAAGATCCTGCAACTGAGGCGCTTCTTTGCCCTCTTGCGAGCGAGGATCAGCAGAGATTCCTCGCTCACGGTAGCACTCCTGGATGGCCTCCTCTAGAAGCGACCGCTCCGCGGCAGACAGCCCCTGCTGCTGTGAGTGTGACAGCAGCAACTCCAGCAGGGACAGAATCCATTGAATCTGCTCGGCGAGGAGCCCCTCCTCGCCATCCAGTTCAGCCGCCCCGGGAGCAAGCTTGGGGAGGATGAAGGGATTCAATCCCCATCCGGGGCTCTGCGGGCCCCCAGCTCGCAAGAGCAGATGCGCTCCCCCCAGTCCCTCCAGAGAGGAAAGCGAGGCATACTCGCCTTCGGGATCAATGATGATCACTTGCACCGGTCCGGGAAGCGCCGCAGCCGCAGCGGGGGGCTGGCCCCCTCCGCTTCGCTGGCGCTCTCTCTGAAGCACCCAAGCCAGGGAGCTTTCTGCTGCCGCCTGCCGCCGATAGAGCTGCCTCAGCCTCAGCCAGCCCTGAGGGGGAGGCTGGTCCTGGCCCTCCTCGTCCAACTCGTGCAGCCGCGCTTGCTCTCCTGGCAGCTCTGGCTCTAGGAGGAGCTGCCGGTGCAGCTGTTGCCAGGCAGCCTCCTGCTGGGACCAGGCGAGCAGGCGGAGCACGTCCAGCTTGCATTTGAAAGACTTGCCAGCTCCGCTGCTGCCGATGATGAGTCGGTTCGCATTAGCGTTGGCCGAGTCCCAGCGATCGAGAAACACAGGGACGCCTTCTACCGTGCACCCTTCGAAGACGCCCATGACCCCCATGCGGCTCTGTCCCCCCAGCCCCAGCCCCAGGCTCGGGCTTGGACTTGGACTTGGACAGAGGAATGGAAAGCAGCTTGAGATGGTGCGAGTATCCAGAAGGAGTCGAGGACTGCAGGCCAGTGCCTCTTGCCCATGCCTGGATCCGGACAGTCCGGGCAGACAGGCTCGCCATACCACATCATGCTGGTAGTCGGCCCGAACTGCACAGATGCCCAGTTGCCGCAGGAGCAACTCGAGTTGCTCCGATGCCCGTTCTAGCTGGTCCCTGCCGCCCGAGACCGAGAGCAGCAGCACGCAGGAGACCAGCCAGAGTCGATCGCTGCCGGATGCCAGTTGCTCCAACATCCGCTCCAGATCCAAGCGAGTAAAGCGCATATGGGGATCTGTAAGTTTTTGTCGCTCCTGCTGCATCAGCGTTAGTGATTGCACTTCCAGGAGTTTGCGCTTCAGCAGGCGCTGGACGGCACTGGAGGAAACCGGCCACAGATGCCAGCTCACTGTCAGCTCCACCCCCTGCTCCCAAGGGAAGGTGATGAGCGGCCAGAGCCAGAAGCCACGCACCTGGCGCGGCCAAGCTCGGACGACCCAGCCCACCTGCGGCTGGCCACTCACCAAGAACTCGCTCCTGGAAAGCTCCAGGGCCGTGGGTGCCACCCATTCCAGCCAGGAGCTGCCCAGCTCGGACTCGGGTTCCTCGCCCTCCCCCTCCCCCTCCCCCTCTTCCTCCTCCTCCTCTCGCTCTCGCTCTCGCTCCGGCGCTGGATCTCCTCTCCCTAGTCCCAACCCCAGCACCCCCAACTCGGGCCACGGCCAAGAGGTCAACTGCTGCGGATCCCATACGAGCGGGATGAGGCGATGCCCGGGCAGATAGCGCTGCGCGAGCACCTCGAGGACTGCCCCTGCTGAGAGACGCCGCACTGGCAACCCCAGGAGGGAAACCAGATGCAAGAGATCTCGGACTCGCTCTTCCAGCAGGTCGCGTTGTGCCTGTCTGGCCTGCACTTCGGCCAAGCGCTTCTGCCTCGCCGTTCTCCCCCATCTCAGGCGCCTGGAGAACGGCTCTCCAAGCAAGCTGGCCTCTGCCGACACGACCAAGAACACTCGTTGCCGGCGTGTTTCTGTCTGCACGAGCTGCCGGATGAAGTGCTGCTCTTTCAGCCACCAGGGCCAGGGAGCACCGCCCGTGCCCGCTTCTGGATCCTTTTGCAGGAAGGGCCAGGCTTGCTCGATGAGCTGCTCCCGCTCGAGTATCGGCAGCCGACAGGAGCTGACAGCCTCATTCTGCAGCAGAATCTGGAGCGGGAAGTCCACAGCGAGGAGCAAGCGACGGAAGCGTTCCAGCAGGTGCTCCTTGAAAGTGCTCTCACGCCACAGTGGGCTGACGCCTTCCACCTCCAGCAAGGCCACTGCCTCCTGACTGTGGGGGTACCAGAGCACTCCATCTGGGTCCAGAGCCAGGGGAAGGCTCTGCCAGAGGCATCCCCGCCCAGATCTCTGCTGGGGACGTTCCACTCGAGCACGAGGGCAGAATCTCATCTTCCTCAGATCTCCTTCCTCTCCTTGATCCTGTCTTCACTTCGTTCTTGCTGGCTCTCGCTTGCTGCGAGTGCTGCGAGCCGCCAGAGGCGAGCCGCGAGTCGAGTCTGTGGAGACCCTCAGCTCAGCTCAGCTCAGCTCAGCTCAGACCGAGCCTCTGGAAGAGAGAAGGGGTCTGGCGTCTTCTGTCGCCTCGCTCCCGGCTCGCCTGCTAGCTGCCTGCGAGAATCGTGTGGATGTACGCCTGGGTTTCTGCTGGCAGACAGCTCAACCAGGCAGCGCCACAGGCGTTGAGGGCTTGTTGGAGCTGGCCGGGGCCGGCATTGTAGGCAGCCAGCGCTTGAGCATAGTCGCCTCCATAGCGGGAGACATAGCTCGCCATCAGGCGAGCAGCCCCACGCAGGGCCTCAACGGGGTCCCAGGGATCAACCCCCAGGCCGGCGGCGGTACTGGGCAGCAACTGGGCGATGCCTACAGCGCCTGCAGGCGAGACAGCGTCTGGGTTGAAGCCACTCTCCACATCGATCTGGCGCACAAAGAAGGCCGGTGGCAGCCCAACGTCCAGGGCAGCCTGGTATGCTACCTGGACATACGGCAGAGAGGAGGAGGCCACATGGAGCTGCTGAGCCAGCCGCTGGGCTGCCGCGGTCACCTCGTGGGTCGGAGCCGGAGCCAGGGCCGTGCGAGCAGCTCTGGCTCCGGCTCCGGCTCGTGCCGGAACGTGACGGATGTATCCCAGAACCTGGTAGCCCGGCCAGTCGAGCTTCAGCCTTCCCGAGACGAAGTCGAAGGATTCGATGGCCAAGGGAGCGTTGGCCTGAGCAATGGTAACTCTTCCAGTCCGGGCCTGCGCCTGCGCCTGCGCCGGTCCACTGGTCTGGGTCCACTGAACCGCCACGACAACGGCCACGTGACCCGGTCCGCCCAGGCTCGAAAGCACCAAGATATCGCCGGGCAAAGGCAGTCCCTCTCCATCAGGGATTTCCTCCCAGCCCACTCGACTTCCGCGGGAGTAGAGGCGCCAAAATTCCTCCGCGTTGCCGACGGCTGGCAACGGATCCCCCGCGAGCGCATAGGCCGCGGTGACCAGCATGACGCATTGCAAGTTCCCGTTTTGCCAGGACGCGCATCCGGGGCACTCCTGCTGCCAGAAGGCAATCGCTGCCCGAGGGAATCCGGCGTCATAACATTGATTCAGTTGCTCGGGGCCACAACGGTGCAGATGGGCAGCCATCTGGAGCGCTGCCTCCACGATCGCAGGAGCTGCCGGATTCTCTCCCCATCCTGCCGCCTGGCTCATGGCCCAGATCTCTCCCGTGCCACTGAGGCTCAGCAACAGGATCCCACAGCAGAAGACTGCTACTACCAGCGGCAGCAGCCCTGAGACCAGGTTCACTGCTCTTCCCTCCCAGGAGCCATCCTCGCCCCAGCCAGCGCCGGCTCAGGCTCCGGGGACCCTGGCTCCCGCTCCGGCTCCCGCTCCGGCCATGGCAACGGGAGCCAGCGCCGGCGACGGCGACGACTGTCCCTGTTGCGATTGTCCTGCTGCTCCTGCTGCTCCTGCTGCTCCTGCGAGCGCGAGTCGGAGCAAGAGGGGCTCAGGTCACCAGCCTCCTGCGGGGCTGGCTCTCGCCCCTGCGCTGTCAGGGCGAGCGTCCGTATCAACCGCTCACGAGCCGGATTCGGCTCTGCTAGCTGGCACCGATGCCGCCGAGACCAATAGCGAGCGACCACGAGCAGGAACCTCTCCAAGTGAGGACCATAGGGGCCCTGAGGGCGGACAAAGCCGAACGCTCCAGCGACAGCCATGGGCAAGCTTGCTATCACGAGCCGGGCCACCAGCCCCCAAGGAGATGCGAATGAGAGGGACAGGGGCTGAGCCGCCAGCGCGTTCCAGCACGCCACGGAACTGGCCATGCCCAGGCCAAGAAATCCCCCCTGACGCAGAGAGATACTTACTCCTCCTAGGGGAGTGGGAATCTCCCAGCGATCTTCTTGGTCGAGGTCGAGACAAGTGGTCTCCCTCTCGGGAAGATCTCTCCCTCCTGCCGCGGACGCAGCCACAGCAGCCAGGAAGGCCGCAGGGGGTCGGGAGATGGCGATCTTCTCGCTCCGACTCTCTCCCCTTCTTTGAGCCGGGGCGTCCCTTTCCTCGCCCTTACCCTCATCCTCGCTGCGCCCCCGGACTTCCCAGAGGCTGTGGCAAAGCTGCTCCTGCCGCTGCTCACTGGACCCAGTGGGCGCCTGAAGGTCTTTCCGCACAGGGGACAGAGGGCATGCTCTCCTCTCGCTCTCGCCGTCTTGAAGCCCAGGCCCAGGCCTAGGCCCAGGCCCAGCAGTCTGGTCAGAATAGGAAAAAGCCAAGCGTCCCCGACCTGCGTTTGCGTCCGGGGACAGGTGCACTTGCTCGGTGAGTCGTCTCTGCATGCGTCCGTCCTGTTTCCGTCCCGTTGCTCTCCCATCGGCACTGTCGGCAGCGAGGCAAGCCAGCCTGACCTGACTCGCCAGGCCAGCCTATCCCTCTGTCTGCCTTGCTGCCTGACTGTTGACCTGTCTGAGGAGCTGAGCTTCACTCAGCTGAACTGGCTAGCTGAGCTGAGCTGAGCTGAGCTGAACTGAACTGAGCTGAGCTGAGCTGAGCTTAGTGCCCAGATCCCGTTCCTGGCGTTCCGGCAATGGTCGCGACCAGTTGTGGCGCAATCGTTGCTGCCAGCACAACGAGGATCAACCCTACCACCACCCCCCATGCTGCACGTCTCAGGTGCGTAGCCCGGCCCACATTGTCTGCGTCGACGAACATGTACATGAGTCCGATGATCGCGAGGGCTAACGCCGCCGCGCCACCGGCTAGCCCCGCCAGCAGCGTCGCAAGACGCTGCAAGGCTCCGTTAATGCCCGTGGGATCTGGGCTTGCAGCCACTGCAGCGACAGCCAGACCTACCAGCATGCCCTTGGCCTTCGCTGCAGGCCAGAGCCACAACAGTCCGCGCATACGTTCTTCTCTCCTCCTCTCAAGTTACGCTCTGTCTTTCCTATTCGCCTTATCAGAGAAGAAAATCTTCTTTTTCTCTCACATCTCTTTTTCCTCCTGCTCCTCTCTTCTCCTCCCTTTCCGTGCCTGGGAGCCTTAGAGCCAGAGAGAGAGCAGGACAGCGAGCTGCTCTCCCACTGCTGGGAGACTGCCTTGAGCTGCCTGGACAGAGCGCGACAGCAACGCTGGCATGCGAAATGCTAGATAGCAAGCTGCCAGGCCGACGAGCAGAGACAGCGGCGTAGCAGTGGCGTGTCCTAATCCTGCGATCAAGGCGGCTCCCATCCCCAGGCTGATGTCCTGCAGCACCTGCACGAGCAGGAGTTCTCCCAAGAGCGTGGCGGCCAGTCGTCCATAGGGACGCAGTCCGGGCGTGGCCCAAGCGAGTGCCCAGACGGGCAGGAGGATGAGCAATACATCTAAGAGGGCAATTTGCACGAGCCGGACCAGGGACAGCAGGAGCAGAACTACCAGAGCCACAACGGCAAAGATGATCCACGCCAACGGGGCAGTGATGGTTCGGAGGGCCGAAAAGAGGTCAGTGAAGCCTAAGGCGCCAGCCGAGCTGCTGCCAAAGGCGAACAGGAACTCGCGCGCGCACTGATTGCTCAGCTCAATCAATTGGCAGAGTAGGGGAAAGCTCAGCCCGCCCGCCAGCGCCAGGAGGAGATCCCACAAGACAGTCGACGTCGACAGCCAGGCTCCCCCTCCCCCGACACTTGCCCGCAGCAGCCGATATCCCTCCAGGACCAAGGCCAGCGTGAGCAGGCCGCTCACCATCCCCAGGCTCAGCCGGTAGCCGGCCACGACTACGAAATGCCCATACGTGAGACTCTTTGGGGTCTCAAACATGAACGTAAAGCTGCCCAGCCAGTCGAGCAGCTGTGACCAGACGTCTGCGACAAGCTGCTCCACCCCTGCCCAGAACCCGTCGAAAAAGAAGTTCCCTGTTGACACAGGAGGGGGCGAGAGAGGCGAGTTCGCCGGCGTCGGCGACGAACTCGTCGCCGGGTTCGTGGCTGAGTTCGTGGCTGAGCGAGCTTGTTCTTGTTGAGCCAAGAGCTGATTGGCGAAGCCACAGGCCGGGGCAAATGGTCCATGCTCCGTCATGGGGAGACGGTGGCAGTGCTTCGGATCGGCAGGTCGGCAGGCCGGATCCGGATCCGCCGGATTGGCTTGCCCGTTGGCCAGCGGGTGACAATCGGTTCCTGGAGGCGATGGCGGCTGGGCGAGGGCCACCTTGTATGCCGGCAGACAGTCCGGATTCGGTGGACCGACCTGCACACGATGGCAGCGCTGCGGATCAATGGGCAGACAGGCCGGATCCGTATCGTAGGGGTTAGCCTCCCCGTCAGGGAGTGGATGGCATCCGTCAGTGGGAGAACGGTGGAGCGCAGTCTGGTAGACGGGCAGACAAGCTGGAGCTGAAGGGTGGTCACTGGGAAGCGGATGAGGACAGTGCTCCGGATCGCTCGGCTGGCAGGCCGGATCCGTATCAGCAGGATTGGCTTCCCCATTGGCCAGCGGGTGACAGGGTCCTGCCGCCGCGCTGGCTCCGGCTCCGGCTGCCCCCAAGAACCCATCTTCCCCGCTGGACCAGTCGCTCTCTGCTCCCTGCCCGCCCCAGTCCGAGCCTGGCGCACTCAGACGAGCAGGGGAGGAGGCACTTGGAACCGGCGTGTCCTTCCCACCCCGCTCCGGCGCGGGTCCCGCCAGCAGAAACAAGATGAGTCCGATGAGAGCCAGGCCGATCACCCAGCCTAGCTGCCCTTTATTCCCCTCTATACCTCTTTTGTTTCTTCCACGCTCACGTCTCAGCAGGTCTGTCGGGTCCGGCTTCAGCCAGGACTGAGAGGGGGCTGGATCAGAGGACAGATAGCCCCCGCCTGGATCTGGGGGAGGAACCTCCCCCGCCCCCTGCAGCAGCGGAGGTTCCTCCCTCCAGCAATAGCAGGAATGGAGGGAGCCATGAGCACGAGAGCGAACCATCTGCTGAGTCCCAGTCTTGGTCATGATCGTGGTCGCTCAGAGGGTACGCAGGCCTCGGAGCCAGGTGGCACTCGTTGTGGCTCTGGCTGGCCTCTAGCTGGCCTCTGGCTGGCTGGCTCCGGCCTCCGGCCCCAAGGATCCGCGCCGTCCCCGTCCACTCGCCGCTTGTGACTCTCCATGCCCCGGTTGCAGTTCAGGAGTGTCATGACGGTGCCGCCTCTCTGCTCTGTGGGGGTCCTTTTCCTTCAGGACCCTTGGGTCCTGCCCCTCCAGGCACTCGTTTCTTTCCTCACACCTCCTCCTCACACCTCCTCCCTCTCTCGTTCTCCCACAGGAGGCTACCAGAGGAGAGGCAAGATGAACAGGGGATGGGCTGGTCAACTTTGGCCAGTCAGATGGTCCCCCTTGACCAGTGAGCTGGTCAAAGTTGACCACGTGCGGTACCCGATTCCTCTATTTTGTTCGTGTTCGTGGGATGTCATCGAACGTCGTGGAAGAAGCTCCGACGCAGAAGCCGTCGCGAATCTGCCAGATGGGTCTACCAGGGGCGGCAGATTGCTCTGGAGCTGTCTAACTCCTCTGATGCTCTTCTTCCCTGGAGAACATGAAAAATCCGTGAAGAAAGCGAGAGGAGGATCTTGACACCCCCACTGCGCATTGACAAGCAGCTACCGTTTCTCTATATATAACAGCGTTCATCGCTCACCGCGTCTCATTCCTCCCTTGGGACGCATGAAGTCATCTGAGAGGAGCAGCCATGCCCTGGTGGTTTAGAACCCGTCGACGCCCCGGCCCTGCCGCCTCCAGCCCCTCCCCGTCTCCTGCCACAGAGCAGGAACGCGCGTCCGTTCGGGTCGGAGTCGGTGAGGTGGCCTTCCCTGGGCGCGCGGACGAGGACAGGCGCCGCTCTCTGCAGGAGCAGCCCTCTCTGCTGCCCAAGGACCTTAAAGAGGTCAACCGGCTCGACGTTCAGCATGACGTGCTGCGGGCCATCCTGAAGCGCAACTCTCTGGCCCCGCTGCAGGCACCACGGCAGATCCTGGACGTGGGCTGTGGGACGGGCCAGTGGGCCTACGAGCTGGCGCGGGAGTTTCCCCAGGCGGAGGTGATCGGGCTGGATCTGGAGCCAGCCAAGAACACGACCGCGCCGCCGCCCACCTCTCGGTTGGTGGCGGGGGATGTGCGAGACGGCCTGCCCTTCGAGGACAACCGCTTTGATTTCGTCCATCAGCGCTTTTTCTGGGCGGCGCTGCCGCTGGCGGCCTGGCCGGGGGTCGTCCAGGAGCTGGTGCGGGTGACCGCGCCCGGCGGCTGGGTCGAGCTGCTGGAAGCGAGTACCGGTGGGACCCCTACTGGCCCCAATGGCCGACGCTTGCAGGCCATGCTGCGGGAGCTGGCGGCGCTGCGGGGACGGGATGGCTCGGACGAGGTGGTCCGTTCGCTGGATCGCTCTCTCAGAGAGGCGGGATTGGTCGAGGTGGAGCGGCGGGAGATCGAGGTGCCTCTCGGAGACTGGGGGGGGACGGATCGGCTCGCTCATGGCCCTGGATGGCCGCGAAGCGTGTCTGGCCATGAGTGGAGCGATGCTGAAGCGCTTTCGGCTGACGCAGCAGGAAGATGAGGCGCTGCTGGAGGCGGCGTTTCGGGAGAGCAACGAGCTGAAGACGAGAGGCCGCTTTGTGGCGGCCTCTGGGCGCAAGCCGTGAGGGAGGGCACGGCACCTGCCCTCCCCGCTCCCGGTGCTGTCCTGTTGCGAGGAAGTCTCCCGTCTTCCCTCTCGAGACCGGTCCGCTCCGCTCCGGCCTGCCTTGCTGGACTTGCTGGCTCTGTCCTGACGAATCCCGCCAGGCTGTCCGTGCAGGCAGCCTGGCTCTGGCGCCCATGGGGGTGAGGCTGGGAGCGCAGGCGCACGCAGGGCCGAGCGGCCGAAGAGCAACCCGTGCCCGTGCCTGCGCCCGGAGGACGGCCCCCCTCGTGGTTTCGGTTCGTGGTCCAGGGCCAGGTCCAGCCAGCCAGCCGGCTTAATCCTTTCTTCCCCAGACGGTCAGCAGCGTCCACACTGCGCAGAAGTCCTCTTGCTGCATCTGGGCCACCGCGAGCTGATACAGGCGCTCCAGTTCCTCCTGCGTGGCTACACCAGCCGTGACCAGGAACGGCTGCACCAGCTCCAGCCCAATCAGAGCGTCTTTGAAGACGGGATAGTGGCCCTCGGTCCCCATCGACCACTCGAGCGCCGTGGCCCGCAGCCGCACCTGCCGAAAGCCGGCCTGGCGCACCAGCCGCGGCAGCACCGGCGTGATACCAATGTGACGCCCGTCTACGGAGAAGCTTTGCCCCACTCGCTTGAGAGCCTCGGTCACCAGCCCGACA
>NZ_JBHOQV010000053.1:0-11619 GCF_042408735.1 Thermogemmatispora sp.
GCACGCCGTGATGCTGCCCGCACACACCGGCAGCACCTCCTCCCTCAGCCTCCCCTCCTTCATCCCCTGCTCCTCCTGCCAGCCTCCCCTCCCTCTCTGCCCCAGCTCCAGCCCCATCACCACCTGCGGCAACCCCGCCAAAACCTGCAACGCCATCCGCCTCGGCATCCGCTGCCCCATCCCCGCCACCAACTCCCCCAGTCGCTCATTCCGTTCTCCCATGCTCAGCTCCTGATGGATCAACTGCTCCAGCTCCTGCAGGCTTCCCCGTCCCCCACGGCCCCAGATCAGCGGCCAGACCACCACCCCCACCTCACAGCTCCCCCCCTCACAGGGCGCCCGCAGACTCCGCGGAGCCACAACTCTCACTCGCTCTTCCCGCCCCTCCTTCCCCTCCGCTCGCTTGCTTCCCTCCCAGTATACCACACCCAGCAGCCGTCGCCCAACGCTCGACTCGTCTCCCTCCCCCTCCCGCAGCCGCTCCAACAACCCACACGCCTCCTCTGAAAAGGGCAGCCCTTCCTGCTCCAACCGCTGCCGACCCGCCTCCAACACCCGCTCCGCCCGTTCCCTCTCCCCCTGACGCAGCCACCACCCATACAGCTCCAACAACACCCTCTCATCCAGCGGATGCGTCTCATACAGCAGCGTATACTCCTGCGCCGCCTCCCTCACACTGCCCATCCGCTCATACAGCCGCGCCAGCCTCACCCCCGTCCGCAGCCTCTCTCCGGCCAGCCACTCCCGACGTGCCACCACCCAGCTCCCCGTCTGCTCCTCCAACAAGCGCCCCCGCCGAAAATAGCTCTCCGCCCGCTCCAACCGCGACAACTCCTCCGGCCCCTCCTCTCCCCAGCGGCCCACCCCCTGCAGAGCCTCCAGCGCCGCATCCACATCCGTCCAGAGCTGCCCCTGACCCGCCAACTGATAACTCTGGCCGTAGGTCTGCACCAGCGACGGCCTCCCCAGCACCTTCCTCACCTGCCCCGCCGCCGTCACCGGATAGCGCTCCATCGCCTCGCTCGGCTCCTCCCGCGGCCACAGATCTGCCAGCAACTGCTGACGATCCAACCGCCTCCCATGCGCGCACAGCAGGCGCTGCAACAGCGGACGCGCATAAAAATACGTCCTCCACTGCTGGCCCGGCACCTCCTGCCAGCTCCCATCCGGCTGGCGCAGCTCCACCCCAAAGGGCCCCAGCAACCAGACACGCACCACAGGTGTCCTCTCTTCACCAGCTTCACGCTCTGCCATCGCTCTCTTCCCGCCTTTCTTGCTCTCACGCTCACCGGCGGCCCGCCAGGCGGAGCCAACCCCATCGCCAGCTCGCCAGACCACCCCGCGAGCCTGCCATGTCGCCGCACAACTGTATACAGCACGCTTGTCAGGTAACGTTCAACGCATCAGCTCTTTCGATTATAGCAGATACATCTGCCGATGGGAAGCGCTTCTTGCTCTCGGCCGGTTCTTGTTGCACAAGAACGCATATGAGCAGCGTGGAGCCGTCCTTCGTCAGCGCAGCTCCCCTGGCGCCTCTACCAGCACCAGGAGCAGCGCCTCACCTCCCACCCTACAGGCACTCCGGTAGAACAAAAGCAGCGGGCGCCGCCCTGGCAGAGCCCCGGGCGCACCAACGGCGCTTCTCCACAGGGAGGCGCCCGCCAGCTCTGCAGTTGGAGGGCGCCGGGTCTGAGCGGGGCGACCAGCGGCCGCCCAGATCAAGCGCGCGAGCGCCTCCGCAGCTCGGAGCAGCCACCCTCATGGAAGCCCTGGAATGGAGAGGAGAAGAGAAAGGAGCGTGAGCATGTCGGGTCCCATCTTCGTCGTTGACACCTCGCCGGTCTGCCGTCTCATCGTCGCCCTGGCCCTGCGGCGTGCAGGCTTCCGCGTCTGCTGCTATCCAGACGGGCTGAGCGCCCTGCAGGAGCTGGCACGCAGCCCAGAGCCGCCGGCCCTGCTCCTGCTCGACCCCGCACTCAGACCCCTGGACGGCTATCATCTGATCCGGCTCCTCCGGCAGCAGCCGCGGCTGGCCAGCATTCCCATCGTGCTCATGAGCGCCCGCCCGAGCTGGCGCGAGCGCCTCAGCGCCCGGCTTGTCGGCGCCAGCGCCCTGCTCGCCAAGCCCCTGCGCCTCGACCAGCTCGTCGCCCTGGTTCGTCGTCTCACCGCCGCCAGCCCCGGCCCAGTGCCGTCCCCACAGACCCCAACGGCCCCCATTCCCCCACCGACGGGCGCGCCACTCTCCGTGCCCGTCCCCAGGCCACTTCCTGGGCACAGCCCTGGCCACCTCCCCACCTCCCCCCTTGAGCCAGCGCCCTGCTTCGTCCCCTTCGTCCCTGGCAGCCAGACCCTGCTTCCCGCTCTGCCCCTGCCGGGCGCCAGGGAACAGCAGAGCCAGCCCCAGACAGCATCGAAGGAGGCAGCGAAGCGATGAGCCAGCGTCGAGCCTTTCGCCGCAAGTGGGGTCCCCAGGAACCAGGACCGCCGCGCCGGCGCGAATGGGAGGTCCTGCTGCTGCTGCGCCAGGGAATGGAAGATGAGGTCATCGCCGCCCGCCTGGGCATCGCCGCCAGCACCGTGCGCGGCCATCTCTATCGAGTGCGCGAGCGGCTGGGAGCCAGCTCCCGCGCCGAGCTGCTGGAGCGTGTCCCCTGGGAGCAATGTCCCGCCGACCTCTGCGCCGGCACGGACCAGCCCCGCTGAAGCGCGCCACTAGAGAGACCCAGTACCTGCCAGGAAAGAAGCCATCAGGCCAGAGGTCGAGCCTCCCACCCCGCAGGCCAGCCTGGCTGGCCCTGCGGGGCGCATCCCCCTGGAGGCCGGCAGCCAGGCCAATCGACCAGCCCGTCACCGGGCCTCTCCCCGCAGAGAGCCGCCTTTGTCCCTCCCGCGCCAGGGGAACCTGGCCCCTGCTCTGCCGCGGGAGCCATCCGCCGCCCCAGGTCCTCTACAAAAAAGAGATGCCGCCAGCGTTTCGCTAGAAAAAGGGGATAGCGGCATTCATGCATACCACCATCCCCGTCAGGAGGAGAAGCAAGAAGCGACCAACCAGGAAGGACGCACCGTCCACCCCAGCCCAGCGCAAGAACCTGGAGGATAAAGCCACTCATGAGCACACTAGAGCAACGAGAGCATCACCTGGCCGCCGTCAACTATAGCCAGCTCTTCGAGACCATTGGCCAGAAATTGACCGAATTGGAGTCAGAGGAGCCAAAGGTAGCCCCCATTCAGGCGAGTAAGGACCTGCACCGGCTCAGCTTCAACCTCGACAGACTGGCCCTGGCAGTGGCCGAGCAGGCTACGCAGCTCGCGCTGCCCGTAGAGAACCTTGCCGGCACGAGCTACGCCAGCATCCACTTTGCCGACGACAAAGCCCGCAGCAAGTTTGGCAGCGACCTGGAGCAGCACATCCTGCAACCTCTGCGCCAGGCTCTGGCCGGCCTGCGTCTGCCGGAGAACCAGACGCTAGAGGAGTACATCAGGAGCCTTTTCCAGCCCCTGGCCAACTTCTCCACGCCGGGAAACACGTTCGAAAAGACCCTCAGTGACCAGAGACGCAACCGCCTGCTCTATCCGCTCAAGGAGACCCTGTTTGTCAAGCGGCATCGTCTGCATTTCCAGAAGCTGCCTGGCAGGGCCAGCGAGACACGGCTAAAAGGGCACAAACTCACCATCGACGTCCAGGGGATCGGTGACCTCAAAAAGGACCTGATCGAGGGCATTCGGGCCCATCTTGAGAGCTACGGCGAGAGCGGGCAGGCCAGCGAAGAGGAAGTCAAAGAGGCCCTGGCTATCCTTCAGCAAGAAGCAGGCCCTGCAGCCCCGGGGATCAGCTACATCTGCGAAGTCATCACCGACGAGGCCCTGGCCCGCATCCAGCGCACCGCGCGCCTCCACTACCTGACCTACATTCAACAGAGCCTCAGCGGCGATCCCAAGGCCAGGGTGCAGGAGCAGCAAGCCGCGCGCCTGCTCAAGACCCTGGTCGAGCGCCTGCACCAGCTTGAAGCCTACATCCAGCGCCACCCCGACAGCCACTACCTCGTCTCCTACGGCGACCAGGAACAGCCCATCAACCTGCGCGAGCTATTCTCAAGGGCCGACGCCTTCGATCCCCTGCCCATCTTCGGGGAAGTCGCGGGCCAGCTCGGAGAAATCATCTACGAGCCACAAGGGATCAAACGCTTCATTCACGGCCTGCGCCTCAAGCTCAACGGCAGGGTTCACGTGCACGGAGGCCAGGGAGAGCCTTCCTTCACCTTCCACCTGGCCCTGCTCCAGCCGGGCAGCCCCGCCTTTAAGAGGCGCCGGCAGGAGGCGGAGAACAACGGCACCCTGGAAGCCTTCTACACGCGCATCGTCCGCGTGGCCGTGCTCTACTTCTTCGCCTTCAAGCGCTGGGAAGATCCCACCTACCAGCCGGAGGCCGACTTTGAACGCGAGCTTCTGCCCATCCTGCGAGCCGGTTCCCAAGAGGAGAAAGAGGCCGCGCTACGGCGACTGGCCGCGGAGCTAGAGTCGAAGCAACAGAGTCACAGAGGCACCTCCTCCCTGCTGGAAGAGCTGCGCGCCGTCCTGATCACCGCCCTCAAAAAGGCCAACACCCACTCTGACCCCTACCGGACCGCCCTGGTAGTCTCCCTGAGCAGCGGCGTCCTCGCCAGAGATCTCGATCAGATCTTTTCCCGCCATGAATTTTTCAGCGACGACCTCTCCTTGCAGGAGGAGCGCCGGCACAGGCTGCTCAAGTATATCAGCATCGAGCAGGCCAGCATCAGCAGCAACGTCCTCTGCAAACTGGACGTCAGCCTGCAGATCGAGCCACTCTACTTCCTCAAGCGGACCGACGTTCCCGAGGAGACCATCAGCAGCTATCAGATGACCCGCGACCTCGACCAACTGCAGGCCCTGCCCGTCATCTTCCTTCCCATCGGGGCAGATAAGCAGCAGCAAGAGGCCAGCAAAAACCTCTTCCAGAAGAGCTTCGGCGACCTGGGGCACATCGCCCTGGGCTACGGCCACCACTACCGGGGGCAGGCCGTTCGTTCCGAGGCGGCCTTCGTCTACCGCTTCACCTACCTGCTCGTGGCCTACCTGTTCATCAAACTGGTCATTGACAGCGTTCCCTCCATCGAGCCGGCCCGGCGCTTCATCCCCCTCATCTGCATCCACGTCCAGAAAGAAGAGGCCGGCCAGGAGCACTACAACGACGAAAGCGTCCTGCACGGCATCACCAAGGTGCTGGAGCACCTGCTGGGCGCCGACTACCTGACCAGCTCGCAGGGCATGCATCTCAAGACCCTGGAAGCGGAAGGCAGTAACGTCCACCAGCTCAGGAGCGCCCTCTGCTCGCTCTACTCGGCCCTGCCCCACCGCTTCAAGCCGCGGCCAGCGGCCTTAGCCTCCACGGGCAGAGCGGCCCGGCCAACGGCGCCAGCAAGACAGCAGCCAGCCAACCTGGCCACGGCCCCCGCCAGCAGCCAGCCGCTCCCCCAGGAGCGGCCCGGCAAAGTAGCGATTCTGGTCGTCTCCAGCCGCAAATGTGACTACAACACAAAGGCGCAGGACCACTATCTGGCCACCATCTACGGCGAGGTGCTCGGCCTGGAACGGCAGGGCAGCGACCTCGTGCTGCGCCGGCTCCGGACCTTCGCCGACAACCACCCATCTGAGAGCATCCACATCCAGCCCGACATCATCATCGAACAGGCGCGCTACTGCGCCCAGCAGGGTTACCGCCATCTGCTCTACGTCGCCCACGCCCCCTACAGCCGCACCCTGGGCCTCACCAAAGGCGGGGCCCGCGAGCTATTCTTCATGAGCCAGCACGTCATCCAGGCCATGCGCGAGGTCGCCAGCGACTTCCGCGTCTACCCCATCTTCTGCGACCTCTACTACGTCCTTGACCTTCAGCGCAATCCCTCCGGGCAAGCCCAAGAATCGCTCTACATTGACGAACTGAGCGAGCTGGCCGACGTCGTCAACGACCCCAGCAAGCGCACCGTCATGTTTCTTAACCTCTACAATGGCTACTCCCTCTCCGCCCGCCAGGGCAACGCTCAGGAGTACGTCTACAACGGCGTTATGGCCTACTCGACGGTCACCCATGTTTACGAGCAGGACCCCAGCTACGAGCAGTACATCTGGTCCGACCTGCTAGCCCCCGACCAGCCTGGCACCATCAAGCATCACCTGATCGAGGCCCTCAGCCTGCTGCACTTCATGCGCTTTGAAAGACCATCCACTCCCTTGATGAAGCTCGATCCCTACAAACGCATCATCGGCGATCGCAGCACCGGCGCCCAGGCCATCATTCCCCACATGAAAGGCCAGCAGCGCTTCAACATGTTGGCCTTCCTGACCCAGGTGCGAGCAGTGTTGCGCGCCCGGGAACAGGGGCAGCCACACGGCGACAGCCAGCAACGGCCGTCATCTTAGGAGACCCTCAAAAGAAAAAGAAACAAGGAGAACAGAAGAAGAAGAAGAAGAGGAACAAGGAGGGTCAGGCAGCATGTCAGATGGAAGAAAGCCCTCATCGACAGAGAGCAGGCCAGCCGTCCAGGCTGGGGGATCAGAGCCTGTGGCCGGCCACCAGCATTTCGGCGAAGACATGGGGCGGCTCTTCGAAATCGGCTTTGCCACGGGCCTGCTGAGCGCCCTCGGCCAGGAGACCTGCCTCACCAATCCCGCCTACGACTACTACCGCCAGGAGCTGGCCCAGCTCCACTTTGAGTCGCTCTACAGCAAGCTCAGCAAGCGCAACAGCGTCTTCAGTAGCTGGGATCGGGACCAACTGCGCCTCTGGGCCCTCTTCATCCTCCTGCGCGGCTACCTGGGAGGGCGGACCTTCTTTCAGGAATTTCTCGAGGCCCTCACGACCAGCGAGAGAGCCACCCCGGAACTCCTCTACTTACAATGCCGCTTTCACGGTCCCAACAGTCTGGGCACCTACGAGAAAAAGGAGACCCAGGCTTTCGCCGGGCTGCTCGAGCAATTGCGCCAGCACATCCCCTCTCTCCCGGCGAGCGAGCAGCTCTACGAAGCCTATCGCCGGCGCGGCCAGTTTCCCCAGGCCGATCTGCTGCTCCTCCTGCGTCAGGGCAAAGGCTGGCGCATCCTCTGCATCGACCTCTCCGTTTTCAGCGTGCGCAGCCTGGGCGACGCCGCCAAGCTCACCTCCGTCGAAGCGATCCAGGGCCTGCTGCTGCGCGAGCTACGCTACATGCGCACCCGCAGCGCCTTCACCAACCTGAGCATCGACACCGACACCGCCCTGGTCAGCGGTCAAGAGCTGCTGGCCACCGGCCTCAAACGTTACTTCTACGCCTTTAGCCGCCAGGACAAAGAGAGCTACAAGCTCATTCAGGCCGCGAGCTACGCCTACAGCTTTTACCGCTTTCTACTGCGTTACAAATTACTGAGCCAGCAAGACGACATCACCTTTCATATCATTGGCTACACCGACCGCGGCACCAACAGCATGACCCTGGGCCGCGATCAGGTCGCCGTCCTGGAAGCCTGCGCCGAGATCTACCGGGAGCGCGAGGAGGGTCTGCTCCCCGCCGGTCAAGAGATCGAAGCCAGCCGTCAGAGGCTCCTGGACATCATCAGCCACTACGTACGCAGGTGCTTCCAGCAGGGAGAGCCATTCATCAAGCAGCTTCTGGAGCAGCCCGGCCGGGGCGACGGCCTGCACTGGATCTCTCACGAGGAGAGGCTTAGCGACTTCGTCGGCATGGAGACCCCCCTGACTGCCGGGCAGGTGACCCCCGAGCTGCAGGCCCTCTTCCCCAACCAGCCATGCGCCGGACGAACCCTGCGCGCGCTGCACGAGGAGCTGGTCCGTCGCGAGCTGGAACAAGCGACCCCTTACCTCTTCCTGACCGGCACGCCCGGTATCGGCAAAACCACCGCCATCGTCAACTTCCTCAAAGAGCGGGCCATGCAGGGCGAGGGCTTCCTTTTCATCTACGTCAGCCCCCGCAAGCAGGTCAACCTTGACATCATCAACAAGTTCCGTCACCCCAGCCCAAAAGGTACCCTGCGCTGCGACACCCTGCTGGCCCTCACGACCAACTCCGCCTATATCCAGGCCAACGGCGGCCAACCCACAGTGCACTACTACTCCTCCCTGCGCAACGACCGTTTCTCAGTGAGCGGTGTCCACTTCCTGCCGGCGGAAGGCCACGAAGCCCAGCAACAACGTCCGCGTCAGCGCCGACTGGAGGAAATCGAGGAGGGCCTGCTCATCGATCGTGGCCAAAACATCAGCGGCGTTCTCAACAGCCTCTGCTCGGCCATCAACGTCGCGCTGACAGAGCAGCTTTCCAACACCATCGTCGCCACCGTGGCCGTACAATCGCTCCGGCGCACCAACAGCGAGCAGGCCACCACTCTGGGGCACCTCAAGAAGATCTTCCAGAGCCTGACCAACCAGGGGCTGCTCCAGCCGATGGCCCTGGAGCAGCTCAGCCAGCGCATCAAGTACATCTTCTTTATGATCGATGAGGTCACCGGCGACGAGAGCGGCGCCGCCTTCGTCGAGGGGATCCATAGCCTGCTCAGCCAGTACCAGCTTTTCAACCGCCCGGCCATCCGCTGCAAGATCATTGTGGCCGACGCCTCGATCGTTGATCCCCAGCTCATCCAGCGCCACCTGGAAAACAGCGCCTACGAACCGGACAAGATCTACTTTCGGCGCGCCAGCCAGCCGCCGCAGCCACTCAGCCGCAGCACCTTCCGCTTCAAACGCCAGGAGGCCGTCGGCATCAACGCCAACGCGTACCCGGCCAGCTCCCTGCGCCTGCGCTATCGTGTGGGCCTGGAGATCGAACCATACGAGGACACGACCGCCTTGCAGGCTATCAGCCGCCAGCTCAAAAGCGGACTGCAGCAGCATCTGCTGGAGGATCTGCTAGCCATTCTCCAGCAGCCCGAGGCCCCACAGGTTCTGGTCTACATCCAGGACAAGCAACGCCTGGCAGAACTGATATCTGTGCTAAAAAAGCGGCTGGGTCAATTCCAGCTCTACGAGGACTACCTGACCATTCACGCGAACATCTCTGAGGAAGAGAAACGCAAAGTCCAGGACTATCAAAATCAGGTGCGGGTCGTCTTCATGACCGCCTCGGCCAGCCGTGGACTCTCCTTCGAGCGTGCCCGAGAGATCCTGGTCGACGTGCCGCGCTTTGCCATCGAGCAGAACCTGATGGAGATTCTCCAGGTCATCTACCGCGGGCGCGGTGGCGACTTTGACAATCTTGAGAAGGGCATCACCTTCTACCTGTCCGATCGCTTCTTCTACAGCCGCGCCGAAGAGCGCGAGTCGTCCCTGCGCGAGAGCCTGCTGGCCCTGCTCAACATCCTGCTCATTCTCAAGACCTCCCTGCTGACGCGCATCAAAGGGGAGGGCCAGATTGGGCATAGCCGCTTCCTGATGATCCCCATCGGTGGCAAGGCCGTCCTCTCCGCTGGCGAAAGCCTGACCTCGCGCCTGGGGCGCCTGCTCGACCAGCTCGACGACCTGCGCTATCAACACCCGGACAACCCGGCCTTCCGCGAGGTGGCTGAGTACCTGACCAGCCTCCTCAGCCAGGCCCGCATCGAGCTGTTTCCTCCCTCAGCGGGCCAACGCAGTCGCTCTCAGCAGAGGCCGGCGCTCCAGCAGGGCAAGCGTCAGAGCCTCCCGCGCCCGTATCTGACAGTCCTGGATCGCCTGGCCCACGAGTTCGAGCAAGCCGCGATCCGCGGCTTCGACCACCTGCTGACCATTCCCCCTCTGGAACGGGCCTACATCGTGGGGAGCCTGCTGATTGTGCCGCTGGAAAAGCGGCGGCTGCACGAAGAATACTGGATCAGCCTGCTGAGGCTGTTGCAGAGCGATCGAAACGGCGAGGAGCTGCTCAGGCGCATGGAGAAACTGGTGCACGATCCACGCTGCAACGAGGAGATCCGTCTGCTGCTCAAGGAAGGCATCGTCTTGATCAAGGAGCTGTACCGCATCAGCCGACACGCAAGCGTCATTCCGCACGTCAACCAGGAAACGCGGCACGCCGACCAGCACTATACCATTCCCCTGCATACCCTGCTCGTCAGCCAGGTCTTCCGGAACCACTTCCAGAGCGGCGAGAAGAACCTGGCCGACTCCGCCTGGAATTTTCGCCGCCTCCTCGAAAGCTATCTGCGCACCCTCTATCCTATCGACAGCGTCCTCCCTCTCAGCCACCACTACGAGAGCTTTCCCTTCCTGGTCTTCCGCAGCTACAACCTGTCCGAGGCGCGGCGCAAGATCTTTCTTGATCACTACCTGTTTATGTCTCACGAGCTGAACATCATTAACATGCTGCTGGCCAGGAGCGCCCCAGAGGAGCAGCTGTAGGAGGAAGAAGAGGCAACCTTGTCAAGTGTGACACAGGCTGGTATCCTTTTTGAGGAATGGGCAAGACAGGCGACATCGACTCTCGCATCCAGCAAAGGCTTCACTGGGCGGCGTAGGCAGAGAAAGATGGCGCTGTCGCTGCCTGTCCGTTCGTTTCTCGATGGGCACCAGCCACACGTACCAGCACAACCATGAGCAGAGCAAGAAAAGGAGAGCTTAGACGCCATGTCCGCTGCTGAAGAGCAAGCAGCCAAAGGTCAGCGCGGAGAGGAGCATAGCACCTACTTCATCGATGCCGATGAGGCCGCCGAGCTGGCCCGCCTGATGCAACAGGATCGCCTGGTCACCGAAGCGATGGGTGGCCTGCTGCCCGAGCTGGAGACGCTGCCAGCCGAGGCCCAGGTTCTTGATCTGGCCTGCGGCCCCGGCGGCTGGGCGCTGGAGTTGGCCTTTTACTATCCCCAGGTCGAGGTGATCGGCGTCGACCTCAGCCCTTCGGTGATCGAATACGCCAACGCCCAGGCCCAGGCTCGCCATCTCGCCAACGCCCACTTCACCGTCATGAATATTCTCCAGCCCCTGGCTTTCGCCGATGCCACCTTCGATCTGATCAATGCCCGCTTCCTGGCCGGCTTCATGCGGCCCCAGGACTGGCCCACCCTGCTGGCCGAGTGTCGCCGCCTCCTCAAGCCTGGCGGCGTGCTCCGCCTCACCGAAAGCGAGTGGGGCCTGACCACCAGCCCGGCGACCGAGCGCTATTACGCCCTCTGCTCCGCCGCCCTCAAGCGGGCCGGCCAGAGCTTCTCGCCCGACGGGCGTCATCTGGGCATCACTCCCGTCCTGGCCCCGCTGCTGCGCCGGGCCGGCTTCGAGGATGTCCGCCTGCGCGGTGGCGTCCTGGAGTGGTCTAGCGGCACCCCTCAGCACTACGGCACCTTCAAAAATATATTCGTCATGTTCGATCTATTGAAGCCCTTCCTGGTCAAGACCGGCGTCATCAGCCGCGAGGAAGTGGAGCCGCTCTATCAGCAGGCCGTCGCCGAGATGCAGGCCGACGACTTCTGGGCCGTCTGGTTCTGGCTGACCGCCTGGGGGCGGCAGCCCTGAGTGAGACGGGCTGAGGCAGCCGGCAGGACCCCACAGGCCCCCCACCTTGCCGCCATCGAAGCAGCCAGACCAACAGAGCAGAAGAAAGGATGCAGCCAGACAACCATGACAGATAGACAGCCCACTAGACA
>NZ_JBHOQV010000054.1:0-88463 GCF_042408735.1 Thermogemmatispora sp.
AGACCTTCGCCAGGCGTGCAATATCGAGTATCGTGACTTTGTGGGCCATAGGTGTTTGCTTTTCGCCTCCGCTGCATGTGGAACATAACTGCCTCAAGGCAGGCAGGCCGGTGGAAACCTGCCTTCATGTCGTCTCTACTCTGCTTTGCTGCTCCGGGTTCCTGCTCTACTCCGTGAGAGTTGACAGGTGACCTGCTCCGGTTACCTGCTTACGAGATAAGTATACCGAAACGCTAGCATAAGCACAAGCATCCCGACGGTTCCATCCTGCCTGCTATTGTCCCACTCTTGACAATCAAAAACCTTCCAAATTATATACTTGCGTAATCGATTACGGTAACGGTTACGAAAAAGGGCACAGCCACGCGCCTCGCTTGAAGGACGGAGAGACGCACCGGGGTGAGCCGGAGAAGGTCGGAGAGCTAGCGTGGCCTGTGTAGGATCCCTTCCCTCCCTGCTCGGGCCGGGCTGGGTCGGAACAGGCGAGACGAGACGCGGCGCACGATCGGCCAGCCAGTCAGTCTGCTACCTCTCCGGAGAAGAGCGCGCGTGTCCGCGCCGGCTCATCAGCAAAGGAGGACCAGCAATGGCAGGGAAGTCTCCATCGCCGAGGGAAAGCCAACGCGGCTGAGCGAAGCTCCTGGCCGTTGCCGTGCTGCTGCTCCTCTGCCTTGGCAACGTTCCCGCGGTCGCGGCTCGGACGAAGGGCGGAGGGCCGCAGGAGACAGGACGGCAACCATCTCGGCGAGGGCTGCCATCCGCGTTCTTCCCCAGCAGGCGGCAACCCTTATTACCCCTCTAGCCTTTGACGTGAAGAATGCCGTCTGGTACGGCCATCTTCTCGACGCCCAGGTGCCTGCCCTTCTGCGGGCCGGCGGAGTACACGTCATGCGCTATCCAGGTCGGTCGGCCACTGATGTTTTTCAGTAGCAGAGCAACACCATCGAGCCAGACCAGGACAATGCTGGTCTCGTGACCTTTGACCGTTTCATGCAAGTTGTACGCCAGGTGGGGGGCCACGCCCATCATCAGCGTCAACTACGGTTCTGGAACACCCCAAGAGGCTGCTGCCTGGGTGAGGTACGCTAACATCACCCATCACTATGATATCAAATTCTGGGAGATTGGCAACTAAGTTTACCTCAACAGGACCTGTCAACGACTCCTGGCCCAGGCCAGGAGCTTGCCCGCGGCCTGATTAGGCCAGGCTTCAGAGCTGATTGACAGCAGTTCGCAGTTCACTGCCCCACAAGGCAGTCCAGGGTGTACGCCCGCGAATGTTCCGCACCACATTGACATTGGCCTGCTCCCCGTCCCCGCACTGGGGGGCGGGTGCAAAGGTGCCGGCGACGGCTTCCTCGTCGCCCTCAGCGGAAACAGATACGACGGGTATAGGCCGGGTCGACCTCCACGACGCGTAGCCCACGCTCCTGGGCCTGCTGCGCCGCCCAGGGCCGGAGCGCTTGCCCCCTGACACGCGAGCGGGTCCGGGGGCATCGGCAGCCGCTCGAAGGCCAGAACCGCCTGTGGCGGCGCCGACTGCACGAGCCGCTTCGCCACGGTCTGGGCAAAGGTCTGGGCGCGGTGCCGTTGCCGACGGCCGAGCCGTTTCAGCGCCCACCGGACACTCTGCTTGTCCCAGTGCTGGGCCTTGCGAGCCGCCGGCTTTCGCTACAGGCGCGCCCGCGGCCTGATGGTCCGGCGGGTCTGGACCTGCACTGCCTTCCCGCTCACACAGTGCCTCCGGTCCTGGCCATCCACAGCTCCCAGCACCTTGCTCTCGTTGAGATCACTTCCGACCACGCGGGCAGCCTCGGGATCCTCTGTTGGAGACCCGACGCCCCTGCCAGCGTGAGGGTGAGCCGCCCCACAAGCGGTCCCTTGCGCTCGATGGCTGTGAAACCCTCGATGGTCCTGGCCTGGGGGTCAGCCACTGCTGGAAGGGCGCTGGCACGATGAATGGAAGAGGCTTGTGTCCGGTGACGATCCAGAGCGAGAGGGTGCCCTTGACCTGCGTCCGACGGGGGGACAATGGCCGCAGGCGCACCGGGGCTGGTGAAAGCGCCAATGATTGCCATTTCTCCCTCCCTATTCTCTCACCGTGCTCGTGCTGCTCTTCTGGCTCGCATCTCTAAGGGCCTGAACGGCGGTCTGGCAGCCGGGCCGCTAGCTGGCTTTCGATAAAAAGGTGGCCGGCGCTCTCGCTGGCTGTCCCAACTGTCTGCCTGGCCTGTCTGGGAGGGTGCGAAGTCCCGGCATGACCGCGTGGAGTGGCTCCTCCCCCCTATTGACCCGCCAGGGGATGGGACAGGGCTGGCACTCTAGCAGGCCAACCGTCTCATCCCCTGACGCCGCCTCTGGTCCTCCTTGGTGCCCTTGACAGGCTCTACCCTGGCTGCTCCGGCTTGAGGTTGAGGGGCAACTTCTCGCTCAGGCCAGCGCCGCCTCCAGGCGTTCTTGCTCGACCGCGATGGGGCGCTTGAGCACGAAGAGCATGCCGGTGGTCACCAGCGTTCCCACCACGATAGAGAGCAGGTACTGTGGCAAATTACCGACCACGCCCGGGAGGAACATGACCCAGATCCCTCCGTGGGGCACGTGGAGCTGGCAGCCGAAGAAGGCCGAGAGCGCTCCAGTCACAGCCGAGCCGACCATGATAGAAGGAATGACCCGCAACGGATCGTTGGCGGCGAAAGGAATGGCGCCCTCCGTGATGAACGAGAGGCCCAGGACCCAGGCGGCCTTACCGGCCTCGCGCTCATCGGGGGTGAAGCGATTCTTAAAGAGCAGGGTGGCCAGAGCCAAGCCGAGGGGTGGCGTCATGCCGGCGGCCATTGCCGCGGCCATCGGCAGATAGACAGGATTATGGGGGTCGAGCAGCAGACCCGTTGAAAAAGCGTAGGCCGCCTTATTGACCGGGCCTCCCATATCGAAGGCCATCATCAGACCAATAATCAGGCCCAGCACAGCGGCGTTGGCCCCCTGCAGATCCTTGAGAGCGTTGACCAGGACCTGATTGAGCAGGGCCACCGGCGTGCCGATCACGTAGAGCATCAGCAGGCCCACGATCAGCGAACCGAACAGAGGCAGGATCAGTACCGGCATCAGTCCAGCCAGATTGCTGGGCAGGCGAATGCTACGGTTCATCCAATAGACCAGGTAGCCAGCCAGGAAACCGGCGATGATCCCACCCAGGAAGCCCGAGCCGGTCAGGCTGGCCAGAACCCCCCCGATCATGCCTGGGGCGATGCCAGGTCGATCGGCGATCGAATAAGCGATGAAGCCCGAGAGGATGGGCACGAAGAGCAAGAAGCCCGCCTTAGCGCCGATCACGAAGAGGGCGGCCCCCACCGACTGCAGGGGATTGGCGGTAAAGCCCGTAGTCAAGGTAGTCAGATTGGAGGTATCGTAGAAAGCGATACGATAGCCGGCGATAGCGAAGGCCAGGGCGATCAGGATTCCTCCGGCCACAACAAAGGGGATCATATAGGAGACGCCGGTCAGCAAGTGCTTGTAGGGACCACGCCGGGCCTGAGCGCGCGCTGCCTTGGCCTGTTGGACCCGGGCCAGATAGTCGCTGCCCTCGCCTGACTCGGCCCTGGAGGCGCCGCTTGCACTCGTGGTGGTCGCCTGGCGAGAGGCGGCCTCGGCCCGTGCGAGGGCCTCCTGAATGACGCTTTGGCCGTCCTTGATAGCGGCGCTGGTTGAGGTCTCATAGATCGTCTTGGCACCGAAGCGGCTCAGATCCACCTTGGTATCGGCGGCGATAATCACCACATCGGCAGCGGCGATCTCCTCTGGAGTCAAGGTATTCTGGGCCCCTACCGATCCCTGGGTCTCGACTTTGATAGTATGGCCCAGAGCCTCGGCCCCGCGCTGCAGGCCCTCAGCGGCCATAAAGGTGTGGGCAATGCCCGTAGGGCATGAGGTGATGGCTACAATCCGTGCCATTGCGAACTCCTTTGTGTGTGCTAGGCTAGGTGTAGACGAAACGACGCTGCTTCGTTGCTCGTAGATAGAGAGAGTTGGCACAACGCTCAGTCGCTGATCGGCCGATTGCCTGCCTTCCCGAGCTGTTCTGCGCCGGGGCGGACCTGACCTGACCAGTGGGAGAAGACTGGCCCGCTGGTGACCAGGCCAACTGGCGGCCTGGCCACCAGCAAGGACCATGCCGTCCGGTTGCCCAGCTCGCTGCTCACAGCCCAGCCAGCGCAGCGACTCAGCCTCCAGAAACGAGGGCGGGAATGGACCAGAATGCGGGCGCGAGAGACCAGGCTAGCCTTCCGCGGTCAGCAGGGCCAGCGGAGCGAGCTGCACGCGCTCGCTATAGCGCTCCAGTACAGACGGTGAGGGCAAGCTCCCATCGAGGCGCGTAATGCGGGCCAGGGCATAGGCCGTCGCCAGACGGGCTGTGGAGGCCAGATCGAGGCCCTTCAGCTCGGCCAGCACCAGGGCAGCCACCATCGCATCGCCGGCCCCGACCGTGCTCTCGACCGTCACCGCTGGAGGAACGGCCTGCAGAACCTGCTCGCGCTCCACAAAGAGCGCCCCTTGCTCGCCGAGTGAGACCACGACCCGCCGAATATCGTGTTGCAGCAGCGAGCGAGCTGCCTGGGCGATCTCAGTCAGGCTGGTCAACGACCGACCGACCAATTGCTCTAGCTCCGCGCGGTTCGGCTTAACCAGCGTAGGGCCGGCCAGAATGCCCTGAGCGAGGGCCTCGCCGCTGGCATCGAGGACCGTCAACCGGTCCAGAGCCTTCAGGCGTGCGATGAGCATGGCATAGAGGGAGCCAGGGACCGCTGGCGGCAGGGCGCCGGCCAACACGAACCAGCGGCACTCGGTGGCCAGTTCCTCGATGGTTTGCCAGAGCGCTGACAGCGCCTCCTCCGAAGGAGCCAGGCCCGGCAAATTGATATCGGTCGTCTCACGCCGTTCCTCGTCAACAATCTTGATATCGATGCGCGTCTGGCCTGGCAGACGCACAAAGGCGTCGCTGATCCCGCGCTCAGCAAAGAAGCGTTCGAAGAGGGCGGCATTCTCGTCTCCCAAGAAGCCCGTCGCCGTGACCGGGCAACCGCTGGCAGCCAGAAAGGCTGCCACATTAATTCCCTTGCCGCCGGCCTGTAGCAACATCGTCCGGGCCCGGTGGACATGGCCTGGCTTCAGGGTAGCCACCCGCACCGTCTGATCGATTGCCGGATTAAGAGTTACCGTGGCCACCTTCATAAGGCGCGTACCTCCTCTGCTGTGTGGCAGCGCAAAGCCCGTTGAGCCAACGTTTGCAGTTCGGCCAGCGAGCGGCTACGAATCTGGGCTTTGACCGTGGCCAGGGCGGGGATCGTCACGCTTAACTCTGAAACACCAAGGCCGACCAGGAGCGCGGCCCCCAATGGCTCGCTCGCCAGTCCGCCGCAGACACCGACCCACTTACCAGCGGCGCGCGCCGCCTCCACTGTGCGCGCGACCATGCGCAGGACGGCAGGATGAAGGGCGTCGGCCTGGCGGGCCAGCCGTGGATGAAGGCGATCCATGGCCAGCGTGTACTGCGTCAGATCATTCGTACCGATCGAGAAGAAATCGACCTCCGCGGCGAACTCCTCGGCCAGCAGGACTGCCGAAGGCACCTCGACCATCATGCCCAATGGCAAACGCGGCGCATTCAGTTCCTGCCGCACGCGCTCGGCATAGTCACGGGCCTGGGCAAAATCCTCCAGAGTAGCAATCATCGGGAACAGAATGCTGATCGGCCCACAGGCCGCAGCGCGATAGAGCGCGCGCAGCTGTGTCACAAAAAGATCGGGGTAGGCCAGACACAGGCGAATGCCGCGCAGGCCCAGAAAAGAGGAATCCTCGGCAGACAACTGAAGGTAGGGCACCTGCTTATCACCGCCGATATCCAGCGTGCGGATGATCAGAGGACGCCCATTCAAAGCACGGGCCATTGCGCAGTAAGCCGCGTACTGCTCATCCTCCGAAGGGGGAGCGGCCCGGCCCAGAAACAGGAATTCCGTACGCATCAAGCCGACGCCCTCAGCGCCGGCGTCCAGGGCCTGCGGAACCTCCTCAGCGCGGTTGACGTTAGCCGCAATCTCCACATGGTGGCCGTCGCGCGTCACCGCCGGAGCGAAACGCTGCCGCTGAGCCGCCTCCTCCTGCCGGAGCAGCCGCTCCTGGAGGGCGCGGGCCTCAGCCAGATCGGCCTCACTGGGCTTCACATAGAGGCGTCCATTGAAGCCGTCGAGAATAGCGGGCGTCCCATCGGCGAGGGCCAGCACCCCCTCGCCGGCGGCCACCACGGCGGGAATGCCCTGTGAACGAGCGATAATAGCCGTATGCGAGGTTGGACCGCCGCGCGCCGTACACAGTCCACGCACGATGTCCGGATCGAGGGCGGCCGTATCCGAAGGGGTCAGATCCTCGGCCACCAGGATCACCGGGCCACCGCTAGAGAAAGCCCCGGCAGGCTGACCTGATGTGGCCACTCCCAGCAAGTGGCGCAACACCCGCTCACCGACGTCGCTCAGATCCACTGCCCGCCCAGCCAGGACCGGATCATCGATCTGCTGAAGCTGGCTCACGCGCCTGCTGATGGCCTGCTGCCAGGCCCAGGCCGCCCCCTGACCGGCATAGATCAGACGCACGGCCTCCTGAATAAGCTCGGCATCCTGCAAGAACTCGCGATGAGCGCGGAAGATCGCCGCCCGGCTTGAACCGAGGCGCGTCCGCACCTCCTCGTAGATCCGGTCCAGCTCAGCCTGAGCGGCATCGAGCGCGCGCTGCAGGGCCAGGCCGTCGCTGGCGGGATCAAGCGGCTGATCGACAACCTCCAGCCGCTCACGACGGTAGCGCTGCAGGGGAGCGATCGCCAGGCCGCTGGAAGCCCCGAGGCCACTGTAAATGGCCGCCGCCGAGCGCGCAGCCCAGCGCAGTCCAGCATCTGAGGGAGACTCGTCGCGCGCTGGCGGCGGCTCCAGCTCGTCGCCCAGCCCAGTGGCGATAGCCGCCTGCAAGGTGGCCAGAGCCTGGGCTGCATCGGGACCTTCGGCGGAGACCCGAATCCTGGCGCCGCGCTCGGCCCCAAGCTGAAGCAGAGCAATCAGGCTCTTACCATCGGCGACACGCTCGCCATAGCGCACGCGAATGGCTGCCTGGAAGGCGCGAGCTAGCTCTACGAAGCGCGCCGCTGGCCGGGCGTGTAGCCCGGTACGATTCTGAATTACTGCCTCGAACGAAGCGGCATAGTCGGTCACGGCGCTGGGGACAGCGGGCCGCTCACCGGTGAGGGCCTCGATAATATCGCGGGGGTCAGTAGTCTGGATCAGGCGTTCGACAGCGGTCGCATCGCCAAGCACCCGTGTCAGCCGCCGCAAAGCGTCGATATGCTCGTCAGAGCGGGCGGCAATGGCAACAACCAGATGGACGATCTCACCGGGGTTCCAGGTCACGCCAGCGGGCAACTGCAGCACAGCGATCCCTGTGCGATGGATCAGCTCTTGATCGCGGGGCAATCCGTGGGGAATAGCAATGCCGTTGCCAAGATAGGTATTGGCGACCTGCTCACGCTGCAGCATACTGTCAATGTAGCCTGCCTCGATGCAGCCACTGCGCACCAGGAGGTCACCCGCCTGGCGAATGGCTCCTTGCTTATCTGCGGCCTGCGCCCGCAGCCGCACTTGCTGCTCACTTATGCGAATCATGGTTGCCTCCAGGGATAGGAGCCAGGGCACACACTCTTCTCTATTTGTAAACGATTACAATAAATTTGTCAAGTATCCCTCCTTGTGGCGCGGCCTGGAAGGCCAAAAAACTGGCCTTTTTGGCCGATAATGGCAGAGATTTTTGTAAACGATTTCAAGATAGTTACTGGAATGGCCGCATGGTGATATGCCGAGATACAAAATTGTGGTATAGTAAGATTCAAATCGACTGGAGTCAGGTCAGCCCGAGCAAGCGAAGCAAGGCAATCACAAGAGGCATTCGGAGAGCGTGCATGGCGAGCATCAAAGAGGTAGCCAGAGCAGCGGGCGTATCGACGGCCACCGTGTCGCGGGTGCTGGCCAACAGTCCCCACGTGCGTCCGGCCCTGCGCGAGCGAGTCTTGAAAGCCATCAAGGAGCTAGAGTATCGGCCCAATCTGATTGCGCGCAGCCTGCGTGCTCAGCAGACCACGACCATTGGCCTCATCGTCTCAGACATTCGCAATCCTTTTTTCACGGCTATCAGCCGGGCGGTTGAGGATACGGCCTACGAGGAGGGCTACAGTCTGATTCTCTGCAATACCGACGAGGATCCCAAAAAGGAGAGCATTTATCTCAATGTCATGCGCGATGCCAACGTGGCGGGGGTTATTCTCTCGCCGACCGGGCCGACGGCGGCGGGGCTGCGCGAGCTGGAAGCGGGCTTTGCGGTCGTTGTGATTGATCGCTCGATTCCTGACGCTGACGTTGATATGGTCTTACTTGACAACGTGGATTCGGCCTATCGTCTGACCAGGCACCTGCTGGATAATGGCTATCGGCGCATTGCCGCTATCTGCGGCGAGCGCAGTACCACCGGGAGGGAGCGCTGTACCGGCTATGAGCAGGCGTTGCGGGCCTATGGGGTGCAGCCGAGTGCCGAGCTGGTGCGCTTTGTGCCGCCGCAGATCGAGGCTGGCTATGCGGCTGCCCTGCGCCTGTTAGAGTTGGCCGAGCCGCCCGAGGCTGTGCTCACCACCAACAGTCTGCTGGCGGCGGGGGCTTTGGAGGCCATCCGTGAGCGGGGCCTGCGTATTCCCGAGGATGTGGCCCTGGTGACCTTTGATGAAACAACCTGGGCCTCGCTGGTGCAGCCGCCGATTACGCTCATCGAGCAGCCAACCTATGAAATTGGCAAAACAGCCACCGAGCTGCTGCTGCAGCGGGTGGCCGAGCCTGAGCGTCCGACGCGGCGGGTCATTCTCAAGGGCCGCCTGCTGGTACGCGGCTCGAGTGCTCCGCGTCTGCGTTGTGGTTGAGTCCTGTCTGAGGAGAAAGGGGGGGACGGCTGGCTGAGCGGAGCGCTGATCGAAGAAAGAGGAGGGTGCTGGCCATGCGTTACCTATGGCCTGAGTATGTCTACACGTCCCAGGGCTGGCAGAGCGATGTGCTGGTGGCCCTCGCCGAAGATGGGCGTATTGCTGGACTGCAGCCGCGGGTGGTCGCTGGCAGGCCCTTTGTTTTGCCTGCGGGGGCTGTGCTGGAGCGGCTGCCTGGTAAGGCGCTGCTGCCCGGCTTTGTGAATGTCCACAGCCATGTCTTCCAGCGCGCGCTGCGCGGTCAGGCTCAGCGGCCTGTCAGCGGGCGAGATACCTTCTGGAGCTGGCGCCAGGCCATGTATGCCGAGGCCCAGCGTCTCGACCCTGAGCGCCTCCGCGTCCTGGCACGGGTCACCTACCGCGAGATGCTGGCCGCAGGCTACACGACGGTCGGCGAGTTCCACTATGTTCACCATCGGCCCGACGGCCGGCCCTACAGCCCTCCGACCCTGATGGCCGAGGCCCTGCTGCAGGCCGCTCGCGAAGCGGGTATCCGGCTGGTGCTGTTGCTGGCCGCCTATATGCGCAACGACTTTGGCCAGCCAGCCTTAGAGGAGCAGCGTCGCTTCTGTGATCCCTCGCTGGCTGCCTATCTGGAGCGCGTTGAGGCTCTGCGCGCTCTGGGGGTGGCGATAGGGCTGGCGCCGCACTCGGTGCGGGCGGTTCCCGAGGACTGGCTGCGCGCCATCGCTGCTTACAGCCGGCAGCATCGCCTGCCGCTGCATATCCATGCCGACGAGCAGCCGGCGGAGATCGAAAGCTGCCTGGCGGCCTGTGGGTGCCGTCCAATAGAATTGCTGGCGCGCTGTGAGGTACTTGGGCCGCAGACCACTGTTGTCCATGCCACGCATGCCGATGGCAACGAGCTGGCCCTCCTGGCCGATTCGCGCACAACGGTCTGCCTCTGTCCCACAACCGAAGGCGACCTGGGCGATGGTATCCCGCCCTATCGTGAGTTGCGTGCCCAGGGCATTGCGCTGGCCATTGGCTCCGATAGCAATACGCGTCTGGATCCATTTGAAGAACTGCGCTGGGCCGAATATACGGCGCGCCTGCGCTATGGTCAGCGGCGCGTCCTGGTGACCGAGCCGGATGCCTCGCCAGGCCCCTATCTGCTGACCTGTGGCTGCGAGCATGGAGCGGCGGCACTGGGAGTTGAGGGTGGGCGCCTCGAAGCCGGTCGCCTGGCCGATCTGGTAGCGGTTGATCTGGAGCACCCTATGCTCCAGGGCTGGACCCCTGATAGCCTGCTCGATAGCCTCTTTTTCGGTGCCTCAGCGGAGGTCGTGGCCGCCGTCTGGGTTGCGGGAAGGCAGGTCTATACGCGCTGAAGACCGACCCTCCCTTGGGGCGGCGGAGAGAAGCCGCGCCGCGGAAGGTTCCTCAGTTGGAGCCTGGCGGCTCGTTTGCCAGGCCGCTCCCTGCCTGTGGGGCCTTCCTTCATGGCCTCTGATCCTGCGCGCTGGCCTGGTGCGGAGAGAGGACATCTGGCCGCCGTGAGCCGCGTCTGCTGGCAAGTCCGGAGCGGGACAGCAGTTCGCTCGTCAGCCGGGGGCAGAGCAGAGGAGAGGGCGACCGCCGTCCCGCAAGCCATCCAGCTCACTCAGTCGGCCGCCGTCTCCATATCGTCGGCGGGTGCGGAGTCGCTGCCAGAGGCGGCCTCCTCTCTTGGAGAAGAGCCAAACAGACGAGGGCGAGAGCGGCGCGGGCGTTCGCCGGGCTTAGGCTCCAGCAGCGGGTAGCTCTCCAGCAGGCGCAGGGCTTCTGCGACGGCGCGCTCTAGCTGGGGGTCATGGCCGGTGGCGTAGTCCTGGGGGGCGATATCCACCTCGATATCGGGATCAGTGCCGTAGTTCTCGACATTCCAGCCCACATCTTTGAACCAGAAAGCAAACTCCGGCTGAGTGGTACGTGTCCCATCGACCAGGCGATGGCGGGGGCTGATACCGATCACCCCTCCCCAGGTGCGCTTGCCGATCAGCGGTCCCAGGCCCATCAGCTTAAAGCAGTGGCTAAAGATATCGCCGTCCGAGCCGGCCTGCTCGTTGGTCAGGGCAACCATTGGGCCGCACGGCGACTCCGGTGGATAAGGAATCGGCTGGCCCCAGCGGGGGAAATCGTAGCCGAGGCGGCGACGAGCCAACTTTTCGAGCAGCAGCGGTGAGACGTGGCCACCCTCGTTCCAGCGTACATCGATCAAGAGGGCCGGGCGATCGTACTCACTGAGGTAGCTGCGATGAAACTCGGCGTAGCCTTCGGCGCCCATGTCGGGGATATGGATATAGCCGACCTTCCCCTCAGATAGCTCATGGACCAGGCGTCGATTGTGTTCAACCCAATCACGATAACGAGCGCGGCGCTCGCTGGCCAGGGCCTTCACCGTGATTGTGCGTACCTCGCCGGTGGTAGCGCTCTCGATCGTCAGCTGCACCTCGTTATGGGCTTGGTTGACCAGCAGCTCCTCGGGGCTGCGCCGGGCTCCCACGCGCTGACCGTTGATAGCCAGCACCGCGTCACCCTCAGCCACCTGCAAGCCTGGGGCCGTAAGAGGGGAAGAGGCGCGACTATCGGAGGGGTCTCCCCGTACAATGCGGGCGATGCGATAGCGCTCGCTTTCGGAATCGTAGAGCCAATCGACGCCCAGGAAGCCCTGGCGATAGCGTGGTCCGTGGCGATATTCCCCGCCCATCTCATAGGCATGGGAGGTGCCCAGCTCGCCCTGCAGCTCCCAAAGCAAATCGGACAGCTCCGAGCGCGAAGCGACCCGCTCCAGCAGAGGAGCATACTGGGCATGGACCGCCTCCCAATCGATGCCAGACATATCCTCATCCCAAAACTGCTCGCGTTGCAGGCGCCAGGCCTCGTCGAACATCTGGCGCCACTCGGCAGCCGGCTGCACCGAGACCTTGACACGGCTCAGGTCCAGCCAGCCCGTCTCTCGGCTGGCTCGCTCGCCGTTCTCGCCTTTAGGGGCCTTCTCACCGGCCTTAATGACACGCAGATGATGACCAGCGCGGTAGATCAGCATCCGCCCATCGCGGGCCAGCTCGAAATCGTCGACGCCATCGACCAGCCATTCGTACTTCTGGTTCTCCAGGTCGTAGCACTCGATGTGGCCGCGCGCGGGAGGGGTCTGGCCGTCGTTCTGATTATGCAGGGCGCCCTCAATCGGGAAGCTCAGAAAGAGCACCTTGCCCTTCAGGCCGCGTACCTTGCGATAGCGCCCTTCGGGGACAGGGAACGGCAGGACGCGCTCGCTGATCCCTTCCAGGTCGATAGTGATGGGCGCGGGCCGCCGCTGAGCCTCCTCGCCGCTCTCCTCCTCGCCCTCTTCTTTGCGCTCTCCCCGAGCAGCGGCCTCGCCCCCTGGGGGAGGAGTGCGCCGTTCCTCTTTCTCGCGTCCATTCGGCTGGGGGGCGCGTGGCTCCGGCGTAAAGGGTGAGCGCTGATCACGGCGCAGCATAATGGCGTAGGGCTTCACGCCCCGCGGGAAATTCAGGTCGAACTGCAGGGCGTCATAGACAGGGTTGAAGATGCGATAGCCCAAGAAATAGAGAAACTTCCCCTCGGGATCAAAGGAGGGGGCCACATCCCGCAGCAGCGGGTGCGTCGCAAAAGCCAGCTCGCCGCTCTCCAGGTGGCAGAGCTTGATGGCCGTTTGCTGGGGACTGGAGGGGAAGCTGTAGGCCAGCCAGCGCCCGTCGGGCGACCAGGCCACCTGCTCGATCTGGCCAAACGAACTGCGGTCAAGGAGGCGGGCCCGCCCCTCGACCAGATCGACAAGCAGTAGCTCGTTGCGATGATTGGTGATTGCTACCTCATCGGCTACCGGGGAGACCTCCAGGGTTAGGGCCCGCCCAAATTCGATCTCCGGGTAAAGACGAGGCTCAGCAGCGCTCTCTGGATCGAAGATCACCAGCGTTTCGCGTCCAGGAGCGTCGCAGATCGCCACCAGGCGACGCCCATCGTTGAGCCATTTCAGAAAGCGGTAGCGCACGCCGTCAGGCTCGCCGTGCTGAATGACCGGACCTTCCCAGTTCCCGAAAGAGAACGCCTTGCCGCGCGTCGTGAGGGCCACCATATGGCCCTGAGGGTGGAGGGCGTAGGTATCGAGATAGTGCGCTGCCGGGACGAACTTGCGATTGCGCTGCGGGCGCTGACTCGGGAGGAAGACCTCCAGGCGGCGCGTCCGCTCGCTGCTCGGGTCAAAGAGGTAGAGATCGGCCCCCGCGTGATAGACCAGGCGCAGACCATCGCTGGAAAGGTTGCGGGCGTAGAAATCTTCGTGATGGGTATGGCGGCGCAGATCCTCCCCCTCGGGAGTACAGGAATACACATTGCCGATCCCTTCATGGTCGGAAAGGAAATAGATGCGCTCTCCCACCCAGCAAGGAGAACTGATGTTGCCATCGATGCGCAACAGGCGCTCAAAGTGCCCCGTCCCCTCGCGATCACACCACAGGTGGCCGACGGTGCCGCCGCGGTAGCGTTTCCAATAGGCGGCCTCGCGAATGTTGCGCCCAAGGACAACCCCGCCTTTTGGCCCAAAGGAAATTTCGTTGGCGGCCCCATAAGGAAGCTGGCGCGGCAGGCCGCCGGCGGGACTGACGGCGTAGATTACCTCGTAGTGCTGGCTCATCTGAGCGGCGCTGCTGGCGTAGAGAATGGCGTCGCCCGTTGGGGTCCAGCCCAGGACTTTGCAGGGCGACGCCTGATAGGTCAAACGGCGGGCCGGGCCTCCTGCCGCCGGCATCAGAAAGACCTCGCTAGGACCCTCCTCGTGGCCGACAAAGGCCAGTTGGCTGCCATCGGGCGAGAAATGGGGATGGCTGATCGCCCCCGCCCCCGCGGTTAAGCGCTCAGCCCGTCCTCCCTCGCTCGAAACAAGCCACAGGTCATCTTCAGCCACAAAGACAATTTGGTCGCGGTAGATCGTAGGAAAGCGCACATATCCCTGGGAAGGCATACTCTCTCCTTTAGTTGGATCAGAAGTCAATCGCTGCTGAGTCCCCTCAATGACAAGAGCATGGCGTCTAACGCCTTTGCCATATTATATGAGATGAACTATGCTGCTGTGCAGTAGTAGAGAGACTCTAGTGACGCTGCTAGAAGCATTCTAGCATAGATTGCTTCAATTGTCGAGTTTTAGCTGAGAGACGAACGACCAGGCTCGCGGGCGGCCTGCAGCTCTCGTCCGGATCCCCTGATTGAAAGGAGATGGGGCGAGGTGGGCCGCTGGCCGGGAACGGGCGGCTTGCGCAGGCTTGCTCTTGTCAGAGTGGAGGAAACATGTTAATCTCAGCGTAACAATGCACCACCATCACCACCGGGGCAGGCATTCATCACTCACAGATCGACAGAGGAGAGTGTATGACGCAGACAGCACAAGGGAAAAAAGGAGGGTCGCCGAGACAGCGCCGTCCGGGGCAGCGCCAGCAGGAGCGCATCAGGCGTCAGGTGCGGCGTCGGAGGCGTCAACAGTTGATCATCGCCACTACTGTTACGCTCGTCATCGTTGTGCTGGCCGCGCTGGGCTTCTGGCAGTATCAGCGCGTCAGCGCTCAGCAGGCAGCCTCGCGTGAGGCTACCGCCACCGCTGTCAGCAAAGCGCATGCCAACGCCACCGCCACGGCGCTGGCGCGCAACTGCTTTATCGATAGCAGCGCCTCTGCCCAGGTGCCTTCGATCTACAGCGCCACGGCCACGCCAACGGCAGGGCCGGCGACGGCGCCGGCGGTCAATGGGACGCCTGTGGTCAAGAGCGACGGTCTCAAGTATTTAGATATTCGTACCGGCAGCGGCCCGGCGGCCAGGAATGGCAGCACGGTAGAGGTGGAGTACGTTGGCTGGTTGGCCAGCACCTGCAAGAAGTTCGATAGCTCCTATGACAACAAGGGCCAGCCCTTCTCGTTTACGCTGGGCAAGGGGCAGGTCATTAAGGGTTGGGATGAGGGCCTGGTCGGCGTCAAGCCGGGGACGATTCGCCGCCTCTATATTCCGGCCAAGCTGGGCTACGGTAACCAGGCCCAAGGCTCGATTCCGGCTAACTCGGACCTGATCTTCGATGTCATCGTCCTCAGCGTCAAATAGGCTGGCTGGTTAATGTGCCTGGTGGTCTCCGGCGGGCTGGTGCGCGTCACCCTGCCAGGCGTGGGAAAGAGGATGGGGGCGCTCTTAGCCCTGGCGGAGGCCCCAAACTGGGCAGAAGCCCAGCCGGCCGGAAAGAAAAGCGTTGTTTCATCTGGTGGATGTTATGAATGATACGACGGGTGCGGTTTGATGATGGAAGGAAGCGAGCTGCAGGCGCTCTTTGAGCGTCTGGGCGTTGTCTCGAAAGGGCACTTTGTGCTGACATCTGGGCGGCACAGCGACGAGTACTGGGAAAAGTTCCGCCTGCTGGAGTGGCCGCGTGTGACCGAGCAGCTCTGTGCTGAGATTGTGGCGCGCCATGGCCGCCAGGAGATCGAGGCCGTGGCTGGCCCCACGACCGGCGGGGCGCTGTTGGCTCAGGAAGTAGCCCGTCAGCTTGGGGCGCGCTGCCTGGTGGTGGAGCCGGCGGCTGGGGGCGGGAGGGAGCTACGCCGAGGCTTTAGCCTGCGGCAGGGCGAGCGCGTCCTGGTGGTCGACGATGTCCTGACGACAGGGCTGTCGCTGCAAGAGACGCTGCAGGCCCTGCTGGTCTATGAGCCGACGGTGGTGGGAATCGCGGTACTGCTGGATCGCAGCGGCGGCGCAGCAGCGGGCCAGTTTCCTGTGCCCTGTCAGGCGCTGCTGACGGTGGCGGCGCGCACCTATGAGCCGGCTGCCTGTCCGCTCTGCGCCCAGGGACTGCCGTTGACGAAGCCCGGCAGTCGCGGCCTGGGTAGGCCGGGAGGGAGGGCGTCATGAGCGGGCCGGGCTTTTTGGAGAAGTGGCAGCGGGCCAGCCGTGAGCGCGAGAGTCTGCTATGTGTTGGGCTTGATCCCGAGCTGGAGCGCCTGCCGGAGCCGCTGCGTGGGGGCGGCCCGGAGGCCCTGGTGCGTTTCTGTCGCGAGATCGTGGAGGCAACGCTGCCCTATGCCTGTGCCTACAAGCCCAATCTGGCTTTCTTTGAGGCCCTGGGGCCGCAAGGCTGGTCGCTACTGAGCGAAGTTCTGGCGGCCATTCCACCGGAGGTGCCGGTAATTGCTGATGCCAAGCGCGGCGATATCGGACACACGGCCCGCGCCTACGCCAGGGCCATTTTCGAGCAGCTTGGTTGCGATGCCGTGACGGTGCAGCCCTACCTCGGCTACGATGGTCTCCAGCCCTTCCTGGCCTATCGTGAGAAGCTGGTCTTTGTGCTCTGTCGCACCTCGAATCCGGGTGCGCGCGACTTCCAGGACCTGCTGGTGCAGTCTGCTGAGGTGGGCGAGGGAGCGCCGGAAGGGGCAGGCTCTCAGGCCACACCACTCTATCTGGTGGTGGCGGAGCGCGTGCGGCGCTGGCAGGAGCAGCACGGCAACTGTGGCCTGGTGGCCGGGGCGACCTACCCGCGCGAGCTGGCGGCCATTAGAGCGCGGTGTCCGGAGCTGCCGCTGCTGGTCCCTGGCGTTGGAACCCAGGGGGGCGAGCTAGAGGCCGCGGTCCGGGCCGGCCTCGACGCCCACGGTGGGGGAATCCTGGTGGCGGTCTCTCGGGCAATCCTCTATGCTGATGCCGGTCACGACTACGCCGCGGCGGCCGGAGAAGCGGCGCGACACCTGCGCGCTGCCATTAATCAGGCGCGGGGGAGCTGAAATGCAGCTCGCGGTCGAACTGGCGGCGGGACGCAAGAGCAGTCTATGGCTGCGCAATCCGGTGATGTTGGCTGCCGGAACCTGCGGCTATGGTCTGGAGTATGCCAGGATCGCTGAGATTGAGCGCCTGGGGGCCATTGTCAGCAAGGGAACGACCCTGCGCCCGCGCCGCGGCAATCCGCAGCCGCGCACGCGCGAGGTGCCAGCGGGGCTGCTCAACGCCATTGGCCTGCAGAACCCTGGCGTCGAGGTGGTGATTCGCAAGTATGCTCCGATCTGGGCCACCTGGCAGACGCCGGTGATTGTCAACATCGCCGGAGAGACGGTCGAAGAGTTCGCCGAGCTGGCTGAGCGCCTGGAGGGTGTGCCGGGCGTCGCGGGTCTGGAGGTCAACGTCTCCTGCCCCAACGTGCGCGCGGGGGGCCGGGTCTTCGGCGATAGTCCCGAGGCGGTGGCTGCTGTGACGGAGGCCGTGCGTCAGAGTACGACCCTGCCGGTGATTGTCAAGCTCTCGCCTAATAGCGGCGATGCCCGTCCGACCGCTCTGGCGGCCGCTGAGGCTGGGGCCGATGCCGTCTCCCTCATCAATACCTTGACTGCCCTGGACATCGATATTGAGGCTCGGCGCCCCCTCCCGGCCCACGGAACCGGAGGTCTGTCGGGACCGGCGATCAGGCCGCTGGCTTTGCGCATGGTCTATGAGGTGGCACGCGAGTTGCGCGGCCAGGGTGGCCAGGGGCCTGCCGTACCGGTCATTGGCATTGGCGGCATTGCCTCGGCCTCAGATGCCCTGGCCTTTATCATGGCCGGCGCGCAGGCGATCCAGATCGGTACGGCCAACTTTGTCAATCCACGGACCGGGGTGCTGGTGCTCGAGGGGATCGAGCGCTTCATGCAAGAGCATGGGGTGAAGGATATCGCCGAACTGGTGGGAGCAGCTCTACCCTAAAGCCGGGCGGGAACACCTCCAACCCTCAAGGGCCGGCGGCTCAGTCTCATGCGCGCGGGATGGAACGCGCTCCGGCTGCTCGGGACCTTCATGGCTCCCAAGCAGCCCTTTGTTTGGGGACCTGGAGGAGAGGGAGGCCGGCAGCAAGGCTGTGCCGCTCTCGATGGTCCCCTGCGGGCCGCTGCTCAGGTCAAGGGACGCTGCTGCAGCAGGCGCCAGCAGGCTTCGGCGATCATCCAGTCTTCTTCGGCGCGAATGACCAGGACGCGCACGGCTGAGTTGGGGCTGGCGATATCGGCGTCGCTGCCAGGGTTGGCGTTGCGCGCAGGATCAAGGGCCAGGCCGAGGAAGCCCAGGGTCTCGCAGGCGGCGGCCCGGACCTCGGGCGCGTGCTCGCCGATGCCGCCGGTGAAGACGAGGGCGTCGACCCCGCCCAGGACAGCTAGCATGGCGCCAATCTGCAGCCGCAGGCGGTGGATAAAGGTGTTGAAGGCCAGACGCGCCCGCCGGTTCCCTTCGGCGCGTGCCTGGAGGATGAGGCGCATGTCACCAGAGAGGCCCGAGATCCCCAGCAGGCCGGATTCGCGGTTGAGGATGCGGTCGAGATCATCGGGGCTGTAGCCGCCGTGACGCAGCAGATAGAGGAGCAGGCCGGGATCGAGAGAGCCGGAGCGGGTCCCCATCATCAGCCCTTCCATTGGGGTGAAGCCCATCGTGGTTTCGATGCTTTCTCCGCCGAGGATGGCCGCCAGCGAGCAGCCGTTGCCGAGGTGGCAGGTGATGAGGCGCAGGCTGCTCAAGTCGCGGCCCAGGAGCTGGGCCGCACGGCGCGCACTGTAATGGTGGCTGAGTCCGTGGAAGCCGTAGCGGCGCAGGCCCTGGGCGAACCACTCGTAGGGACCAGGGTAGATTTGGGCCGGCAGGGGAAGGTGACGGTGAAAGGCCGTGTCAAAGACGGCGATCTGCTGTGCCTGGGGAAAAGCTTCCTCGGCGATGGCGATGGCTTCCAGACTGGCGCGGTTGTGAGATGGGGCCAGCACTTGCAGACGCTCGATGGCGGCTTTCAGCTCGGGAGTGATGAGGCTCGGTTCGCTGTAGTGGGCGCCGCCGTGAACGACGCGGTGCCCAATCGCTGTAATCTCTTCAGCCCCTTCAATAGCCCGCGTTGGTCCACTGGTGAGGCTGGCCACGATGCGCTTGAGGACGGCTGGCCGCTCGCTAAAGGCCAGCGTCTCGTGGTGCTCTTCTGCTCCCTTTCTGCGAATGGTCAGCTCGGTTTTGCCCGCTTCGTGCGACCAGTCGGCGCTGGCTTCCCATAAGGGGGCTGGCGCTTCGGACGGCAGTGAGGTCTGTACTTCGTATAGTCTGGTCTTCTGGCTGCTGGAACCGGCGTTGAAGACAAGGATTTTCATGGTTGGGCCCTGTCCTTTCGGCTGCTCTGGCTGAGAGCGACTCGTGCGCTCTACTCGCTTCTGTGCTGTTGTGCTCTCTTTCTCTCTATTATCTGATACGGACGGCGAACGTGGCGAGACACAGCCGCTGGCCGGGAAGGCGAGATTGTGAGGGAAGCGAGAGGTGGGGGGGCGGACCTTGTTCGGCCAGGTGGCTGGGTGGTAGCATGAAGTGATCGGTGCGCCGGGGTGAGCGCGCCGATGACGCGCCTATGCAGAAAGGTGGGTGAGCAAAAGGAGATGACGGAGATTCAGCAGCAACCGGCGGTGCCGCCAGTTTCGCCGGATCAGGCCGAAGAGCGCCTCGTCTACTCTGGCTACCATAGCATCATTAGTGGCGTTGAACGCCAGTGGGAGTACGGCGGCTTCCCGCTGCCGGACGGCAGTTTCTGGCGCTACCGCGAGCCGAATGCGGTAGTGGTCGTCGAGGGCGATCGTCTGCGTGTGTCAGCGGTTCCGCTGACACGCTTCCATAACGAGGTACAGATCCTGGATAACGCCAAAAATATGTTTTTCTCGACGCGCCGCTTTACGATGCCGGAGGAGGGGGAGATTCTCTTTGAGTGGGAGATGCGGGGACGCGGCATCAATACGAAGCCGCACGATCTCTACGATGGCTTCGTTTCGGCCCACCTGCTCGATTTCGCGACGGGGATGGCGCTCGATTTCTTTGTTTCGAACGATACGATCGCAACGGTTTATGCGCTCTTGCCCTTCCCCGGGGTGCCAGCCCCTCCCGATCCCGAGCCGGAGCGGGCCGTCAGGCCGAAGTACTTCTGTGATTTTAATGAGCTGCCGGTGGAGACGGCGCCCTGGCAGTGGCATCGCTACGGGATCAGCTACTGTAAGGCCCGCGATGAGGTGCGTTTCTTCCTCGATGGGCGGGAGGTTGGCCACTATAGTGAGGTGCCGTGCAAGATCGAGGGCTGTGTTCTGGCGCTGGGCCTGATGACGGAGAAGAGTATCGAAGATGGGCGCAGTGTCTCCCTCCACGGCCAGGGGCTGATCGGCGAGTGGGGACCCTTCACGGTCACGCTGCGACGGGGCTAACCCTCCCCGGCTTCAGCCGGAGGCTGGCCGAGAGCGAAGGCGAGAGAGCGCCAGCCCTCTCGCCCGTCGCCTGGGTGGGTTGGATGGCCAGGCGCGAGCGCGGACAGCCAGGAGCACCTGGCCGCCCAGATCGCTGGCTGGCTGGTTAGCTGGCTGGCACTGCTCGCGCCGGTCTTCTGCTCCGGCGACCGGATAGACCCCGGCTAACTGGGGTCAGTTGCCAGCTCCGGCCAGCTCTTGCAGAACGCTCAGGACGCGCTCGATCTCGGCGGGCGTGTTGTAGTGGCAGAGGCCGAGGCGCAGGGCGCCGCCGCGTCCTTCGAGACCGAGGCGCTCCATAAGGCCCAGGGCATAGTAGTTGCCGTCCCAGGCAAAGATGCCGCGCTCGCCCAGGGCCGTCGCCAGGGCGCGCGGATGATGGCCGTTGATGGTGCAGGCGACGGTCGGTACTCGCTGTGCCAGCTCGTCGGGCGCTGTGCCGCTGATCCCGTAGATGCGCAGCCCTTTGATCTCGCGCAGGCCAGGCAGTAGCTGGGCTGAAAGCTGGCGTTCGTAGTCGCTGATGGCCTGCATGGCCACTTTGAGGCTGCGGCGTCGACCCTGGTAGGGGCATAGGCGGGGATCGGCAGCGTAGTGGGCCGCCTGCTTCTCTCCGAGGAGGGTCAGGTAGTCTATGGCCCCGATCAGGCCGGCCACTCCCTCGTGGTTTTGGGTGCCGGTCTCCCAGCGCTCGGGGACGGCGTTGCTGGCGGGCCGCACCTTGTAGGCCGGAAAGTGCTCCAGGTGCTGGCGCTTGCCGTAAAGGATGCCCAGGTGCGGCCCAAAGAATTTGTAGGCCGAGCAGACCAGAAAGTCGACGTCGAGGGCCTGGACGTCGATCGGCCCATGGGGAGCATATTGAACAGCATCGATCCATACCAGGGCGCCAGCGGCGTGGGCGAGCTGGGTGATGCGCTGGACGTCGTTGATGGTGCCGACGGCGTTGGAGGCATAGCCGACGGCCACCAGGCGGGTGCGCTCGTTGATCTTCTCCTGCAGATCTTGCAGGTTGAGGGTGACGTTCTCGGGATGGATATCGACGGTGCGAATGACTACGCCGCGCTCCTGGAGGGCGAGCCAGGGGGCGACGTTGGCGTCGTGGTCGAGGACGGTGACGATGATTTCATCGCCCGCCTGCAGCGTTTGGCCGATAGCCCGGCTGAAGGCGAAGGTCAGGGTTGTCATGTTGGGGCCGAAGACGATCTCCGCCGGGCTGGCAGCGTTGAGGAAGTCGGCCATGGCCTGGCGCGCGGTGGCGATGATCTCGTCGGTGCGCTGGCTGGTGAAGAAGGTGCCGTGGGCGTTGGCGTTGGCCTCGCGCAGGTAGCGGGTCATGGCCTCAATGACTTGCTGGGCGACCTGGGTGCCGCCGGGGTTGTCCCAGTAGATGACCGGCTGGCCGTTGATCTCTCGCTGGAGGGCTGGGAAATAACGACGGTAGGCGCTGAGGTCGATGTGGGCTGTCATTGGCTGCTTTCCTCCTTAGCGAAGTCCCTCTTTTTCTCATGATATCACCCGTATGGCTGCCTGGATGGGCTGGCCTGTGCTATAATAGGCCCGAATGTCGGCGGGAAGTCGAGCGAGAAGGGAATGTCAAGTACCCTCACCGCCTGCAGCAGGCGGTGGCTTGCGAGAGGGACGGTCTTGCCAGGCTGCGAAAACTGCGAGGCGGTCACCGACCGCGAAAGACCAGCCCGGCCAGGCAGCCGGACCTGGCGAGGGGATTCCGGGGCGTCTGAAGGCGACTGAGCCGCCCGCCCGTGGCGGGGCAGGGATGTCGCGGATGCTCCTCTAGTTCGCGACCTCTCTGGCGGCCAGCGGCGGCGAGGAGCAATTGCCGCTCGAAAGGGCGAGAGGGAGGGGAACCTCCATGCAGTCTGTTCCTGTCCTGTCCGCTGATGGAAAGCCTCTCATGCCATGTCATCCAGCAAGGGCGAGGGAACTCGTCAGCAAAGGCCGGACGGGGCGACGGTTCCGGAAGGGCTTCTTCTCCATCCGGCTTCTGGACCGCACGGATGGCGCGGTGCTGCCCGTCGCCTGTGGGATCGATCCCGGCTCAAAGTGGAAAGGCTTCAGCGTCGTCGGTCCAAAACGCACGTGCTTGAATATCTATGCCGATGCCGTCACGCATGTAAAGAAAGAAGGCAATGGCAACCCGGCAGGCATTGCGACGGCACCGGCGTGATCGAAAGACACCGAACCGGAAACCGCGGTTGAACCGTTCCCGCGCTTCAAACCCGCTGTCCACGCAAGTCCGCTGGGGATGGAAACTCAAGATTGCGGCCTTCCTCGCGGAGCTGTATCCCATCACGACCTTTGTTGTCGAGGAGGTCAAAGCCGAAACCCGAAAGCGATGGTTCTATGCAGAACTGTTCCGGATGACGCCCGTCGTCACCCGATCCGACTGGAAAACGAAACAGTTTCGGGAGACGTTTGTGTTGCACAAGGTGAGCCGGAAATCCGCCGAGACGTTTTTTGCGCACGCAGTAGACGCCTGGGTTTTGGCCGCCTCTGAGGTTGGTGGAACGCAACCGGACTGCGCGGGGCTTGCCAGGATGGTACCCTGGCGATTCCGCTGCCGGAGCCTGCACTTGCAACATCCGGGCCAAGGCGGCGCAAGAAAGCGGCATGGCGGGACGGTCAGCCTTGGCCTGCGCCGCGGAGCGCAGGCGCTTCATCCGAAGTTTGGCTTCTGCTACGTCGGTGGGCAGATGGGCAATCGGCTCAGCTTGCTCGTAATGCGGGACGGGAGACGGCTGACGCAAAACGCCCGCCGCGAGGGCATCGTTGCGCTCGCTCCATGTTCTTGGCGGGTGTGGATACCAAAAGAAGGGAGGTGAGCGGCGCTCCTCCCCACGGATAAAGCCGGGGGTCTCCGCGCCGCTGCTGGTTGATGAGTATGGCTACGTTGCCACCAACGTATGAGGGGCCGCCACCTGCTTCGCCTGAGCATGTGCGGGCGGTGATCGCTGAACTGCGTCGTCTCTATCCCGAGGCGAAGTGCACTTTGAATTACGAGAATCCGCTACAGTTGCTGATTGCGGTCCAGCTTTCGGCCCAGTGTACGGATGAGCGCGTCAATGAGGTGACGGCCCAGCTCTTTCGCAAGTATCGCACGGTTGAGGATTTTGCGACGGCTGATCCGCAGGAGCTGGAGCAGGATGTGAAGCCGACCGGCTTCTATCGCAATAAGGCGCGCAATCTGCGGCTGACCTGCCAGCGCTTGATCACTGACTATGGCGGCGAGGTGCCACGCAGTATGGAGGCGCTCTTGAGGCTGCCAGGGGTGGCGCGCAAGACGGCCAATGTGGTCTTGGGCAACGCCTTCGGGATTGTGGAGGGGATCGTGGTGGATACACATGTGAAGCGCCTGGCGCGCCGCCTGGGCTGGACGGTGAGCGAGGACCCGGAGCAGATTGAGCGCGATTTGATGGGGATTGTGCCGCGCAAGGATTGGCTGGACCTGTCGCATTTGTTGATTTTCCACGGGCGGGCCCTTTGCCGGGCGCGCGATCCGCGCTGCGCCGACTGCCCGCTGGTGCCGCTCTGTCCTTCGGCCTTTCGGGCCAATGGAGAGTCTTCTGCTGCTGCCACCACCAGGCGCCCGCGCCGGACCTCCCACCGTCAGCCGTCTTCGTAAGGTAAGAGAGCGCACCAGCAGCAGCCAGCCCGCTCCGGCCTTTTGATCAGCACCGTCCGGGCTGGCTCTTTTTTTTGTGGAGATTGCCTTCCTAATTAGTAGATAGAATGGCACAGCCGGGTGACCGCGCTGCTGATCAGGAGAGGAGATAGACGGGCTGGCTGACTTCCTTGCCTGGGTTCGGTCCCCGGCTGGTCTGGCTAGCGGCGCACCAGGAGAGCCTGGGGAAGGACGCGAATCTCGTAGCGCTGGCCGTGGAAGACTTCGCCGTCCATCTGAACGTTCAGGGGAAGGCGGCTTTCGATGGTGAGCTGTTGGAGACGGTAGAAGTGGACTTCTGGAAGTGCGGCATGCTCGCCGCGTTTGACGACGGGGAGGAGTCTGAGAGCGCGCCCCAGCGGCGCGTAGCGAATGGCACACAGGTCAAGCAGGCCGTCGTCGGGACTGGCGCCAGGGTTGATGCGGAAGCCGGAGCCGTAGGTAGGGCCGTTGGTGACGGCCAGCAGAACGTAGCGCTGGAAGGTTGCTGCGGGCGGGGCGGCGGAATCGACGGGGACGAGGCTAAAGCGCAGCCAGGGACAGCGCCGGTAGCCGAAGAGGAGTTGGCGCAGGGTGGAGCTGTAGTAGAGGCGCATGCCGGTCATAAAGGGGATCTTTTTGAGCTGGCGGGCACCGGCGGCGATGTCGGCGTCAAGGCCGACGCTGAAGGAGTTGGCGAAGTAGCGCTCGTTGGCCTGGCCAGCGTCGATGGGCTTGGGTTCGCCGTCAAAGGCGCGCTCGACGGCGGCCTCGGGATGGCGAGGGAGGTTGAGGGTGTTGTAGGCGAAGTCGTTGCCAGAGCCGGCGGCGATGATGCCGAGGGGAACGCGCTGGCCACTGCTGAGGATGCCGTTGACGACTTCGTGGATGGAGCCATCTCCGCCAACGACGATGATTGGCCGTCCCTGGCTGGCGGCCTCGCGCGCCAGGCGCTCGGCCTGACCGGCCTGGGTGGTTTCGCAGTAGTCGGCGCCGGTGGCGGCGGCGCGCTGGCGTACCAGGGCTCGGTAGCGCTGCATGCGGCCCTGGTTGGCGGTGGGATTGAGGATGACCAGGGGCGCTCGGGTGGCAAGCGGAGATGATGAGGGTGAGGTAGTAGAAGCGATCTCCATTGAGGGCCTCCAGGCGGCAGAGTGTGATGAGTGTGATGCGCCTGGATTGTAGCATGTTTGTGCTCTGCCGTGAAGAAGGGAAGGGCAGCCCCTTCCCTTGTCTGCTTCCTGCCCGCTTGCCTGTTGTTGCTCTTGCTTGATTGCTACGCTGCCCACCTGTCTCCCGACCGGCTGGTAAGCGGCTGGGCTGGTGACAGGGAAAAGGCTGACTAAAGGGCGGCGCTGGCCTGGGTGAGGGGAGGACTCTCGGGAGTATTGTTCTGAGCGCGCTGCAGGATGGCGTGCAGCTCGGCCAGACGCTGGCGCCGTTCGGGGCGGCTCTCGGGCTGCAAAGGTCCACTGAGGTAGCCCGCGATCAGGCCGATCACGTTGGCAACGCCCTCTGGCAGGCTAGTGAGCAGATCGCCGTCCTGCTCTAGCTGATAGCGGCCCTGCTCATCGGGGGCGGCGATGAGCCAGAGCAGCTCTGTGGCAGCCAGTTGGTTGCTCCTGGCTCGCGAGGAGACCAGGCTCTCGAAGTAGTATTTCCGACCTTCGCGAAAGCCTCGGGCGAAGGCTTCGTCGTTCAGGACGAGGGTGCTACGACCCCATTGCAGTTGTTCTACCATCTCGGTGTACTCCTTTCGCTCAGCCTGACAACCTCCAGCAATAGCGGTCCTGTGGGACTCTTACCGGCACCTCTGTGCCTCCGACAAGCGAACGGATGGCCAGCTACCAGCGCCATTCGGTCCCCGGCTGGCCTGCTCCGCTCCTTGCCTCTCTCAAAGTATAGCATGGTCAATCTGAGAAATCAATACAAAGTGGTTATAAAGGTCAAATAGATATAATATAAATATTGTTAAAATTGATTAAAGGTGGTTAAAAAGATATAAATGGTCTATTGCTTACTTTTAGAAAAATTTGGTAAAATGGTAAGAGCAAGACAACCTCGAGGGGTTAGCCGTAAATGGAAGACCAGAGAAACCACAACGATGAGTGGCTCACTGCCACTGAGGCCGGAAAGCTTATAGGGGTCACGCGCAGAACGGTGGTGAGGATGGTAGAGAGAGGGGAAATAACGGGGTACCGGGTGGCCTCAGCCTGGAGATTCAAGCGCAGCGATCTCGAGGCATACCTTGATCAGCACCGATATGGTCCGGGGCGCAGTCCGAAGGAGGGGCAGGATCAGGCTGGCGCGGGTGCCGATGGGACGACTGCTGAGCCATAGCTGAACGGGAGAGGCGTGGCCTCAGGAGGGTGCTGGGCAGACAGGAAGTGAGCCGGGGCGGCCAGGGAGTGGCCATGGCCAGGCCAGGATATGGTTGAGCCTTGGGCGAGCTGACCTGGTTAGTCTGGCTGTTCTGGCGGCTCCGGCTCGCTGTTGGCCTGCTTTTGGTCTGCAGCTTCCGGGGACGGCAGTGACCCTTAGGGGGGTATTTCTTCCACCATCGGCTCTGCTCGGGCGGTCTCCCTCAGAATTGTGGAACCGCCTGAAACGTTGGCCTGGCGGCGCAGCACCTCCCAGGCTTCGGCGTGTGCTGGCCTGGATTTCTGCGAGGCATGCAGACTTGCTGTGCCTTGGGGTCTTGGCTGGTTACACTCAGGTGCTGCAGTGGAGGACCTCCTCTGGCCGGCGTGCCCGCGGGCAGGTCAGGACGCGCTGCAGGCGCTGGTGCCGTTCGCTCTCCTCTGGGGGGAAGCGGGTCGAAATCTCTCATCAGGGGGTGGGTAATCTCCTCGCGCTCGCTGGAGCTTGTTTCATCCTGCTCTCCCTCCTGAGCGGGCAGGGTGAGGGATGGCGGGGACGAGTCAGGCACCTGGAGGGAAGCTCCCCCGCCACAGATTGGTGCCTGAGGGGGGCCGCTTCGAAACTCGCCGGACAAGCCCTCAGGAAAAGGGCGTTGAGAGCCTGTAGAGGGCCAAGAAGCTGCCTCTTCTGCAGCTCTGATTATGGAGAGTAGGTTTATGACCGCTCGGAACTTGCCCCTTGAGCGCTGCAGCCGATGAGTTTCGAAGTGAGTCGTGGCAGGGGGGGAATGGAGAGGGAAACGGAACAGAGCGAGGCGCTCAGCTGCCAACAACGGGGCCTGAATCGTTAGGGCAGATGGAAGATGTACCCCAGAGGGGTTTTCGGGGGGTCGGTTGCAGAGGCATCGATCCGCGTGGGGATACTGAAAGTTGGATGTCTGCATACATGCATAGAGCGATAGTAACGTTGCAGAGGCAATGATCCACGTGAGGATACTGCAGGGAGGATACTGAAATGACGGCAAGGGCAACTTTGTTGGCGGGGGCGTCTTCCCGATGGGAGAAAACTGGCGCTTGTGTCTGGAAGTTTGCACACCCGATCGCCGGCTGCATGAGGGAGAGATCCGGCTCCTGATCCGCCAATAAATGGCGGTTTATCCGCGGGCGACCGGCTGAGCCTGGGAGGAGCGAGGGGCCTTCGCTAAGGAGAAAGTGGGCGCTGCCTCCTCGCTCCTCTCCTACCAGGACTAACAGTGCTCGTTGGGGAAGGGAAAAGGTCTAATCTCGGCGACCCGCAAGCCGGCTACGGTGATCAAGGGCCTGGCGAGCGCTCCGGCTGGTGCCTCCCCTGGCGGCAAAGCGGGCGGCGGTCTGGCTTACGAAGTGATAGGCACGTTCCAATTGCCGCCGCCATTGTTATCCCAATTATTGGCATCGTCGTGGAAAGCGAAATTGATCTGGGTAGCATCGGTTGGCACGCTGATCGTCACCTGCCAGAAGCCATCGCTGCGCTTCACCAGGGCTGCATCGGGCGGAATATTCTGCCAGCCGTTCTCGCCCCAGCGGATATAGACGTGGGCATGCGAGGCCAGCCAGCCATTGTAATAGATCGTCAGGGCCTTACCGGGATGGAGCTGGTTGGGATCGTAGTCGACTACCCAGCCACTATGAGGCTGATAGGCATTGGTCACATAGCGGCTGTAGGTGATCGAAGGCATATCAACCACACGGTGGTTAGCCTGTGAGAAGAGCAAGACGATGTACTCGCCCATAGCCCAGTTGAGAGGATTCATCGATTTCGTTGGCGTCCCGGCGGTATAGCCACTGGGGGCGGCCAGGTCCCAGATCTGTTCTGGAATCATCCCTGAGGAATTGGCTGCTGCCATCAGCGCGCTCAAGTACAGGTCGGCATCGCCACCGGCGGCGATGGTGTAAATGCCGCGCTCTGCCGTCAGTACGGGCCACAGGCGTCCGATGCCGGTGCCATTGTAATTGGAGCCGTCGCTATGCTCACCGTAGCCGTCGTGATTATAGCGGAACCAATAGGGGTAGCCGTTGACGGTCTCCTTGATGGTCGCATCAACCACCGGCAAAGAGAGCGTAATATAGGGTGAGTTGGCCGGCATCACTCCCAGGCGCACCAGCTCCAGAAAGCCGGCGTCCACAACGGTCCGCTCATCGTAGGTGCCGCCGCCGTTGGCGATCGTAATGGAGGCGCCATCGTTCGGATTGCCGTTGCCATCGATGCGCTCGAAGTAGTAGCCGCCGCCCAGGGGACCGCTGGTTGTGAAAGTCCAGTTCTGCACCATTCCCTGGTAATAGTCGGCGGTATTCGTATAGCGTGTCTGATCGGTCGTATCGCCGTTGACACGTGCGATGTCGGCGGCGCAGAGCAGGCCGGCGATCTCCGCAGCGATGGTTGAGGGACTATAGCCGCTGTTCTCCTCCCAGCGCTCTTGGCCGGTGCGCGGACCGTTGCTGACGATATAGTCGGCGGCCTTCTTGATGTGGTTCACAAAGGTACTATTATCGGTCAAGCCCAGCTTCCAGGCCAGGATGATGGGGAAAGCCTGCTCATCCATCTGGATCCCATTCCAGTAGGGCGTCCCATTCACATAGCTGTTCTGGGGGAAATGCCCATCGGCCTGCTGCTGGGTATTAAAGGCCCACTGGACAGCGCGCAGGGCGTCAGCGCTATCGCCAGCCACGATCAGGGCACTGGCGATCTTGTACATATCGCGTTCCCAGACCAGGTGATAGCCAGCGTCGCCATCGCCATTGGTATCGCCCCAGGGCGTGCCCAGGCCGGCCACGAAGGCTCCCGTCTGCTTATCCTGAGAAGCCTTCAGCACATTGACAGCCAGGTAGTACTCCTGCTGGCGGGCCTGCTGAATAGCTGTCGTACTGCCAACCGCTGGGGGGCTGACGAGGCCATTGTCGAAACTGTTCCACTGGGAGACGTAGGTTGCCAGCATATTCGAGCTGTCGCTCAGGGTGGCGTTGAGCGTCTGCTCAGCGACCGTTGCGGCGGAGGTACTGCCGCTGGTCTGACCGAAGGAGAGCACGAGCTTAAAGGTGATCGTCGTGGCGGTGCTCGTATTGACGCTGCCGCCGTTCGAGAGGTCGAGCAGGCCCATCTGGGCAGTGTTGCCGTTGCTGGCCAGGCTGTACGTATAGTTCATCGTATAGTCTGGACAGCTACTGCTCCCGCAGTTGCTGGAGGCTTTCAGATCGGTCCAGCCATCGTTGACACCGACAAAGCCCGAGCTGGTCATCCCCGAGACGTAGGGGAGCGAGGCGGCCAGAGCGCTGGCATAGTTGCCCGAGCTATCGGTCGTCACCAGCATCGTGCGCCCGTTGTAGGTTTGGGTAGAGCTGGTATTGTTGTTGCCGGCATTGTGAATGGCCGGATTGTACAGAACGTAGAGGAGATAGTTCGAGAGCGTGCCGCTGAGGGCCGTGAAAGTCACCTGTTGAATCAGCGAGTTGCGAGCGGGATCGGTATAGATGATCTTCGTAATGCGGTAACGCCCATTCTTGGCGGTGTTGGTTACCTGCCAGGCCAGCGAATGAGCGTTGTAAAGTTGGACGCTGGAGGTGGTGGCGACCTTCTCCTCGTCAACCCAGCTATGACCGCTATCGCCGATCAAGAACTGGAGATCGGTGGTGTTGGCCGTATCGGCGGTGGGGAAAAAGACCTCGCTGATAATGCCGTTGAAGCCGGTGAACCAGACATCGCTGGTGGTATTGGCGGCGGTGCCAAGGAAAGCCTTGTTGGAGGGCGCCCAGATAGAAGAGTAGCCCGGCCCATTGGGAGCCGTGCCCGCAGCCCTCACCTGCCGGGCGCCACTGGGAAGAAGCAGCGCACAGACGAGCAAAAAGGCCAGCAGGCCAGTGCGCCCAAGACGGAGCAACCAGGCAGCGTGCCAATGCACGGAGTCGGACGATACTGCATCAAGCCTCTTGCTGCCCATACTTTCTCTCCTTTTTCGACGTTGGCGGCTCAAATGGTCACCAGTGACACAAATCAAGCCAATGAGCAATACACAGGAGCCGCTGCCCCTGGCGACACTCTTCAATAGCTGCAACAATCATGCCAATTTCTGTGTGACACACTGTGACACTCGAGAGGGGCTGACGTCACCAGGAATGGCTGCCCTGGCTGCTGAAGAGGACTCAACGGAGCAGAGGAGGCCGGAAGAGCCGGGCGAGAGGGATAGGAGAGACCTTCGTGAGCCGCTCTTCTGCTGCGAACTGGCTCACTTGACAGTAGCAAGCAAGAGGAGTACCCTGTCTTTGAAGGCTCGTATACCGGGCAAGTGAGGTATGCTGAGCGTATTGCGCAAGATGGCCTGCCGCTTCTGAGAAGCGAGGCGCTAGTTAGCAGCAATCGAGGAGCCTGGCAATGCTGCAACCGGGCCAGCGGCTTGGCAATTACCGGCTGATTCGTCTGCTGGGCAGCGGATCGTACGGCACGGTCTACCTGGCCGAGCATCTTTATTTGGAGACTCGGGTCGCCATCAAAGCTCTTCCCCAGCTTCCGAAAGAGGAGGACGAGCAGGCTTTTTTGCGCGAGGCTCAGATCCTGGCTCGCCTGCGTCACAGGCATATCCTGCCGGTGCATGAGTTTGCCATCAAGCGTGGTCAGCCCTATCTGGTCATGGATTACATCCGTGAGGGAACCTTGCTGGATCGGCACCCCCGTGGCTCACGTCTTCCTCTCCGTACGGTCGTCGGCTATGTCCAGGAGCTGGCAGAAGCTTTGCAATACGCCCATAATCATAGCATTGTCCATCGCGATGTCAAGCCGGAGAATATCCTCCTTGGAAGTGAAGGGCTGTTGTTAAGCGATTTTGGCATTGCTCTCCCCCTCTTGGAGCAGGGGCGCCAGCCTGGCGGTGAAACCGCCCTGGCAGGCACGCTGGCCTACATGGCGCCCGAGCAATTGCGGGGCCAGCCGACCTATGCCAGCGATCAATACGCCCTGGCCATTGTTGCCTATGAGCTGCTCTGCGGTGTACGGCCTTTTCAGGGCCGGGCCGTTGAAGTGGTCAACCAGCATTTCACGCGCGAGCCGCCGTCGCTGCGCGAGCACGATCCTGCTCTGCCGGAGGCCGTTGACCGGGTCATTCGCCGGGCCCTCTCCAAAAAGGCCGAGGAGCGCTATCCGGCTGTCCTCCTCTTCGCCCAGGCCCTGGGCCGGGCTGCCAGGCAGGCGGAACTAAAGTCAGCGATTGAGATCGGGGGGAAGGGAGCTGGCGGCGGTAAAGGCAACGCCTGCGCGATTGTGGCCTTTGGGGATGAGCAGCTTCCTGTCTGTCAGCGTCTCTTGCAGGATCTGCACGAGTGCGGCCTGACGGTTATCTCGGCCCGCAGCTGTGAGCAGGCCGAAGAGCTGGCTCTTCGCCAGATGATGCGTGCTGCTCAGCTCGTGCTGGTAGTCCTGACCATCCAGGATCAGGAGATGCCTGTTTCTGAGCGGCTGCTCCAGATGGCCAGACTCTATCAACGTCCGGTACGCTATTTCCTCATAGGCCAGAGACCCCCGCCTGGGAACGCCTGGCCGCTCGCGGAAGCAGTACCGCCGGCCTTTCTCAGCGATGGTTGCGGTGCCAGGTACGGGGAGGCGCTGGCAGAAATTATCTGGCAGATCAACAGCAGTGAGCGCCGGGAGAAGCAGGAGATCATTGCCATCGATCAAGGGACCGAAGTGCGCAATCCCTACAAGGGACTGCGGGCCTTCACCCAGGAAGATCAGGGCGATTTCTTTGGGCGTGGGAGACTTCTGCAGGAGCTGTTAGCCCGGCTGCTAACCCTGCTGGGTGGAGGAGCGGCAGGCCCCGCCGCGCGCCTGCTGATGCTCATCGGCGGAGTTGGGGTCGGTAAATCCAGCCTGCTCATGGCCGGCCTGCTTCCCCGGCTGCAGGCGGGGGCTTTGCCAGGAAGTCAGAACTGGTGCTATCTGCCCATTTTCAGGCCAGCCTATCAGCCTCTAGAGGCTCTCGCAGAAGTACTGGCTGCTAGTGGAAATCAGGTGGAGAAAGAGGCTATCCGCACCGCCCTTCTCCAGGGAGATAGCGCTGGGCTGCATCGCCTTGCCTTCACGCTCGCTCCCAGCCAGCCCTATCTTGTTCTGGTGATTGACCAGTTCGAAGAACTCTTCACCCCTGAAGTCAGCGAGGCCGAGCGGCAACGCTTCATAGAGCTGATTGCCACCGCAGTTACTGCCCCTCATGGCAAGCTGCTGCTACTGCTTACCCTCCGGGCCGATTGTTACGATCGACCCCTGGCTTATCCTGCTCTGGCCCAGCTCCTGCAAGGGCCGGCCCATTGCCCTGTAGGGCCAATGGGCCTCGACGAGCTGCGCGACATAATCGAGCAGCCGGCTATGCTGCCCGATGTCCGGCTCGTTTTCGACGAAGATCTGGTGGCTGATCTGCTCCTCGATATACGCGACCAGCCTGGCGCTCTGCCTCTGCTCGAATTCACCCTTGACCAGCTCTTTCACCAACGAAGTGGCCGTCGTCTCACCCGGCGTGCCTACGAGGCCATCGGAGGAGTGCGTGGTGCTCTGGCGCGCCATGCTGAGAGCACCTATGCCGCTCTCCCCTCGGACCAGCATCGTTTTCTGGCGCGCCAGCTCTTCCTGCGTTTAGTCCAGCCAGGACGGGAAGGGCAGGCTCCGCTGCGTCGCTGGGTCCGCCAAAGTGAATTAGCTTTTGAAGACGAACGCCAGACCCGTCTGATGGAGGAGACAGCGACCGCCTTTATAAAGGCCCGACTGCTCACGAGCGAGCGCCGGGCGGGAGAGGTCGTGCTCGAAGTCAGCCATGAAGCACTGCTGCAGGAATGGCCACGGCTGGTGGACTGGATGCGTCAGGTCGGTGAAGATCTTCTTCTCCAGCACAGAGTCAGCGCCGATGTCCAGGAATGGTGGCGGCGGGGCAAGCCGCGGGATCGCCTCTATCGTGGCTCGCAGCTCAAGGAGGCCCTGCGCTGGCAGGAGCGATCTTCTCTGAACGTCCATGAGGTCGCCTTTCTGCAAGCCAGCCGGCGGGCCAGCACACTCAGGCGCGTCGGCCTTGTCCTAATCGTCTTGATCATACTAACGCTGCTCATACCTGCAGGCGGACTCCTCTATCTACAGGTTGCGCCGCTGCAGGTCACCTCGCTCCAGGATGACGGACCAGGCTCGCTGCGGCAGGTCATTGCTGAAGCGAAGCCCGGCCAGGCCATCAGCATCCAGTCGGGCCTGACCGGCGTCCTCTCTCTCACTCACAGCCTCGACATCAATAAGAATCTCACCATTCGTGGCCCGGGGGCCGACAAGCTCACGATCAGCGGCCAGCCGGACGCCGAGAATGGCTATGCCATCCACATTCTCGGTCGGACGGAGGTTCTCTTCAGCGACCTCAGCTTCAGCGAGCGGCAGCCCAGTCCCAACAGTTTCTTTTTCAATCAGGGAAAGCTGACCTTGCAGCGCTGCCGTGTCAGCCGAATCACTGTGACCTCTATTACCAGCAGCAACGGGTCGACCCAGGTGGAAGGCAGTGCCATCGAAAATAGCCCGCAGGCCGAGCTGTTTCTGCTACAGAGCAGTATAACCCACGTCCAGAGCAACGGCTTTGGCGCTCATGCCGCGGCCATTCTCAACAATGGAGGAAGCGTCGCTCTGAGCGGAAGCCAGATTACCGATAACAGTGTCAAAGATACGGATAGTCGAGGAGACAGCGCCGGGGGAGGAGTTATCGTCACCCTCAAAGGCAGTCTGACCCTGACTGACAGCATCATCGCGAATAATCAGGTTAGCAGCCAGGAGGACGCCTATGGCGGTGGCATCTCTGCCCTCAATAGCAAAGTGCAGCTCACCAATACGCGACTGGTTGGCAACACCGTCATCGCAGCCCATCGAGGAGTAGGGGCGGGCCTGCAAGCCTCGGGAGGCCAGGTCATCTTGAAAAACAGCCTGGTCAGTGGTAACGTCGCGCAGGCCCAATTTGCTTCTGGGGGAGGTCTCATCATGATTGATGGGCAAATGACCCTTATAGATAGCACGGTGACGGGCAACAAGGCCAATGGCCAGGGAAACGCTGCTACGGGAGGTGGCCTGGTAGTTGAGGGAAGCCTGACGGTCACTGCCAGCACCATTACCAGCAACGTGGCGACCTCAACCACCACAAGCCCAGGCTCTGTTGGTGGTGGGGGACTCACCATTATGGGCAGCCTGATGATGACAGCCAGTACGGTAGCGAATAACCTGGCTCAGGCGCAGGCTGGCGATGCTGAGGGTGGCGGTATCCTGGCCATTCCGCCCTCGTCAGACACGGGATCACAGCAGAGCAGCTTCAGCCTGGTCAATACCACGTTCTCGGGCAATAGCGCCCAGGGACGTCGTCAGAGCTTTGGCGGCGGTCTGGCCCTTGACGAAATCAATGGCCGTCTCGACTTCTGTACTATTTATGGCAACCACGCCGCTGCTGGCGGCGGCCTGGTGGTTGCCACAACGAGTCAGAGCCATTCGCAGATCACGCTTGCCAACTCCTTGCTCGCGGCCAACATTGCGGCGCGTGCCCCCGATCTGTTGGGACGTGTGACGAGCGAAGGCTATAACCTCGTCCAGCAGACTGAGGGAGCCATCTTCTCTGATCCGCTGCAACGCCACCACCTGGATCTGCTAAACATCAGCTCATCCGCGCTCGACGTAGATCCGCTCCTGCGCGCCAATGGAGGAGCCACGCCCACCCATGCTCTGCAGCAGGGAAGCCCAGCCATCAACCGCATTCCTCCCGCCGACTGCGACGTGGCTGCCGATCAGCGCGGCGTGCGCCGGCCCCAGCAAGGCGCCTGCGATATCGGAGCGTACGAATATAGCCCGTCGACGCACTGAAGGTGATCGACCCGCGCCAGACCGGCTCACACTCCGGCTTTCTGGCCGGTGACCGTCCTCCTCAGCCGGTCCGTCCGTCCTTGATACATTACCTCTTCTGCGCCCTTTTCACCCGCCCGCCGCTCAGCTACCGGAATCGCTGTCCTGCTGACCTTGATCATTTAGTTTGAATGTAGTATAGTTGGTAAGTGAGATAATTTGAATATCAAATTAAAGGCTGGTCGCTTGAGGAGGCTGATGCGAGGAGAGCGTTGGCCTGGCGGCCAGAGGAAGGAGGCAGGGTATGAGTGGAGAGTCCAGCCTCATCAACCAGATGAGGGCGGTGACCATCTCGCGTGAGTATGGGAGTGGTGGGGGAGAGATTGCCAGGAGGCTAGCGGAGCGGCTGGGTTGGCATCTGGTGGATCACGAAGTTGTGGTCCAGGTAGCACGGGAGCTGGGAGTCAGCGAAGAGGAAGCGGAGGCGCGCGATGAGCGAGTTGAGGGTCTGCTCTCGCGCATTCTCACCAGCATGCAGGGCATTGCCCCAGCGGTCTACCCAGCGATCTATGATGAGAGCGCGCCGGTGGCCCTCTTTACCAACCCCGAAGAATATCGCGAGGCTGTCAACCGGGTTATCAAGGGGGCCTTTGCTGTCGGGAAGGTTGTCATAGTGGGGCGGGGGGCTCAGGTTGTCCTGGGCGAGCGCCGCGATGTACTGCACGTACGCATTGTGGCCTCACTGGAGAGGCGCATCCCCTACGTCATGCGCCGCGAGGGCCTTGACGAGCATGCTGCTCGATCGCGCATCCAGAGCAAAGACCACGATCGCGAGCGCTATCTGCAGAGGGAGTATCGGCGCCATCCGGCTGATCCCCACCTCTATGACCTGGTGCTCAATACCGATGTGCTAGACCTGGATAGCGTGGTCGATCTGATCGTGCTGGCCCTGGAGCGCAAGGCCCGCCGCCTGGCTCTGCCAGAGCAGGAGCTGGGGCCGGGGGCCGGCCTGGCCCCCTACCGTGGGCGCCCGGGCGATCTGCGCCTTCCTTATGATGAGGAGACGCCTGGGAGAGCCTAGGGAGAGAGACGCGCCGGCCAGGGACGACGCTCGCGCGGCGCCAGCTCAGCGAGTCAGGCAGACCGAACTGAGCTGGCGCTCTCTCTCGGGCTGAGCTGTCTGTCTGAATCGGGCCAGGGAGCGGCTCTTTCTCTCCTCAGTGTATTCATGTAGTGAAATTTATTATAGTTTGAGTGAAAGTAAGAGAGAAGGTGAGCGAGAGCGGTATGGCACGGAGTGAGACGTTACAGCAGCAAGTGCAAGTGAGCGGAGAGCAGCCCCGAATCAGTCCGCACTACAAATGGATTGCGCTGTCCAATACCACATTGGGCATGCTCATGGCAACGGTAAACTCGAGTATTCTGCTAATTGCCCTGCCAGCGATCTTCACCGGTATCGGCATCAACCCGCTGGCGCCTGGGGAGACCAACTATTTCCTCTGGCTGCTGTTGGGTTACATGGTTGTCACGGCCACGCTCCTGGTGACTCTTGGGCGTATCTCCGACATGTTCGGGCGCGTGCGCATGTACAACCTGGGGTTTGCCATCTTCACCCTGGGGAGCATCCTCCTCTTTTTAACGCCGGGCACGGGCAACACCGCGGCCCTGGAGCTAATCATCTTCCGTCTCATCCAGGGGGTTGGAGGGGGATTCCTCTTTGCCAATAGCACGGCCATTCTGACCGATGCCTTCCCTCCACATCAGCGAGGGATGGCGATGGGCATCAACCAGATTGCTTCCATTCTCGGCTCCATCATCGGGCTGATCCTGGGAGGTATTCTGGCCACCATCAACTGGCGAGTTGTCTTCCTTGTCAGCGTCCCCTTTGGTCTCTTTGGAACCGTCTGGGCCTACTGGATGCTGCGCGAGACAGCGACCATTCGCGGTCATCAAAAGATCGACTGGCTGGGAAACATTACCTTTGCCCTGGGTCTGACCATTCTGCTGATCGGCATCACCTATGGCCTTGAGCCGTACGGCAATCAGCCGATGGGCTGGACCAACCCGCTGGTCATTTTGGCGATCGTGCTCGGGGTTGTCCTACTGGTAGCCTTTGTCTTTGTCGAGCTGCACGTCAGTGATCCCATGTTCCGCCTCGATCTCTTCAAGATCCGCATGTTTACGGCCGGGAACCTCAGCAGCCTGCTGGCCAGCATCGCGCGTGGCGGCCTGCAGTTCATGCTGATCATCTGGCTGCAAGGGATCTGGCTGCCGCTGCATGGCTACAGCTTTGAGGAGACGCCGCTGTGGGCCGGCATCTACATGCTCCCTCTGATGATTGGCTTCATTGCCTTTGGCCCCTTGAGTGGCTGGCTCTCCGACCGCTTTGGGGCGCGTCTCTTCTCGACCCTGGGCATGATTGTGCAGGCCCTGGGTTTTCTGCTCTTGACCTTTCTGCCAGCCAATTTCGACTACATCTGGTTCGCTCTGATCCTGCTGCTGATGGGTATTGGGCAGGGAATGTTTGCCGCTCCCAACACGACGGCGATCATGAACAGCGTGCCTGCGGACAGGCGCGGCGTGGCTTCGGGCATGCGCTCGACCTTCCAGAACTCGGCCACGGTCATGAGCATCGGTCTCTTCTTCAGCGTGGTGACGATTGGGCTGGCCTCTGCCTTGCCGCCTGCTCTCTCCTCGGGCCTGACGGCTGCCGGTGTGCCTGCGGCTGTAGCGGAGAAGATCGCCCATCTGCCGCCTACCTCGGCTCTCTTCGCGGCCTTCCTGGGCTACAATCCGATGGCTACCCTCCTGCCTGCCCCAGTTCTGCAGCATATTGCTCCAGCTCAGCGTGCCCACCTGCTAGGGAAGATGTTCTTTCCGAACCTGATCGCCTCGCCCTTCATGTTCGGGCTGCGCTCGGTCTTCTACCTCTCGCTGGTCCTCTGCCTGGTGGCAGCCGTGGCATCGCTGTTGCGTGGCCGGCGCTACATCCATGACATCGAGGCTGCAGCCTCACCGACTGAGGTCGCACCTGCTCCTTCCGCCGGGCGCGACCCTGGAGAATGAGGCACCAAGCCGAACTCTGACCGCTACCTGAAAGCGAGCGTGGGCCTCCGCCGTATCTATGTCCCACGCTCGCTCTGGTCAGCGGTGGTGACTGGAATGCCCCTTTACCCCAGTGCGCGACTCCGGTCTTCTTGCTCTCTCTGACTACCTCCTGGCTACCTCACCGTGACTTTGTACTCAATCCTCGCTACTTGACAGTTTCTCCTGGCCGAACTTACACTCTCTTCTGCTGAAAGGTTGTTCTCCTGTTCCCTGGAGAAAGGTCTATGGTGCTCCTGATTCTTTTGGGCGCTTTCGCCCTCATGCTCGTCCTGATTCTCCTCTGGCGGCGCACCATTCAGGCTAGCGAGCGGGCGTTTCGGCTGGAGCTGGAGTCTACCAGTTACGACAATGGTCTTGGGTCAGCCGGTGAGAGGCTCTTGCCCCTCTTGATCGAGCGCGGCGAGAGGATCGCAGCCATCAGGCACTATCGCCAGCTCACCGGCGTTAGTCTGAAGAGGGCCAGGGATGCCATTGAAGAGATGCTGGCCGGTCGGCGCTCGGCTCTCCCTCCCTTTATGCCGATCGCCGCGCTGGACCTGAGCGCGGTCCGTGAGCTGATCGTGGCTGGTGAGCGTCAAGCCGCTCTCCAGCGCTATCAGGAGGCTACCGGCCTGCCGCAGCGAGTTGCCGCCAGAGCGATCGAGGCTATGGAGCAAGCCGTTGTTGGCGGTAGCCCGGAGGCCGCAGTGCCAGGCGAGTTGGAACGGTCTGCCTGGGAAGAGATACGGGCTGCCATCCGGAGCGGAGAGAAGCTCAAAGCCGTCAAGCTTTATCGCGAGCTAACAGGGGCCAGTCTGCTGAGAGCCAGACAGGCGATCGAGAGGCTGGAGCAGAGTGAGCGATCGTGAGTGAGGCGAGGCAGGCGCCCTCTCTCTATCCTCAGAGCGCCAGGCAAGGGAGAGACAGCCGTCCTCGACGCGCCTCCTGCCTGTCGGACCTGATTGCTCCCCCTGCCATGCGCCTTGTCCTCACTGGCTGACTGGGCGGCTAGCTCCAGTCCAGAATCGGGTTGGCACGGCTAATCCTCGTTGAGACGCAGTGTGCGTTCCATCGTCAGGCGCGAGACGGCGATGACGACGAGTACCAACGAGAGCAGGCAGATAAGAAGCAACCCTGCCAGCGGGATCAGTAGGGGCGGCGGGAAAATAAGCTGCACGGCGGGCACACGCTGCGATACATAGAGAGCTGCACCAGCGAGATTGCTACCGCTTCCAGTACTTGGGGTGCCGGTGAAGATCAGGGCCGGCACCACCAACCGGGCGAGCACGAGGCCAAAGATGCTGCCCAGGGCGGTCGCTACTAGATAAACCAGCCCTTGCTCCCAGGCGATCATCGCGATAAGCTGGCGGCTGCTGGACCCCAAAGCGCGTAGCAGGGCGAACTGGTGCACGCGGCCACGCGTGCTCTGCCAGGATGCCAGCAAATTCCCGATGAGAGCGAGCAGCAAAGCGGTGGAGATCCCCAGCGTGAGCAAGCCGAGCAGATCCAGATAGAGCGGCTCGTAGCGCAGCTCCTCCAGCAGAGCGTGCCGGTCATAGACCAGCGTCAGCTCCAGATCGCCGCTGGTCATCAGAGCGCGCAGGTGCAGCAGGGCCTGACCCTGCTCCGAGGTACGTAGCCCGACATAATTGAGCGGCAACAGATCGCTGCCTGCGGCGAGGGCCGGCCCCTCAAAGATATCGGCGCAGGTCTGGTAGTCGACCAGCACGCCGCCAGCGGGAACGCCGTTGGCAACGTTGCCCTGGGGACTGGAGAGCACTGTAGGAATAGCTGATACCTGGCCAACCACGATAAAGGAAATCTCGACAGGGGGTGAGCCTGGCGTTGCCGTCACGGTGAGCACCAGCGTCGAACCCTTGGAGAGATGCAGCGACTGTGCGGCGGCCTTATCGATGACCGCCGGTACCAGACGATGAGCCTCGCCCCTGCCACGCCCTGCCCGTAGAAGCCCCATTAACGTTGAGAGCGCCGGCTCAGAGCCTTGTCGTTGGGGCCAGAGGGCCACCTGCCCAAAGGTCGTCCTGTCAACGGCTCTTAGCGCGATGGGAAGCTGCAGAGAGCCGCCGGCGCTGGCCGTTGTGGCGCAGCCGAGCGAGGAAGCAAGCACTCCAGGCAGACGCCGATAGGCCGACGTCAGGTTCGTCAGGTCATCAAGCCGATCCGGAAAAGCCAAAGGCCCGCTGATGTCTGCCCCCACAGTATAGATCCAGACATCGGACGCCCGTTGCTCTTGGGTGCTGAGAAAAACCAGGCTAAAGATGGCAAAGGCTGTTGCCAGAGAGAGCAGCAGCGTCATGCGGACTGGCTGATGCGGGGAGCGCGCCGGTTGAGCCACGGCCAACAGAGAAGTCACTCCTCTTCTCCTGACTGCTAGCCTGCTCACCAGAAACAGTAATTGAGGCAAAAATATCAAAAATAGTATAATAGCTACTAATAGTAAGCTTACTGTTCCGAGAAGTGAGAGGGGCGAGAGCAGAAGCGGGCGCATACGTGCGTCGAGGACGTTGCTGTTCATAAAATAGAAGGAGAGGCTGTAGCCGGCGAGCGTCAGGAGCAGAAAGATGACGTCCAGATGGAGGCACCGCCAGAGAGGGTGCTGGGCGGGACGTGTCGTTTCTCGGCGCAGGCTGACAATACTCGAACGCAGCGGGTGCCAGAGCGCTGTCAGCAAGGCCCCCAGGGCGGCCAGGGCGGTCAGCAGGGCTGGCCAACCGAGGGACGGCAAGAGCGAAGGCCAATCCCGGCTGAGCAAGCTCAGCACGCTCGGGCTGCTCGCCGGCAGCAAGCGAACGGCCAGCAATTGTACCAGTAAGCCGCTTCCAATGAGGCCCAGCAAGAGAGCAAACAGGCATAGAACCAATTCCCGAGAGGCAAAAAGGCCCAAGATCTGGCTGCGGCTCAGGCCGCGGCTGCGTAGAACGGCGAGCGACTCGCTCTGGCGCTCAATCAGCAGATCGGTCATGACTGCCACGAACAAGAGCACCAGCACCATGACCAGGGCCACCAGGGCGCAAAGAGAGATGGTGGCGGCCTTCACCTGAAGGTAGCACCCTGCCAGTAAGATGGGTCGACCCGCGGGGAGAAAACTCCCACCACGCGCAGTGTCACATTGCGCAAGACGTGCTCGGTGGGGATCTGCACGTAGGTGAACTGAGCCATCAAGGTTGAGCCGGGACGAGCCTTGAGCTGACTGGCTTCCTGGGGAGAGAGCGCGTTCTCCAGCGTAGCAGACGAGGAAGAAGGCTGCTCGGCCCCGGGGAAGCGGCCTGTCAGCAGGGAAGCATGGGCTGTGAAGCTGGCCGCCGGTTCGGCCACCAGCTAAATCTCACTCCCGCTCACAGCTTGCGAGTGAGCCGCAGCAGTGGGACCAGGGGGGTAGCAATTGAGAGGCTGGCGGAGTCTGGATAGCTCCCGAGCGAGCGCCGAAACTCCTGATCAGGGGTAGTCGAAGCCTGGCGGGGGCCAGAGACCGAAAGCTGTTCAGCACTACCCTGGACCAGAATATCGGCGCTCTCCGAGTGAAGACCAAAGGCCTCCTGCAAGCCAAGAGAGAGGGCCAGAGCCGAATAGAGAGGCACCGTACAGAGAATCAACACCGCCACCACCAGGCCAAGAGCGCTAATCGAAAGCAAGCCCCAGGTGCGGCGTAGGCGCCACAAAGCCAACCTGACAAACGAGCGCGGAGCAGCTTTCCCCCCATTGCCGCCAGCGGAGTCAGGGCCGGCGGAGCGCAAGGCAGGTAGAGAGCGAGCCATCTTCTTTCCTTCCCAGGTAATCCCTGCCCGATCGGGCGATAGTGACAGCCTCCTTACTCGCTAAGGCTCAGGTTGGGGCACGGCAGACGAGCATGCCCAAGTACCCACCTGCAAGGCAAGGAGTAAGGGGGAGTGAAAGCAATAGGCCGCCCAGAAGACAGGTGAAAATCCTGCAATCTCCCTCTAGGGAGAAACGAAGAAACGAGCTGGAGGTCGCGAGCAACCTGCAACACGGCGGGGGCGCGTACCGGGGGCAGTTCCCTGTTCTGGCCCTCCTGGGAAGGTGAGCAAGAGATGCCGCCGATTCCTCAATGGCATGCAGAGGGACTGGTGAGTGCCAACAATCCATACAAATTTTTTTGCCAATGGATAAGCAACAGTTTGGTGAAAGAGACCGACGCAGCTACTGGCGGTCCGCTCCATTGCCTTGCCGGGCCGGCGGAAGCCAATGGAGACCAGAGCCGGGCCGGCGGCTATGTGGCTTGCTTTGTCCCGGTCAAGTTTGATAAACTAACGACCGGTAGGGGCATCAACGTTGCCGTGCGGACGCTCAAAGACGGATACGCACACGCTCGTATGCCGAGTGCCGGGCTGGCCTGAGCACCTTACTTCCCTTTGTTCATTTTGTGCTCGTTGGGTATATTTATCAGACGATACCATGGATTGTTGTTGATTCCCGGCTCAGGAGCCGGTGCGGACATACGGCGGGAAGACAAAGCCGTTGCCAACGTGCCCTAAAAGGAGAACACTCTATGACAATGATGATGAGCCGGAAGGCCCTGGAAGAGTATGGGCTGATGAACCTGGGCAAGATCCACTGGAACCTTGCCCCGGCCATCCTGGTTGAGCATGCTCTGGCGCGCGGCGAGGGGGTTCTGGCCTCGAATGGCGCGCTTGCTACAAAGACCGTCCCGCATACGGGGCGCTCGCCCAAGGATAAATACATTGTCTCGAACGAGGAGTCGGCTGCGCGCATCTGGTGGGGAGAAAACAATCATCCCATGACGCCAGAGCATTTTGAGATGGTCCGGCGCAGCCTGGCGGCCTATCTGCAGGGACGCGACGTCTACGTGTTGGATGCCGCTGCTGGGGCTGATCCGGCTTACCGCATCCCGCTGCAGGTGATCACCGAGCTGGCCTGGCACAATCTCTTCGCGCGCCAGCTCTTCCTGCGCGTGAAGGATGAAGACCTGGCCAGCGAGCGCCCGGGCTTCACGATTCTCTGCGTGCCCAATTTCCACACCGATCCGCGCACCCACGGCACCCGCTCGGAGACGGCCATCATTATCGACTTCGAAGAGCGCCTGATCCTGATTGCCGGTACCCACTACGCCGGTGAGATGAAGAAGGCGGTCTTTACCGTGCTGAACTTTATGCTGCCAGCCCAGGGAGTGCTGCCGATGCACTGCTCGGCCAATGTAGGAGAAAAGGGCGACGTGGCGCTCTTCTTCGGCCTCTCCGGTACGGGCAAGACCAGCCTCTCGGCTGATCCCACCCGTCGCTTGATCGGCGATGATGAACATGGCTGGGGCGATACCGGCATCTTTAATTTCGAGGGCGGTTGCTACGCGAAATGCATCAATCTCTCGCGCGAGAATGAGCCGCAGATTTGGAACGCCATGCGCTTCGGGGCCATCTACGAGAATGTGATTCTCGATGAGAAGACCCGCGAGCCACGCTATGAGGATGCCTCGATCACGGAGAATACGCGTGCTGCCTACCCCGTCGACTTCATTGACAACGTCGTACTGGAGGGCCGCGCTGGCCATCCCCAGGCCATCATCTTCCTCTCGGCGGACTCCTTTGGGGTGCTTCCGCCGATCTCTTGCCTGAGCACCGAGCAAGCTATGTATTACTTCCTTTCCGGCTATACCAGCAAGCTGGCTGGGACGGAGTCGGGCGTGACCACGCCGCAGGCGACATTCAGTCCCTGCTTTGGGGCGCCTTTCCTGCCGCTGCGCCCTGGCGAGTACGCTAATCTGCTGCGCGAGCGCATTGTGGCTCACAAGGTGCGCTGCTACCTGGTGAATACCGGCTGGACCGGTGGTCCCTATGGGGTTGGGCGGCGCATCAACATCAACTATACGCGGGCAATGGTGCGGGCGGCCATCAGCGGCGAGCTGGAGGGAGTGGAGACGGTGACCGACCCGGTCTTCGGTCTCCATATTCCGGTGGCCTGTCCCGGGGTGCCCTCCGAGCTGCTCAATCCGCGCAGCACCTGGCCTGATCCCGCGGCCTACGATCGCCAGGCTGCCGAGCTGGCGGCACGTTTCAAGGAGAATTTCAAGCAGTTTACCCTGCCCGGCGAGGAGGTGCGTGCCGCCGGTCCCCGCTGAAGCGCGCCTCATCCCTTGCAGTCTCCTGCTCAGGCGGGTGAGCGGACGGTCGATCGGGTCGGATAAATGAGCAGACAGAGGCAGCAGGGCGGTACGACCGCTGAGTCGTATCGCCCTCTCCTTTGGTGATCTGGCCGGTCTGGGAGTGGGAGGTAAGCGGAAAAAAGAGACCTACTCTGGCGCCGGCGTCGCTGAGTTTTGGCGCTCCTGGAGGGCGCGCACATAGGCGATAAAGCGCCGACCGCGATCGAACTCGTTTTGAAACATGCCGAAGCTGGTGAAGCCTGGAGAGAGAAGGACAATTTCGCCGGGTCGGGCCAGGGCTACGGCAGTATCGAGGGCCTCCTCGAAGCGGTCGAAGATCCCCTGAACTGGGTTAGGGCGCCCCTGCCGGGCGGCCTCGGCCTCCAGGGCGGGCAGCAGCTCCTCGGTGCCGCTGCCTTTGAGCAAGAGCACGGCGCGGCAGTGGGCCACAATCTGAGCCGGCCAGTCCTCCAGTGGCAAATGCTTGCTGTTGCCTCCGGCGATCAGAAGAATTGGATCGTTGAAGGCGGTCAGGGCCATGCGACCGGCCACCGGGGTGGTGCTAGTGGTATCGTTGATGTAGCGCACGCCGTTGATGACGGCCACCTCCTGCAGGCGATGCTCGACGCCGTGAAAGTGGCGCACGGTGGCGGCGATCACCTCGTCGGGGATCTCCAGCAGCCGGGCGACAGTTGTGGCCAGCAAGATATTTTCCAGATTGTGGCGCCCGGGCAGAGGGGTGTCGCGGAAGATAAAGGGCTGCAGCTCGCTGGAGCCGCGGGGAAAGCTCCCGCCACGCTCCAGGCTGGCGAACCAGGTACGGCCTGGAGCCTCCTCGCCAAAGCGCCGCGTCCAGGGATTATCGTAGTTGAAGACGGCCAGGTCTTCGGGGCGCTGGTGGCGGAAAATATTGGCTTTGGCTGCTCCGTATTCTTCCATGCTGGCGTAGGTGTCGAGGTGATCGGGATAGAGATTGGTCATAACGGCCACACTGGGGCTGAGGCGGTGCTGCTCGAAGCCTTCCAGTTGCCAGCTAGACATCTCCAAAACCACCAGGCTTTGGGGGGTAATCTGTGGCAAGAGCGAGAGCGTCTCAACGCCGGCCACATTGCCGCCGATGACTACCGGCTTGCCGGCGGCGCGCAGGATCTCGTAGATCAGCGTGCTGGTGGTGGTCTTACCGCGAGTACCGGTGACGCCGATGGTGCGACCTGGGCAGGCGAGCATAAAGAGAGCCAGCTCCATTTCGATCTGAGCGCCATGAGCACGGGCGATCTGCAGGTACGGTGAGTTGCGTGGAATGCCGGGATTGCGAATGACGATCTCGGCCCAACGGAAATCTTCTTCGCGGTGTTCGCCGAGGATGAACTCGATGGGCAAGCCGTCTAGAGCGCGTATACTCGGGGCCAGTACCTCCGCCGGCTTCTTGTCGGTGACGCGCACGATGGCACCCTGCTCGGCGGCGTAGCGAGCGGCGGCGACGCCCGAACCCTGTAGACCCAGACCCATAACCAAAACACGTTTCCCGCGTAGCTCCATCCGTTGGTAGCTCCTCTCTCTCCTCAGATCAGAAGATAATGGCGGCCTTCTTTTACGAGTATATAGCTGGTTGTATAGCAGCCCGAGCGGAGAGCTGTCAAGTCTTTCTTCGCGACCTGGGCCGGGCCGATCTACCGGGGAAGGGAGCTAGCCTTGCTGGTCGGTCTCAGTGCCAGGGCGGCGCGGCACCAGGTGGATATCGATATCGCTGCTCAGGCGGAGCAAGCGATTAACCAGTGAACCCCGCAGCAGCTCCTCCCAGCGGCGGCGCGCGGGAAGCCCGAGGACAATCAACGTCACGCGACGTTCGCGCGCGATGGAGGCGAGGGCCTGAGCTATATCGCGGCTGCGGACATGGAGCACCTCGGCCCCAAGATCCTCGGCGAGCAGGGCATGCTCCTCAAGGCGGCGCCGTGCAGCCTCCTCCTCAGCGTGCAAGCGACGACCATATTTGAGCAGGCGCACAAGGCGCGCCATCCAGGCGGCGTAACCGGTCGGCTCGACCGAAACGGCGATCAACTGAGCCTGGAGACCGTGGGCCAGGCGCCAGGCGTCGCGAATGACCTGACGACTGTGGGGGCGGTGATCAAAACCAACCAGGACTCGCTCGCAGGCTGGCCAGAGTCTGGCGATGTTGTGCGAGGCCATGTATTGCTGCAGCTGAGCCTCGGCCTTCTCGGCCGTCCGCCGGAGCGCCAGCTCGCGCAGGGCCGTCAGATTCCCCTCACGGAAGAAATGGTTGAGCGCGGTGTCGATGCGCTCGCGCGGATAGATATTGCCGTGCTTCATACGCTGGCGCAAGGCGTGGGGAGAGATATCGATCAGCTCGACCTCATCGGCCTGATCGAGAATCCAGTCGGGCAGGGTCTCGCGCACGCGCACGCCAGTGATATTGGCCACAATATCGTTGAGGCTCTCCAGGTGCTGGATATTGAGGGTGGTCACCACGTCGATTCCGGCCTCCAGCAGTGCCAGGACATCCTGATAGCGCTTCTCATGCCTGGAGCCGGGGACGTTGGTGTGAGCCAACTCGTCGATGAGCGCGACCTGAGGGTGGCGAGCCAGGATAGCCTCCAGGTCCATCTCTTCAAGCGTCAGGCCACGGTAGACGAGCTTTTTGCGTGGGATGATCTCCAGGTCGCCGATCTGCTCGGCGGTACGTGGGCGCCCGTGAGTCTCAACGTAGCCGATCACCACATCGGTGCCCCGACTTTTGCGTCGGTGCCCCTCATTGAGCATAGCGTAGGTTTTGCCCGCGCCTGGAGCGGCGGCCAGATAGATGCGCAGGCGCCCGCGCCGGCCCGGGGAGAGGCGTGGGGCGCGCCCGGCTGCCGGCCTGGGGTCGCCGCTGACCCCGGCGCCTGCCTGGTCGACCTCCGGCTGGCCGGCTGCGGCCAGATCCTCATCGCGCAGGCCATAGCGCTCCAGCAGCTCCTCGGGAGAAGGGCGACCATCGCCCCGATTGCCCCTCTCTGGCTTGCCTGGCTTCTGCTCGCTCATAGTCGGCAGCTCCTCCTTCTTCCTCCTTCCCTCCTTCTTCCTCCAGCCTTATCCCTGGCCCAGGCCTATTGGGGTCTGGCAGGAGTTCCTGGCGCCTCCTGCTCCGGCGGCCAACTCAGTGCCGGAGCGTGTCGAGGGCCAGGTTCAGATCAAGAACGTTCACGTGTGGCTCGCCGAAGATGCCCAGAAAGCGCCCCTGCACGTGGCTGAGCACCAGTTGCCGCACCGTCTCCTGGCTCAAGCCACGCGCCTTAGCCACGCGCGGCACCTGATAGAGAGCCGCGGCCACCGAGATATCGGGGTCCAGGCCCGAGCCAGAGGCCGTCACCAGGTCGGCGGGCACTGGTCCCGGCGGAGCATCGGGATTCTCCCGCTTGAGGGCCGCAATGCGCTGCTGCACCGTCTGCACCAGCGTCTTGCTGGTGGGTCCCAGGTTGGAAGCGGCGGAATTCTCTGCGTTGTAGGGCTGCGCATGGCTGCCATCGTCGCTAATGGTAGCCGAGGGGCGCCCGTGAAAGTAGCGGGGAGAGGTCCAGTACTGCCCAATCAGTTCCGAGCCGACCAGGCGTCCATCGGCGTAGCGCAGGCTGCCGTTAGCCTGGTAGGGAAAGAGCAGCTGCGCCAGGGCCGTCACCACCCCCGGGTAGAGCAGACCCAGCAGAATGGTTAACAGCAAGGTCAACATCACCGCCGGACGAAGATAGTCGCGTACGATTGACTTGAACGACAGATGCATAATGCTCATCCCCTTAGTCAAGACCGCCTACAGGGTCAGGTGCAGCAGTGTCAATACCAAATCGATAAGCTTGATGCCCACGAAAGGGGCCACAATGCCGCCCAGGCCGTAGAGCAGCAGGTTGCGGCGCAGCAGCGGCCCGGCTCCGATAGGACGATACTTCACGCCGCGCAGGGCCAGTGGGATCAGGGCGATAATGATCAAGGCATTAAAGATCACCGCCGAGAGCACGGCGCTGTGAGGCGTAGCCAGGCCCATAATATTGAGAGCATTCAGTTGCGGATAGGTTGCCGAGAAGGCCGCCGGAATAATGGCAAAGTACTTGGCGACGTCGTTGGCGATGCTGAAAGTGGTCAGAGCGCCGCGCGTGATCAAGAGCTGCTTGCCGATCTCGACGATCTCGATCAGCTTGGTAGGATTCGAATCGAGATCCACCATGTTGGCCGCCTCTTTGGCGGCCTGAGTGCCGCTATTCATCGCCACGCCGACGTCGGCCTGGGCCAGGGCGGGAGCATCGTTGGTGCCGTCACCGGTCATGGCCACCATCCGCCCGCCGGCCTGCTGCTCGCGAATCAGCTTGAGCTTCGTCTCCGGAGTAGCCTGGGCCAGAAAGTCGTCAACGCCGGCCTCCCGGGCAATAGCAGCGGCGGTCAAGGGATTATCGCCCGTGATCATAATCGTGCGAATCCCCATGCGGCGTAGCTGCTCAAAGCGCTCGCGCATGCCGCCCTTAACGATATCCTTCAGCTCGATCACGCCCAGGACACGGGCCTGCTCCTGGTGATCGGCAGCGCTGCGCCAGGTCTCGGCGACCACCAGGGGCGTGCTGCCGGCGCGCGCGATCTCATCGACCGTATGCTGCAGTCGCTCGTCAGGTCCCTGGTCGCCGCCATGCTCACGCACATAAGCAAGAATAGCGTCGGCGGCCCCCTTGCGAATCGTGCGCAGCGGCGGCAGCGCAGAGAGGTCGCTTCCAGAAGAAGGGAGCTGGCCATCGTAGAGATCGAGGCCGCTCATGCGCGTTGTAGCCGAGAATGGCACGAAGCGGCTGACCTGAGCGGGAGTCGTCTCGCGGACTCCGAAGCGCTCCTGGGCCAGGGAGACGATCGAGCGCCCCTCAGGTGTCTCATCGGCCAAGCTGGCCAGTAAGGCGGCCTGAGCCAGGGCCTGCTCCTCAACACCAGGCATGGGCAAGAAGCGCGTTGCCTGGCGATTGCCCAGCGTAATAGTGCCGGTCTTGTCGAGCAGCAACACATCGACGTCGCCAGCGGCCTCCACGGCGCGCCCGCTCATGGCCAGCACGTTGCGCTGTACCAGGCGATCCATGCCGGCGATGCCGATAGCTGAGAGCAGGCCGCCGATCGTCGTTGGGATCAGACAGACCAGCAGGGCGATCAGGGTGGCGATCGACACTGGGCTTCCTGAGTAGATGGCAAACGGCTCCAGCGAGACCACCACGAGCAAGAAGATGATCGTTAGACTGGCGAGCAGAATATTGAGGGCGATCTCGTTGGGCGTCTTCTGGCGTTGGGCCCCCTCGACGAGAGCGATCATACGATCAAGGAAGGTCTCGCCGGGATTGGCGCCGATGCGCACGACGATCCAGTCTGAGAGGACGCGCGTTCCCCCGGTGACCGCGCTGCGATCGCCGCCGCTTTCGCGAATCACTGGAGCCGACTCACCGGTGATCGCCGACTCATCGACCGCAGCCACCCCCTCGATCACCTCGCCATCGCCAGGAATGACATCGCCGGCCTCTACCAGCACATAATCACCCTTGCGCAGAGCGGGGGCGGGCACCTCTTCCCAGGGAGCTGAGCGCTCTGGCCGGCGCAAGCGCTTAGCCGTTGTCGTCGTACGCGCGCGGCGCAAGGTTTCGGCCTGGGCCTTGCCGCGCCCTTCGGCCATCGCCTCCGCAAAGTTAGCGAAGAGGACAGTGAACCACAACCAGAGGCTGACCGCCAGCACGAAGAGCGTTTCCGCATGCAAGCGAGTGCTGCTGAAATCAGCCGTTGGGGCGCTCAGCAGCAGGCGCACAAACTCGATGGTGGTGATGGCGCTCCCGACCTCCACCACGAACATCACCGGATTTTTAATCTGCCAGCGCGGATCGAGCTTTTTGAAGGCGTCCAGCAAGGCGCGACGAATAATGCGAGGCTCAAAGGAGGAGACGGCTCCTTTGCGGCGTGTCTTCCAGGGTCTGACTTCTAACGAAGGCATACTCATAGCTCAGAAAGTCCTTCCCGCCAGCATCAGCAGATGTTCGACAATCGGTCCCAGGGCGTAGGCCGGAAAGTAAGTCAAAGCGCCCACAATCAGAATCACCCCCACCAGGAGCGAGACGAAGAGCGGCCCCGTGGTTGGGAAGGTGCCTGGTCCGGCGGGCACGGCGCGCTTACCCACGAGCGAACCGCCGAAGGCCAGAATGGGGATCAAGAAAGCGAAGCGCCCAATCAGCATAGCGAAGGCCCCGGTCCAGTTATAAAAAGGAGTGTTGCCAGCCAGGCCGGCGAAGGCCGAGCCGTTGTTACCATTGGAAGAGGTGTAAAGGTAGAGAATTTCCGAGAGGCCATGCGGGCCGGCGTTCGTTGTCAGCGAGGCCAGACCCTGGGGTAAGACGCTGGCCACAGCCGAGAAGCCCAGAATGGTGGCTGGGGCGAGCAGCAGAGCCAGGGCGGCCATCATGACCTCCTTGCGCTCGATCTTCTTGCCGAGGTACTCCGGCGTGCGCCCGACCATCAAGCCGGCGATGAAGACCGTGAGGATAGCGAACATCAGCATACCGTAGAGACCCGAGCCGACGCCCCCGAAGATCACCTCTCCCAGGGCCATATTGGCCAGCGGGACCAACCCACCGAGCGGCGTGTAGCTATCAAGGAAGCTATTGACCGCCCCGCAGGAAGTGGCGGTCGTGGTCACCGTGAAAAGCACCGAATCGGTGATGCCGAAGCGCACCTCTTTGCCTTCCATATTGCCGCCTGGCTGGAGGGCGGAAGCCTGCTGATCGACTCCGAGATGGGCCAGCAGCGGGTTGCCGCCCTGCTCGGCGGGAAGAGCCACAGCCAGGGCCAGGATAAAGATGATAGCCGAAGCCGCCCACAAGGCCCAGCCCTGGCGCGTCTCGCCGACCATGCGCCCGAACATGTAGAACATGCCGGCGCCGATGCTGATGATGGCCAGCATCTCGATCAGATTCGTTAGAGCGGTCGGATTCTCGTAGGGGTGGGCGGAATTCGCATTGAAGAAGCCGCCGCCGTTGGTGCCCAGCTCCTTGATAATCTCCTGGGAGGCCACCGGTCCCTGCGCGATGACCTGGAGGCCGCCGTCGAGCGTGTGGACCACCGTATACGGATTGAAATTCTGGACCACGCCCTGCGAAACCAGTATCAGGGCGCCTACCAGGCAGATTGGCAGCAGAATATAGAGCGTGGCGCGCGTCAGATCGACCCAGAAGTTACCGAGGTGCTCGGCGCTTCGTCGCGCCAGGCCGCGTACCAGAGCCACAGCCAGGGCCATGCCAGTGGCGGCCGAGACAAAGTTGTGGTAGGCCAGACCAGCCATCTGGGTCAAATAGCTCATAGTCTGCTCGCCAGCATAGTTCTGCCAGTTCGTATTAGTCGTGAAGCTAGCAGCGGTATTGAAAGCCAGCTGCGGCTCCACTGGTCCCAGATGCTGCGGATTGAGCGGCAGCCACTGCTGTGTCCGTTCAAGCCCATAGAGCAAAAGCATGCCAGCCAGATTAAAGGCCAGCATAGCAATGACGTAGCCAGTCCAGCGCCGCTCACGCTCAGGGTCGATGCCGCAAACGCGGTAAAGGAAGCGCTCCAGCGGCAAGAAGACGGGCGAGAGCCAGGTACGCTCACCGCCGAAGACCTTCGTCATGTAGAGGCCCAGCGGCTTGGTGAGGGCCAGAACCAGGCCCAGAAAGAGCACAATCTGCACAAGACTGTTGAGCGTTACAGGCATTGCGAAGCCATCCTCTGCCATAGAAATGCTCAGAATCGCTCTGGCTTGAGCAGAGCGATGACCAGGTAGATCAGGAGCAACAGGGCGACCAGTCCCATCAGCAGGTATTCCAGAGGCGTATTCATCGAAGAAAGCTCCTCTCACGAAGGCCAGACCAGCCTGCTCACAGACGCTCGCAGGCCAGAGTGAACCCGACGAAGAGCAAGAAAGCCAACAGCGTCACCAGGACAGCCAAAGTATCAAGCATAGAGACCCTCCTCCCAGAAAGAGAAAGTTGCCTCAGAGGTCGGAGCGCTCTGGCTTCCCTCGGCTTCTTTCTGGTCTCGCTGGGGGCAGGCCCGCGCTACCAGGCGCAGAACGGCGCCCAGCGGGCAGATGCGGGGCAGGCAAGCCAGCGGACGTAGCTCGGGGCTGGGCTGCCTCTGACACGGATTAGCTGACAACAGGACGACTGGTAGACAGTGCTGACCCTGTCCCAGCTCACGTAGCGCGAGCAGCCCGCGGGCGCAAGCTCGACGAAGTAAACCCCAGCCAGTATCGTCGCTCAGGGCCTGATCAACGATCAGCAAGGCAGGCTCCTTGGCAGCTAAGTAGGCCAGAGCCGCCTCCGCACTCTCGCAGAGCGCAGTCTCATAGCCCTGGGCCTGCAAGGCCCGTGGCAGCAGAAAACCAAGGAGCGCATCGCTTGTCACAATCACTATATTTTTCTGCGTCATTTTCCAACCTGTACCTCTGCTCTATTGAGCATAATAGGATCTGGCAAACGTTCCCATGGGCGACAGCTAGCGAAGGCTGCCGCTGTGCGCTATTGGGCTGGGGCTATGGGCCTTGAGCCAGGCAAGGAGCCGCTGCAGAGGAGAGAGACTCTCAAAGCTCTCGGCGCGCTCCGGCAAGTAGAAAAGCATCAAGGGGACCAGGCGCTCGCGCAGGAGCCGCTGAACCTGTGGAGCGGGCAGCAAAGCATCGCCGTGCGGACGGCGGATGACGAGCACCCGATCACAGGCGAACTCGTGAGCAAAGCTCACGATGCTTTGCCCGACATCGGCGGTCACTAGCTCATAGGCTTCGCCCTTGACCCCGTAGCGCCTGCTCTTCCAACGCACCACTTCCAGAAAATCCTGAGATTGCTGCCAGTGTTCGGCGCGCAGCTTGCGGGCCGTTGCGCCTGGTAGCAAAGAGAGAGCGATCAGGCTCGCGCTCTCCAGAGCGGCGAGACGCACAATGGCGTCGATAGCCTGGATATCGACCTCCCAGCTAAAGGGGAGCAGCCAACGTCGCATCATCTGAATCCGTCCCTTCTCGAGCTGCCTCGGCGGCGAGGCGATCGTCACCGCAGGCTCTGGTGACCATGCCAGGCGGCTTTGGACCCGCTGCCCTGAACGCGGCCAGGCCGGGTCTTCTTTTTTCTCTCAACCAGAGTCTAAAGCAAGATTGCTCAAGATGCGTTCCGAGTGCCTGGCCTTTCCCTCAAACTTTTCTCTAAAGACGGCAGCTCCTGCTCAAGACAGGCTCAAGACTGTCGGCTATCGAACTCGCCAGCCGCCTCAACCTCGTCGCTGAAGCGGTAACCAACGCCCGGGATCGTCAGGATCAGGCGCGGCTCGCCCGGCCGAGGTTCGATCTTCTGCCTGAGCTGTGCTACGTAGACGTGGAGACTATGCATGCGATCGTGTGAGGAGGCGCCCCAGAGCATTTGTAGCAGCATCTGGCGCGTCAGCAGCTTGCCACGATGCATGACAAAGATCCGCAGCAGCTCATACTCGGTCGGAGTAAGCGCCACCTCGCGCCCATTGACCAGCACCCGACGGCTTCCCAAGTCAACCACCAGCGGCCCGATCCGTAGCCGTTCCTCAAGCGAATGCCTATCTTGCCGCTCCATACGGCGTAAGGCCACGCGGATGCGGGCCAGCACCTCGGCGATCCCAAACGGCTTGGCCACATAATCATCGGCTCCCAGGTCCAGGGCCTCTACCTTGTCATGCTCGCTGTTCTTGACCGAGAGTACGATAATCGGTGTCGATGAAACGGAGCGTATCCGGCGGCAGACCTCCAGACCACTCAGATCGGGCAGCAGCAGATCGAGCAAGACGAGATCAGGATGAGCGCGGGCAAAAAGCTCCAGGGCCTCCTGACCGCTGCCAGTGCTCAGGACCTGGTAGCCGTGGGCAATCAAGCTGCGCTCCAGGGCGCCGGCCAGTTCCGGTTCATCCTCAACCACCAGAACGGTGGCCCCCAAGCTCGCCATTGGTTGGCACCTCCTACTGCCTGCAAGGCCGCAGCCTAAGACGAAGCCGCGACCTTCCACCGTATTCCTCAGACACGGGCCAGTATAGCCTGGAAATGGTCAAAAAACTGGCAGAGGTTCAATAGTGGGCCTCAGGATTCCCTCAAGGAGCCGGCCAGGCCGGGCCAGCTCCTCTTGCAAAGCTAGAAGATCTGCGAGTGAGTTCACAGAGGCAGCATGGCATCAATCAATCAATCAAGCGAAATGGGGCAAAAGCTCACGCGCCAGGGAGGGCAGTGGCGGCTGAAAAGGTTCCAGGTTCAAGGGGCGGGACCAGGGTAAGTTGTCGAGGCGGCGAGGGGCCAGGAGCGAGATGAACAACTCGCGATCAGCCTGGCCCCTCGTCACCTGATCCAGGAGAGAAGGAAAAGGCCTGACGTCAGGGATGTTGACCGAGGGCCTGGCCCCAGACCTCGCGGGCCACGCTGGCCACCAGCTCCAGCTTGCGGCGCTGGTCCTCGAGCGAAAGACGATTCCCCTCGATCGTCGAAGCGAAGCCGCATTGTGGGCTGAGGGCCAGTCGCTCCAGCGGGATATAGCGCGCCGCCTCCTCGATCCGCCGGCGCAGCTCATCGCGGCTCTCCAACTGCGGCTTCTTGGTCGTTACCAGGCCCAACACCACGAAGCGGTCCTCCGGCATGTGGCGCAGCGGCTCAAAGCCGCCCGAGCGTGCATCGTCGTATTCCAGCAAGAAGCGCTGGAAGTGCGTTTTCTGGAAAATACGGGCGATCGGCTCATAGTCGCCACTGGCATAGAACTTGCTCTGATTATTGCCGCGGCAGATGTGGATGCCGAAGGTGATCCCCGGGTGGCCGTCGATAATGGCATTATCCAGCTCGATGCAGCGGTCAATCAGCTTTTCGGGATCATTGCCGCGCTGGCGGTAGCCCTCGCGGATCTGCGGATCGAGTAGGGCGGCGTACTGGGGAGCATCGATCTGGATATAGGTGCATCCCAGGCGGATCAACTCCTCGACCTCGCGGCGAGAGACATCGACAATATCGGCAAGGTAGGCGTCGATCGTGGGGTAAGCGCCCTTTGACTTCTCCGGGTCATAGTAAGCTGCGGCCTGCTGGGCGCTGATCATGGTCACCTTGCCGGCGTGCCTCTTGCGAGCACGCAGATAGACCCACTCCTCGCCGCACATGCTGCGGCGCCAGCGCAGGCGCTCCACCACCACCGGGCGGCGCATCACCAGCTCCTCGCCGCTCTCATCGCGGAAAGGGATCGCCCAGCCACCAAACTTATCGAAGCCATCGAGCGCCTCGACGAGGTGTCCGAAGAAGGCATAGCGACGCTGTTCCCCATCGGTGATCACCTCGATGCCGGCCTCCTCCTGCAGAGCGATGGCCTCATCGACCGCGCGGTCCTCGATCGCCTTGAACTCGGAGGGGCTGATTGTTCCCGCCTCCAACTGCTGGCGAGCCTGATGGAGATAAGGGGGGCGGAGCAAACTACCGATTACCTCGCTGTGGTAGACCATTGCGCTTCTCCTTCTTCTTGCACCTCTCGCTCGTCTCTGGCCACTCTTCCAGCGACGCGCCGCTGCGAGCGGACAGGAGCCTTAGCAAGCTATCGGCTGTCGCTGCGGCCCGTCGACCGACGGCCCAGCGGGAGGGGGGAGCGGCTCCATCCCGCCCACATGACCAGGCGGCGTGTCGCGCGGACCTGGTCAGCGAAAGGCGAAAGGCGAACAGCAAACGGCATCCTGGCCCGATCTGACCTGGCCAGCCAGCCATAGAGCGAGTAGCCAGGCCCTCTGGCCCGATTGGCCCGATAGAAGAGCGGTGCAGTGCGGGAGCAGGCGAAAAAGTCGGCTCAGCTCAACGGCCAGCCCGCGCCCCATCTGGCCAGCATCGGAGCGCCGCAACCTGCCCTGCGTGTCAGCCTGGTTGGCTCTGCCTGCGGATCGCAAGAAGGACTCTGCTCCGCTCTCGCTTTTCCTCATCAGAGGGGATCGAAGACCGGGGAGGGCGTCTGGCCGCCCTGGCTGGCCTGCACAGGCTCAATGACCGGCGTGCCATAGGTTTTGAAGCTCTCTGGCAGGGCGCCGCCCCAATAGACACCGCGTCCGCGCTGCTCGCGGCGCCAGACGATAGGCTCCCAATCGGGAGCGAAAGCGAGGTAGCCACCGGAGTAGACTTCAACGCGATTGCCGCCAGGCTCGTACAGATAGAGGAAGAACGCCTGAGAGACATTATGGCGGGCTGGCCCTGCCTCAATAAAGACGTCATGCTCTGTCAGAATATCGGCGGCGCGCAGCACCTCCTCGCGGCTGTCGAGCCAGTAAGCGATATGGTGCAGACGTCCGTGAGCGCCGCTGAAGTCGCGCATATAAGCGATATCGTGGGTGAGCGGCGTCACACTGAGCCAGGCTCCTTCCTCAACGCCGTTTTCTTCCGGCTGCAGCAGCTCGCGCAGGCGGAACCCAAGCGCTTCCTGCATGAAGAGGCGGTTGGGAGTAATATCGTGGCACATCAGGTTCACATGGTCGAGGCGCTTGACACCCACTCCATGACCAGTGAACTTCTGGGGCTGATTGTAGAGGCGAGAGCGTAGCTCTGCCGAGGCCAGATATTTTTTGGCCTCGTAGTACAGCTCCATCACATGTCCATCGGGATCGGTAAAGCGGTAGGCGCGTCCGTGGCCGATATCGCCATCGATCCAGCCCTGGCCGCAGCCCTGAGAAGACAGCGCCTGAGCGCGTCGCTCCAGCGCCTGGGGGCTGACCATACGCCAACCGACATGGCCGAGGCCGGCATGTGGGGCCTCGGTCAACTTCAAGGTGCAGTGCTCGTAGTCGCCGTAAGCGCGGAGGTAGACCGACTGGCCCTGGCGGTCGGTCACCGTCATGCCGAGCACCTCGGTGAAGAACCAGAGGCTCTCGGCAGGTCGAGGGGTAAGCAGCTCAACATGGCCCAGGTGGGCAACGTCCCTGATTGGCTCCTGAAGATCCGTCATGGGGCCATCTCCTCTCTTGGTTGCGGCAGTGCAGCGCGGTGGAGAACCCAGCCTGACCCGGCCTGGCCCGACTTTCCCTGTAGCTGCAGGAGGCCCCGTTGGACACGGGGGCGGAGACCTCCGCCCGGCAAAGCCGGTCTGGTGCTCTCCCGTCTCGCATCAACGTGGTTCAGACTCCTTTGAACCGTGCTGGTCTTCATCAGCGACCAGTTGCTGAAGAATTTGCGCGCCGAGGTTACCGGCGGGCAACCCGCGAAAGAGAAATGCCAGATTGACCACTGCGTTGAGTTCTTCCCAGGTGGCGCCGGCGCGCCGGGCGGCGCGTGCATGCAGGTGAGCCGCATCGGAGAGCAGCACCAGCAGCATGCCGAAGAGCATCAGCTGAGCTGTCTTTATGTCGAAGCATGAGGGGTACATAGCGCGCCGGCGGATCTCTTCCTGGAGTAGAAGGAAATCAGGATCAAGGCGAGCTAACAGATCGGTCCGGGCCTGAACGCGGGGGGGGACAAAGCCAATCAGCTCGGCGTAGCGCTGGCGCAGCTCCGCAAGCTGCTCCTGGCCCAGCTTCAACTCGGGAAGCCGATCTCCCCCTTGAGAGTGGCTCATACGCGCGTCTCTTCTCCTTGCCCTTCAGTGGGCTAACTGAAGTCGCTGGCCTGCATTCGAGGCCAGCATGTTTGTATACATAATATCATAAAATCGCTGTCGACCTGCAGACGCAAGGAAAGGGTCAGGCGAGGCTGTGGCCGCTGGCTGCAACTTGCAAGCCTGTCCCATCTTCGAGCCGTGAAGATTCCGACTGGAGCCTGTCTGTGGGGAGGGAGAGGACCAGGCCCTTTCCGGCGGGGTAAAAGGGAGAGCCAGGCTGGTTAGCCCCGTGCTTGCGATCGCATCTCCCCTGCCTGGCCTCCGGTCTCCTGGTGGGCCTGCCCCTCTGCCTGTGGAAGACGAACCGGTGCTCTCTTCGGGAGAGGGCCGGGGGGCAACCCTTTAGGGCGTATCCCACTCGCGGCCATCGCGCCTGATCAGCTCCTCCGCCTCGTCTGGTCCCCAGCTACCGGCGGCATAGGGTCGCACGCTCTCGGGAGGCATCTGCTGCCAGGCCGTTGTAATCGAATCGATGAGGCGCCAGGCCGTCTCGATCTCGTCGCGGCGGATAAACAGAGTTGAATCCCCAAGCATGCAATCGGCGATCAGGCGCTCGTAGGCATCGGGCGGCTCCACGCGAAAAGCGCTGGCGTAAGAGAAAGTCATGTCGACCGACTTGAGCCGCTGCGCGGCGCCGGGCACCTTGGCGCCGAACTTGAGAGTGATCCCCTCCTCCGGCTGGATGTGGATCGTCAGCCGATTGGGGACCAGCTCGCGGGCCTCGCTGGGTTTGTAGAGCAGATGAGGGACGCGCTTAAACTGAATCGTGACCTCGGTGCTGCGCTTCGGCAGGCGCTTGCCTGTGCGGATATAGAAAGGTACATCGGCCCAGCGCCAGTTTTCGATAAAGAGCTTGAGCGCCACGAAGGTCTCCGTCGTCGAATCGGCAGGAATACCTTTCTCCTCGCGATAGCCGGGAACCTCCTGGCCGTTAATTGTGCCGCGGGTGTACTGGCCGCGGACCACCTGGCGCGCTACCTCCTCGGGGGATAGGGGAGCAATAGCCCGCAGGAGCTTCACCTTCTCATCACGAATGGCATCGGCCTCAAAAGCGACGGGTGGCTCCATCGCCGTCAGGCAAAGCACCTGCAGAATATGGTTTTGCACCATATCGCGAATGGCCCCGGCTTCATCGTAGTACTCGGCCCGCCCACCGATGCCGATCTCCTCCGCCACCAGGATCTGCACGTGATCGATATATTTCTGGTTCCAGAGCGGCTCAAAAATCCCGTTCGAGAAACGCATCGCCAGAATGTTCTGGACCGTCTCTTTCCCCATGTAGTGGTCAATGCGGTAGATCTGATCCTCGTGCAGAACGCGAGCAATCTCGCGATTGAGTTTCTGAGCGGAATGAAGGTCGCGCCCGAAAGGCTTTTCGATAATCACACGGCTCCAGGGACCATGGTGGTTGGAACGGTGGCCACCATGGGGGCGGTGGATCAGGCCGCTGTCGCCGAGCTGATGGATCACTGGGGCATAGAGATCGGGAGGAATGGCCAGATAGAAGATGCGATTCCCACGAGTCTGGTACTGCTGATCCAACTGCTCTAGCAACTGGGCGAGCTGCTGATAGTCTGCGGCTTCGCTCAAATCAGCCCGGCAATAGAAGGTGCGCTGAGCGAAGGACTGCCGGGCCTCCTCGTCCAGGCCCAGCTCGGGTGGACTGTGCTCGGCGAGAGCTTGCACAACGAACTGGCGCCACTGCTCCTGAGAGAGCGGGCGACGGGCAAAAGCTACCACTACGAAACCCTCTGGCTGGGGGTGAGCATGCATCAGGTGGGCCAGGGTTGGCAGCAGCTTGCGCTGTGTCAGATCGCCGGTGGCTCCAAAAATGACCACAATACAAGGCTCGGGATGAATGCCGTCCTGCCAGATAACGTGGGGCTGAAGAGAGGGTTGTACTTGTGCATCGTTTGCCATTAAGGTCTCTCCTGCTTCTTCGGCGTCTGGACCGATCTTTTGATATTGGTCGGGTGAGCGGTGCGTTGCGGGTCAGGCACGGCCGGCCAGCGGTCTATGAGGGAATGCCTTCCCTTCCCTAATTGTAGCAAAGAGGAGCGCCTGCCGCTATTCGGCCAGAGAAGAAAGGTATCTGCCCCGCCTGGGCAAGGTGGGAGCCTCTGGGAGAGGCAGATAGCGCCAGACAGGCCGACAGTGGGGGAACCAGACTCCGGAGGAGAAGGAGCGAGCGCGCTGCCTCAGGCGCCTGCTCGCAGTCCTGCCCAGGTCTGGCCCCAAGATACTACACTCCCAGAGAGGCTGGAAAGCTTCAGGGCGCTGGAACGGACGAAGCTAGAGAGCGCCGTCAGCTGCCGCTGATTGCTTCTGCCGGAAGGAGGAGCGCCATCAGGACGATGAGGTGGAAGAAGGACGCGAGAGAGTCGCGACCGGCAGACTGACGGCGGCTGGCAGAGCATGGAAACCAGCTAGGCCTCGATATGGAGAGCCTCGAGGACGACGCGGCGGCTCTCCTCACACGAGGGCACGGAGCCGCGCAAGTAGAGCGAATGACGAGCGATGGCGGCCCTGGCAGCCTGACGCAGCGTGATCTGATAGCCGTGCCTGCAGTTGAGGGCCTGAGTGACCTCCTGGAAGTCCTCTAGTTCCTCGGTGCTCCCCTCGGCCCGGCAACAAAGAGCATAGAGGGCCATGTCAGCATAGTGAATGGCCCACCAGCGCCGCCGCTGCTCTTTGGGCGAATCCTGCGCCTCAGCGAAAGCGGCGTATGATTGCTGATAGCATTTGCGAAGCATGGCGGCGGTCCAGTAGCAGGGAGGCTCGCGGAAAACGCTGGCCAGTTTGCTGGCCAGGTCACAGACCTCGTTAATGATCTCGTCATGTTCGGTAGCCCGTTCCAGTTGCAGCTGATTCGCCATAACCTTCCCCTTTCCGTTCCTTCCTTGCCACAAACAGGGATAGCGATTGCCCGATAGAGAACTGCGATATTCCCCTTTATATAGGGTACATGAAAGGCAAAAAATTGTCCAGGTCTATTTCATATTTTTTTTCTTGTATAACAGGTGAAAAACTAGATCTCATGATAAAGGGAAAAAACGGCAAAACTGGTTGTCGCAATCCCTGGCTTCAAGTTTTTGGCCTGGGTGATTTATGAGGGGCACTGGAGTAGTAGGTCGCCATCGCCACCCGGACACGGGCGAACAGGCCAACTAATCCAAGGCAGATCAAAATAGGGACATACAGAGAAAAAGCTAATGAGAGGTGTAATACAAAGTAGAATAGAGACTGGAGCACTGGAAGTGGTACAAGAAGCAGCAAGACAGCAAGCGTCACAGCCAGCGACCAGCGTCCACCGAGGTGGCTGGCCAGGGTCTTATAGCGCAGCTCGGCCTGCTCGCGAATGCTCTGCTGCATTTGCACAAGCTGTTGACGCTCGCTGGCGATCTGCTGGCGCTCGCGAGCCAGCTCCTCCTCAAGCTGGCGAGCGCGGCGCTGGGCATCGCGTATCAAATAGAGAGTAGCGGCGGCCTGTTCATCCTCCTCCTGGCGTATCTGCAGCTCGATTGTCTTCTTGACATCCTGGAGCAGAGAGGGGACATGCTCCGGGCGCATAATAATGGTGTTGGCTGCCTCGGCAATCATCTTGTGAGCTTCTTCCTCGACGGCCTGCTGATAGTTCTTCTGCAACTCATTATACTGCTCCTGGATGCGCTGCTTCTCCGCCTGGAGTTGGCGATTCTCCGCCAGCATATCGCGGAGGTGGGCCTGGTACTGTTCAATCTGGCGCTGATGCCCCTCTTTCAGGGCGGCCAGCTCCTCGTCGAAGCTGGCTTGTTGCGCGTTATATGCGGCGACCAGGCGTTCCAGCTCGGCCTGTTGCTCGGCCAACTCGTTGCGGAGGCGCTTATTCTCCTCGCGCAGCAAGATGAGCTGGCGTTGCAGATTGCGCGCCTGGGAGGGGCCGGCCTCGCGGAGCTGGCTGGCTGGCCATGATCTGAGCGTGCTGGCCGAAGGAGCCTCGTGTTGGTCGGTGGAGGGCTGACTCTCATCGGGGGCTGGAGTCCGCTGCTCTGGTGGTCTCTCCTCTGAAGAGCGTGTCATAGTACTTTTCCTACATCTAGATATGCCTGAAGCGGCCTACCTCTTGATCTATGGAGAGATGTCAACAAACACTATCTATCACATGATAGTATAGCACGCCTCTTAACCTGCTTGAGTGTGCGGCAAGGTAGAAGCACATCAAGCCGGTACAATGCTCTCTACTGCAATTATGTCCCGAACGGAGAAAGGTTTTCAAGAGAGAGTCTCTCGCACCTCTTGGGGCAGTGGCAAGGAAGGCTCCTGACAGAGGGAGGTCTAGAAAAGGCAGCCGGCCCAGCGTCCTGAGAGCCACCGATGCTGACGTCGATGTGCGCTGACGCTGGGCCAGGCAAGCGCTCAAACCTTCTCTCGCTTGCTGAGCCGGCAGAAGCAGCGGCCTCACTCATGGGTGAGGAGTGCCCGTTCCGTGGATCGGCCCAGTGGGAACTGTCACCGTGATGGTCACGGTGGGGAAGGGTACAGCGGTAGAAGTCGCCGTCGGTGAAGGTGTCTCCGGCGTCGGGCTGCTAGTCGCCTGGGGACTGGCCGTCTTCGTTGCTGTCACTGTCCCGCCGCTGCTGATCGTGAAATAGGCGGCCTGGGGCACGGTGCAGCCTGGTGTTCCCGCTTTACTGAAGGTGACATTCACCAGGGTCATCTTGCCGACGGCGTCGGCCCGTGGTGGAATGGAGAAGACCGCCAGGCCATCGCTGGTCGTTTGCACGGTCTGAGTCGTTACGCTGCCATCCCACCAGCGCACCGTGGCTGTGGCAGTTGCATCTCCCACTCCCACCGGGTTCCCATCGACGGTATGGACAAACTTCGCATAGACCATAATCATCTTGCCACTGCTGATCTGCGGCGACGTATCGGTCGCCCAGGCGCCGCAGAGGTAGTCTGGCAGAGAGGGCGTGGGGGAGTCGTTTGTGCCAAAAACAATGGTGGCCGTTGCGCTGGGACTCTCCAGGCCCGCCTGCGAGCTATTGTTTCCGCAGGCCACGATCACCACGCACAGGACTAAAAAGAGACCTAAAGAGCCAAGCTTCAGTATGCTTTTATAAGTGGAAGAAGAAAATATCCTCTTCATCAGTCATCACTGTAGAAATAGCGGCAACTGCTCTGTGTTCAGCCAGTGCTTCACTCTGCCGGAGGAGAGGCCGCTGCTTGAAACTGACATGAGTATAGCATAGGGGCTGGGGTCATCTACAAATCGGCGCCTGCTTGTGACAAAAAGTACTAGCATAGCGAGGGAGAAGGCTGGGTGACCGGGGAGAACAGCAGGCCAGAAGGGTCAGGCAGCAGCAGAGCTGATCTATCGGCGAAAAAGCGCTCCGGAACCGATCGATCGAGAGGGCCGACAACCGGGTGCTCCTGTCCTCGCTGACGGACAAGGGCGATCGCGGGCGACTCGGCCCTCTCGCTTCCAGGCGGTGAGCTGCTCTCCGTTAGGCAGAGCGAAATTCCCCGAGCAGCCCCTCAAGTAGCATCGCGCCTGTGCCACCAACCTTCTCTATTGGGGCTGGCTGGCTCGCTGATTGATTGGCCTGGTAGAGGCCATCCTTCTCCTGCTACTGAACGATGACTGTTAGCTGCATATTGGGGTGGATGGTGCAGAGCAGATGATAGGTGCCAGCGGTGGTGAAAGGCGGAGTCGTAGCGCTTTCGCCCTGCACGCCGTTGAAATTCAGGTCCACTGTGGGGGCGCCAGACTCCTTCGTCACCGCGGGGGTGGAGCCTTTCCAGGTACCATTTTTGATGACATGGGGGACGGCGACATCATCCACCAGGGTGAGTGCCTGGCCCTTCTTTATGGTGATCTGCGTTACTTCGAAGGCCGTAGAACTCATTTTCACCGTTGGACCGGTATTCGCTGCGCCGGCAGCGGTATCGCGGATGCCGCAGGCTGCCAGAACCAGTGTCAGGAGTCCCAAGAGTACCAGACCGGTAACAACCTTTTTATACATAGAAAGACATCCCTTTCATCACGGAGAGATAGCAAAGGAGCAGGCGAGCGAGATCCTGCTGTCGCTGACCTGACGCGAGCTGGCTGAGCCGGGAGCCAGTCGGGCCGGCCAGATGGTGTGTGCAATGCCCCGTTATGCTGACAGGGTGCGGTGCCCTGTTAATAACTATAGCAAAAGCCGCCAGTGACGAGAAGAGAAAAGGACCTCCCCCTCTCAAAATCGCTCATCCGGGGCGGGCCTGCCGGAAAAAACAAAAGGCCCGAGGTATCAATGCAGCGGACCTCGGGCGAGCAGAGGGAGAAAAGAGTAGCGCATACGGGATTTGAACCCGTGATCTCCGCCTTGAGAGGGCGGTGTCCTAGACCGCTAGACGAATGCGCCATCTGGGTGATCAGTTCGTGCCAGCCGCTCTTCTGCCGCTGGCGGAGGTTATCATACCCTATTCCTGGCGCGCTGTCAAGGGTTTTTGGCTAAAAAGCACAGCCATGCTCGCATCCGGATGCCAGCCTGACTGCTGAGGTGGATGCAGGCGCCGGCAGGCGAGGCAGGCGAGAGAGATTTTGACGCTGCCCATCATCCCTTTACCTCTGCTAATGGGCCTGGGCAGGACACCAGGCGGGTGCATGAGCAACAGCTCTAAGAAAGCAGGAACTCCCACTTTCGATGATGCGATCGGGAAAGGCGAGGAAGCTGCTTCCATCACCTCGGCCCTGGACATAGCGCCTGCCATGTGGTACAGTGATGCCTGACATGTGATATTCCTTTCTTGACTAAGGTGAAGCTGCCCGCTCACCGTCTTGAGCAGGCGCCTTTGTTCGGACTAACCAGAACGCTTTGGCGTCCTCGATGAGATGGCTGCTATTCTCCTGGAGCCGGCAGGGACCAGCGGGGCGTGGTCGGGGTCACTCCACCAGATCAGCGACGCCTCATCGAAGAAGCGGAAGCTCTTCGCGGCTGCACAGGCGCATAAGAAGAGAAAGGTAATCCCGTCATGAAGGTGTCGTTTGACACTCCTGTGCTCTGTCCGGTTTGCATTGGGCGCGCGGATCATCTCACCGCTCTGTGCTCTGCTATTGACCAGGCGCGGAGCGGGAAGGGATGCGTTGTTCTGATTTCCGGCGAAGCTGGTATCGGCAAAACGCGCCTGCTCGCCGAGGCGAAAGCTACTGCCGCGGCGCAATCCTTTCTCATCTTGCAGGGGAACTGTTTCCCTACTGATAATTCCTATCCTTATGCCCCACTGCTCGACCTCCTCCGTTCCTTTTTGGCCAGTAACCCTGCTGCCGCTGACTCAATTCCCGTCCTGTTTTCATTCTTTCCTGATATGCTGAATGGAGAGGGATCTACGCGTCTTTCTGCTCCCTTATCAGGACAGGAGCTTCAAATAGAAAAACATCGTCTCTTTACTAGCTTGACACAATTTCTGCTTGAAAGAGCTACCGATCAGCCAGTAGTATTTATTCTCGAAGATATCCATTGGAGCGATGATAACAGCCTGGAGTACCTTTATTACCTGGCGCGTAGCTGTGCCTCCCGACCTCTTCTCGTGCTTCTGACGTATCGTAGCGATGAAGTCTCCCCGGCTCTCGGGCAACTCCTGGCGCACCTGGACCGTGAGCGGCTGGCGCGCGAGATCTCGCTTCCTCGTCTCACGCACAGTGAGATGGCTGCTATGTTGCGGGCCATTTTCACATCTCCCCATGTTGCGCAGTTAGACTCATTTGATCCCATCTACACGCTCGCCGAGGGCAATCCTTTCTTTGTAGAAGAGCTGCTTAAATCTCTTATTGCTTCAGAGGATATCTTTTACATTGAAGGGCGCTGGCACTGCAAACCGCTCAGCAAACTGTCCATACCGCGCAGCGTGCAGCACATGGTACAGCAGCGTGCCGGGCGACTGAGCGAGCAGGCCAGGCAGATACTGGTCCTGGCCGCCGTCATCGGGCATCGTTTTGATTTTGCACTTTTACAAGTACTGACGCCGCATGACGAGTCGCGGCTGCTTGCCCTGATCAAAGAGTTGATCACGGCGCAACTGGTCGTCGAGGAGTCTGAGGAACGCTTTGCCTTTCGGCATGCGCTGACATGGCAGGCAATATATAGCGATCTATTGATACGGGAGCGCAAAAGTCTGCACCGCAGTATTGCAGAGGCCATAGAGCGGCTCTCTGCTTCAAGCGAGGAAGCATCTGTAGCTGACCTGGCGTATCACTTCTATGAAGGTGGAGTATGGGAGAAAGCGCTGGAATACGGGCAGCGGGCCGGGGAAAAGGCCCAGGCCATGTATGCCCCGCGTGCCGCCATTGAGCAGTTCACGCGCGCCCTGGATGCTCTTGGGCACCTGCGAAGGATGGCTTCCCCACAGATCTATCTGGCGCGCGGGCAGGCGTACGAAATTCTGGGTGATTTTGAGCAGGCGTGCAGCGATTATGAGATGGCCCTGGAGAGAGCGCGCTCTCTCCATGACCGGAGCGCTGAATGGCAGAGTCTGATCGCGCTTGGCTTTCTGTGGGCGGGCCGTGATTATGCGCGCACAGGGATCTACTACCAGCAGGCGCTCGTCCTGGCGCGGCACATCGGCGACGCGCGCACCATCGCCCATAGCCTCAATCGTCTTGGAAACTGGCATCTCAATATTGAGCAGCCTGCCGAGTCGCTGCGCTGTCACCAGGAAGCGCTGGCGGCCTTCCAGGCCGAAAACGATCAGCAAGGACTCGCTGAGACGCTTGACCTGCTTGGTATGGCGTACTACCTGAATGGAGAGATGGTGCAGGGCATTGCCTGTAACCAGCAGGCCGTTGCACTTTTCCGGCGGCTCGACGACCGCCGAGGACTGGTGTTCAGCCTGGGCCAGTTAACGCTGGCTTGTGGGCTGGATATGGCAGGCTCGACGGCGTTGGTCCTGAGTTTTGGCGAGGCTTTTGGGGCCGGTGAGGAGGCGCTCAGGATTGCCCGCGAAACAGGCCAGCACTCGGCCGAAGCTTTTGTACTCTTCAATATGAGCATGCTTTTGGCTACACGGGGAGAATACGCGCAGGCATGGAAATTTCTACAGGAAGGGCTTGGTATTGTAGAGCAAATTGAGCATCGCCAATGGCTGATCTTTGGCAGCCTGGGGATGGGATGGTATTTGTTAGATCTTCTCGATCCGCCGGAGGCACAACGACGTCTCGAACGAGCGCTGACTCTGGCCCATGAGAGCGGTTCGGTCTACTGGATGCGAGTCGTATCGGGATTTCTGGCTTTGGCCTGTCTGGCAGAGCGCAATATGACACGTGCCGCCTCTGTTCTCGATGCCGTACTTGAGCCGGGTGCTCCCATGCAAACTACCGGGCAGCGAGTTGCCTGGTATGCCAGGGCAGAGCTGGCGCTTGCTCAGGGGGATCCTGGTACTGCCTTGCATATCATTGACGGGTTGATCAGCTCTAACAGGAATCTTTCTGCCGGGCAGAGCGATCCGCGTTTTCTGAAACTACGTGGTGAGGCCCTGGTCGCGCTGCGACGTGAAGCAGAGGCTGAAGCGATGCTGTGTGCCGCGCGAGAGGCTGCCTGCAGACAGGTGTGGCGTCCGCTGCTCTGGCGCATAGATCTTGCTCTGGGGAAGCTCTACCGGGCGAAGGCACGCCAGCAAGAGGCCGAGCAGGCATTCTCGGCTGCTCGCGCACTCATCGAGGAACTGGCTGCTGACGTCCCGCATGAAGAGCTGCGTGCGCATTTTCTCTCGCAGGCTCTTGCCCTACTGCCACAAAAGGGCGCTGTCCGGCGCCTCTCCGATGGGCTGACCAGCCGCGAACGTGAGGTAGCCATCCTGGTTGCGCAAGGAAAATCCAATCGTGAGATTGCCGACCTGCTGGTGGTCGGCCTGCGAACCGTCGAAGCCCATGTCAGCAACATTTTATGCAAACTGAACTTTACCTCACGGGCGCAGGTCGCGATCTGGGCGCATGAAAAAGGTCTGCTGCGCAGAGAAAAATAGACCCTCCTTCTCTCCTCTCCTCTCCTCTCCTCTCCTCTCCGTATCGTGTCCCTCTCCCAGCGGTTCCCTGGAAGAAATCTCCGTATGCTCCTCTCCAGAAATCTTCGGTTTTCCCCGATGAGGGCAGCGTCTTTTTCGGGCATACTACCAGTGGCGGCTGGCGCGAGGTTGCTGCTAAAAAGACGATCTCGGGTACCTCATCAAGAGAACAGAAAAAGGAGAGGTAGCATGGCAACACAGCAAAGCATTGATTATGAAAAGGCAGAAGCATTTGCTGGCAAGGTGATAGCAGATATTGCCGCTGGCGTTACGCTAGTGATGGCCAGCCTTGGCGATCGTCTCGGCCTCTTCAAAGTGCTGACCCAGGCGCCGGCCACCAGCATCGAACTGGCGGAGCGCGCACACATCAACGAGCGGTATGCCCGCGAGTGGCTCAGCGAGATGGCAAGCGCTGGTTATCTGGTCTACGATCCTGCGAACCAGCGTTTTAGCCTGCCGCCTGAGCATGCCCCGGTACTGGCTCAGGAAGGCGGGCCTTTCTTTCTGGGCGGAGTCTATCAACTGATGATGGCGCAGTTAGGTGTCTACAACCAACTGGTCCATGCTTTCCAGCATGGGGGTGGCGTTCCGATGGAAGCCTATGATCCCGCTCTTTGGGAGGGTCAGGAACGCTTCAGCAATAGTTTTTTTGAGCACCTGCTTGTTCAAGCCTGGTTGCCCGCAATGCCGGATGTCCAGGCAAAACTGGAGCGTGGTGCGCTGGTTGCCGATGTCGGCTGCGGCGCAGGCAGAGCGCTGATCAAGCTGGCTCAGGCCTATCCGCAGTCGCGCTATGTCGGCTACGATATGTTCGCGCCCGCCATCGTCAGAGCAACGGCCAACGCGCAGGCGGCGGGCGTTGCTGATCGCGTGCGCTTTGTCCATCTGGACGTATCGCAGGGTCTGCCTGAGCAATACGATGTGATCAGCACCTTCGACGTTGTACATGATGCGGTCAACCCGCGTGGACTGCTGCGAGCGATTCGTGCCGGATTGCAGCCAGAAGGGCGTTATGTTTGCCTGGAGTTCAATAGCTCAGAAAAACTGGAGGATAATGCTGGCCTGACCGGTTCTCTCTTCTACGGTATCAGTATTCTTTACTGCATGACGGTCTCGCTGGCCGGTCATGGCGAGGGATTGGGCACCCTGGGACTGCCCGAAGCGAAATTGCGCCAGTTCTGCATGGAAGCAGGATTCAGCCATGTGCGGCGCGTGCCGGTTGAGGCCCCGTTTAACGTCCTCTACGAGATCTGGGCGTAGCTCTCTGACTGGGAGATGCATGCCTGGGTCCTGGGTCGGCCTGGCACAACCTGGTTCAGCTGCCAGACTCTGGCAGGCAGATAGCATACGGGTCATCTGAATAATGGCCCGAAGCTGATACAGGAAAGGAAATAACGATGTACGGTACAATTGCAAGGTTCCGCATCAAGCCAGGAAAGGAATCGCAGCTCAGGAAAATCATCGAGGATCAGGCGTATGCAGAGGGGAAAATACCGGGATTTGTGGCAACCTATGCGTATCGCCTGGATAGTGACCCGCAGGAGATCTATATCGCGGTACTCTTCACCACTAAAGAGGCCTACTGGGCAAATGCGCGCGACCCTGAGCAGGATGCCCGCTATCGCCAGCTCCTACCTTTGTTTGAACAAGAGCCAGAATGGCATGATGGCGAGGTCATTTTTGTGCAGCAGGTCTAGGACGGCAATGTAGCAGAGAATCCCATCCCGACATCTCTGACAGGTGTCGGGATGGGATTGAGCTGCAAGCAAGGAGTGTTGCCCATGAATACGGCATCCTTTGTTGTGGCGACAAATGATCGTCTCAAATGGTGGCTCCGGCACACCTTGGGCGATCTCACTCCTGAGCAATTAAGTTACAGTGCTCCGCTCATAGATGACCGGTCGATTATGGAGGTGGCGATGCACGCTGTTGTCATCCTCTTCGGCCAGGCCAGCGTTCTATCTGGCAGAAGCTGGCCAGAAGACTACCCTCCTGATAGCTGGCCGCCCGGGAAGGCCCGCCCCACCTCAGCGGCGGAACTGCTTGAGGTGCTCGAGGCGCTGCTGGTTCAGGTAGATGAGGCGGTGGCCGGGCTTTCCGATGACGAGCTTGGCAGAGAGGTAATGTTCCCCTTTGGTCGGCAGCAGGCGGGCGATGCACTGAGTGCTGCTCTGACCCACGCTCTAACGCATATTGGAGCGATTGCAGGTATTCGCGCTATCGGCGGATTTCCTCTACCACCGGGATATTAGCCTTTCAGCAGGCAAGGGATCAGGAATCCATAGAGGACTACCCGCCTGGACAACGGTACCGGGACGGGAAAGAACACCTGTCCGGCACGACAGGTGGAGGTAAAGTTGCAAGCTGACGAGGCATGGTGGGAACACGCTGACCTGTTTGTTCTATCCCGTGCATGGTACGTCCTTAGACCCGAACCGCCTCGTTGAGGTGTTCAAAAAGCTACTGAGTCAGGCCAGGTGACCGAAGACTTGTTGGCGTGGTAGGCGGCATAGGGCCATCTTCCTCCTGCTCTGTTTCGGTAGCCACCCGAAGGTAGTACAGGAGTTGTTGCGGCCGACGCAGAGTGGCCTCACCATAGAGGTGCATGCTCATCTGCTCCCTGGAATGCAGGAGGGGCCATGCCTCGACTGGACGAGGCATCGAGAGAAAGGCCAGAAGAGGCAAGGAAGGAAGGGAGGTGAGGAATACCGCTGCTAGATTGCGACCTGGATACCAAAAAATCAAACCGTTTCAGGCCAGTACGAATGAGGACTGAAACGGTTTGAAATAATGATGAGTAGCGCATACGGGATTTGAACCCGTGATCTCCGCCTTGAGAGGGCGGTGTCCTAGACCGCTAGACGAATGCGCCATCTGAGTGATTTAGGTCTGTCAGCGGATACCCAACGGCTGACAGCAGTTATGATACCCTGTTCTTTGCCATTTGTCAAGTACTTGCCTCAGCAGGAGAGCGCTCGCTGGGAGCTGAAGGTGGGGCAAGTCATCCCAGGCTCTCATCTGTCCGGATCAGGCTCAATCAGTCGCTGCAGGCAGAAGCTGAAGGTTCGCCTGGAGAGGCGACTTGCACGGGACTGGCCAGGGCGTAGGAACTGCTCCTGCGCTCGCGGGCAAGGGCTGGTCCGGCGGCCAGTGCAGAGACAATGGCCACAACGCTAAAGAGCAGCATCGTTCCAAAGGCGGCGCTATAGCTTGCCGTCTGATCGAGCAAGAAGCCGATCAGGGGTGGGCCCATAATCAGCGTAGGCGAAGAGATGACGCTTACCAGGCTCTGGGCCACCCCTTTGCCGACGCTGCCCAGCGAAGCGGCCTCATTAAAGATAGCTGCGTATGGAGCGCTGGAGCCGAGGGCAGTCAAGATGATCCCCAGCCAGCTCAACCATGAACTATGCCAGGGAAGGGCCAGGCAGAGGATGCCCACACAGCAGAGCAAGGCCATCAGGCGCAACAAGGCGATGCTTCCCAGCCAGCGGCGTCCCAGCACCAGGCCACCCAGCGGGCGAAAGAGCATTCCACTCAGCAGAGCCAGCGAGCCGCAGCTTGCCGCCAGCGTCAGAGGTAAGTGGTCCAATTGCACCAGATAAAGGGCGATCCAGGTAGCGATCGCATTGCCCAGGCCGAAGGTTCCCATATGAGCCAGCCCCAGGCTCCAGACAGACTGTGAGGCCAATCCCTGCCGCAGTCCTCCCTGGCGCAGCGGGCGCTCATTCTCGACATCGACCACAAGCCAGAGCGCGGCCCCCAGCAAGCCCGGCAGTCCCCAGCAGAAGAAGGCTCCCTGCCAACCGACCAGCCGTGCGAGATAAGGAGTCAGGAGCAGACCGAGGCCCGCACCCACCTGAGTCGAGCCGCCATAAAGACCCTGGCCCAGGGCCGCCAGGCGTCCACTGCCAGCCGCTACGCTGGCGCCGGCCACAAAGGCTGCACCGATCCCCAGCCCAGTCAGCAGCCGCATGGCCAGTAGCCAGCCGAGATGCGGAACAAGAGGAAAGAGCAAAGCTCCGCAGGTAGCCAGGAGCGTCGAGACCAGCAGCACCGGGCGGGCGCCGTAGCGATCGATCAGCACTCCCGCCGGCAAATAGGCCAGCGTGAGGCCAAGGAAGAGGAACGTCGAAAAGAGGCCGACCTCACCAGCGCTGATGTGAAGCTTCTCTCGCAGTTCAGGAATCAAAGGACTGTAATTTGTGTACTGGACCGTCAGAATGAGCAGCGTCGTACAGGAAGCAAAAATTTGCCAGGGCGCGCTCCGACGCCGCTCGAAAGCCGGGAAGCCCATTGGGACAACCTTTCTTGCCAAAGTGGAAGAAGCGCAGATGGCCATGGAAAGCAGCCGGCCAGTCGGGCCAAAGGACGGCATGGCCGTCAGCCCTGCTCACCGGTGCCCTCTTGCTTCGTCCCTACAAAGGATGCCAGCCAGAAAGCGGGACGTCAAGGGGCTGGCTGATGAAGGCACAAGAAGGCATAGAGCGCGAAGACTTGACAAACCCTTAAAGGAGCAGGTACAGTCTTGCTATAAGCACAGGCAGAGAGAGAGGCGTAGCAAGGCTACCGGGGCTAGACGTGCAGATGCGCTGGCCTCTCTTGCGGTCCTGGGAGCTGTTGGCCTGGCCGGCGTGCAGCTCGGGCCGAACCGCTCTCTTCCCTCGTGAAAAGGGGAGGAAAAGGTGCCTCCCGTGGAGGGCAGGGCCTTTTGCCCTCACGAGCGCGGGAAGAGCTGAAGAGGAGTGCGTCGTCAACGACCATCCTGACAGAGAGGAGGGAGCCGTCTTCCTCGTGGATAGACCCAGGGGGACCGGCGGCGAATCTCTATGGAAATCGGTAAAGACTCAGGCGAAGTAGCCATGAGCGCCGCGGCGACTGCGGAGCTTCCAGTCCGTCGAGTGTCGCTCCTCGAACAGATCAACATCAACGTCTTCTGGTTCGCTAACAGCTTTCACTGGCAAGCGCTCCTCGCCATCGTCATTCCCAGCATGGTGGCCAAGTTCCTGCCGGTGAGCCAGGAAGCCATCAACCTGACCACGGTTGTGCTCTGGGGAACCATTGTGGCCGTCATTGTCAACCCGCTGGTGGGGGCCATCTCCGACTATGCCACCTTCCGCATGGGGAGGCGGCGCCCCTTCATGATCATCGGCACCATCTTCAATGTCATCGTCCTGATAGCTTTCGCCTTTGCCCCTGGCTGGGCCAGTTCCACGGCTCTGCTCATCCTCTTCGCCGTTCTCTTCATTCTGCTGCAGATCACCAATAATGTAGCTAACTCGCCCTGGAGCGCCATCATCGCCGACAAAGTGCCCTCGAACCAGCGAGGTCTGGCTGCTGGCTTCAATGGATTGCTGTCGCTGCTCGGAACCGCCCTTGGCTCCCTTGTGGCGGGGGCCATAGTCAACAAGCACGATCCTCTTCCCCTTTACCGTCAAGAGATCGTACAAATCTTCCTGCTCATCGCCGTCGTCCAGATCATCTTTGTCGCCTACACGGTCCTGACGGTCAAAGAAACTCCCCTCTCTCGCGTGGGTCAGGAGCGTTTCAGCTTCAGGCGCTTTATCAGGCGCTTCCTCTTCAACCCCCTGCACTATCCTGATATGGCCTGGGTGCTCCTGGCCAGGCTGCTGGTCATGATGGGCATCTGGACTGTCTACTACTTTCTGCAGTACTACTTTGACAACGTGCTGGGGGGGCCAGGAGTCCGGACGATCATCTACAACACGCCCTTCTCGGGAGAGTTTTTCAATGGCCTTGTCTTCCAGCCCGCCCTGTTGCTCACAGCCCTGCTGACCTCGATCATCGGGGGCTGGGCCTCTGATCACTGGGGACGCAAAGGGCTGGTCTACCTCTCTGGGGCAATGATGGCCATCGTCTGTCTGGTCTTTATTTTCTTTCAAAGCCAGTATGGGGCCTTGGTGGCGGGCCTCATCTTTGGTATTGGCTTTGGCGCCTATACGAGCGTTGACTGGGCCCTCACTACCGATGTGCTGCCGCCCACCAACGAGGCTGGCAAGTTTATGGGCTTCTGGTCGATGATGGGTATCCTGCCCCAGGTGATTGGAACGGCCATTGGCGGCGTCATCCTCCAGGTTCTGCAAAGCCTGCCCAATCATTTCGGCTACACGGTCCTCTTTGCCGTGACCACCCTCTATTTTGCCATTGGGACCCTGGCCATCAAACAAGTGCGAGGAGTGCGTTAGGTAGCGCTCAAAGAGGACGAGAGGGAGAGAAGGTCTCCGTCCTGGGCAGGGCAGTAGTTGGGCGGAAGAAGGCGGCAAGCCGACCGGGCTGCTGCCGGCTCAAAGTGGGAGAGATGGCCGGCCAGGACGTAACCACTGGCCGGCCCTGTGTCAGAAGACAAAGTCAAAAATAGGGCTGGCTGCCTGGTACCGACCAGCTCAGACCAGCCCTGACCCTTCGCTCAGCGTCGCTGTGCCTGGAGCGAGCGGCCTTCCTGGCTCAGCAGGCGAGACCCTTTATTGGATGGACCCCTCATAGATGCCCATTACCGTACCCAGGAAGCGCAGGGCCTCATCTTTGCGGCGCTGGAAGGAATTGCGTCCGATGATCGAGCCGAAGCCGCCGCCGTCGCGGATGGCGCGCACCTCCTCAAAGACCTGCTCGTCGGCGGCCGCCGGCCCGCCCGAGAAGATCACGATCCGCCGACCGTTGAAGGCGCTCTGGACCACATGGCGCACGCGATCGGCCAGGGTTGCGATGGGAATCTCATACTTCTGGTAGACCTTTTGCGCCTCTGGTTTCTCGATCTTCTCGCTGGGGAGCTTGACCTTAATGATGTTGGCTCCGAGCTGAGCGGCAATATGCACCGCGTAAGAGACCACGTCGATAGCGGTCTCGCCCTCTTTGCTCAGGCCACTGCCGCGCGGGTAGGACCAGACCACCACAGCCAGGCCGTGGTTCTTAGCCTGGCGAGTCAGCTCACGCAGCTCCTCGTACATCGTATCGCGGGCCGCCGAGCCGGGATAGATTGTAAAGCCGATTGCCGAGCAGCCAAGGCGCAGGGCGTCCTCAACGCTGGAGGTCAAAGCCGGCAGAGGATCGCGCGACTCATAAAGCAGATCATGGTTATTGCACTTCAGGATCAGGGGGATCTCGCCAGCGAACTCAGCGGCGCCGGCTTCCAGGAAGCCCAGCGGGGCGGCGTAAGCGTTACAGCCGGCCTCAATAGCAAGCTGGAAGTGGTAGCGGGGATCGTAGCCAGCCGGGTTCGGAGCAAAGCTCCGTGCCGGACCATGCTCGAAGCCCTGATCGACCGGCAAGATCACCAACTTACCGGTTCCTCCCAGACGGCCATGATTGAGAATGCGGGCCAGATTTGTTAAGACGCCGGGATTCTCGCCGGCGTACCAGCTCAGAATCTCGCGAATGCGCTCGTTCATATGTAGCTCCTTCCTCCATCAACAGCGACAAATACGTCGGTAAACAGGGTCAGAAAGCGTAGCTCAGCTAGAGAGAGTTTACAACCCTTATTGTATCACGGCTCAAACCGCGACCTCGACCGGCGCGCATGCCAACGATGGCGCGCGTCGTCGGGGGAGGCCGCGCCAGGCGAAGGCCGGCTGACATGGCCGAGACCCCGCTCCTCTCCGAGCGGGCCTTGGTTCCCCTCCCCCTCTATCCTACTGAGCGACCAATTGGAAAAAAGAGAAAAAGCGACAAAGAAAGCCAGTCAGCGGCTGCTGACAATCCTGACTTTCCTCCAGGTGGGGTTACCAGCGCTTCACCATGTGCGCCACCTGCATTCCGCCGCCGGGAGTGATCTCGTAGCTAATGCGATCGGGATTAATATCCTCGATCCGAGGCACCTCATTGGCGGGAACGATCGTATCATGAGGATGGACAATTTGCCAGACGCGGGCGATCGTTCCCGGCTCATAGGGGCGATAGACATAGCGGCGGGTACTGATTTTGGCTCGACGGGCCTGATTTTCGGCCTTACCGAAGAGTTCCTTGGCCTGCTCATCCTCCAGGTAGGGATCGACCACCTCGAAGAGGCGGGGTGTGCGAGCGACGCGCGGCTCCCCAACGTAGAGGAAGACCACCGGGCGGCCATCGGCGCTGTGAATCGCCGTTCGGATCACATCCTCATTATGAGGATTATTAGCCGTCAGCACGGCCAGGATAGAGCCGTGGAGATGGTCCTCGATCGTCGTCACAGGCACGGGCAGGCGGCCCATCAGACGATGGCTGCGGTAGTTATAGAAAGCTACCCCCATGCCCAGTAAAGCGACGGAGCCGCCGAAGGCTGTAGCCAGCGGCTTCGCCACCAGGTTAATCGACCAGGCCAGCGTCACCAGGAAGGTTGTAGCGATCCCCAAGTAGAAATCGAGCGTATACCAGAGGCCGCGCCAGCCCTCGTAAGAGCGCTCGGAGCTTTCCACGATCTCCCCATGAGCGGGCCGGGCAGAGGCCTGGTGCTCGTGGTGACCGTTGAGGGGCAGGCCGCTCTCGGGAGCCAGGGCCAGACCCGGCTCCGTGGGGGAATGGCCATTGTGGCTGCTGGCGCGCAGCTCTGCCAGCGCGGCGGCCCGGCTCTGGGCCGCGCGCCGCTCGCGCCAGCGGACGACATCCAGGCCCAGGCAGGTCAACGAGAAGGCCCCGAGCAGGCCGAAGGCGTACATATCGCCGAGCAGGTCCAACTGGCCATGCACCAGCAGCAGGACCAGGATCGGAACGCCGGTGGCCAACGCGATCGAATAGTGAGGAGTCCCGCGCAGGCGGTTCCGCTTCAGCACAAAGGAGGGCAGGAACTCCATGCGCGAGAGGGCCATGAAGACGTGATAGGCACCGATGATCGCGGTATTGCTTGCAAAGACCAGCAGAGCGCTGGCGCTGATGGCCACCTCGCTCTGGAGCCAGATATTGCCCCAGTGGCCGGCCAGCAGCGAAACCAACTGGCTGTTCTTAAGGGGATCAGCCGCCTCCTGGGGCTGCAGGAGCGTGGAGAAGGTTGTAAGTAGGGGGCTGGTGAGACCGATCGTAACGACAACCAGCAGCAGGGCCAGGCCGGCGACCTTCTTGCGCGGAGTCTTCATGACCGGCGAGAGCTGAGAAATACTCTCCAGGCCCGAAAAAGCCAGAAAGGCCCCGCCGAAGCCGACCAGCAGCTTGACCGGGGTCACGGCATTGCCCGCGAACATACTTTCGAAAAGATGGAGAGCCTCGCTGGGGGGGACATGGCTAAAGACCGTGACCAGAATGGCCAGATCGCTGACAAAAGCGATCAAGGCCCCGATCAGGCTTACCGTGGCGCTCTCTGTGATGCCGATCCAGTTGAGGAGGCCCAGCAGAGCCAGGACCCCGATCGTAATCCAGAGGGCGTTAGGTCCCAGGGCTGGAAAGACCACGCTGAAATAAAAGATGCCTGAAAGGCAGCTCAGGGCCGCCGTCAAGAAGTAGTCCACCAGGATGAACATGCCGCCCAGGGCACCGAACCAGGGGTTGAGCGCATGGGCCGCCACGCTCACGACCCCACCGCCTTGGGGAAAGCGGGCTGAGACCTCAGCGTACTTGAGGGTCAGTAGTACGAAGACGGCCATGGTGAGGAGGACAAAGAACCCGGCCAGTTTCCCCACTGTCACGTAGAGAATGCCGGGCGTATAGTACACCGAGGTGCCGATATCGGCAAAGACGACTGCCCAGCAAAGCAGAGGGCCGAGGCGGCCACGGCCCGGCTTGTGCTCCTGCGACTGGTCTATTGTTGCTGCCTGTGTCACCGATTCCTGCATTGTAGAGTCCTTAGCTGAGCTCAGAGGATCTTGGGGTGTGCCATCCCCCGTTTGGCCTAACCATAGTGGGGACCGGCACCTGAGCCGGCGCGTCGGTTATTCCGGCTATAACTGTAACATGCAATCTCAGCCCGGGGCAAGGGGAAAACGTCTCACTCTGGGCGAGTGACCGACGCTCGGCGGCTGTTACTTCGCTGCCGCTGAACCGTTCTAAGCCAAAGAAATGTTTCTGGGGTAATCACCTTGTGTCACTGGTCGGACAGACCTGGGGACAGGCGCGTCTGTCTGCTATCGTACCGGTGGAAGATGGCGGGGCGGGACTGGGCCGGGCTGGCTGAGTGGGCGCCTGGGCAGAGCAAGGAAGCGACGGCTGGTTCAAGCAAGGCGGTGGGGGGCAGATCGAGAGGACTATCTGTTATAGCCCGTCTCTATCTTGTCTGTCTCCAGAGTTCGCGGGCAGCGGTTGGTCGTGGTTGATCGGATCGTCAGGTCTGCAACTGGAGAGGAGAAACTGAATACTATGACAGCAAGTGGCGATACTTTTGATCGTCTTCTAGAAGCAATCTATGCGCAGCAGCGTCTGCTAGAAGAGCTTGAAAGAGAGAATCGCGAACTGCGCCAGCAGCTACTGGATCTGCGCGAGGGGCGAGGGATCTTCGTGGAGATTATGGGAGTGCGCTATCCCCTGGCCGTATCCGGATCAGCCGGGCAGTCAGCCACCGGACCTGCACCGGCCCTGGTGGCGCAGTCTGAATACATAGCGGCTCCATCCTCTCAACCAGGGCAAGAGCGGCCGGGGGAGCGCCCTGGCGGACCAGACCAGCGGGGGATAGGATCGACTGAGGAGCGTCCGGGGGAGATCACCCAGATTCGGGCCTCGATCGGTCCGCTGGAGGCCCAGCAGATGGCTCAACCCCTGCCGGGGCCTCGGCTCTCGCCCTCCTATCTCGAGGAAATGCTGCTCGATGAATTCGCCGCCGCCGCCACGGGGCCGCTAGGAACGCTGGCCGACTCCGCTACAGGCCCTGGATCTGGGCCTGTTCCCCCACAGAGCACGAGCCAGAGCGAACCAGCAGGACCGCCATCTGCGGCTCTCGATGAGGAGAGCAAGGCCGCTCTCAGGCGCGAGCTGATGGGCAGCTTCCTGTTGGACTAAGGCCCGCTCCCTGGGAGGAGCGGCTGCTCTGCTCGAACCAGACAATCACCGCTTTTCGCTGCTCCTGTGGAACACAACTGCTTGCCGTCCCTGGAAGGAGAGACTCCTTCCAGGGACGCGGGCTACTGGCCGGCGGCTCGACCCTGCTGGCACAGGCCCGCTTTCTTTCCCTATATTCCCTTAGTGCTCTCTCTATCCCTTCCTCTGTCTGCCGGCCTATCAGCCTGGGTGGGGCCAGGCCAGTGGCTGGATCGGACGAACTCGCCTGGATCGGGAAAGGAAGGTCCGGCTAGGCAGTCAGACGGAGCGAGACGCTGGCGCTTTGCATACCACTGCCAGACTGGCCCATCGTCAGCGTGAATTGCTGGCTCTTTTGAGGCACGAGGAAGGTGACTGTGCCGCTCTGGTTGGTGGCGCCCTGGGCGAAAGCCACAGGCAGCCTGCTGTAGCTGGGGGCGATGCTGCCGCCATTCTCCGTCTGAAGGCGGATATACTCGTATGGAGACCCCGGAATAGCCGTTTGGGCCAGCGTGTTGTCAACTGTCAGCGTCAACGTCAAGAAAATCTTGCCTCGCGCAGCCTGCTGACCGGCAGTACTCCAGGTCAGGGTCGCCCCACTAACCGTCCAGTTCAGCCCGAAGTACTGCAGCTCCGTGTGCAGTTTCACATTCCGGGGCGCGTAGCGCGAGAGATCCGGATTGCTCGTCAAAGGAATATCCATCTGGGCCTCGCTCTCCGTTCCCAAACGGAGCGCAAGCTGACCCAAGGAAACATTGGCCGGAGCGGCGAAATCCAGCACATTGTTACGGCTGGCCTGGGGGGCAAGCGGGCCGTTGGCGGTCACCAGCAGCGGAGCCTGCGCTCCTTTGCCGGGTACGAGCAGATGGGAGCACTGGTAAAGATTATAGGTGATTTGGCTGTTCGTCGGGTTCTCTTCGTGCAAAAAGATGCGCAACATACCGTCGGATGTCGCCTGGGGGTCGTCGGCAAAAGTTTGGGCCTGCTGAACGCGCTGGATGGTCAGCCGAGCGCTGGCATAGGTCACCGTCGTATTCAGTACGCGCGTCGTAACGGTGCCTTGCTCTGAGCTGCGGAAGCCTGGTACCGGGAGACCGGAGAGGCCGGCGGCGAGGTAGGCGAGGGCGGCCAAAAGCACAAGAACGAGAGGCACCGCCAGCAGCCAGCGCTGTCGCGGGGGACGTCTGGCCAGCGAGCGTGCCGCGGCGGAAGGCGGCGTTCCCTGCGGCTGCCCCGTAGTATTGGGGCTGAACTGAGGAGGCAGAGACTGCCCTGCCGGCCCGTGCAGATAGGGGAAAGCCTCCTCTGCACTCAAGCCGCAGTTCGGGCAGAAGCGCTGGTTAGGTCTTGCCGGGGCGCCGCAGCGGGGGCAAGAGAACAAAGGCGAATCCTGCGCCATAACCACAGACTCCTTCGATGGGTGCTCTCTGGGCCTGGTCAACTGATCGCAAGCGGGCGGAGCCGGAATTTCCCCTGGCCCTTTCATTTCTTAACCATTGTAGCATAGTATCTGACGGAAGTTATCTAAATTCGTTCTTTCTCCCCCAAACTCCCAGCCTCAGCCTGTCTTCCCGCCGGGCGGGGTAGTGGGCGCCAGTCCAGTCGGTCAGGCCACGGCCGGACCAAAGAAAGGGTCGCGACTGGCGGAAGAAGATGGTATAATGGTGAGGACTTTTGGAGACTCGGCCCTTAGTCCAGGCCGGAGAAGCGAACGGCCATCGAGCAAGAAAGATAGATCGATAGACGCAAGCGCTCAGAGATGCAAGGGGGTCAAAACCTGTGCCGGAGTTCAAAGTAGAGGCGCCATTTGCCCCAACCGGTGATCAACCGCAGGCCATAGCGGCCCTCGTGGAGGGCCTTAAAAAAGGCTATCGCATGCAGACGCTGCTGGGAGTCACCGGCAGCGGCAAGACCTATACGATCGCCAAGGTCGTCGAGCAGGTGCAGCGACCGACCCTGGTGCTGGCCCCCAATAAGACCTTAGCGGCACAGCTCTACAGCGAATTCAAAGAGTTCTTTCCGAATAACGCGGTCGAATACTTTGTCTCCTACTACGACTATTATCAGCCCGAGGCCTACATTCCGCGCACTGACACCTATGTTGAGAAAGAGAGCCTCCTCAACGAAGAGATAGAGAAGCTGCGCCTCTCGGCGACGCGCAGCCTCTTTGAGCGACGCGATGTCCTAATTGTGGCCTCCGTCTCCTGCATTTACGGCCTGGGCAGCCCCGAAGAATACGGGGAAGTGGTGCTGACGCTGCGCGTCGGTGAGGAGCGACGACGCGATAAGATCTTGCGTCACCTCACCGAGATTCAGTATGAGCGAAACGACACGAACTTCACTCGTGGGCGCTTTCGGGTGCGTGGCGATGTCCTGGAGATCTTTCCCGCCTATGAGGACGTGGCGGTGCGGATCGAATTCTTTGGCGACGAGATTGAGCGCATGACCGAGATCGATCCGCTGACGGGAGAGGTACTTGGAAGGCGGCAGCGACTGGACATCTATCCGGCCAAGCACTGGGTCACCACGCGCGAGCGCCTCAACCGTGCTATTGAGTCGATTCAGGCCGAGCTGCAAGAGCGTCTGGCCGAGCTGGAGGCCCAGGGCAAGCTGCTGGAGGCGGCTCGCCTGAAGCAGCGGACCAACTTCGACATCGAAATGCTGCGCGAGACCGGCATCTGCTCGGGGATTGAAAACTACTCGCGGCACCTGGCGGGACGCGCGCCCGGAGAGCCGCCCTGGACGTTGCTCGATTACATGCCTGATGACTTCCTGCTGGTAGTTGATGAATCCCATATTGCCCTGCCTCAGGTGCGCGGCATGTACGAAGGGGACCGCTCGCGCAAGCAGGTGCTGGTGGATTATGGCTTCCGCCTGCCCTCGGCGCTCGATAATCGCCCACTGACCTTTGCCGAGTTCGAGCGCCAGATCAACCAGGCGATCTTTGTATCGGCTACCCCGGGTCCCTACGAGTACGAGCACAGCGAAGCGATCGTTGAGCAGATCATTCGCCCGACGGGCCTGGTCGACCCTGAAATTTTTGTGCGCCCCACGCAGGGCCAGATCGATGATCTAGTAGGGGAGATCCGCCGGCGAGTTGAGAAGGGGCAGCGCGTCCTGGTCACTACGCTCACCAAGAAGATGGCCGAGGACCTGGCCGACTATCTGCAGGAGCTGAACATCAAGGTCCATTACCTGCACTCGGAGATCGATACGATCGAGCGCGTCGACATCCTGCGCGATCTGCGCCTGGGAGTCTACGACGTGGTGGTGGGCATCAATCTCCTGCGCGAGGGCCTGGATCTGCCGGAGGTCTCGCTGGTGGCCATCCTGGATGCCGATAAGGAGGGTTTCCTGCGCTCCGAAGGCTCCCTTATTCAGATGATCGGGCGGGCCGCCCGCCATGTCGAGGGAACCGTCATTATGTACGCCGATACGATTACCGGCTCCATGCGGCGAGCCATCGATGAAACCAACCGCCGCCGTCGCCTGCAACTAGCCTACAACGAGCAGCACGGGATCACTCCGCGTGGCATCAAGAAAGGCGTGAAAACCCTTTCCGAGCGCATCAAGGCCATGAGCGGATCGGAGACGGAAGAGCATCGGCGAGAGCAAGGCGCAGCGGTAGCCCTGGCTGGCATCCCAAAGGAGGAGGCCCTGCGCCTGATCAAAAATCTGGAAGCCCAGATGCGTGCCGCCGCCAAGCAACTGGAGTTTGAAAAGGCCGCAGAGCTACGCGATCAGATCATCGAGATCCGGCGCGCCATGATCGAATAAAGGGGCCAGCCTGGCCGAGAGCGGACCGGGCTGCCTTCCGTTGACCTTTGTCGGGCACGGCGCCCACAGGCCCAAAAGAGCGAGTCATTTGCATCTATGCTGGCTTGAGGAAAGCCAACCCTGCCGGAGTCCGGCGCCATTACCGAGCTGACCAGGAAGGAAAGGATTGGCAATACTGTCACTATGGCCCAGCAGCAGAGTCAACACCGTCGACAGCGGAGACAAGGCGAGCAGCGCGAGACAGCAACCAAGGAAGCCGGACAGTCTGAGCAATCCGAGCAGTCAGAAGAACGTCTCTTCCGCGATCAACCGCGTGGCCTCTGCCTGCCTCCTTGTGGGCAGCAAGGCGAGGCGGGCCGGGCGATGGCCAGTGGCCATCACCTCTTTAAACCTGATTATCCTGGTGCGTGCTGGCAGGAGGCAGCACGTTTCTTTATGGCAAGCGCACCGTATGGCTCTCTCGAGTCTCGCGCCCCCCATGGAAGCGGTGACCTCTCTAGTCACGGCGCGCCGCCCCAGCCACTGGAGGCTGAAGCGCAGGGAGAAGGGTGCGACCGCGACCTCGAGGTTCGAGAGTGTTCAGCTCAAGATGCCTTGCTTCTGGGGCAGCAGGCTCTCGACCAGACAAAGCTTGCCTCAGGGGCGGCCTTGAGCATGAGCAGGTGCCGGTGGGGCCAGAGGCGTGTGGCCTTAAGGAAAAGGCCGCTGGTGCCCAAACTCCTGATCTCTGGCGACGAGGCTGCGGCCGGTTTCCCCCTGGTACAGAAGCCGAAGCTCAGGCTGGCTCCTCTGGATGGTCTGAGGGCTGGCAGGTGGGGCCTGAAGAGCGAACCTCTCGCGGCCGGAATAACTCCCTGGAGCCTTGTCAAGCCTGGGCGTGAGCGAAGCTCAGGCATCACGGCCAATGGCGTCCACCCGACAAAGACGCTCCCCTTACTGGCTGCCGGGAGATCGATCTCCAGCAAGACCTGGTTTCCTTCCCGCAAGCGTCTCCACACCAACTGGGGCGCTGCGTGGTTAGCAGGAGCAAAGCGGCTCTCGCGTCGCCTGGCTTGCTGAGTTGAGCGCTGGGGAGTGGTGGCTTTGGGTTTTCTGCGCCCGGCTGGGCTTCTGCCATCTAGCGCCCGCCATTTCTCCCCATATTGCTGAGCCGCTCTCTTCCCTCTTGCCTGTGGGCAGCACCTTCGCTCGCGCCTGCCCACCTGTGCCGGCCGATGAGCTGGTTCCGAGCCAGACGGAGGCCTGGCGGGTCTGGTTGGCTGGCTGGTAGGTGGAGAAGCACTTAAGCTCAGCAGGAGCGATACTGTAACGCTAACACTCGATTACTCGTTCAAACGAGGAGGCAGGCCAATGAGGTGGCTCCCCATAGTAGTCATTCGGGAGCTGAGTGCATTCCTGGTTCAACGCCGGCTCTGATCCTTTCTCCCGGCGAGAGGGCCAGCGGGCCTGGCGCTGACGGCAGCCAGCTCGTGGTTCCATTGACCTGCTACCGTATAATATCACCTGTGCTCAAAACGGCACTTGAATTGATTGCAGCGAGTCGCTAACCTGGCAGTCCGGGCCGAGTAAGGGTGAAGACTCGCAGATTTCATACTTTTGACGTCTACAGGAGGAGTAGCCCGATGCTTGTGCATTTAATGCTGGAGTTGTACGGCTGCAAACGGGAACTCTTGACCAGTGAGCCGCTGCTCAGGCGTGTGCTGGACGAATTCCCGGCACGGGTGGGGATGGAGAAGGTGAGTCCGGTGCATCTCTACGACATCGAGACGCCGAATCCGCTCGACTCCGGCATGTCCGGCTTTGTGATCATCGCCCAGAGCCATATTAGCCTGCACGCCTGGCCCGAGTACGGCGAGGTAGATATAGATATCTGCTCCTGCAAGGAATTCAGCCAGGAGGACGCCATTGCTTATGCCAAAGAGATGTTCCAGACCGAGGACGTCGAGGCCCATTTTGTAGTTCGCGCCACGCGCTCGCTGCGCCCGGATACGCCCGATCCTGTGCGCTATGCCGAAGCGATGGCGGCCCGTCGTGCCAGGCAGGCGGCCCGGGACGAATCCAGACTGACGACGGAGGTGTCCTAAAGGCAAGGACAAGAGGCCGAGGAGCGGCTTCGCGGCCTTCCACAGCCACGGTCGTCCAGGCATTCATCCCGGCTGAGGAGCTATCTGCGACGAGATAGCTCCTCATTTCTTTGCTGGAGGCTCGTAGTCGAAAGAACGGCGGCCGGGAGCCAGCGTGGAACTGTAAAGGGCTGGACCCTTGGGGCGACCTCGGCCAGGCTGGGCTGGGCCGGGCTGGAGCGGCTTGTCTGGAGGCTGGCCTGTCTGTTATCCTGAGAGCGGGCGGTCTCTTGCCGAGGCGGCCTCATCTTGCGAGCAGGAGAAAGCAGCCATGAGTAGTGCCGAGCGATCCGCTGCTGGAGCGGGGACCATACGTCTGAGCTATGGCCCACAGCCCCTCCACTTTGGCGAACTGCGTCTGCCCTCGTCGCCGGGACCTCACCCTGTAGCGGTGCTGATCCACGGTGGCTTCTGGCGCAATCCGTACGATCTCTCGCTCATGAGTGGGCTGGCGAACGACCTGACAGCGCATGGCCTGGCCACCTGGAATATCGAGTACCGGCGCCTGGGCGATGAAGGAGGGGGCTGGCCAGGGACTCTGCAGGATGTGGCCCTGGCCATCGATGCTCTTCGCCAGCTCGCTGGAAGCTATCCACTCGACCTCGAGCGGCTGATTACCGTCGGCCATTCTGCTGGGGGAGAGCTGGCTCTCTGGCTGGCAGCCAGGCCCCTTCTCGCGCGCCAGGCCAACGGTCAAGAGCGCTGGCTGCTCGCTGGCGAGAGCGCCTTGGCCGTGAGTGGGGCGGTCAGCTTAGCGGGCGTAGTCGATCTAGAGGCCGGCTGGCGGCGTCATCTGGGACGCGACGCCGTGGCCGAGCTGCTAGGCGGAAGCCCTGAGGAAGTGCCCGAGCGCTATCGCCTGGCCTCGCCAGCGGCTCTGCTTCCGCTCGGCATCCCCCAGGTCCTGATTCATGGAACGGCTGATGATCGCGTCCCCCTGGAGATCAGCCGCGACTACGCGGACCGGGCGCGGGCGGCGGGAGATCAGCTTACGCTCCTGGAGCTGGCCGGCGTTGATCACTTTGCCCTCATTGACCCAGGCTCGGCAGCCTGGCGCGTGGCCCGTGAGCTGGTGCTGACCCTGGCTCACTAGGGCTTGGAAAGCTGGCCCGTCCGCTCCGCTCTGGCCATACGAGCCGGCGGGCGCAGGCAGGCGCGATCAGAGCAGAAGAAAAAGGAGATAGCGGAGGCCGCGGCCAGCCAGTCGCACCCAGTTTCCGAGAGGGAAGGTGGCCTGTGGCCCAGGCTGTTCACAGTCAGCCTGCCCGGCTAAGACGAGGTACGTTTAGCCCATAGGCCGGTCTGCGAGACAAAGACATCGTAGCTGCCATCAGCCGGATTGAAGACGGCATTGCCGTAGGAGGCCTCCACAAAATTCGAGAGCCAGCTACCGCGCTGATTGCGCATAGTCTGGAAAAAGTTGTCATCGCCCCCGTTCAGGACCACGACGGTGTGCTTGGCATTCGCCTCCAGGTTAGGATCGTCGAAGCGTCCTTCCAGGCGCGTCAGCTTATAGCCCGAGTGGAGGCCCAGAACATTCAGCCAGGAGGGATACTTAATGATATCTCCCTGGAGCATCCACTCGTCGCCGGCCACGATATAGAAGTTATCCGAGAGCTGGCTGCCGTCCTGGCCGTACAGGATTAGCTCGACGTTCATCGTGTGGGGCATGTTGCTGACCGGATGGGCGCGGACCTGGGCCACCTTGATATCGCCAGTCAGCCCGATATAGGTCTGCATGAGCGAGGTCAGCCAGAGCAAGAGGATGGCGAACAGCAACAGGGCCAGCCCGCCCAGACCATGACCCACGCGGTAGCGCCGCCGGTAGCGGAAGAAGCGCCGATGGGGCTGATCATACCAGCCGTGCTCCCAGGCTTCTTTCTCGCTGCGGTAAGGGTGCTTCTGACGGTAATAGACCTTCTCGCCTCGGACTATGCCCAGAATGGCATAGATAAGCAGGGTCAGGCCAAGGGCTGCGATAGCAAAGAGCAAAAGCTGCTGCCAGCCGAAGACAAACGGTGTATTCATCGGGCCTTCCTTATCGTTGCTCCTCCCCGGTATGGCGGGAAGGTTACTTCCCTTCTGCCGATGGAAAACGCTTCTCTATCAGAAAACACGTCCTGCCGGGGGTTTGGGGTTCTCTTCGAGAAGAATCTTACCGGGCACGGTCGGGGGGGTCAAGAGACAGCAGATCGAGAAAAAGGACGGCCAGGAGAGGCGTGACCGGTGCTCAAGACGGGAAAAGAGAGACCATGCCTCGCCTGAAGCTTGAGCTATCGGCGGGCAGAGGAGTGACCTGGCCCGGTCAGCTCCCCCTGCGGGCAAGGGCTTTCTCGCTCACTCAGTCACTCGTGCGATCCGCAGCGAGCAATAACGCGAAGAGCCAACGCGGGCCAGGCAGACCATCAGGCCGGCATGCGCGCGCGAACGGGCGGACGGGCTAGACTTCGGGGAGCAGCGCGGAGGGATGGCGCTGCAGAGCGCCGCACGACTCGCGAATCACAAGGCTGGTGGGCAGGACAAGGTGCGGCACCTCGCGCGGCGGCTCCTCGGCAGTTGGAGGGACACTCTGGCGCCGGCGACGCGGCATCTGCTCCTGCTCGATCATCTCCAAAAGCAGCTTGATGGCCTGCTCGCCCATAGCGTGCACCGGCTGGCGGACCGTGGTTAGCGCGGGTCGCAGATGGGCAGAGGCCGGATTGTCGTCGAAGCCGACCAGCGCCAGGTCCTGGGGGATACGCAGACCGAGCGTTTCGGCGGCAGCAATCACGCCATAAGCCATGTAGTCACTGGCGGCAAAGATCGCCGTTGGACGCTCGCCGGCAGGTCGTGAAAGAAGGTCCAGGGCACAGCGTTGGCCGCCAGCGGGCATGAAGTCACCCTCCAGAACAAGAGCGGGGTCGACTTCCAGGCCGGCTTCCTGAAGGGCATCACAGTAGCCCTGGTAGCGCTCATGGGAGACACAGTACTTGAGCGGTCCCTGAATATGAGCGATACGTCGATGTCCAAGCTCTATCAGGTGGCGCGTGGCTTCGTAGGCGCCGCGCCGATTATCGGCTCCGATCCAGGGAATACCCTCCGGCGGCGGGCTTTGGTCGTCGATAAGCACTACCGGAAAGCCCTGACGGCGCAGCCGCGTCAGATGCTGACTGGACTGACCAGGGAAGACGGCCAGCAGGCCGGCGGTCAGGCGCGTGGCCAGAATCCGGTCGATGATCTTGCCGCAGTCGCGCTCGTGATTCGTGCTGCTAATGCTGTAGAGCACCATCTCGTAAGAGGTGCTCTCTACCACGGATGCCACGCTCAGAAGCAGTTCGGGGATCAATGGCCAGGTCAGGGCCGGCACTAGCACGCTGATCAGAGGGTTACGCCCAGCGGCCAGCCCGGCAGCGGTAATACTGGGAACAAAACCTTGCTCCTCAACAATGCGTAGTATGCGCTCGCGCGTCGCCGGGTCGACATCCGGCTTGTTATGGAGGACACGCGAGACGGTGGTCGTGGAGACCTTCGCCAGGCGTGCAATATCGAGTATCGTGACTTTGTGGGCCATAGGTGTTTGCTTTTCGCCTCCGCTG
>NZ_JBHOQV010000057.1:0-94494 GCF_042408735.1 Thermogemmatispora sp.
CGATGACTGTGTGAGCTTTAAGTGCCCGTGCCACGGCTCGCATTATAATGTCGATGGCGAGTTCCTCGATGGCCCGGCGCCCCGCAGCCTGGATCGCTTCCGCATTCTCTTCCAGGGTGAGAGCGTGATCGTGGACACGTCCCAGCTGAACAATAAGGTTCAGCATCCCGATGCGTCCACCCGCCTGATCCCGGAGCCGACGATTGCCTGTGCCTGATGCTTGCTTTCTCTTCCTCCGCGCCTGAGCGGGAGGCCGCTGCGCCGAGCAATGCCTCACTCACACCAGCCAGACCGCCGATGTGAGGAAGGTAGCCAGCGAGTTGCTCGCCTGCCGGCCTTGCTGGCCGCCCTGGTGTTCGCAGGTGGAGGGCCGGCCCCCGGCCCGGGCTTCCTGGTTGGAGAAGAGAGAGGGAACAGAGGGAAAACTCTTGGAAAGGTAGCGCGTATGATCAATCCTGTCCAGGCAGCTATAGGCATTGTCGTGCTGCTGGTGACCGTTGGCGGCCTGCTCTATCTCTTCTATTCGCGTACCAATGCGGTCGAGAAGAGCGGCTACGGGGCGCTGATCATGCTCTCCTTGATCACGCTGATGATCCCTGTCTTCTGGATCATGGAGAGCAATGGCCAGGCAATGGCAAAGGCCCAGCAGCATCAAACCGCCCTGGAGCGCGGCGCCGAGCTGTATGCTCAGTACTGCTTCCAGTGCCACGGAACGAAGGGCCAGGGGCGCGTCGGCCCCAGCCTGAATAATAATCCCCAGGTCAACAAGTTGAGCGATAATGATCTGCTGCGCATTATTAGCGCTGGCATCTATAATACGAACACTAATCAGCTCAACGTGGCAATTATGCCGGCCTGGAGCGAGGATTACGGTGGCCCGCTGACGAACATCGATATCCAGTATCTCTTTGAGCTGATTCGCTCCTCCGACCCGGATTATCTGAAGGCTAATGGCTTGCCGTCGGGCAATGGCTTCGACCAGGTACCGGAGCTTATCCAGAAGAATAATCCCACGGCCTATCAGACGGCGGTCGCCCAGGAGAGCAGCGGTCAGTTCGGTAATCCGGTCGATCTGACTTCCAAGAAAAATGTCACGATCGACATGGTCACCTCCCCCAGTGGGGCAAGCTGCTCGCCGGCCTGCTACGACCCGATCTATGTGAAGGTCAAGGTTGGGACCACCATTACCTGGGTCAATAAGGATAGCCAGGCTCATACCGTCACGGCTCTGCAGACCGAGGATCTCAACAATAAGAAGATCGCTTCCAACATCTTCGACTCGGGCCTGTCAAAGCCGATCCTGACCAATGGTACCTTCACCTACACGGTGACTATGGCGGCCTATAATCTGAATAAGGACCATAAGGTCTATTACTACTGCCAGTATCATCCAAGCATGGTGGCTGTCCTGCTGATCGTTCCCTAGTTGGGGTGCGATCAGCCGGGGCTGCCGCTTGGCCCGGCTGCTGGCCTCGCTCGAAACCTCTCCGCCTTCTGCTTCGTGCTGGCCTGTTGGTGGGGGAGAAGGGACCAGGCTGGGGCTGGCAGCCGCTGGGTTGGGATTGCTAGGCTGAATCTCTCTCAGTGCAGATGAGCAACGAGGCGTCTTTCGCTTGATAAGGCGGACTGGCTGGCGATGCCGGCGAGGGCCAGCCTTGCCGGCATCGCCGTCAGGTCTGGCTTCAGGTAAGCTGCTCCCGGCGGGAGACGCTGTCGACATAGCGGGGCTTCGTGCCCCAGATCAAGCATGTCGCCGCAACTGTTTGTGGTACATGTCGTTGAAAGGGCTGGCAACTATGCAGAGAGTTCAACCACGGGAGCTGCCTGAGCGCATGTCGTGGGCACGTGCCCTGATCTTTGGTGTTGGCTTCTTCTTCATTACGGCGTTGCTGATTGGGCAGCTTCCGGGCTATATTTTCGATGAGCTGACGGCCTCCACGCTGCAGGGCATGGAACAAGGCTCGCTGGCCCTCGGCCTGGTCTGCCTGCTCGGTTTCTTTGTCGTTGAGGTTATTGTTCTGCTCTTTGACCCTAAGCCGTTGCTGCCGCCCATGCTCTTCGTAGGGCTGGGCCTCGTGCTCTTTGTAGGCGGATTGGCCTTGCTGCTCTGGGCCGCGCTCACTCCCGCCACGGCGGGTGGAGTGACGACCAATAGCCAGTACTTCCCTCAAGCGAACTTTTTCTGGAATCCCCTTCTGGATGGGAATGTACTCTGGCTAGAGCCGGGAGCTGTCGATTTTATCATGATCGCCATTGTCCTTATGCTCGCCGGTGGGGCCGCCATGTTCTACGGCGCCCTGGCCCTTAAGGAGCTGCGCGATCCCGATCGCAGCGATCCCGGAACCACACCGACCATCCGTGGTCTGACGGTGCTGGGCAGTGTTGTCCTCTTTGCCTACATGCTTTTCTCGATGCTGGTTGATCCCAATGCTCTGGCGGCCCGCATCAATCCGGCCTGCCCCACGGCCATCGATCTGGCCAAGGGCTGCGGGATGATCACCGGCCTCTTCGTGGTCAACGCGATTGAAGGTACCCTGCTGGCGATCGCTGTGGCGGCAACGCTGGGGGCCTTCGCCTTGCGCCTGCATTACCTGATGCGCCCCGTGCGCAAGCGGGTCATGGCGCCTTTCTATGCTGTCGGGGTCAACCTTCTGCCTTTCGGTGTAGTTTTCCTGCTCCTCTGGTTCTTCCTCTATCCTCTGCTGGCTTGGATTCATAGCTGGTCGCTGGCGGGCCTTGGCGACTGGCTGACGGTCTGCGCGCGCAAGTCGGTGGTCCCGGGTTCCTGTACCTTCTCTCAGCAGGCTGGTTACATCGTCGATGCTTTCCTGACGATGAACTTCTTTGTCCTGCTGATGGCGGCTGTCCGTGTCTGGCGTACGAACCGCAATCTGGTCATCATTGGAAGCTTTTGGGTAGCGGCGGTGCTGGGTTTGGCGACCCTTGTGACCCATCTGCATCCCGAGGAAGCCCTGATTGCCCTGCTTCTCTGTGGCGGGACGCTGGTCATGGTCACGATCTGGACGAGTGTGGCGCGGCGCGAGTTCGCCGTGGTGGGAGAGCGCAACCTTGGCTGTCTTGGCCAATGGCTGGTAGTGGGAACCTGCCTCTTCGTCTATATCGCTGCCTTTGCCTTCTTCTCGATCCCCGGCTTCCGCGAGACAGAGCCAAATATTACCTTTACACCGGGCCTGTTGATCCCTGGCAAGGGTGCCCCCGATGCGATCATTGTCTTTATTCTGATGGGCTTGCTGGCCGCTCTCCAGTTCTACTTCCTGGTGCGCAGCCGTTACAAGGTATAATAGCGCGCCAGCCGGGCCAGGCAAAAGAGCCAGGCAGGCGGCTCCGTCCCTGAGATAGGGCGGTGCTCGCCCTGCCATCTGCAAGGCGTCGCAAGGTTATCTGCTATCCGCAGGATAAAGGTGCGGAGAAGAGCCTGCGACGCTCTCTTTTTTTGGGGGCTGGATGGTGTATAATGAGGGACAGATTGTAAGAACGGGAAGACCAGGTAGGCAGTATGCAGTCTGAGAGTCCGCTCAAGATTCTAATTCTCGCCGCGGAAATCGTGCCCTTTGTCAAGGTTGGTGGGCTGGCTGATGTTGTCGGCGCCCTCCCCAAGGCGCTGCAGGCGCTTGGGCATGATGTGCGCCTGGCCATGCCGCGCTATCGTCAGGTTGATCCCGAGCGCTTTCAGCTTACGCCGGTGCTTGAGAGCATCACGGTGGATATGAATAAGTTCCAGGCCAGGGTGAGCGTACGCCAGGGCACGATCGGCAACGATATCCCCGTCTACATGATCGACGCCCCCCGCTTCTTCGAGCGCGAGAACGTCTATGGCTATACCGATGATGGGGAGCGCTTCATCCTCTTCTGCCGCGCTGCTCTAGAGGCCATGCGCGCGCTCGACTGGTCGCCCGACATTATTCACTGCAACGACTGGCATACCGGTATTGTTCCGAATTGGATGCATACCATCTATCGCCGTGACCCCTTTTACGCCGGGGCGGCGACCGTCTATACCATCCATAATCTGGCCTATCACGGCATTTTCGGCTATCGCATTCTCGAAGTGGCCGGAGTTGCGGCCAATGGCTTTCTCTATCCCCAGATTGCTGAGCTGGCGAACGTCGTCGATATCATGGGGCGGGGCATCCTCTTTGCCGACGCCATTACGACCGTCAGCGAGCGTTATGCTCAGGAAATTCTGACGCCCGCCTTTGGGGAGAAGCTTGATCACTTGCTGCGTTCGCGCAAGGATCGGCTCTTTGGCATTCTCAATGGCATTGACTACGAAGAGTGGAATCCTGCTCACGATCGCTACATCGCGGCCACCTTCGATGCCAATACTCTAGAGCGGCGGGCAGAGAACAAGCGCGCTCTTCAGCAACAGGCTCATCTGCCAACGCGCCCCGATGTGCCCTTGCTGGCGATGATCTCGCGCCTGACCGATCAGAAGGGCTTTGATCTCCTGGCGCAAATCGCGCATCCCCTCCTGGCTCAGGGAGTACAGTTTGTGGTGCTGGGCATTGGCGACCCCCACTATCAGGAACTGTTCCAGACCCTGGAGCAGCAGTATCCCGATCAGGTAGCTAGCTTTTTTACCTTCAATACTGAATTGGCCCATCGGATCTATAGCGGGAGCGATATGTTCCTGATGCCCTCGCGCTTCGAGCCGTGTGGTCTGGGACAAATGATTGCCATGCGCTATGGCAGCGTGCCCATCGTGCATCGCGTAGGTGGACTGGCCGATACGGTGCAGGAGTATGATCCGCGCAGCGGCGAAGGCAATGGCTTTACCTTTACCCGCTATGACCCCTGGGAGCTGTTCGCCGCCATTGTGCGAGCGCTGGAGCTTTATCGCTTTCCGGAGATCTGGCGCGACCTCCAACGGCGCGGTATGGCTGCCGACTATTCCTGGCATGCCTCGGCTGTCCGCTATGTCGATGTCTATCGCAACGCTCTCGCCTTTCATCAGCAGGGCAAATAATGCAAGGAATGGCCTGGACAGGAGCAAGCCAGGGGCCGATAAGGCTGGGGTGGGATGCCGGGCGTGGGCACAACAAGTGTGCTCCTTGTGGGAAGACCAATGTGGAACTGAGGTAAGTGAGCTGGAGGCCGTTGAAAGAGAGGTGAAGGGTAGGAGGCTGGTCTGGAGGATTCAGGTCCCCTTGCCGATTGGCTGGCTCAGACTGACCAGAGGCCCGAAGAATAGGCGCGGGTGTCAGGCGGCTCAGCTTACGCCTGGCGCAGACTTAGCCAGACACAGGTACCTTTGCCGGGCAGACCTTCGCTCTCCAACCAGATCTCGCCTCCCATCTCTTCGAGCAGCCGCTTGCTTAGATAGAGGCCAAGGCCCTTTCCCTGGGGGGCCAGGTGCTGGGCCCTCTCCAGTCGCTGGAAGGGTTGAAAAAGTCGTTGTTGGTCTTCGCGCGGGATGCCGATGCCTTCGTCCTGAATGGCCAGGTAGATGCGCCGCTCCTTTTCGGCGGTCCCGTCGGCGGCTAACGGAGCACTGCCTGGTCTGCTCTCGCTGAAGGTGATCCGTAAACGACTCCCTGGACTGGAGTAAGTAAGGGCGTTATTGACGAGGTTGCGTAGCACCTGACGCAGTTGGAGGGGCCGCGCCAGCACATCGCACTTGCTTAGCTCCAGCTCAAGCCGCCGATTTTCGAATTGCAGGCGAGGAGCAAAGGAGGAGAGGACAGAAAGCATCGCCTCCTTAAGATCAAGGCATTCGACCCCGGCCTGCTCTGTGGCCCGCTGAGGGAGGATGATAGAATCAAGGACGAACGTAGCTTCGTCGCAGGCGTGGTTGATCTGCTGTAAATATTGATCATAAAGCTCCCTGGGGATCTGCTCATGATAGCAGCGCAGCAGCTCGGCGTAGCCTTTGATGGCCGCAAGCGGCGTTCTGACCTCATGATTGAGGATCAGGAGTAGCTGGTCGCGGTTCTTCTGATCTTCGGAAAGCCGCTCTTTCTGCTGACGGAGCTGTCGATGTTCCTGCTCGATATGGCGCACCTCGTCGCTGATCTTGAAGAAGGCGCAGCCAACGATGAAGATCTGGGCCGTTGCCAGAATAAGGCTGCTATAGATTATTGCGCTGGCTGAGCCAGCAAGGCGGGGCAGGATAAGAAGGCTGGCGAGGTTGAGCAGACCAATGGCGGCCAGAACCCCGCAAAGGAGACGCAAGCAGGTGCGGAGCATTGTCATGTAATTTTTCACCTTCAAGACCCCTTCGCACAAGGCTCGTGACAAGTTAATGGTTCTGTTCTAGGACAACGAAGATGGTCTCTCGCCAATCTCTTAATTATACCCTTCGGTCCGGCTAGATCGACAAAACGCTGCTCTGTTAGCTGAGCCGATTCTCTTCGCTGTGACTGAGCCGGCGGCAGAGAGCGGACGCTGAAAGAAGATGGCCGAGTGCTGTGGACTGGTCTCCCTGACGAAACCTTTTTTAGAAACGAGGAGGGTGAATGATAGCCTACCTGGATTGCTATTCTGGGATCAGCGGCAACATGTTCTTGGGAGCAATGCTTGATGCTGGACTCCCGTGGAGTAGTCTGCAGGAGATGCTGGCCCTGCTCCCCGTGGAGGGCTACCAGCTACGACGTGAGACGGTGGAGCAGGGAGGGATACACGGTCAGCGCGTTGAGGTGGTCCTGGAAAACCCTGATCAACCGGAGCGACACTGGTCTGAGATCCGCCAGCTCCTGGAGAGCGCTCCGCTGCCCGGGCGGGTGCGTGAACGAGCGCTGGCGATCTTCCGCACGCTGGCTGAAGCGGAGGCAAGTGTGCATGGCGTAACGCCTGAAGAGGTGCATTTTCACGAAGTGGGGGCTGTTGACGCCATCGTCGATATTGTCGGGGCGGCGATCGCCGTTGAAGTGCTCGCTATCGAGCAGCTCTATGCCTCGCCTCTGCCGCTCACAAGCGGTATGGTACAGACGGCGCACGGGCTACTGCCGGTGCCCGCCCCTGCTACTCTGGAGATCCTGCGCCGCGTGGCAGCGCCCTGGCGCCCCTGCTCGGTGGAGGGGGAACTGGTGACGCCAACGGGGGCGGCCATTCTGGCTGCGCTCGCGCGCTTTGAGATGCCGCCGATCCGCATCGAACGGGTGGGCTATGGCTTTGGCCATCGCCGGCTTCCCTGGCCTAATTGCCTGCGCCTCTGTCTTGGCTCGGCTCAGCAAATGGCGGCCCGTGCGGGGGAAGAGCTAGATCGCGACTGGGTGGTCTTAATCGAGAGCAACCTGGACAATACGACGCCCGAGATCTTGGGTGCCTTGATGGATGAGCTGCTGGCGGCGGGGGCGCTCGATGTGACTTTCTCACCCATCCAAATGAAGAAAAATCGCCCCGCGACCCTGCTGAGCGTTTTGGCGCGCCCAGAGCAGAGCGAGGACCTGGCCATACTGATCCTGCGCTCCTCTGGAACGCTTGGCGTGCGTCTGCAACACATGCAACGCCTTAAGGCTCAGCGCTCTCAGGAGGAGCTTCTGACGCCACTGGGACCGGTGACAGTCAAGGTCAAGCGCCTGGGTGGGCGTCTGGTAAGTGCGGCGCCGGAGTATGAGAGCTGCCGCCTCCTGGCTGAAGAGCGCCATCTCCCCCTGGGCGCGGTCTATGACCTTGTCCAGCAGTGCCTTGAGGTCACCCTCCGTGATCAAGGTTCGACAGCAAGACTGGCTGGGGCGACGGACCCCTTGCTGCTTCAAGGAGAAAACGAGCGCGAGCAGAGGAACGTGTGATCATGGATCGAGAACAATATCTGCCTTTCTACCGTCGAACGCAGCAACAAGGAGAGGTGGAGAGCGATAGCGAGCTGAGCAGGAAGGGCTATGATGAGCGGCGATTCCGGGACTTTGTCGAAGACAAGATTCGTGACGCCCAGGAGCGAGGTGTCTTTGAGCATCTGCCGGGAATGGGCAAGCCTCTGCGTCTGGATGAGAATCCTTATGCACGCGATAAGGAGTTGGCCTATCACCTGCTCAAGAGCAATGGCTTTGCTCCTCAGGAAATCGAGCTGGCCAGGGAGATTCGCTGCGAGCTACAGCAGGCTGATGCCAGGCTGGCCAGGCTGCGCGAGCGACGCCAGCGGCTGGCCGGGCGCCGCGTGCCTCCCTTCCCAAGCGAGAAACGGGCCTTTAACGCTGCTCTGGCTCAGGCCCTGCGCGACTATGAAGCAACGCTACGCGAGTTGAATCGCAAGATTCTGACCCTCAGCCTGATGGTGCCGCCGGCGATGCACATGAACATGGTCGACGTTGACAGCAAAGTTAAGGCTTTCCGCGAAAGCTGCCCGCCATTTCCAATCTGAAGCCTGCCGTAGTGCAGCGCGACCAGGCCCTGTGCAGGCTGGGTCAGCCTACCTCGTGTTGGCCTGATGAGGTCCGGTTATCCTGTCTGACGCTCCCTTGCCGCCAGGCAGGGCCGAGCCGGGCCTCTCTTGTGCTCCCCCTTGCTGCGGCCTCGGTGCACTGGCACCTACAAGCCGAAATGAGCCGGCCCTCTCCCTTCAGTCGCCGGTCGAGTCACTCCACTCTATAAGCAAATACTCCTAATCTTCAGACTGGCATAGCAGTCCCTCTCAAGACTGAGTAGACTCCCTAATCGGAGGGGGCGAGGACGATCATGATCGATGAAAGCCGTGGGAGACCCCCCTCGGCTCCGGCCAAAGCGAGGGGAATCTCCACCAGGAAACTGACCGCTCATCTGGCCAGTCAAAGGACAGAAGTGAAGATCCCCGAGCGTCGAGCCGGCTGGAAGAAGAGCAGGGGAGCGTCGCACAGAGATGGGCCTGCCGGCAGTCCTCTATCCAGCGGTCCCCCTGCTCCTGTTCGCGACCTGATGCCTGGAAACGTTTTGCATGGAGGTGTGACATTGGCAACGCAGGATGAACTGGTACGGAAAGGGTTGCTTGAAGGGGATATCGATGTTGATCAGGCCAACGTTGACAAGCTGCATAAAAACGTTATTGGCCTGCCTGGCGTGCTCTACTTTTGCATTGCCGGCTCGGCCCCCATCTCGGCCATGCTCTTCAACGTGCCTCCCATAGCCCAGCAGGCCGGGGCGGCCTCGCCGCTTGTATTCCTGCTCTCGGGAATAGGCCTGCTCCTGCTAGGGGTCTCCATCGTTTATCTTTCGCGCCGCCTGACCTCGGCGGGAGGATTTTACACCTGGGTCAGTCACAGCCTTGGAAAAGGCACGGCCTTCCAGGCGGGCTGGCTCATGATGGGAGGCTATGCCCTCTTTGAAGCGGCTCTGATGGGAGCCTTTGGCTCCTATACCAACAGCTCCTTTGCCACCTACCTGCATCTCAACCTCCCCGGAGGCTGGGTCAGCTGGGCCCTCATTGGAACGCTCCTCATTTTCCTGCTCTCCTACTTTGACGTCAAGTGGTCGGTCTTTGCTATGGCCCCCTTCCTGATCCTGGAGATCAGCGTGCTCGTCATTCTCGACCTTGTCATCTGCCTGCGAGGAGGAGCGAGCGGGCATGATCTGCTCCATACCTTCAGTGCGCTGGGGGCGGACCTCAAGGGAGCGGCGCCAGGTGGGGTGCTGGGGATCGGCATCGGAATGGCCCTGGGAGTCTGGTCCTGGGTGGGCTTCGAGGCGGGAGCAGTCTACGGCGAAGAGGCGCGCAATCCGCGTCTGGCTGTTCCGGTGGCCATCTTCAGCGTCGTTGCTTTCCTGATCATCCTCTATGTCTGGACGTCCTACTCAGCGACCATTGGCTACGGCTGGCAGCATGCCGTCGATCAGTTCGCTGCCAATCCCAGCACCGCCTATTACACTCTGGCCACCACCTACGTCGGTGGCTGGCTCCAGGCTCTCATGATCGTCGCCATCAGCACCAGCGCCCTGGCCTGTGGTCTGGCCTTTCACAACGGCATGGTTCGCTACCTCTACGCTATGGGCAGGGAAGGCATTCTGCCGCCCCTCTTCGGCAAGACACATCCGCGCTATCGCAGTCCCCACATGGCCATCGTTGCCCAATCGCTTTTTACCTGTCTGCTCATCGCCTTCTTTGCCTTAGTAACGCAGAAGCCAGGAACAGGGAGCTATGGCTTTGGTCTGCCGGGCAACGGCTATCAGCAGGTAGATGGGCTGGCCCCCTATGCCTGGCTGGCCACGGCGGGGACCATAGCCTTTATCATCGTCTACATCATGGTGAACCTGGCGGCCCCCCTCTTTGCCTGGCGCTTTGACCGCGCCAGCTTTGGGATCGTGCGGCACATCGTGGCCCCCCTGCTTAGCTCGGCGGTTCTGCTGATCCCACTGGCCTCCTTTATCCTGCCAGCCATCCCAGGGCCGATCGGCACCTTCTTTACAACGCTAGGCTTTGCTCCCACTCCTTTCCCGACCAATATTCTGCCCCTCTTTGTGCTGGCCTGGATTATCTGCGGCCTCCTCTACGCCAACTACCTGGCGCGCAGCGATCCCGAGCGTTATGAGAAGATGGGGCGCATCGTACGCGGCGATGTCGCCTAGCCACCAGGCTCGCACAAGGCTGGGTCCCTCTCGACCATTCTTGTCAGCCCTTCGCTGCTCCTTAAAGGCCAGGAGAGCCGCCAGGCAGGCCACAAGCAAGCCCGCTCTCCTGGCCCCTCTCATTCCCTGATATCGATAAAGATAATAAAATCTATTTATAGCTAAATTTTGCCAGTCTTGTGTATTTTTCTTGAAAAAATCGAGATAATCATTAAACTCAGCATAGAGAACAGCCGACCCATTGCCATCTGGCCGAGAGTTCGAAGGGGAGGGGAGAGGGCAGCGCGGACCAATGGCTGCCGGCGCGGGTGGGAAGGTTCGGGTCAGGGGGAGGAAGCTTATGGCGCTTTACTCAGAGAGCGGCAAATGGCGTAGTGCTCAAGAGCCGCTGGCTTCGGAGGAGTACGTTGTCAAGGCGATGCCGGCGGTGCTGGGCACTCTTGAAATGAGCGCCTTCTTCATCGTCATCGTCTTTTTCATTACCAACAGCAACACGGCGAGCGCGGCTGGGCCGGCGGCGCTCACCTACCTACTGATCGGAGCGATAGTTTTCTTTCTGCCCAGCGTCATCGCCACGGCCCAACTGGGAGCCATGTTCCCCTACGAGGGATCGCTCTATAACTGGACTCACAAGGCCTTTGGGGGCTACTGGAGCTTCTTTGCGGCCTTCTGTGCCTGGTTCCCGGGGGTCCTTGTGATGGTCAGCGCGGCCGATAACGTCCTGGCTTTTATTCAGGGACTCAATCGTCAGTGGGTTCTCCAGCCCTGGCAGCAAGGGCTAATCATCATTGGCACGCTGGTGCTAGCCGGCCTCCTGGCGCTCCAGCGCTTCCGCACGGTAGTCAATGTCGTCCTGGTGGCGGCGGGAGCCATTTTAGGAGCGGTTTGCCTCCTGGGAGGAGCAGCCGCCTGGTGGCTGCTTAGCGGGCATGGACCTCTAAGCGACTTTAGCGAATTCTCTGCCTGGCTGCCCAGGCTCGCCCCGCAGGGAGGAAACATCGCCACCTTTGGGCTGGTTATTCTGGCCTATCTCGGAGCCGAGACCCCGCTGAACATGGCCGGTGAACTAAAGCACCGGCGGGTGGTGACGCGCCATCTCTGGTGGGGGCCACTGGTGGTGCTGCTGGGCTACCTGGTCGCCACGACTGCTCTGCTCGTCGTCGAGGGGCCGACCAGCGGCGCCCTCTTACCGGCCCTGGTGGCTACTGTCGACCTCAGCCTTGGCAAGATCGCTGGGAACCTCATGGCTGTTTGCCTGATCATCTTCTTTTTCACCGCCATTGTGGCCTACAACTGCAGCTACGCTCGCCTGCTCCTGGTGGCCGGAATCGATCAGCGTCTCCCGGCTGGAGTGGGGCGTCTCAATCGCAACCGGGTGCCGGCCAGGGCTATCCTTTTTCAGACGGTCATGGCCATCATGCTCGCCACCCTTATTTTCATCGTGGCGCCACTGGTGGTGCACGTTGGCTCACCTGCCGATCTGACCACCGAGGTCTACAATGTGATGCTGGCCTCCTCGACGCTGGTCTGGGCGACCTCGGCCTCCTTTCTGTTCGCTAACCTGATCATGCTCGCCCTGCGCAATCGAGAGGTCCTGCATGCCCAGCTCATCGTTCCGGCTCCGATTCTCTGGGGCAGCGTCGTGCTTGGCCTGATCTCTTCACTCTTTGCCGTCGTTGACTCGCTGATCTTTTCCTGGATTCCGAGCCTGATTCCCAATACGAGCTGGTGGTATATTATCGGAGGAGTGACCTGCTTCTGTCTCATTATTGCCGCTATCGGCAGCATGTTCGCTGCCAGCGAGGCCGACTGGCAGGGCTTAAGTAAGTGGTGAGCGCATCCCTCCTGGTGGCTCTGGCTCTGGTTAACGGATAACAGGTACAGAAGATGTCCAAAGATTGAAAAGAGAAATATTGATCAGGTCGGGATAAAGAGACCTCGTGGCGCGTGCAGGAGGACCTATCGGGAATACAGGAATAGAAGAGGGGCGCTCCCGCCAGGACCTCTCTCCCGCAGGACAAGCTGGGGGCCTGGTCTGGCTGGTCTAGACCGATTATGGTCAGCGGAGGAGGAGGATAGTGCGGGCCATGGGGTCGAGGATCTGCTGGCCAGCGAGAAGTGCGGCGGTCGCAGGTTAGAGGTCTGATGGTGGCAAAAAAAAGAGCCGGTGGTCGGACTCGAACCGACGGCCTGCGCATTACGAGGGCGCTGCTCTACCACTGAGCTACACCGGCTGAGGTTGGGTTGAACAACTGGCAACGTTCCAGCGCTGGCGACCCAGGTCGAGGTTGCCGGCTGGGCTGTTACCGCTTTCAATTATACGCCTGGACTAAGTTGCTGTCAAGCATCAGTTTGAGAGAAGAAAAGAGACTAGAGCGCCGGCTGGCGCGAGAAGCTTGCCAGGAAGAGACCGAAGTTGCCTGTGGTTGATGGAAATGCTATCCACGGTGAGCCCGGTGAGCGTCCTTATCACCGGGAGAAGGTGGCCCCTCGGGTCCAGGAAGAGGAGGGAGAGAGAGGCGGCTCTGTGGTAGTCGCTACCTGGCGCTTACCCTGCCGATGACCGGCAGAGCGAGAGAGAAGACAGATAGTACTCTCTGAAAAGAGCCGTGCCTCTTACGAAACTGGTGCGTCTCTATCAATTGAGGAGAAGAGAGTGGCCCTGTCTGAATGATTGTCCCTTTGCCGGGGGGGAGTAGTTGCAGGCTGTCCTATGAAGGAAAGCAAAACGGTACTCATCATAGATGACGATCGTGACGTCAGCGAGCTGTTGCAGATGGTCATTTTAGAGCGCACGGACTACCGTCCGCTCTGGATTGGTGAGAGCGAGCTGACACTCTACGCGGCCCCGCACGTGAGGCCGGCGCTCATCCTGTTAGACTATCGACTGCCGCGCATGCATGGTCTGGAACTCTATGATCGTCTCCAGGAGATCGAGACCATGCGCAACGTGCCTACCGTGCTCATCACGGCCTGGAATGACTTGCCGCTCGAAGAGCTACGCCGTCGCGGTATCTACCTGTTGCGCAAGCCCTTTGATCTAGAGGAGCTTCTCCAGCTAATGGCGCTGTTACTGCCGGGTGCGGTGTCTCCCGGGCAGTGAGGATCAGAGAGAAAAGCTCCACCAGAGCTGGATCGAACTGAGAGCCGGCGTGGCGGTGGAGTTCGGCCAGGGCCTCAAAGGCGGTGCGCGGCGCCTGATAGCTGCGACCACTGGTCATGACGGCGAAGGCGTCGCTGATAGCGATCAGGCGTGCTCCGAGAGGGATCGCCTCGCCGGCCAGGCCAGCCGGATAACCGTGGCCATCCCAGCGCTCGTGGTGATGGTAGACGGCGCGCACCAGTGCCTGGGGAGCGTGCAGGCGGCTCAGGAGCAGTGCTCCTTTCAAACAATGAGTTCTGATGTGGGCAAACTCCTCGCTCGTCAAGGCTGTCGCTTTATGGAGGAGCTGTCTGGGCAGCGCGAGTTTCCCAATATCGTGGAAGAGAGCTGCCAGCTCGATCAGCATGCTCTCGTGCGCCGGCAGACGGAGGGCCTGCAACAGAGGCGTCGTCAGCAAGTAGACGCTCAGCGAATGATGATAGAGCTGGCCATCGTACTCGCGCAAGGCCCGGAGAAGGTAGGCAAAGCCACCAGCCGGCAACGGGGATCCCCGCTGAGGAGAGGCAATGAGCGCTACTCTTCTTTCCTCTGGCTCCGATTCTTCATCCGCCTGACTGACATGGACATGACGGCTGCTTGCCTGACTGGTCCAGGATAGCCGCTGACCGGGGTAAGCCTCTAACCGTGTGACGGCTACTTGCCAGTCTCGTCCTACAGCGACGCTGCTGTCTCCGCTTACATAGTGTCGCATCATCGTTTGTCCTGGTCAATATGCTGTCCTTCCCCGACGTCATCCGAGTTGGCAGTGGAGGCCTGATCTGCCTTTCATATAGTTCATTTGAGCGTCTAAGTGTTTGCTCTCCTAAGAGGTACGTTTCAGACCAGGAAAAAGTTGATAGGGCTGTGAGGTTGATGGAGGTAGCCGCTGGCTCTTCCATAGGGCCGGTGCCAAGGCGCTTAGCGGCCTTTTTTCCTCTCGACAAGGCTGCCCCGGTATGGTAATATGGGATCAAATTTTATGTCATCCGCCTGGGACAAGGAGCGAACGGGCCTGAGAAGGTCTTGCCTGCTCAGGAAGTCAGGGTGAAGGGAAGCGGTTCCCGCTCACGGCGCCAATGGATACGAGTGTCCCCACCTGCGTCTGCTCCGTAGTGACCTGAAATCGATGAAGCAACGTGAGACGAGTGATCAACCCGCTCAAGAGCCAAGACGCCTGCTGCTGGCGACGACGAATCGCGGTAAGCTAGAAGAACTGCGCGTGCTCTTCAAGGATCTGCCCTTTCTTCTGGTTTCCCCTGAGGAGATTGGCCTTGCGCTGGAGGTGGAGGAGACTGGGCAGACGTTCCGTGAGAATGCTGAGCTGAAAGCGCGGGCCTACGCCAAAGCCGCCGGGCTGCTGGCCCTGGCCGACGACTCTGGCCTGGAGATCGATGCCCTGGGCGGAGCACCAGGCGTCTATTCTGCCCGTTTCCTTGGGCAGGAGACGCCCTACGAGGAGCGTTTCCGCTATATCTTCCAGCGCCTGCAGGGGCTACCGCCGGAGCAGCGCACGGCGCGCTTCCGCTGCTGTATCGCCATTGCTGAGCCTTGGGGCTATTGCCGCACGGTTGAGGGGGTCGTGGAGGGCCAGATCGCTGAGGAGCCGCGTGGCAGCAATGGCTTTGGCTACGATCCCATTTTCCTCGTTCCTGAAATTGGTAAAACCACTGCCGAGCTGCCCTCGGAGGAGAAGCATCGTATCAGTCACCGAGGAAGAGCGGCTCAACTAGCCCGGAGACTGCTCGCAAGCTGGCCTCCCTTCGCAACTTCTGCCGATCTGCTTGACACTCTGCCCTAGCCTGGCCTTCTGGCAGAAGAAGCGGCGATCGAAGAGTGCGCGAGTGGCTGAGCAAAAGAGCAAGGGAGCAAGCAAGAGTCAGAGACCCCCGGCTCAGGCTGGGAGCTTACAGGGAAGCTTGCTTGTAAGTCCGGCTCTGACCGGCCCAGGCGGCTGAGCCGAAGGAGAGGGCGAGAAAGCCGCTCTGTCGTCGACAGGCCAACGTCCCATTCCGGGATGCTTCCCCTGTCCCGAACCCGGGAAGCTCCGGCTGCAGACAGGCTTCAGGGTGTCGGCGAAACGGGCCGGAGCAGACGGAGGACTGGCTGGCAGTATGGGCGAGCAGAGCGGTCCAGGAGGGTCCGCCCGACCCGCTGCCGGCCCCGTGAGGGCTTCCGATCCGAAAGGAAGGGAAGGATCATGGCGTTTGTGCTGGAGAAGAGCAGGCAGCCGCTCATTGCTGGCTCCGAGCAGCGAGCACCGTTGTTCCTACAGCCCGGAGGCGCCGTCGTCCACCGGCTCCCGCCCTTCACGAGTCGGCCCAAAGATCGACGACTTGAAGGAGGCACATGGCAGCCCGACGGGCTATCGCTCGGTCCTGGCAGCAAGGTCACTGGGACGGTGGATGATCCTTGCGAGCATGCCTTGAGCTGGGCGGTGCTCGCTCAGCGTGGAGATGCCGGCCGGGAACGGAGGCAGCAACGCGCGGCCTCCCGCGCCTCACGGCTCACCCATCGCCGGAGAGCCAATGGATGGTCGCCGCCTTCGCTGCAGAGCCGGATTGAGCACCTCCTCTCCTGGGCGAGCTGGGATCGGGGTCTGGCCTCCATTGCTCGTATCGGGATCGAAGCCGAGACCGTCCGCTTTGAGACGCCGGCGCTCCAGCCTGGGGAGAGCGCTGGTGCTCCTCACCAGCGTGGCGAGCTGGTCGGCCATGAGGGCCGCGAGTACCTGCCAGCAAGGTGGGGACGCTGTTGTGGGCACCGTGGCGCAGAGAACGGGCCGCTGGAGCTGGAGCAGAGCATCGTGCAGTCGGGAGGCGGCATGGATCGGGTCAGGACCCTCCCTGCCGTCTATCGGGCCTGCAACCAGGCCAGAGGGAACCGGACGGCGGAGGGAGGATGGCTATCTGGAAGCCACCTGGAAGGGCCAGCCAGGGCGAAGGGGCCGCTGTGGGAGGCTGCGGCCGTCAACCCGATGGGCCACGCGATCCGGAACGGTCTGCACCTCCTGGGTCGAGCGGTTCGCTCCCGGACGGGCAGGCGGACGAAGGGGAACCGAGGACGGGCTGGGTTCCCGAAGGCGCAGGCGTTGGCGACCCTGGGCATGGGCGCTCTGGCCGGTGTTTCCGGCTGGCAGGCCCCGGTTCTGGAAAGCAAGGCGCTGGGTCGCGGGCAGCGGTGCCGGGCGACCGCGGAGGGAGGTCCACGGCTTCCCGCGCGAAAGCTGAGCGGGGGATCTGGGCCCTGTGGGAGTTCCGACGGGCAAGCGCACCGGCGTCCAGAGTGGCTCTGTGCTGTGGCCGTGCGCGCCTCTGGATCATCGCGGGTGGGACGAGCGGATCGGATGGGATTTCGTGGAGGTGGGGTTGCCTGCTTCAGCAGGCAGATGGATACGGGTACACGATACGAAAGGAAGGAGGGCGCGGCGCCTCCTCCCCAGGCGTGAACGCTGGGGCTTCCGGTGCCGCCTGACTGGGTGAAAGATTTCCTATGGGGAAGAAGCCGCCTATCCGGGTCGCCCTTGACCTGGAAACAACCGGCCTGCATGTGGAGCAAGATGCCATCCTCGAAGTGGCTGCGGTCAAGTTCCAGGGTACCACGATTCTCGATCGCCTTGAGACGCTGGTGGCGCCGGGGCGCTCCGTCCCTTATCGAGTTCAGCGTCTGACGGGCATTACGCCGCAACAGCTCATCGGGATGCCCTCCTTTGAGGCCATCGCGCGCAAGCTCCAGCAATTTGTCGGCAGCTTTCCAATTGTTGGGCACAGCATCCCTTTTGACGTGAGCTTCTTGCGCCGCCAGGGGTTGGCTTACCATAATCAGCTGATCGATACCTTCGAGTTGGCTTCAGTGCTCCTGCCCTCATTGCCGAGCTACAGCCTGAGCTATGTGGCGCGTTTTCTGGGAGTGCCCAGCTCGCCGGAGCGACATCGGGCTATGGCCGATACCCTGCTGGCGATGCATGTCTTTCTGGCCCTCTATGAGCGTCTGCAAGCGATCGACCTGGCTGCGCTTGAGGAGCTGGCTCATCTCGATGCTCCCCCCGACTGGCCGCTATTGACCTTTTTCCGTCAGGAGCTGCGCGAGCGCCAGCGGGAGCAGGGATTGCAGCGTGGCCCTATCTGGGGAAGCCTTGGTCAACACTTTGCCGCCCAATTAGGGATGGATCCGCGCGTGCTCTCGTTCGCCGTAGCGCGTGCTGGTTCGCCGCTCCTGGCGTTGGCTGCTGATCCCCCTCCTGAGCCGGCCCGCCCGCCCGCCTCCCTTTCCGCTACTGGTTCTGATCTCTCGTCTCACCTGGTTCGGCTCTGCTCTCCAGAGGCGCTCGCTGGGCTTCAGATTCTGGCCGAGGCCAAACGCTCGGAGTGCGAGCGTCCGCGCCTCGATGACTTTGCAGCCTTGCGGCGTCAGTTGCATGAGACGTTAACCTGCTCTGGGACGGCTCTGGTCGAAGCGACGCTCGGCAGCGACGACTACCTGCCGCTTCTGCTCGCGGTTCTGGAATGGCTGAAGGAGACTGCCGCCCAAGCAAGGGTCGCCTCCCTTCCGCTGCCCCGCCTGGTGATCGCCTGTGCATCGACCCAGATGGCCTATCGCATCAGGGATACATTCCTGCCTCGCCTCCAGAAGCTGCTGGGTGCACATTGTACGGTGGCCTATCTGGCTGAGCGCGACGGCTACCTTTGTCTGCATCGCTGGTTTGGGACGGCCCAGGTGCGGGCTGGTGGGGGACCGCGCCCGGAAGAGGCTCGCGCCTTTGCAAAGTTCACGCTCTGGGCCCAGGAGACCCTGACCGGTGAGCGGGGGGAGCTGACGCTGTTGCCCCACGAGGTCGCGACCTGGGAGCGCATTTGCTCGGGGGGGGAGCGCCTGGTGGCCAGCGATGAGCGCCTGGGCTGCATCTATGAGCGCTGCGCTTATCGTCGTAAGGGCTACTGTTTCTATCAGCGGGCCGAGGAGCGCGTACGGGCGGCCCAGATTGTAGTGACAACCCTTGCGGGGCTACTCGATGATCTCTCCTCTCCCCATTCTCTCTTACGGGAAATCCCCTATCGCCTCATTCTAGACGCCGATCTTCTCGAAGAGGAGTGGGCCCGCCGCAGCGGCGTCGAGCTGAGCCATAGCCGCCTGTTGACCCTCCTGCAAACGCTGGGGGTCGAGCTGCCCAATGGGCGCTATCAGGGGCTGCTGGCCCTGGCGGCTCCTGCCTTGCGAGAAGAGCCGGCTCTCTCCATTAGCGCTTCCTCCGATTTTGGGGCTGCCGAGACCGTTACGCGGGCAGAGCTGGACACACGCCTGCTCTCCTGGTTCCAGGTCCTCCGTCAGACCTGTGGGGCAGCCAATCAGTTTTTCACGGCGCTGACGCATCTCGTGGATGAGGCATTGCACACCTCCGCTGCCAGCCAGGGGGCTCGCCATGAGCGTGGGCGCTCTCAAACGGCCCGCAATCAAGGCCAGAATCCGCGTTTTGCGGAGCGCCTGGATCAGGCCCTGCGTCTCCAACGCTCCCTGCTGAACCTGGAAAGCTGGGACGAGACCGCCCATGCCTGGCGTCAACTTTCACAGCGCTTGCAGGCCGTGATCGAGCTGACCCAGGAGGCTGAGCGCCTCCTCTTGGCCGGCAATCGCGGGCGGACGCGCCAGGAGCGGGCCGGAAGCGGACCGTTGACCGATGCGCTGGCGGCCGAGTTTGCCATCAGTGCCCAGCGTCTGCGCACTCTCAAGGAACAGGGAGATCGGGCTTTTACTCTGGCAGAGGGTGAGATGGTCTACTGGCTGCGCGTTCCTCCTGCTCCCTGGCATTCGCAGCCTCGCGGCCTGGAGAGCGCTGCAGCGACTCCTGCTGTAGAGCAACCATTAGAGCATGCCCCCGCCCTCTACGGTCAGCCAATCCAGGTTGCTCCCATGCTGAAACGCCTGCTGTTTCATCCCCAGCGGGCGACCATTCTGGCAGGAGTGGCCCTGGCGGTGGCCGGCGATTTCTCGTTTGCCCGGGGCCGGCTGGCGCTGGAGATGGAACACTGCCCAGCCTATTCGTTGGAGGGCGATCATTGTGCTCAAACCCTGCTCTATATTCCCAACGATGTTCCAGAGCCAAATATGCCTCAGTATCAACGGCGCCTCGATGAGGCCATTTTGCAGATGGCTGAGGCTCTGGAGGGGCAGATCCTTGTCTTGTTCACCTCTCACGCCGCCCTGCGCAGCTCATATGCCTTCATCAAGTCGGCCCTGGAGGCACGCGATATCCTGCTGCTGGGCCAGGGCATCGACGGCTCGCCGCGCCAGCTCTGGCAGATCTTCGCCGAGCAGCCACGGGTCATGCTCTTTGGCGCCGGCGGTTTCTGGGAAGGAGTCGAAGAGCTACCAACGCTGCCGGCCTGCCTGTTTATCCCTCGGCTCCCCATGCCGGCCCTTAACGATCCTCCGTTAGCCGCGCGCGCCGAGCAGTATGCGGATCAGCTGCATCAGATGACCGTGCCGGTGGCCGCCCTTCGGCTGCGTCGAACCCTCAATCGCCTGGCCTGGAGCGGTAGCAAACGCAACAGCGTCATCATCTTTGATCGACGCCTGATCTCCAAGGAGTATGGGCAATTGATTTTACATTCGTTGCCGCGCTGTTCACAGCGCCAGGATAGTGTGGCCCACATGTCCGATGTGGTCCTGGACTGGCTCACCTCCGATGGCCTCGGTGGTCAGCAGGAGCCTGGTTTCGGGGCCGGCCTGGCTTGACCCGTGTCCGCAGCCTATGGTATCGTACAGGCATTGAAGAAGACGAGTGGCGCAGCCGCAAGCAAGTTGAGGGCGGTATTGTGACGATGAGTGTGGATGAGCTGGATGAGCGTCTAGCGCTGGCGCTCCCGCATGGGATGGTTTCCCTGCCCGCTTTTTTGCCCGATGCAACACATGGCGTTGTGCGGGCCGTTGACAGTCTCGATCTGGAACAGTGTGGGGTTCAGGCGCTGGTGATGAATACCTTTCATCTGATGCAGCGCCCTGGTTCCTCGGCGGTAGCGGCCCTTGGTGGGCTACATACCCTGAGCGGGTGGCGGCGTCCGATTGTGACCGACTCGGGCGGCTTTCAAGCCTATTCGCTGATCCGTCAGAATGCCCGCTACGGTCATCTGACCGAGAAGGGACTGGCCTTTCAGCCAGAGGGGGCGACGCGGCGTTTCCTCCTCACGCCCGAGAAGAGCATCCAGCTACAGGTAAGCAGCTATGGTAGCGATGTGGTCGTCTGCCTGGACGATTGCACGCACGTTGATGAGCCGCCGGCGCGGCAGCGCGAGTCGGTCGAGCGGACGATTGCCTGGGCGCGGCGTGGCAAGGCTGAGTTTCTGCGCCTGGTGGAACAGAAGAGGCTGTCGCCCGCAGAGCGCCCTCTGCTCTTTGCCGTTGTCCAGGGCGGGGGCGATTTTGCCCTGCGCCGCGCCTGTGCGGAGGCGCTGTTAGAGATCGGCTTCGACGGCTTTGGCTTCGGTGGCTGGCCACTGGATAGCGAGGGCCAGTTATTGAGCGAGATCGTGGCCTGGACGCGCGAGCTGATCCCGGCGCGCTTTCCTTTGCACGGCCTGGGGATCGGTCACCCTCTGAATGTGGTGGCTTGCGCCCTTATGGGGTACAATCTCTTCGACAGTGCCATGCCGACGCGGGATGCTCGCCATGCGCGCCTGTATTGCTTTACAGAGGATCCCTTCACCAGTCGTCTCGATCCCGATGGGTCGTGGTTTACCTATGTCTATCTCAGCGATGAACGCCTACGCCGCGAGCGGCGGCCGGTCTCTGCTTTCTGTGATTGTCTCTGCTGCTCGCGCTATAGTCTGGCCTATCTGCATCATCTCTTCAAGGTCAATGATGTCCTCTTTCTGCGCCTGGCGACTATCCATAACCTGCGCTTTATGATGCAGCTGATGCAGCGCCTGAGAAAACTGTTGCATGGTGAGCGAGTGGCAGAACAGCACGAGCAGCGAGCGGCTCAGGCAACTGGTTGAGACGGTGCGGATGAGCCGCAAGTATCGCTCGCTCTACGCTGGAACGATCGCCTATCTAGGCGCCCGTGAGCTGGTCCTGCACTCTAACCTGGAGGAGGCGGTCAAGGCAACGAAGCGCCGGCTGCACCAGATTGCCGGAATGTATCTGACGGGAGCTGCCCCGTATGCACGCTGGCTGGCGGAGCTTCGCCAGGCGCGTGCAAGCGGCGATGAGGAACAGTTACGGGCTGTCTGCCGGCGTGTGATGTCCTGGCATGCCTCGACCCGCGAGCGGCTCGATCTGCTGACTACCTTTTACCAGCCCTTACTGGCCGATCTCCCTCCTATCAGGCGAGTGCTTGATCTGGCCTGTGGTTTTCATCCTTTGGCCCTGCCCTGGATGCCGTTTTTCCGCGCGGGCGAGACGGCCTGCTACTATTATGCCTGCGATATCTATGAGGACCTGGCATCCTTTCTGCAGGCTGTTCTGGAAGTGCTGGGGGTGCCTGGCGAGGTCACGGTCTGCGATATTGTCCAGGCCCCACCGGACCTGACGGTCGATCTGGCCTTTGTCTTGAAGGTCCTGCCTTGCCTGGAACATATTGAGCCGGAGGCCGGCCTGCGGCTCCTGCGGGCTATTCGGGCGCGCTACTTGCTGGTCTCCTTCCCCGGGCAGAGCCTGGGTGGTGGAAAGCGAGGCATGGCGGCCCACCATGAAGCGCGCTTTCGAACTCTGGTCGCTGATTGCGGCTGGCGGCTCGAACGCTTCTCCTTTCCCGGAGAGCTGGTTTTTCGCATCCAGAAAGAGTAAGTAAGCTGGTCAAGGTCTCGACCGCGAGCCAGGCCGGCATCCCCTTCACTGGTAGAGGAGCTTGTTCCGCATGGTGAGAGCAACTTCTGATGAAAGCAGACAGCCAACACTGGCCTCTCAGCGTGTCGTCTACGGCGCCTGTCCTCACGACTGCCCCGACGGCTGTGCTCTAGAGACCGTCGTCGACGAGCAGGGTAGGGCGCTGAGCGTACGCGGACGGGCTGACCATCCGATTACCCGCGGCTGGCTCTGCGCCAAGGTGAACCGCTATCTGGAACGTGTCTATCATCCTGAGCGCCTGCTCTATCCGCAGCGTCGCCAGGGGCCCAAGGGCAGTGGCTCCTTCAGGCGCATCAGTTGGGAGGAGGCGCTGGCCGAGATCAGCGAGCGCTGGCGGCAGATTATCGCTGAGCATGGGGCAGAGTGTATCTTACCTTACAGCTATGCGGGCACACTGGGATTAGTCAATGGAGCCGTGGCTGACTCGCGCTTTTGGAATCGCCTCGGGGCCTCACGGCTGAAGCGCGCCATCTGTGGCTATGCAGCCGAGGAAGCCGTGCGTCTCACCATCGGCTGGCGTCTGGCCCCCTCGCCGGAGATGCTGCTGCAGAGCCGGCTAATCTTGATCTGGGGCAGCAATCCGGCCAGCACAGCCCCGCATATCATGCCGTTTGTGCGCCAGGCTCAGCGCCAGGGAGCGCGCGTCATCGTCGTTGATCCCGTGCGTACTCTGACCGCCCGCTCTGCCGACCTGCATATCCAGCCTTATCCTGGCACTGATGCCGCCCTGGCTCTGGCCATGATGCACGTCATTGTCACTCGGGGCCTGCATAACCAGGCCTGGATCGAGGCCCATACCGTTGGTTGGGACGGGCTGCGCGAGCGCATCATGCGCTATCCGCCCGAGCGAGCCGCGGAGATTACTGGCCTGCCGGTCGAAACAATCACCGAGCTGGCAGTGACCTATGCCACCACCGCGCCCGCCATGCTACGTGTCACCGATGGCATCAATCGCCACACCAATGGTGGGCAGACTGTCCGAACGCTGCTCTGTCTGCCGGCCCTGACCGGGCAATATGGGCTGGCAGGTGGAGGAGTAATGTACAGCACCAGCGATTGGCTTCACTGGGATGCAGAAGCCGTCAAACACGAGCATGATCCGGCCTGTCCGCCGGCGCCGCGCACTCTCAACATGAACCGGCTCGGAGCCTTACTCACCGGGGAAGCAGATCCGCCGATCTACGCCCTCTATGTCTATAATGCCAACCCGGTGGCCTCTGCTCCCAACGCTGCCAGGATTGTCGAAGGACTCAAGCGGGACGATCTCTTTGTCGTGGTGCACGACCTCTTCGAGACCGACACGGCCCGCTACGCAGACATCCTCCTCCCTGCTACCAGCCAGCTTGAGCAGACCGATCTTCACAAAGCCTATGGGCATCTGGCTCTGCAGTACAATGCCCAGGCTATTGCCCCGTTAGGGGAGGCCCGCAGCAACTGGGATGTTATGCGCGGGCTGGCCCGGGCGATGGGCTTCGAAGAACCCTGGCTGCACGAAGATGCGGAAGCCGTTATTCGGGGCGTGCTGCAGGCCACAGCGGCGCGCTCGCCACTTCTGGCGGATGTCACCCTGGAGCGGCTCCAGCGCGAAGGGTGGGTGGCACTCTCCATTCCGGAAGAGCAGCGCGTCCCCTTTGCCGATGGACGCTTTGGCACCCCCTCCGGCAAAGTAGAGTTTTACTCGCAGCAAGCGGCAGAACTGGGCTACGATCCCCTGCCCGACTGGGTCCCCGATGCCGAATCGCCATTTACCGAGCACGCCAGCGGGCAGAGCGGACGCCTGGTGCTGGTCTCGCCGGGCGCACATCACTTCATCAGCTCTAGCTTTGGCAATGTGACTACCTTACGGCGTAAAGAGGGCCGGCCCAGCGTGCGCCTGCATCCCGATGAGGCCCGGGCGCGCGGCATTCGGGATGGTCAACTGGTGCGCCTCTGGAACGAGCGAGGAAGCTGCCTGGTCTTTGCCGAAGTGAGCGATGAGGTGCGGCCCGGAGTACTGGCTGCCAGCTCAGTCTGGTGGCCACGCTTCAGTCCCGATGGACGCAACATTAACTGGTTGACCTCCGATCGGCTGGCCGACTTCAACGGCGGCAGCACCTTTCACAGCACCCTCGTCAGTATTGAGCCAGCCACCGAGGCGGCCCAGCCTGTAAGCGAGAGGCAGGAGGCCCTCAAGGGCTGACGCTGTACGGTATACCTGGCTAGCTAGAGGGAACGCTGCTGATAGAAGACCTCGTAAAGCACCAGGGCTGTGGCGACCGCCAGGTTGAGCGAGTCGCTGCGGCCCGTCATGGCAATGCTGACGACCTGCTCGCAGCTAGCCTGCTGAGCGGGAGAGAGACCTTCGCGCTCGCTGCCCATGAGCAGGACGAAGGGGAGCGGGTAGCGCAGGCTGCGGTAGTCAGTGGTGGCCTGTCCAGAGGTACCAATGACAGGGCAGCCGGTCTCTGCCTTCCAGCGACAGAAAGCCGCAAAGCTAGCGCGCACAAGGCCCTGAGAGAAGAGAGCGCCCATGCTGGCGCGCACGGCCTGGGGATCATGTGGATCGGCGCAATGATCAAGGAGCATCACTCCCCGCGCGCCAGCCGCATCGGCAGTGCGCAAAATCGTTCCAATATTGCCAGGGTCCTGGGCGGCGTGCAGGGCCACCCAATAGTCGCCGGGTCCCAGGCGCAGCTCCTCCAGCCGCAGCCAGCGCTGGCGCACCACGGCAGCCAGACCCTGGGGACCCTCCTTCTGCGAAAGGCTGCTGAAGACAGCCTCGCTGACCTCCAGCAAGGGTATGCCGCTGGTCTGGGCTTGCACCACCAGAGCGCGCGCGAAGTCGCTGCGTAGCAGGGAGGGAGCCACCACCAGCGTTTCGACAGGGGCCCCCGTCTGAAGCGCCTCAGCTACCAGGCGAATGCCCTCGATGAAGAAACAGCCGCTGCGCTCGCGCTCGTGGCGCTGGCGCAAGGCCCGAATCGCTTTAATGCGAGGATTAGCGGGACTGGCAATCTGCATATGCGCGTCTCTGTCTCTGCTCGACTCACACCGGCTCCGGCACCAGCCAGGCATCACGAGGCCGGTCCTTCAACCCCATGGGCGTCAAGGACGGACCGACCTTGCTCGCCTATCATAGCGCCTCCGCCAGAGAAAGGCAAGCCGGTCCGCCCTGCGCGCCGGACAGCCACAGAAGCCGTTGCCGAAAGCAGCGATGGCAGCAAGCGGCCTCTGACCTGGAACGAAGAGCCTACCTGTCGGAGAGAGCTAAGACTGTGCTATAATGAGCTTGACTCGCGGGTTTCGTCTCGTCTTCAGGTATGAAGAGGGGAATGCATCGTGTGAAACAACGCTCAGCCAGGCAGCAGGAGAGTAACTTAGAGCAGCAACAGCGGGAGCTGCTCCGCCACATTATTGATATCGGTGCCTCATTACGCCTGGGAATGGATACCGATACGCTGCTCCAGCGCGTATCGGAAGCTGCCTGTAAGGCGCTGCGTTTTCGCTATTCAGCGCTCTACCTCAACAACGGGGCTGGTTTTTTTGAAGCGAGAGCCTCGGCGGGCCTCTCGCCGGAGCAGCATCGTTACCTGATCGAGCATCCCCTACCCGAGGAGGCGGTCAACAAGCTGACCTGTGAGCGCTATCGCATCGGCAACTCCTACTTTATCCCCAAAGGCGACCCCATTTGGCGGGATGCCACCCTGGCCAGCTTCTTCATCATCGTCGATGACCAGGTTGAGCCGGTGCCTCTGGACTCCACACCCCTGAGCGAGCCGGACCTCGGCCCCGAATGGCACGTTGAAGACCTGCTGATCGTGCCCCTGCGCGGCGCCGATAACTCTCTGCTCGGCTTTCTCACCCCAGACTCACCCCTCAGCGGCCTGCGCCCAACGCTGGAGATTCTGGAACTGTTCGAATTATTTGCCAACCAGGCAGCGATTGTTATCGAGGGCACACGGCTCTACGAGGAGCTGAAGCGACACAGCGAAGAGCGGGCAGCTCTGGTCAAGATCGGTAGAGCGCTCTCGGCTCCCGAGGATCCTGGGGACTTGCAGAGCATCTACCAGACCATCTATGAGCAGGTCGCGCCCATGATGCCCGTCGATGCCTTTTATATTGCCCGCTATGTCTGCGACGCAGAGGGCGAGAAGCTGGTAATGGAGTTCCTTATCGATGATGGGGTCAAGTATCCAGCGGTCGAGTTCGGCCTCATTTTGCCGCAGACACACGATATCCTCTTCCACGAGCCTGTAGGGCTTCTCTTAACGACAAGCCGCGAGTTCCTTGAATTTGCCGGTCTGGCAGCCGGCGATCAGGGAGCGAATCTCCTCGGTAGTAACCGGGCGGCGGAATCGATCCTCTTTGTGCCGCTGCGCTACGGAGAAAAAGTCTTGGGGCTGCTCTCTGTCCAGTCCTATCGCCCGCATGCCTACACGCAGCGGCACCTGGAGCTTTTGAAAGAAATTGGTATCCAGGCCGCCATCGCCATGAACAATGCGCAGCTCTATACGGAACTGCGCGAAGCTCTCAAGCAAGCGCAGGAATCAGAGCGTCTCAAGAATCATTTCCTCATGACCGCCTCACATGAGCTGCGCACGCCGCTCACAGCTATTCAGGGATATCTGGAACTGCTTGGAGATTTTGGGGAATCCCTCGACGAAGAGGCCAAGGCGCGCTTCATCAGCAACGCGCGCCGGGCCTGCGAAGAGCTAGTCCTGCTGCTTGGCAACGTAATGGACGCCAGTCGCATCGACCAGGATCGAGTCATGCTCAAGATGGAGCCGGTGCAAGTTATTCGCCCCGTCATGCTTATCCTGGAGATTCTGGAACCGATCCTGGTGCGTGAGGAGCGCAGCATGCACATCGAGGTTCCCGAGGACCTGCAGGTGTGGGCTGACGATCTGCGGCTGCGTCAGATCCTCCTCAACATTGTGGGCAACGCCCTCAAATACACTCCAGCGGGATCGCCCGTTGCCATCAGTGCGCGACGTCTCAGCTGGGAAGAACTCTGCAGTCTCCCCTCATTGGCGAGCCAGCACCGCCCGGCCAGGCCGCCCTCGGATGGCTTCGCCCTGATTGCGGTGCGAGATTGGGGACCAGGGATCTCGCGAGCAGATCAGGCGCGCCTCTTTACCAGGTTTATGCGCCTACCCAACGCTCTCAACAGCATGCAGCGCGGTGCAGGGTTAGGGCTATATCTCTGTCGCCAGCTCACCGAGGCGATGGGTGGCTCGATCTGGATGGAGAGCGAAGGTATTCCTGGCGAAGGCTCGACCTTCTACATCGCGCTGCCGCTCTATTCTGAGGAACAGCATCACAAGGAGTGAGTTGTAGGTGACGAAGGATCTCTCATTTGCGACAGCCAATGATCACAAGACGAGCTCAGCCAGCACCATAGCTTTGATGACTGCGGCTGGATACAGTCGTGCAGATATTCACATGCATACTAACCTCGGCGACGGCTGGGCCAGCCCGGCTCAGGTCATCAAGGAGGCGCGACGCCGCGGTCTGCGCCTCATCGCCATCACTGATCACGACCATCTTGAGGGGGCCTGGCGTGTGGCCGAGCTGCTTGCCAGGGAGCAGGCCCTGGGCCCAGATGGTGATGGCCGCGAGGAAGCGGCACCGCTCGAGCTGGTGATCGGAGTCGAGGTCACCACGCGCGATGGCCATCTCCTGGGCCTCTTTGTCGAGAAGGCCCCTCGCGCCCAGCGACCGGTGGAGGAGGCTATCGACGAGATCAAAGCTCAGGGAGGACTGGTCATTGTGCCTCATCCCTTTGGGCGCCTGGTGCCAAGTCTAAGCCGGGCCAGAATTGAAGGCTTGCTCAACAAGGGCTACTGCATCGATGCCCTCGAGATGTACAATCCCTCGCCTGCCAATGCCTCGCAGCGCCACATGGTGCGCCTGGCTAACCAGGAGTGGCAGCTTGCCGAAGTGGGTGGAAGCGATGCCCATTTCTGGCAGCATATCGGTGTCGCCTATACCCTCTTCCCCGGACAAAGCGCCCAGGAGCTGCGCCAGGCCATTCTCCAGCGCCAGGCCACACCCGGTGGCCAGGAGGTGCCGACGCCCCGTCTGCCCCTGGGGGTCTACGTCGCGCAGTGTGCCTGGAGCTGGCTGGTTGATCCTCCACGGCGCGCCTGGCGTGCGCGTCGCAATCACCATCATCAGCGTGGGGTCGTGGTACGCTAGTACAGTGGGGTGGTCTATAGGGATAGTCAACCACCCCCGGCTTCGGCCGGGGGCTTGTGGTGAACAGGCCCGAGGGTGACCAGCCCAGGTTCGCAGGCTGGTTGCCTTGTGGAACTCCGGTCTGCTGGTCATCACACCCCTGGGGTGCCCGAGCCAGCTCCAGGCCCTGTGGCGGGCGATTCAATCGGCCACCAGTGCGCCTGCCAGGGAGGAGCTTCGGGAGACGCAGTGCTCAACATTGACCAGGTGATCCCCACCCCAGCTCGCGAGGTGGTACCCACCGAGGGAACACCCTGGCGGTTGTCTGCTGGACGGGCAACGAGGCCAAGGGGAAGCGGATGCCGACAGAATGGCTGGAGGATTGGAAGGTTCGAAGCGGCCGATTGATCGCCTCCGCAAGCCCCCTTTCTCTGAGCCATGCAGGCCTCTCAGGCCTCCTCGGCGAGAAGCGGCGGTGAACACGGTCCGGTGGGTGACCGTCGAGCGATCGATGCGGCTCGGCCTGCCGGTCGAGTTGCGATCGGGAGGCCGAGCGCAAGGCAATCGGAGCGAACAGAGCTACGCGAAGAAACACTGGATCGACGCGGTTTGTGCGGGCGAATTGGGAGAGGGTGTGCAGCTTGACCCGCAGAGGCGGATTGGGGCGAAGGGGCCTGGGACACGACGCCGGAGCGGGACGGACCAGGACGGGTTTCCCGTTCGGCCCGTGGTTGCCGCAACGTCGTGCATGAAATTCCGAGCGGGGAACCTTGTGCAGGCTCATATCCCGCGAGGGAAGGAGGCGGGTACGCGCGTTGGACGCCTTGCTATCCGCCATTGGCCGATTAGCAGGCTCAACGGGTTCTAAATGTATCAAGAATACTTGAAGCTTTTGCTTAAATTTGACGAAGATGCGTATCGGATGGGATGACTTCGGCCTCCCCTCCCCACGGCTAAAGCCGGAGGCCCCCGACGCCGGGAATGGTTGGGCGGGTGGATTGTCCGGGCGACCGAACCAGTATGGTATGGCGAAGCAGGTGCGGCGGTAGGTGGAGGCAGTCCTCGTGAAAATGTCCTCGCCCGCTGGCTCTCGCCGCCTTGTCTGTCCGGAGCGGCCCGCCGTCGCGCCGCTCAAGGCGCTCAGGGAAGAGCGCCCATCGCCCACTCCCTTCTCTCCTCGCAAAGAAGGAACCTCCAGTCCCAGGCCGGTCCAGCTCATGGGTGGTTTCCCTGCTTGTCATCCCGCATCCCGGCCTACCAATCTGTCAGTGAAGCGGCTCTTCTGCGATCAGCCCCGGTTTCCGCTTCCGGAGGGCGAGCCGTTGGCTGGCCGCTGCTCTGGGAAAGATGAGTCACTCCTCAACCCGTTCAAGTAACATATAATAGAGGTTGATGAACGGCAAGCGGTAGCCGCTACCCTAGAAAGAGAGTAGGCCGTCATGAACTTATACGAACAATTGCAAGTCATTCATGAGCGCCTGAACAGCATCGGAGCCCATGAAGACAGTATTGCCCTGGTAGAGACGCTGCTCAAACGTGCTGAAGCCACCAAATATGACCGGACCCAGATCTCTCAGATGCAAGTGTTAAAGCACATGCTGCGTATGCCAGCTGTGATCGATAACTACGACATCTATAATGACCTGCAAGAGCTAATGGGAGATCACTCCGAGGTTGAGCTGATGGCGCGCGAGGAGGCCGCCCCACCGGCATACGAAGATACGACGCGCCGTCCCAAACCGCGCTCCTACTACAAAGCGCGTAAGGCCAGGGAGAAGAAGAGCAGCTAGATCTCGGCCCAGGCTACTTCTCGTCTTGACTGGGCCTCGTGGGAGGAGGACTGTCAGCCGCCGCCTGCCAGGAAGGGGCCTGCTGGGCCGAGGAGGCAGGCCAGGTTCCCAATTCAAGCCAGAGGGTTACCGGCTCCATCTGCTTGTTTCCAGGCAAGGGACTGGCTTGGCCAGATGCTGGCAGACAGACATCCGAGCCAGACCTTGGCGCCAGGCGTTTACGCTTCTGCTGGGGGAAGATGGCCTTGCCCCTCTGAAGTGGGCCTGTCTGACAGAAGCCGCTGTTTGAGTCGTTGGAGCTGTCGCTCGATTTGCCGGTCCTGATCGAGCAGAGCCAGCTCCTGATCAAAGGGGTCGCTGCCAGCGGGCAGCAGAGGAGGAGAGAGCGGACTATCGAGCGCGCCCTGTTCGAACAAGGAATGGAGGGCGCTGGCGCGGGCCTCCGCCGTTAGGATCTTCTCGTGCGCGCGCTCGAGGGCAAGCCGCATTTCCAGCATCTCTGCGTTCAGCCCGGCGAGCGTCTCCTCGATGCGGGCCTGAGCCTGAGCGGCACTGTAACGGGCCTTCAAGACCTCCTTCTGCGTGCGGAAGCTCTCAACGCGCAAGCGCAGCTGCTGCTCCAGCTCAATCAGCTGCTCCTTTTGAGCGCGTACCTGTCCAAGCTGTTGCTCATAGCTGTTGAGCTGGGCAAGCAGCAGCTCGCGACGCTGTAGAGCCAGGCGTGCCAGGTCTTCACGATTGGCGCGCAGGGCAGAGAAAGCCTGTTGCTCGTAGCGCTCGGCCCGGCGCAGCAGCTCCCCCTGTTGCAGTTCCAGGCGTCGCTCGCTGGTTGCCACATCGGCAACGGCGCGCCGGAGCTGCTGAAGCTGCTCTACTTGTTTCTGATAAGAATAATCCAGCACCTGTGCCGGATCCTCCGCTCGCTCAAGGGCCGCCTTACTGCGGATGCGCAACAGCAAGGCCAGACGTGAAAGCAAGCCCATGACTGCCTCCTCTCGGGCGTTTGGCCGAAGGAACCTTCCTTCTGCCTGGCCGCCCGCTCAGCGCTCTCTTGGTCCCGCTCTTCTCCTGCTTGCTGGCTACCTTCTGCCTCGTCTCTCGTTGCCCTACCCTGGACCCCCAATCGAATCGGGATCGATCGCGATGCTTCTGCCCAATCCCGAAGAGACCGCTCGTTGACATGATATCACAAAGCGGGTCGCTGGCTTCCAGCGATCTGGAAGCAGTGCCAGCAGATTCCCTCTCTCCCCTCTTGACATTTGTGGCAGAGGGGGCTATAATAAATGCCGTCAAGAGTGAAACGCGGGCTTGGTGTAGCGGTAACATGCAACTTTCCCAAAGTTGAGATCACGGGTTCAAATCCCGTAGCCCGCTCCAGTACAAGCCAGAACGCCCTGCACATGCAGGGCGTTCTTTCTTTGTTGTGCTCTCCGGCGGGCAGCCCCAGTCTTCATCGGCCTTGCTTGCCGCCGGAGGGGGCCATTCCCCCGCCTGGATGGAGCTGATGGGCCTGTTCCTCACCTGGCTACGTGCTCGCTCGCCGTCGTTGGCTGACGGCGCTCTTCCAGGCTTCGCTGCATCCGCCGCATATCGCCCGCCACCGTGCGCAGGCCCACCAGACAGACCAGGCCAGCCAGCAGCAAAGCGCTAGGAGCAGTGCTCAGCAAAGCCAGGTGGAGGGAACTTTGCTCCTTCAGCAGACCGATCACTGCGGGAGCCGAGGCATCGCCGAGCAGATGAGCAAGCAGCAGAGCGAGGCCCAGCGCCGTAGCCCGCACCTCCGGCAGCACCACATCCTGGATCACCGCGTTCAAAGGGCCGGTACAGAAATTGAGGGCCACACCGGCCACGAAAAGGGTCACTACGAAGAGCGCTAGCTGATGGAAGAGGAGAGCCAGCAGGGCCAGTGGGGCCCCGATCAGAAAGCCAAGCGTTGCCACCAGTAAACGGCCCTGGGCGAAACGGCGCTGAGCGCGATCGGCCAGTAGGCCGCCAAGGACCGTACCGATGAGTCCGCTCCCAACCAGGAGGGCACCCGCCAGCAGGCCGGCCTGACTCAACGTCAGGTGAAAGTCCAGAAACAGGTATGTTGGCAACCAGGCCGAGGTACCGCCAATGGTGAAGAAGCTACAGATGAGGGCCCCGAGCAGGACCCAGTAGGTAGGAATGCGCAGGATAGCTCGAGCCTGGCGCCAAAAATCGCCGCTCAGGCTGGCATGGCCCTCGGCCATCAGCGTCGAGGCGGCGGCCTGGCCCTCCTCCTGAGCCTCATCCTCCTCGAAGGAGCCTCGCGCTGGTTCATACAGGCGCCAGGCCAGAAAAGCTGCCACTAGTCCCGGCAGTCCAACTACATAGAAAGCCCAACGCCAGCCAAGCGTATCGGCGATCAAACCGCCGATGACAAAGCCCAGGGCCGAACCAATCAGGGTTGCCGCCGCCCAATAGGACAGCACGCGCCCACGTTGGGCACGGGGGAAATAGTCGCCCAGCAGCGAGAGCGACGCGGGCGCATAGCCGGCCTCACCGATGCCGAGAACCGAGCGCGTTATGAAGAGCTGGACAAAGTTGCGGGTCAGCCCAGTAATGGCCGTAGCCAGACTCCAGAGACCAACGCAGAGGCTGACAATGTTCTTGCGCAGGGTACGGTCGGCCCAGATCCCCAACGGCAGGGTTGTCAATCCATAGACCAGCAAGAAGGCTGAATTCAGCAGACCGGCCTCGAAGTCGCTGATCTGCAGGTCGTGCTGGACGTGTGGAAGAATGGCCGGCAGGATGTAGCGATCCGCATAATTGAGCATGTTAATGACTAACAAGACTGCCAGAGCAAAGCGGGCCTCGGCGCGCGTAGGCCGCCGTAGGCGCTGACCTTTAGAGGCCGGGGTGACGGCGGTCATGTATCGATAAACTCCTTTCCTCTTGAGAGCGGAAGTTGCTAGAGCAAGGATACTCGGCTCGGTTGATTGGGCCTGCACTGGAATGGCTCGCTAAGGCGGCGAACGGTCCCGCCAGAGGTCAAAAAAGAAAGAACGAAGAGATGACGGGACAGAAAGGCGGCTCCCCCGCCGACTTGCTCAGACGCTCTGACCTGACGTTCGCTGCTGTTTCCCCTTGGCGAAGACCACTCTGGCGAAAAGGCGAGAGGCTGACGAGCGGGGGCGAGGACAGACTCTGACCGGTCGACCTGCTCGCGCTCGCTCTCGTCTCGCGCCAAAGAAGGCCATTCGCTTAGATGATACGTTGCCAGGCCAACTTTGTTGCAGCCCAATCTGGATGACCGCTTCAGGCCAGCTCGGGCTGGCAGTTGCAACCCTGGCGATCACCCACTCGTCTTATGGATGAAGTAAGCAGGGCACATAACGATCTGATTTGGAACACGTGGGTGACTGTTTCGCCATCGATTAGCAAGAGCTGCTTCTGTTGTATACTCTTCAGCAAGAGCAGAAGTGCAAGGCGGGAAGTCATCGCCTCGGTGGGGAGCAGTGACCATCCGACTGACTGGCTGACTGGCATGGTTTGGTCTGAGCAGAAAGGAACGACATGCTAGAAACACTGATCCAGTTCTTGATAGACCATATTCTTTTTAAAGCTCATCCAATAGCTATTTATGGTATAGTTGCCCTTTTTCTTTTCCTGGAAAGCTGTGGAATTCCAGTAATTAACAGTACCCTGCTGCTGCTCACGGGGGCGCTGGTAACACTTGGCCATCTGCACTTCTGGCCGTTGGCAGGAGCGGCCTTGCTTGGAAGCTGTGCCGGGGCTTGCCTGGCCTACTGGATTGGAGAACGGGGAGGGCGTCCGGCCCTGGTTCGCCTGATGAAGTTGCTGCGTATTGACGAGAGCAAGGCGAGTGTTGCTGAGGGGTGGTTTCAGCATGCCGGGGCCTGGATGATCTTCCTCTCGCGCATCACCCCTTACGTTCGTCCTTTTGCCTGTTTTCTGGGGGGCATGTCACGTCTGTCCTATCAACGCTTCCTGCCGGCCATGTTCCTGGGCTCCTTGCTCTGGTGCGTAGCCATCATTCGGATCGGTATGGTCCTGGGGAAGCATTGGCGGTGGGGTGTAGGGCTGATCCAGCAGTACACGCTGCCAGCCTGTCTGATTCTGCTGGCTCTGATGGTCTGCTCATTTGGCATTAGTCGTCTCCTGCAAAGCCGGCTCAAGAGGCGTTTCTTGCAGGAAAGCTCGCAAAGAGAAGAAGAGGAAGAACGCCAGCTACTCAAGGTCCAATAAGGGACCGAAAGCGCAGCCGATGCTGGCGGAGAAGGCAAGGCAGTCCCTTCCAGGGCTGCGGCCTGGTCGGAGCCGGAGGGGACTGCCCCATGGCAGGGCGGCAGTTGCAAGCGCGAGGCCGTTGCCACTGCGAGCCTGGGCCTGGTTCTGGCCCAGGCTGCTCGAATGCCCGAATGCCCAAAGCGAGCGCGGTCCTCGTTGGAGAGGAGCCTTAGAGGTTGACCACCGTCAGGCCGAAAATATCGCCCGCGGCCCGGATCTCCGCCAGCGCCCAATCGGGAATCGGGTCATCGACAGAGATAATCATCAGGGCAATATCGGGTTTGGCGCCGGGCCGACGCGGTCGCGGAGCGCGTTCGATCGGTCCAACATCCATATGGCGGATATTGACGCCGGCCTTACCAAGGATGGTTCCCACGCGCCCAATCATGCCGGGTTGATCGGGATTGTGGCAGAAGAGAATGTAGCCCTCGGGCACAAACTCTGTCCAGTAGCGACCTACCCGCACAATACGCGGTTCCCCGTGCATGACCGTGCCGCTGAGCAGCTCGACGCGCTCGGCCTCAGCTTCACCCTGCCCGGCAAAAGAGGCGCGGCCATTCACATCCAGCACGCGCAGGGTCACGAGGTTAGCGAACTCGCTCGAGGTTGGCGACTTTTGTTCTGTGATCTCCAGGCCCCGCTGTTTGGCCAGCAGAGGAGCGTTGATCATATTGACGTGGACATCCGAGATAGGTTCAAGCAGCCCTTTAATGAGCGCGGCCTGGAGAGGACGCAGATCATAGGCCGTGATCTCGCCGCTGTAAGAAAGCTCGATGCGGTGGAGCGGGCCAGGCTGGAGCTGCGTATAGAGGCGCCCCATTTTCTCCAGCAGCGTCATATAAGGCTGAAGGACCTTTAGCGTCTCGGGAAGGATGAGCGGGGCATTGACGGCGGCGCGTGGGAAGCCGCCGCGCAGGACCGTCACGATCTGTTCGGCCACATCGAGAGCCACGCCGACCTGAGCCTCCTCGGTGGAGGCGCCCAGGTGAGGGGTAGCCACCACCTGCTCCTGGCTCACCAGCTCCCGAAGCAGGGCGTGGTCGCGGATCGGCTCCTGACTGAAGACGTCGAGGGCGGCGCCGGCCAGACGCTGCTCCTTGAGGGCTTGCAGCAGTGCCTCCTCATCGATGATGCCGCCGCGTGCGCAGTTAATCAGGCGAGCGTTGGGTTTCATCAGGCTCAGCTCACGGGCGCCGAGCAGGCCGCGCGTCCCCGAGGGGCCGGCTGTCAGCGAGGTGTGGACCGTCACGAAGTCGGAACGCTGCAGCAGGTCATCGAGAGTAGTCATCTGCACGCCCAGCTTACTGGCTTGCTCGGCTGAGACGTAGGGATCGAAAGCGATCACCTCCATCTCCAGGCCGCGGGCGCGCTTAGCCACCTCGCTGCCGACCTTTCCCAGGCCAATGATGCCGAGAACCTTATTGCGGACCTCACTGCCCAGAAAGCGGCTCTTTTCCCACTTGCCAGCCTTCATGCTGCGGTCGGCGGCGGGAATATGGCGCGCGAGAGCCAGCAACATCGCGATCGTATGTTCAGCGGCAGCGATCACGTTGCCCAGCGGCGAATTGACCACCATGATGCCGAGGCGTGTGGCTGTCTCCAGATCGATATTGTCCACGCCGACCCCAGCGCGGGCCACAATCTTCAGCTGCTTCCCGGCGGTCAGCACCTCGCGGGTGACCTGCGTCTCGCTGCGCACGACGAGTGCGGTATAATCGCCAATGATCGAAGACAGCTCAGTGGGAGAAAGGCCCGTGCGCACATCGATCGTTGCCTCTGGCAGGTGAGTGCGCAGAAAATCGATGCCTTCCTGAGCCACGCGATCTGCAATCAAAATCTTCACAGTCTCTGTTGGCGCGGGCTGTGCATCCTCAGCCATCACCATAGCCTTGCTCCCCTCTTCCAGCAGCGGCGTTCAACGGCCAGTGAAGCCGAAAGAGCGCAGGCGCTGCTCCACCTTATCCATTGCCTCGGCCAGGTCCTCCTCGCGGAAGTAGCCCAGGTGGCCGACGCGGAAAATCTTGCCCTCCAGGTGCTCCTGGCCGCCGCCGAGCACAACGCCATCCTGCTCGCGCAGAGCCTTCATGAAGCCCTTTGTATTGAAGCCATCCGGCAGGCGCACCGCAGTGACGGTATTCGAAGCGTAGCGTGGGTTAGCGAACAGCTCCAGGCCCATCTCGCGGGCGCGGCGGCGCACGTACTCACCGGCGCGGCGATGCCGTTCGAAGATCGCCTCGCGTCCCTCTTCCAGCATTAGCTCCAGGGCGCGATCGAGGGCGTAGAAGACCGAGACTGCTGGTGTGGTCGGATGCTGACCGACCTCCAGCTTCTTGCGCGTACTGGCCCAGTCGAAGTAGAAGCGCGGCAGCCTGGCGCTCTTATTGGCCTGCCAGGCTCGTTCACTGGCCGCGATCATCATCACCCCGGGGGGAGACATCCAGCCCTTCTGAGAGCCTGTAAAGACGACATCCAGATCCCACAGATCCATTTCCAGAGGGACACAGCCCAGGGAGCTAACAGCATCGACGGCAATCAGGGCCTCGGGATTGTGGCGTCTGATCAGCGAGGCCAGCGTCTGGATATCGTTGGTCACCCCTGTTGAGGTCTCATTATGGGTGATCAGCACGCCGCGATAGGGGGGCAGCGTTTTCAGGCGGCTCTCTACCACATCGGGGTCGGCCCCTTCGCCCCAAGGGAACTCAATACGGCTGACCTGCAACCCATAGGTTTCCGCGATGCGCGCGAAGCGATTACCGAAGGAGCCGATGGTAATCGCCACCACATGGTCACCTGGAGAGAACAGATTGACGATAGCGCTCTCCTGCCCGCCAGTTCCAGAGGCGGGATAGGTCAAGACGGGCGAGCGCGTCTGGAAAAAGTATTGCAGCCGCGCGGTGACACGGCGCAGAATAGCGGCGAATTCCGGCCCGCGGTGGTTGATCATCGGGCGGGCCATCTCGGCCAGGATCTCATCCGGCACCACGGTGGGGCCGGGAATACGGAGATTCTGCTTAGGGATCGGAGCCCGTGGCTCAACCTGGGGAACGGGGATCGCGTTCTTTTCCTGCTGAATAGTCATGCACACCTCTTCTTCCTGAAACAGGACTCAAAAGCCGAGCCAGCCAGGCGGTACGTGCCATGCCTTGCCCCGTTGCAATAAGGCGCGGCGGGATAACATCGCTATTACCCGCCGCTGCCGATGGCGCTGGTCTGATGTTTTCCAGTATAGTCCTCTTGAGCGGGGATGTCAAACCGACCGCCCCCTGGCCTGTTGGCCGAAGCTCTCCTCAGCAGCTTCGGCCAAGGCAGGCTGCAGTGGACGGGCCTGGCTTGACCTGGACCCGGCTCGTCTCAGCGGGAGAGGCCTCCCTCGCCGATGCGATGCAGTTTGACGAAGTTGGTGCGCGCGCGGCTGGCCACGGGCAGGCCTCCCATGATCACTACATGCTCGCCCTCGGTCAGCAAGTGGTCGCTCAAGAGGCGTTCCTCAACGGTGGCGATCAATTCCTCGGTTGTTCCGTGCATCTCGATGAGGCGTGGCCAGACTCCCCACCAGAGGGCCAATTGACGATAGACGCGCTCCGAAGGAGTATAGGCCAGGATCGGACGGCGAGGGCGGTCTTTCGAGATCAGGCGGGCCGAGTTGCCCGAGCGAGTAAAAACCACAATGGCGCGCACGCTGGCCTCTTCTGAGAGAGCGCGGGCGGCGTGACTGACGGCATGTTCCTGAGAGAGGCGGCGGCAATGCGGAGGCTGGGCGGTACGGTCGTCGGCCTCAGTCTCCTGGATGATGCGCACCATCATGGCCACCGCCTCCACCGGATAGGAGCCGCTGGCCGTCTCAGCGCTCAACATCACGGCATCGGTCCCATCGAGCAGAGCATTAGAGACATCAGCCACCTCTGCGCGCGTCGGAGTAGGATTGGTCACCATCGACTCCAGCATTTGCGTCGCCGTAATCACCGGCAATCCTAGCTCGTTGCAGCGGGCGATGACCCGCTTCTGGATGAGCGGCACCTTCTCTAGCGACATCTCGACCCCAAGATCGCCGCGAGCCACCATCAGGCCATCGGCCACCTCCAGAATCTCATCGAGGCGGGCGACGGCCTCCGGCTTCTCTAGCTTGACAATCAGAGGAATCTCTCCTGCTGGCTGACGCTTGCCTGCTGCAGCGGCAACCTCTGCCTGCAGGCTCTGAAGAAAGCGGCGGGCCTCTAGCACGTCCTCTGGCCGGCGCACGAAGCTCAGCGCCACGTAGTCAACCCCGTGCTGGACGCCGAAGCGCAGGTCGGCGCGGTCCTTATCGCTCAAGGCGGGGGCGCTGACGGTCACACCTGGTAGATTCATGCCTTTGTGTTCTTTGAGAAGGCCTCCGTGAACCACGCTACAGCGTGCTGAAAGACCATCGCTGGCGAGCACGCGCAGCTCCATCAGGCCGTCATCGAGCAGGATACGGTCGCCTGGTTTCACATCCTGGGCAAGCTGCCCATAGGTGGTCGGAATCACCGGCAGCTCGCTGTCGGAGACTTCAAGGAGGGCGCCCTCGCCGTTCGTGGCTGGCTGGCGGGTTGCAATAACGACCTGCTTGCCGGGCGTCAGGCGCAGCGGTTGCCCGCCGGGTAGACTGCCAACACGAATCTTGGGTCCCTGGAGGTCCTGCAAGATAGCCACTGGCCAGCCCAGCCGTGTCGAGAGGCGTCGGATACGCTCGATCACAGCCGCGTGCTCCTCGTGGGTTCCATGAGAGAAATTGAGCCGGGCGACGTTCATACCAGCCAGCATGAGCTGCTCCAGGCGCTCCTCGCTGCTGCTGGCTGGTCCGATGGTACAGACAATCTTGGTACGACGCATGAACAAGCTATGCCCCCTCATACTCTGCATTCGCGCCCCATTATAGCAGAGAGCCGGCCAGCTGAGGGGGGATTTTCCTCGGCAGTCGGACCCGGTCATAAGCCCTCTCGCGGCTAAGGACCGTCCTGGAGGCCGCCCTGCCATCTGTTGACAAAATGTTCTGCCCGTGCTATCCTGATGACGCCATTGGGGCCATGCCCTATGTCTTTACCTTACCTGGCACCTACTGTGCTGCGCCGTCCGACGTAACGGCACAGCGTTTGCTCCTGCTACTCTCTCGCTTCGGTCTGGCCTGCGCGCGGTCGGCGTCTGCAGCTCTTTAATCAGAAGTGCACGAGACGGGGTCGGCTGGCAGCGCTGTGGGCTGGCGGGAGGCGCTCCAGATGGGGCTAGCCGTGGGCGTGGTTCCACTAAGACCTGAATGAGGGCGCTGGCTCCTGACGAGCAAGGACAGGGTCGTCGGGCTGAACTGGGCTAGCTAGCCAGCCAGACAGAGGGACAGCAAAAACAGAAAATATTGTTGTGAGGACTTTCCCCGCTGGGGAGAGGTGAGAAGAGGAAAGTATGGCTGTTAAGATTCGTTTGATGCGCGTGGGCAAAAAGAAGGCACCGAGCTATCGTATTGTAGTTGCGAATGCGCCTTCGCCGCGCGATGGGCGCATTATTGAAAATATTGGCTGGTACAATCCGTTGCGTGAGCCGGCGGCGGTGCAGATTGATGAGCAGAAGGCGCTGCGCTGGTTGCAACATGGTGCGCAGCCCTCGGATGCCGTCGTCTCGCTCTTCAAGCAGGCCGGAGTACTGGAGCGTTTCGAGCAGATGAAGGCTGCGGCGAAAGCCGGTTCCGCGTCCTCTGCTAAGGCGGAGTAGCTATGGCCGTAAGAAACTCTTCGATGCGCCGCTTGGTGGAGTATATTGCGCAATCGCTGGTCGATAATCCGGCGGCGGTGCAGGTGCGGGAGGTACGCAACGATCGTCAGGCGGTAATCCTCGAGCTGCGTGTGGCTCCCGAGGACTACGGCAAGGTCATCGGGCGCGAGGGCCGGGTTGCCAAGGCGTTGCGTACGCTCATGCGCGCGATGGGGACGCGCGAGGGCCGTCATACCTCTTTGAAGGTTGTCTAGGCTGATCGAGCGAGCGAAGCCTATCTTTCCCCTGGAATGCTACCGACTAGAGACACTGAGCGGGCAATGGCTGCCAGTTCTATGCAGCAGGATCCTGAATGGGCCACCGTGGGGCGGGTGCTTGCCCCCTTCGGGCTGCGCGGCGAGGTCAAGGTCTTACCGATGAGCGACCTGCCCGATCGCTTCGCACAGCTGGAGGCTGTCTATTGCGGTTTTCCTCCCCGGCGCTATCGCATCGAGCAGGTCCGCCCCTACAGGAGCGGCCTTGTCTTGTTGAAGTTGCAGGGCTGCGATTCCCTGACGGCTGCCGAAGCCCTGCGCAACTGTGAGCTGCAGATCCCTCTGGCCGAGCTGCCCCCCCTGCCTCCGGACTCGTACTATCAACACGACATTCTCAACCTGCGCGTCTTCACCCTCGAGGGCCGGGAGGTCGGGACAATTCGCGAGATCTGGCTGACTGGCAGCAACGATGTCTACGTGATCCGTATGGCCGATGGCCGACAAGCCTTGATCCCTGCCGTCAAGGAGGTGGTCAAGCAGATCGACCTGGTACGCCGCACAATGTACATCGATCCCTGGCCGGGTATGCTGGACGAGCGTGAGGCCATCATTGACCGCGGCGAGCCAGAGGATACCGAAGAGGCTGATGAGCTGCCTGACCTCTAAAGTTACTCCTTCCCTACCTCCTTCTGTTCTCTCCGCTGGGCCAGGCGGCCAGATCCACTCCTTTCCTTCTTCCTCTCCTGGCCCCTGGGGCCATCTGAACTGGGTCTTATCTTCCCCAGATCGGCTTTTCCTCACAAGCCTCTGCCTCCCTGACCCTGAGCCGCGGCGGGTCAGGCGAGCGGCTGGTCCCCGCTGCCAGACCTGGCCTGCTGCTGGTTTCTGCTCGCGGTCGCCCTCGTGGGCGTGCGATCGGCGAGGGCTGGACCATCTGGCGTTTTCCAACCTGAGGCTCTTTGGTAGGACCTTGATCCCTCAAAGGACCACCCCCTCTCCGGGGAGGACAGAGAAGGCTGTCTCTCCCCCACCAGCTTGTGTGTGACCGCTCAGTGGAGCCGATGGCCCAGGTCCCCTTATGCCTTATAGGGCGCCACGTTGAGGGCCGCCAGCTCTGGCATGTGATCGAAAATCCACACGGCCCCACCGCTTCGAATCCCGGTTGCCGGATTCACCTCTCCAATAAAGGCCGTGCGGGCCTGGCTGAGCAAGTCGTCGAGCAGGGGGAAGGTCGAGGCTGACAGCAGCTGCTTGGACGACATGTTCACCAACTGGCGTGCGTCCTGGCGTACCTGCTCCAGATTCGCCTTCACGCGATTCAGCTCGGTATCGATCTGACCGGCGAGCTGGCGTTGGGAAGCGGAAGAATGGGGAGAACTGGTCAGAGCGATCAGATCCAGCTCAATATGACGGATGTAGCCCGGCACGGGTAGAGCTTTCTCATCCAGCGTGAGCAGAGGGACGCGCCCCACCGTTGGATCGACCAGAACAGGCGTACCCCGCGGAAGATCCTGGGCGACCAGCTCAGTCCCATCCAGATAGTCCAGAATCTTCACCAGGGCATTATGCATCTCCGTGGCGTTGCGCGGAACTCCCGTGCCGCGAGCAGCCGAGGCCCACTCGAAGACCTTACTCACATTCTCAAAGAACCAGACACTGAGTCCTCCATGCAGCGACAACTGATCTAACTGAGGCTCACCGCTTAGCAGGTGCCGCAGATGGTCCAGGTTGCTATAGTGGACCGTCGTGTTGCCAACGGTCTCCGCTTGGGGGTCGGGGACCTGAGGGATCTCCGCATAATAGCGCCAGCGCATCAGATCGGCGGTCGGCGAATCGGGTGTCAGAGCGGCGCTCTCCTCTGTAATCAGGAAGCGGCTATAGCTGTTAAGCAGGTTTTGATGATTAGGGCTGTTATAGCGCAAGTCAAGGCGGCCATGAACCGGGGTAAACTTGGCCAGGAGCAGGGCGCCGCCGAGCTGGCTTTTATCGCGCAATAGCCAGGCGTAGAAGCTCTGACCGCTCTGGGGGGAGGCCAGGTTCTGCAGATGGATATCGAGGCCATCGCAGATGCCGGTCGTATTATCGGCGCCCGTCAGGCCGGTATTAAAAAACTCCAGGCGCCCGTAGCTGGGTGTGGCGCTGCCGCCAGCGGTGGAGGTCTGCGCGGGACGAGTCAGGAGGAGGGCCATAACGGTGCCGAGAACCAGCGTCGCCACCAGCAAGAAAGAGAGGCCGATAATCGCTCGCCCGCGCTCCGTTGTGCCAAAGTAGAACTCTCTGAGAGAACCACCGAAAGAGGCGAGCCGGCTGGGAGGGAGAGCGGGGCGATCGTAGTCGCTCTGAGCGGACGAGCGTCCTGGCAACGCTGATAGCCCACCGAGAGGAGAGGAGCCAGGGGAGGGAGTCGGCATCAGCGCCTGAGCTGGCGGTGGGGAGCCACTCAGAGCCAGTGGGGCGCGCTCCTTTTCCAGGGTCAGGACCAGCTTCTCAATCGCCCGTGGATAGTCGTAGGAGCCGTCGAAAGTAGGGAGTGTGGCCCATTCGGGGGGAGCCTCCACCGAGGAGCCATCGGAGCTAGCCAGAAAGCGTATCACGCCCTGCAGACGCCGCTGCTCTAGCAGCTTCAATGCCGTATTGACGGCCATACGCACCTGATAGGACTGGGCCGCACTGGCCGTCTGAAATAGAACGAACCACTGAAGATCGGGCAACGTCTGATTCAAAAAGGGAAGAAAGCCCTCGTCGCTGGCGCGGCCAGGATAGACTGTGACGACGGTGCCTGTCTCCTCAAGCCGCTGGCGCAGGCGAGTTAGAATTTGCAATTCCTGATGAGCCTTAGGATCAAGGTCATGGCAGATGAAGACGCCAGACGCATTCATGACGTGTCCTCGCTTTGGCATAGGATATAGATCTTCTTAACCAGCAAGAACATCTCTGTGAGTATAACATGGTGTGGTATCATATTCAAGCTGAGGGTGTTTCTAGAGACCATGTTTCTGGCAAAACGGGGGATCGACCGGGTAATGAGCGGTGCGGGCCCCCGTGACCCGACGATTCTGGACTGGAGAGGAGGCAGACGACGATGTACTATACGCAGCCGGCGACCTCCCTTACGCCGGCGCTGGTCATCTACCTGATCGACGCGAGCCACTCTATGAACGACCCCTGTGGTTCCACCACCAAAATGGGGCTGGTCAATCGGGCCTTAAAGGAAGCGATCAAGGACATGGTCCGGCGCTCCATTCGCGATGGCATCGTCCAGCGGCGCTACAAAGTGGCCATTCTGGCCTACAGCACGGCAGTGGTCGACGTCCTGGGAGGTATTCGCGACCTGCCGGAGCTGGTCAAGCACGGTGTCCCAGTGATCAGCGCGGGAGGGGAGACCGACACCGCTATAGGCTTTGCGGCTGTGGAAAACCTCTTGCAGAAGCACCTGAGCGAATTTGATAGCTGTCCTGCGCCCCTGGTCTGTCACCTGACGGATGCCCTCATCACGGCCAGCGATCCTACCCCGATCGTCCGGCGCATCCAGGCGATGGCCGTGCGCGATGGGCCGGTCCTGGTAGAAAACGTCTACGTAGCCGACAAGATGCTGCGCACGCCAGTACGCGACTGGCGACAATGGGGGGGCGTTACTCGGGCGAGTCAGCTCACCAATGACTACGCGCGCTTCCTCTTCTCGCTCTCCTCTCCCATGCCCGAGATCTATCGCCAGAACATCAACAACTACGGCTACAACCTGCAGCCGGGGGCGGCCCTCTTCTTCCCCGGCGTTCACACCGACCTGGTGCGCCTGGCCTTTACCATCTCGACGGCCACTCAGCTCAAATAGCCCGTGGCTTCCCCGCGCCGCGCCAGAGGAAGGAGCGAAGTGATGCTATCTGAGGATGCCGAACCAAGAGAGCGCTCTGAACAAGCGAACCTCTGCTTTGAGACGGGCCTGGCGGGTGAGTACTTTACCTCGCAAACCATCAATAACCGCCTGACCTTGCGCCTGCTCTCGCTGCGCAGCCGCGAGGCCCAGACCCAGGAGCTGGCCAATCAAGACTACGCGCGGGTCGTCGCCAGCGACGATGGTTCAATCCTTTATTTTTGCGTCTGCGATGGCGTGGGCAGCTCATATCGCGGCGATTTTGCCGCCCAATATCTGGGCAGCGCCCTGGTCGCCTGGCTGCAGGAGCAGGAAGCCCTCGCCGGTTCGATCAAGACAGTCGCCGCCCGCCTGCGCCAGCGCCTGGATGAGTGGGCTAAGGCGGCGCAGCAAGAACTCTTGCGCCTGCCGCTGACCTCCGAAGCGCCAGCCCTGGTGCGCGAGGTCCTGGAGGAGCTGCGCGAAGACTATGGCAGCGAGACCGTCTTTCTGGCTGGACGAATTGCCCTGGCGCCGTGGAAGGCCCAATTGCAGATAGCGCGCCCCACTGAGGCTTTTCTCTGCTGGATGGGGAACGTGACAGCCCGCCTTTTCGTGACCAGCGAACACTCTTTCACGCTCGGAGGAAGCCACGATGATGAGGGACGCTGGTCGACGGCCCGCGGCTCGCGCGGACTGCTCCACGTCTGGAGCATGGGCCTCTCGACGATCGAACGCCTGATCGTCTATACCGATGGCTTGCTGCCTCTAGCCTCATCGCTGGCCGAACTAAACGACGACGAGCTACAAGAGCGGGCACGCCAGCTGCTCCTCCTGCCCGAGAATGACGATATGACAGCCCTCGATCTGCTCTGGCTGCCGCCAGACCAGCGGCCCGTTGAGGACCCTGTCACGGGGGAAAGCCGGCAATGAAGACCAGCGCAGCGGTCTGCACCCGCACCGCACCAGGTCCCACCGAACTTGCACTACAGGAGAAGAAAAAAGGAGATCGAGAGGTGGCACAGTTTCAGCCCTTCCCGGGCATGTTCTTGCGCATTGGCTCATCCTATTTTGAGTTCATGCCCCATCCCTTGTTGCCGGAGGACAAGGAAGCTGTATTTGTGCTGGAGGGCGGGGAGGCGCTGGTCTATCAGGTGCGCAACCTGGACACGCAGGAACGCTGTGCGCTCAAGGTTTTCAAAGCCTCCTATCGCGGGCCTCACCTGGTGCGTGTCACGGAAGTACTCCAGCGCCATGCCCACCTGCCGGGCCTCTACCTGGGCTACCGCATTTGCCTCACGCGGACGCACTATCCGGAAGCGGTAGAAGCCTTTCCCGAGTTAGAATACGCCGTACTCATGCCCTGGATCGAGGCACGCACCTGGGCCGGACTCATGCTAGATCAGGCGGCCAGTGTCGATTACAGCTTCGAGCAGGCGCGCCAGGTAGCGCTGGCTACAGCTCAGATACTGTGGAACCTGGAGATTCGCGGCCTGGCTCATGGCGATGTAGCGGGAGGCAACATCTTGCTGACTCCCCAGCTCAGCGGAGTGCAATTGCTGGATCTGGAGGGCCTCTATGCACCCGGTCTGCCTCAGCCGAGAAAGGTCAGTTGGGGGTCGCCAGGCTACCAGCATCGGAACCTACCACGCCAGGGCCAGTGGTGCCCACAGGGCGATCGCTTTGCCGGCGCGGTCCTGCTTACCGAAATGCTTACCTGGTGGGAACCGCGAGTCCGTGCCCACGTGGCCGATCATGCGGAAACGCTCTTTCCTCCCCAAGAATTGCAGCAGAGTCATACCCCTCTCTGGCAAGCGGTGCGGGATGTACTGCGCTCTCTGAGCAGAGACCTGCTCTATCTCTTTGATCAAGCCTGGTCCTCCTCAAGTCTGATGGAGTGTCCAGAGCTGGCGACATGGGCGATGACACTCTATTCCGTTTTCGTGTAGTCGCATTGCATTTAGGGCGGAGAATTGGTATCCTTTGTCTCAAGAGGTGATAAAGATTTGCTCCTTAAATTTGTGAGTTTGCATGTTTGAGCCGCTGAATAGGTGTAGCAATTCGTCAGCGGGCAGGGCGGCGGGCGCCGGCGCTCTCGCCGCAAGAGAGTGAGCGCGCTAAGGGGGCAGATGGGGCATGCCGGGCGGAAGGCTGCGGCCCCCGCTCAGACCCTTGCTGCTCGTTGTTGGCCCTGCCTCAGACGCCTGCCGAATTGGCAGTTTGCTGGTTCCTTCGTTCATCAGTTACACATCGAGGAGGAGTGTACGATGTCCTCACAGGGCGATCTGATCGGCGGTCGTACCCACCAGATGGATGCCACCGCCCAGCACTTTCTCTCGGAGCTTTCTAACTTCGAAGATGCTGCCCAGCGCATTACCGCTGCCGTTGCCAATCTAGAGGCCGACTGGTTTGGGCGTGGCAGCGTCGCCTATCAAAACGCCATGAATACCTGGAATTCGCATCTAATGGCTGTCCTGCAGGACCTGCATCAGCTCACCCAGGGATTGCAGGGAAGCTCGACGGCCTTGCAGGAGCTGGACCAGGTCATGGCTTCAAAGTTCAGCGGCTACGAGTAAGCAGCTCGAGGAGAGAGACGAACAGCGAAGTCCCACCTCGCTCTCTATTCGCTGGCGGCCTGGCAGAACCGCCGCAGAAGGCCGCCAGCGCTCTAAGCGTGCCTGGGCGCTCGCTCTAGCTTGTCAACCCCCTCCCCACGACTAAAGCCGGGGGCTTGCAGTAAGCAGGCCCGGGGTCGACCAGCCTCAGCCAGGGCCGTAAGGCCATGGGGCTACGTTATCCGGGTCACGGCACTCTGGAGTGCGCGAGCCGGCTCCGGCCCCTCCCGTCCAGGGTTCAACACAGGCAAACGGCATTGAAGCCAGTGCTCTGGAGGCAACAAGCCCGGATGACCTTGGCAAGGCTCACTTGACCGTGCGGGACGCAAGCCCCGGCGAGGAAGGAGGCGTAAGCCTTATGAGAGTGTTGGTCGCGGGAAGGGACAGGAGGTCGCTCATGCCGTGCGGTCCCGCCCTGGCCCGGGTGCTCCTCAATACCGGCCCGGCGGCAATCCTGCGGCGGTATCCGTTCATGATCAGTGCGAGGGACAGGGGAGGGGCGAGGTTCAGCCAGTCGCGCTGAAGTGCGACCCCAGCTCGGAGACCGCGGGCATGACCCTGGTGGCTGGGCTGAGTGCGGCAGGCGGAGCCGAACCGTGGTCCGGGCGGCGGAGATCCAACACCGGGGGAAGCAGGTCCGGCAGGCTCTCACGGAACGCCAGGCGCTGCGCCGGGCCAGCAGGAACCGGAAGACGCGCTACCGGCAGCCCCGTTTTCTGAACCGGAACCCGCAGAGATGCAACGGCTGCGGACGGAACGCCCGGCACGGCAGCCGGTACTGCCGCGCCTGCGGGGCAGGAGACGGGCAGAGGTTCCGCGACAAAGGCTTGTCCTCTTCTCTGGAAAGCCGGGTCGCAAACGTCGTTGGGTGGGTGACCCCTCTCTGCCAGCATGCACCGGTCTTCTAGCGAAGAGAACGGTTGAACAGGTCAAATTCGGCACGCAACTGCTCCAGAACCCCGACATCTCGGGCGTGGAGTACCAACAAGGGACCCTTTTCGAATATGAGTTGTGGGAGTACCTGTTGGGGAAGTTCGGCCACCAGCGCGCGTACTGCGGCGGGACCTCGGGAGACGCAGTGCTCAACATCGACCATGTGATCCCGAGGTTGCGAGGCGGCAGTGACCGGGTGGGCAACCCGGCGGTGGTCTGCCGGACGTGCAACGAGGCGAAAGGAAACCAGATCCCGGAGCATGGTTGGAAGAACTGAATGCGTCGGTCCGTCCGCTTGCCTCTATTCGGGCGCAACGTTTTCCCGAGGTGCTCAAAAGGCTCAAACAGCCTCTCCGGATGCAGCGGCGGTGAACCCGGTCCGATGGGTGATCGTTGAGCGGTTGAAGAGACCCGGCTTGCCGGTCGAGTCGGGATCGGGAGGCCGGACGAAGCGCAATCGGACCGAACAGGGCAACCCGAAGAAGCCTGGATCGACGTGGCTGGTGCGGGGGAATCGGGGAAGGGTGTGCGGCCTGACCCGGCTATGCGGATTTGTCAGATTGAGGCGAAGGGGCACGGGAAGCGGTAACGGTGCATCACGGACACATAGGGATTCCCGAATAGTCACGCGCCGTTTTCGAGATCGTGCCTGGGTTTCTGCACAGGAGACCAGGTACGGGCTGATATCCCGTGCGGGGAGGATGCAGGCAGGCATGTTGGACGCCTTGCTATCCAGCATCGGCCGAGTTTCAGGCTCCACGGGTTTGACGTCCATCCGAACGACTGGAAGCTTTTGCAGAGGGGTGACGGGTATGCGTACCACAAGGGATGATCCTGGCGTCTCCTCCCCACGGCGACAGCCGGAGGCCCCCGACGCCCCGAAGGGTTGGTGGGCAGGAAGAAGCCATGCGTAACAGAGTGCTGGTGACTGTAGTGGGACCGGATCGCGCCCTGGACCTGGAGCTGCCTGCCGACTGTGCTATTGGCGAGCTGCTTCCTTTTCTGTGTGAGCTGTGTGCCTCTTCAGCAAGCGCGCTCGCCGCAGGCCCAGGCGAGAGACCCAGAGCTGACGCCGGAGAGGAGTGGCTCCTCTTCCTCGCCGGGTCCCACGATCCTCTGGCTCCAGAGCAGACCCTGAGCGAGGCCGGCATCTTCGATGGCGTGCGTCTGCTGCTGCGCTCGCTTCCTCCCCACAGCGAGCGGGTGGCTGCTATCGATACTCAGGAACTCTTTCTGCCTTCTTCCATCGCTCCAAGCGAGAGAACGGGCGGAATCGGAGTTTCCTGGGAGCAGCTTCCTCTCACCTGAAGCGCTGTTTTGATTTGAAAGACCAAAACGCCGCCATCGTGCCCGAAACTCAGGTTAGCGGAGAAAGATCTTGACCGCTGGAGCGCCGGCCAGTTGAGCGCCGGCAATGGCGAGAAAGCACCATGCAAAAGCAGCTTACGACCTTTTATCGTCCGGCTCGTGCCTATCCGCCGCGGCTGCCGAGCGATGAGATTGTCATCAGTGCCCCGCCGACGCTGCAACCGGCCCAGAGCGGGCCAATGAGCTGGCTCCAATACCTGCTGCCACTCATAGGCAGCCTGGGGTCGGTCTTCTTCATGCTCACCTTCCATACCAATCCCCTGATGATGCTGGTCAGCGGCGGCCTGGGGGGCTTCATGATCCTGTCCGGCCTCCTTATGAGCTTTATGCAGCGTCGTGCTCTCAAGAAGCAGCAGCGACAACTGCGCAGCCTCTATCTCGATTATCTGGAACGAGTCCGGAAGCATCTGCTCTGGCTGACCAAAGAGCAGCGCCTGGTCGAGCAGCGCCTCTATCCCTCCTACGAAGAGCTGGCGGAGCGTGTCGAGCGCCGTGAATATCTCTGGGAGCGGCGTCCCAGCGACTTCGACTTCATGATGACACGCATCGGCTTCGGGCCAGGACCGCTCTGTTGTCCCCTGCGTCTGGACGTCAGCAACGCCAATTTCATGGTGCAGTACATGCCGGAGCTGCGCGCACAGGCCGAGGCCCTTGTGGCGGAGTACGGCTATCTCAACGATATGGCCGCGCTCATTCCGCTGCGCTCCTTGGGCACTCTGGCAATTAGCGGCGATTTGCAGGCGGCGCGGGCCTTGGCACGGGCTATGATCTGTCAGCTTGTGGCCTTCCATGCCCCAGACGACGTGCGCTGTGTGGTCTATTTCCCTGGTGAGTGCCTCGAGGAATGGAGTTGGCTCAAATGGCTGCCACACGTGCGGCGCCTCCATCAGGTCAAAGCCGAGCGTCGCTATGCCCCCGAGCAGCTCTGCATGCTTGCCACTACTGTCGAGGACCTGCAGCAAATCCTGCAGCAGCAAATCAAGCCCGAGGTTGAACGACGTGCTCACCTGAGTGAGGAGGCCGGCGGTGACGAACAGCAGCGTCGTCGGGCTGCTCAGGCCTGTCTGCCCCATCTGGTGGTGGTGCTTGACAGCTTCTCGCCTCACCACCCGATAGGTCAACTCCCCGAGCTGGAGCTGCTCTTTACCAGGGCCACCCTGGCCGGCCTGACAGTCATCTGTCTGGTTGAGGATCGCTCGCAGGAGCCGGCGGCCATTCAAGCGCGCCTGGCTCTCTCGGAGGTGGGAGGACTGCAGTTTGAGGAGATCGCCTATGGAGGGCGACGTATCGAGGGGCTGCTCCCCGACCGCGTGGAGCCGGTCCTCTGCGAGCGCATTGCGCGTAGCCTGGCCCCCCTCACTCTTAGCGAGGCCGCCCAGCAGGACCTCTCCCAGGATATCCGCCTGCTGGAGCTGTTAGGGATCCCCTCCGCTGATGGCTTTGATCCAGGCGAGTGCTGGCGCGCTACAGAGAAGAGATCTGAGGATCTGCTGCGCGTTCCCATCGGGCGCCGCGCGGACGGTCAGCCCCTGATCATCGATCTGAAGGAGGCCGCCGACAAAGGTATGGGTCCACACGGCCTGATCGTCGGCGCCACCGGGTCCGGCAAGAGCGAGCTGTTGCGCACCCTGGTCAGTGCTCTCGCCATGACCCATGATCCGCGCACGCTGAACTTCGTTCTGATCGACTTTAAAGGCGGCGCTTCCTTCAACGATTTTCAGGCCTTGCCCCATGTGGTTGGCGTCGTCACCAATCTGCAGAGCGACCTCGCCCTGGTCGATCGCGTCTATGCGGCCCTGCTCGGGGAGCAGCAGCGGCGCCAGCGCATGTTGCGCGACGCGGGCAACCTTGACAATATTAAGCAGTACCGCGCCAAGTGGAAAATGCACCCCGAGCTGGAGCCAATGCCCCATCTGCTGATTATTGTGGACGAGTTCGCCGAGCTGATCGCCCAGCGCAGCGACTTCCTGGACCTCTTTGTAACGATGGGGCGCGTCGGGCGCAGCCTTGGCCTGCACCTGCTCTTTGCTACTCAGCGCCTGGAAGAAGGCCGCATCAAGGGCCTGGAGAGCCATCTGCGCTATCGCATCTGCCTGCGCACCTACAGCGCCGCCGAGAGCCGGACGGTGCTGGGAACGGCGGATGCCCATTATCTGCCCTCAATCCCTGGTATGGGCTACTTCAAGGTCGATGTCGATACCTATGAGCTGTTCAAGTGCGCCTTAATCTCTGTTCCCTACCTGCCTCTGGCAGAGCAGACATCGCTTGAAAGCAAGATACGCATCTTTACCGCTAATGGTAAGCTCCTGCACTATCAGCAGGTGGTAGGGAATGGAAGGCGCACCTCGGCTGCCCTGGCCGTGGCTGGCTCCGCCGAGCTACACACCGAAATGGACGTCATTATCGAGCGGCTGGCCCAGGCGGTACCGCCGGCCTTCACGAAGGCCATCCATCAGGTCTGGCTTCCCCCTTTGCCCCACGTCCTCACGCTCGGGACGGTCCTCGCTCACACGGAACACCCGCGGCTCACAGCTCACTACGAAAGCGGCATACCGCCATTTGGCGATCTGCGTGTTCCCGTTGGCCTCGTCGACAAGCCCCTGGAGCAGGCCCAAGAGCCGCTATGGCTGGATTTCTCCGGTACCGGTGGCCATCTCGCCATTATTGGTGCCCCTCAGTCCGGCAAGAGCACCTTTCTGCGCACGCTGATCACCGCCTTTATGCTAACGCATACGCCGCGCGATGTCCAATTCTACTGTATTGACATGGGTGGGGGCCTGCTGCGTATCTTTGAGCAGGCGCTGCATGTGGGAGCAATCTGTAGCAAGCATGAGCGTGATAAGGTCAGGCGCGTAGTGCGTCAGATGCGTCGGGTAATAGAGGAGCGGGAGTTTCTCTTTCGCGAGCGCGGCATCGACAGCATGACGACTTTTCGCGCCCTGCGTCAGCGGGGCGAGCTGGAGGATGTTCCGTTCGGCGATGTCTTTCTAGTGATCGATAACTTTGCCCAGTTCTATCAGCAGTTTGATCAACTCGAGCCGGATCTCGTCGAGATCGTCTCTAGTGGCCTGGCCTACGGTGTTCATCTAATCATTGCCGCCAATCGCTGGGCCGAGGTGCGCCCCCGTCTGCGCGATAACATTGGTACTCGTCTGGAGCTGCATCTGAACGACCCCGTCGATTCTGAACTGGGGCGAGCGGTAGCGGCTGCCATCCCTGCCGGTGTGCCAGGGCGTGGGGCCAACCGTGAGAAACTCTTTTTCCAGATTGCCCTGCCGCTGATCATGGACGGGAAGGTGGCCGAGATGGAGGATCTCCATCTGCGAATTCAGGAATACCTCCAGGCGCTCATCGAGGACCTTCGCCGGAGCTGGAAAGGGTTAGTGGCTCCCCCCGTCTTAATGTTGCCGCCGTTGGTGCGCTGGGAAGACCTGCCCGGGCCTGGACCCGAGGAGCCGCCCGGGGTCCCGATCGGCCTGGAAGAGTTTCGCCTGAAGCCAGTCTATATTGATCTGATTACCAGCGGGCCGCACTTCTTGATTCTGGGCGATAGCGAGAGTGGCAAGACCTCCCTTCTGCGTGCCTGGATTCGCGGCCTGGAGCAGCGCTACACTCCTCAGCAGGTAGCCTATGCCATCATCGACTTCCGTAAGCGCCTTCTGGATTTTGTTGAAAGCAAATTCCTGCTCACCTATGCCTACAACAGTCAGAGCCTGACGAGCTGTGTAGGAAACCTGAAGGTCGATCTGGAGCGCCGTCTCAAGAAAGTTTCAGAGGTGCCACTCAGCGAGCTGCGGCGCCCGCAGCAGTGGACTGGGCGGCAGTATTTCCTCTTTGTGGATGACTATGAGGCCATTGGAGGTGCGGGAGGCAGTCCCCTCATGCCGCTGCAGGAGTATCTGATTGTAGGACGTGATATCGGCTTTCACCTGGTGCTGGTTCACCGCGTGGGGGGAGTCTCACGCGCCATGTTTGAGCCGGTTATGCAGCGTCTGCGCGAAATGGGGACGGCGGGGCTGATTCTGAGCGGTGACCCGATGGAAGGCAAGCTCTTGCACGGACAGGCTGCTACTCCTCTGCCACCAGGGCGAGCCTATCTGGTGCAGCCGAAGCATCCGCCGATGCTCGTACAGTTGGCCTTTGCGGCGCCGCAGTGGGAGGAGTTCCAAAGCCCAGGCCAGGCTAATTAGCGGTCGCGACCGCGCAGGCCGCGCGGGTTAGGCCGGGTATGGGGAGGAGCGGCCGACCCCAGATCGTCTGGAGGGTGAGGCACGGACGGCAGCGGGCGCTCCGCCGCCAGCCGGCTGAGATCGTCACTCACTGGGGGATAGCGATAGCGCTGGCCTCCGCGCCGTTGAGCGGTGGCGAGCTGTTCAAGAGCACCCCCTGGCGTCTCCGCACCTGTCTGCTCCTGACCGGGTGGCCTGGCCACCTGGGCTGGGGCCAGGAAAGGCACAACGCTGCCGATGAGGGCCGCATCTCGCCCGAGATGGGCCGGGACAATACAAAGGTCGGCTGCTCGCTGGGCCAGTTCCGCTGGCTGGGATCCCAGGTGAGAGAGCAGTGAACGGCGCAGGTGGCTGAGCAAGAGCGGGTCGGCGTTCAACAGACCATTGCCGAGAACCACCACCTCGGGCGCAAAATGGCGCAGGTAATAGGCAATGGCAATACCAAGCCAGTGCCCCACCTCTTGATAAATGGAGAGCGCCAGGCCATCCCCGCGCGTCGCCTCCTCGGCCAGGAGCTGGGCGCTGAACAACTCTCGGTTGCTGAGGCGCTGGATCAGGCTGCTGGTCTCACCCTTGCGGGCAGCTCGCTGGATCAGGCGCTGCAGGGCCTCCAGCGAGACCAGAGTACTGATGCAGCCACGCCGGCCACAGCTGCAGCGCGGGCCTGTGTTGGCTACGGGCAAGTGGCACACGTGGCCAGTGCACTCGCGCGCCGCCGGCTCCGGCTGCCCATCGCAGATCAGAGCAGCCCCCACCACCGCCTGAACGGTGAGCAACAAAGTACGCCGCCGGCTCCTGGCAGCACCAAAGGCACATTCGCCCAGCGCCGCCGCATCAACGTCGCAATGCAGTTGTACAGGCAAGTGATAGCGGGTCTCTAACAGGTCGCATAGAGGAAAGTGATTGAGCGAAGGGAGGAGAGGAATGAGAAAAGGACGGCGGTATGTCTGGTCAAGTTTGCCCGGCAAGGCCAGACCGATGCCACGCAAGGCGTAGCCCGCCCCCTCGGCTCGCTGCAAGGCGGCATCTATCGCTCGTAGATACGGCTCCAGCGTGGCCCGCGCCGGACGCCCGCGCAGCGTTCTGGCTTCGATGCGCTCCCGGACCTGGCCGTCGCCAGAAATAATAGCGATCGTTGCCCGACTGCTCCCGATCTCCACCCCGACCGCCGCGCTCTGCTCTCGCACCATATCCCGAATCCTGCTAGCGGCTCTCGCCCGAGTAGTTGCACTCTATCAGAACAGATGTTCTACATGTGGTAAACCCGGGCGACACGGACAGGAACAATAACGACAGTTTATGCAATTCAAAGTATACTCACTGTTGAGAACATTTGTCAAGAGCATCTGTTCGTCCCAGGAGGGGTCCGACGGCCCTGCTGAGGTAGAGGGATGAGGGGGAGAGTGAGAGAGAAAGGGGAGCCGCTCCAGACCATTGGTGCGGGCCAGGCCCGGAGGCAGCTCCCCGAAACTCAACAGAGACCGGCGGTGAGGCTGAGATAATTGAGATGATAAAGAGAGGGCGGTGGTCGTAGCTGGAGGGAAAGCCGACTCAAGCAATCGCGGCCCATCCGCGGGCCCGCTCTACCGCGTTAAACCAGCGGCGATAGAGGGCCTCGATCGAGCCATTGCCGCGGGGTCGGTAGACTCTAGCTTCGCGCCAGAGGCGGGCGGTTTCCGTCTGGTCGTGCCAGAGGCCGGCCCCGATCCCCGCCAGAAAAGCGGCGCCCAGCGCTGTGGTTTCCTGGACGGCGGCGATGTGGACCTCGACCCCAGTGATATCGGCCAGCGCCTGCATCAGAAAGCTATTGGCCGAAGCGCCGCCGTCGACCTTCAAGCTACGGATTGGGCGTCCGGTATCCTGAGTCATGGCCTGCAGCACATCGCGGGTACTAAAGGCGATTCCCTCCAGGGTGGCCCGTACCAGATGAGCGCGTGTTGTCCCGCGAGTCAGGCCGATGATCGTCCCGCGGGCGTAGCTATCCCAATAGGGAGCAGCGAGGCCAGCCAGGGCCGGAACGAAGAAGACGCCGCCGCTGTCGGGGACCGAGAGCGCCAGCTCCAGAGTTTCCTCTGGACTATGGACCAGGCCGATATCGCGCAGCCACTGGATAGCGGCCCCGGCCACATAGATCCCCCCATCGAGGGCATAAACGATCTCCTCGCCGCGTGACCAGGCCACCGTTGGCAGCAAGCCGTGGCGCGAGGTAGGCAGCGTTGGGCCGGCGTTGAGTAAGATAAAGGCCCCGGTACCGTAGGTTACCTTGACATCATTTGGCGCGTAGCATGCCTGACCGAAGAGGGCCGCCTGTTGATCCACCAGTGAGGCTGTCAGCGGCAAAGGGTGCCCGAAGTGTTCCGCCGAGATCGTTCCGAAGAGCGAGCAGGAGGGCTGGATTTCGGGCAAGATCGAGCGAGGAATCTCCAGCAGGGCCAGAACCTCCTCGTCCCAATCGCGCAGGCGCGGATTATAGAGCATCGTGCGTGAAGCCGTCGTCTCATCGGTGCGATGCTCGCCCAGCAAGCACCACATCAGCCAGGCATCGGTGGTCCCGGCCAGCAACTCGCCGCGAGCGGCCAGCTCACGGGCCCCTGGGACATTATCCAGAATCCAGCGGATCTTGGTCGCCGAAAAATAGGGATCGAGCGGCAGTCCTGTGCGCTCGCGGATCACGTGCTCAGCCCCCTCACGGCGCAGCTGCTCGCACAGCAGATCGGTGCGGCGGTCCTGCCAGCTAATAGCATTGTAGAGCGGCTGCCCGCTGCGCCGGTGCCAGACCACCACCGTCTCGCCCTGATTCGCCAGGCCGCAGGCCAGCAGGGGCACCTCGCCGGCGGCCTGAATGGCCGCGCGGGCATTAGCGATCACGCTCTCCAGTAAATCATAGGGATTCTGTTCCACCCAGCCCGGCTGCGGGTACGTCAGAGGTACCTCGCTGGCTGCCTGGGCCAGACAGCGCGCCTCGGCGTCGAAGATCAGCGCTTTTGTGCGGGTGGTTCCCTGATCGATAGCCAGTATTGCGGGAGCCATCATCCTTGCTCTCCTCCTGTACTGATGCCCTGTCCAACGCAGCCTGACCGGCGGGCGGCCTCGCGCTCGTCGCCTGCCTGTGGCCCTGCTCATGCGCCGTCCTCCCCTCTACCTGTAGAAAGCCAGCTCCAGCGCACGAGCAGGGATGGTCAGCCGGTTGGCCCAGTCGGATCGAAAGCGCTGGCGCGACTAGGTCGTTGACGAACCCGAGATCTCGGCAGAAGCTGAGGAATTGCCCAGGGCGCGTACAGTCTCCTCGATCGGCACCGTCTTGAGGACCTCGGGGCGTGCGATCAGCAGCCAGACGAAATAGATCAGGCCGAGCGCGAACATACCCAGCGTATAGAGCCAGGGCACAGCGAACTGGGCATCGCGGAAGATCAGCAGTTCGAAGACCAGCCAGACCAGAGCCAGGACGACCACCGGCCACTCGAAGACACCCAAATTGAGGCCGCCTGGAATGGCTGGCAACCGTCGCCGGGCGACCATGTAGTAGATCACCGTTAACAGGTAGATAATCGCAGGCAGGAGAGTGGCCGCCGAGAAGAGGTTGCTGAGAGTAGTCGTCTGGTTCAAAGCCAGGCCGATGCCGGCGAAGAGAGCCAGGACCAGCTCGCACAGGACGAAGGAGAGCACGGTCGAGGGGACCGGGGTGCCCGTATTCGGATTGACCTGGCGCAGCCAGTGCGAAGCCGGGAAACGCTCATCGCGCGACATCGCCCAGATCAGGCGTGTGAGCGTGATAAAGATCACCAGCCCGCAGGCAAAGATTGAAAAGGTCACCAGCACCAGGAAGATATCGCCGACGATCGGCCCAAGCACATGAGTAATGATATCGGCCACGGGCGTTGCCGAGCCGGCCAGGGCCTGCAGGTTATCCGAGGCCAGGTTGAGAGCAATCAGAAAGGCGAAGCCAACAACACCGCTCAACAGGACCGAGGACCACATAGCGAATGGGACCGTGCGATGGGCCTCATGGGTCTCTTCGGCCAGATTAGCGGCCGCCTCGAAGCCCACAATCGTGAAAGCTCCCAGCAGGAAGGAGAGCATGAAGGGGCCGCTGGAAAAGAGGCCGCCGAGGCTGAAGTAGTTGGTGGCGGGAACATTGCCTGTGCTAAAGAGATGATCGGGGTGCAGCAGGCCGCGCACGCCACCAACAATCAACAGCAGCAAGGTCAGGCCCACGATGCCAATCACCTCAGTGCCAACGGCGGTGTTGTTGATGCGCGTCGCCCAGACCGTAGAAAAGAGCACTAGCAGCGTCTGGATCAAGATCACCGCCGCGGTGGCGATCCAGGCGTTGACCGCTGTCTCTGTGTAGCCAAAGAGCGTCGGCAAGACCGTCTGAGCTACGGCATAATCGACAGCTACAACATCGACCACCAGAAAGGTGAAGGAGATCCAGCCCGTGAGCCAGCCGATCTTAGGATTAATCAGGCGCGAGGCCCACTGATAGGAGTAGCCGGCCAATGGAATGCGCGAAGCCAAAGCCCCAAAGACAAGCGCCACCAGGAGCTGGCCTACAATGACCAGGGGCCAGGTCCAGATGCCGCGAGGCCCGCCCCAGTTCAGCACCGAGCCGTAGGTAGTGAAAATGCCTGTTGTGATCGAGATAAAGGAGAAACCCACGGCGAAAGAAGCGAAGCGCTTCAGTTCGCGGCGAAACTCCTGCCGGTAGCCGAACTTTTCGACAAGCTGCTCTTCAGAGAGAAGCTGTGGTTGCTCGCTGAGCGACATAGAAGGTGCTCCTTTCTCCTGCAGGGCGACTACAGGTGCGTCCGTGATCAACCGCTGGCTGAGCGACGATGCCAGCCTCAGCCTCGTGGGCGCTACGCTAGCTCCCTTGCTAGCCAGGCTGATGCTGTGCTATACAGGATAGCTCGACTATGCTCAGCTCAGGACCGTATCGGGGCGCTTACCTGCCCGGCAGAGCCTATGATAGCGTCGATCCGTTAGGGATCGTTAGGGAGTAGATAAATAGGTGGCGAGTGAGGCCGATTGCCCTGGCCTGACGCAACCAGCCGGTCCTGGCTGGTAGTGAGCCGTGAGTGGGCAAGTCCAGGATCAACGCCAGGCTAGGACTGGCCATCTTCTCGGACCTGAGCGGAGAAGAGCTGAGCAACGTTGCTGGCAAACTGTGAGGCCAGGCGGTTCGCCGTCGCTCGGATGATGGCCTCGCCCAAGCTGGCCAGGCGTCCCAGCATCGAAAGCTCGATCGTGTAGCGTACCTCCGTTCCTCCCGCGATGGGGATCAGGTCGACGACTAAGTGGGAGCGGAAGGCCCCGGCCATTGCCAGCGGCTCGCCGACCATCTCGGCCACCAGATGCTCTGGCTCTCGGGCCTCCAGCAAAGTGCCGTGGGCGCGGGCGCGAATGGTCATGAACTGAATCTTGACAGCCAGCAGCGCCTCGTAATGGGTGTCATCCAGACGCCGCGCCTCCTCGCAGCCTGGAACAACGCGACAGAGCTGGGCCGGGTCCATAAAGATCTGCCAGACCTCTTCCCGAGCGGCTCTGACGCTGACTGCTCCATTGAGCTTCATAATACACCTCCCGGCAGCAAGGCTGCTACCTCTTTCCCCATGCGCACAGAAGACTGATGGTCCAGCTCAGGTCTGATCACCGTTCCGATCGCGTAGATGCCGGGAATATTGGTCCGGTAGCCGGCATCGACGGCGATGGTTCCTGCCGGGGTCAGCGCCAGCCCACTGCCTTTGAGCCAGTGGGTATTAGCCAGCAGGCCGGCGGCATAGACCAGGGTATCGACCTCGACCTCCACCGTCTGCTGGTCGCAGAGCAGGCGAACAGCGCTGAGCCGGGGGAAGCCGCAGATCTCCTGCAAGGTGCCACAGAGCCGGGCCTGCAGACCATTATCCCCGGCGGGGGCTGCCGTGAGTACCTCCATACCGGCCTCTGCCAGGCGTCTGGCCGTGGCAAGGGCGTAGCGCGAAGCGCCGTAGACCAGGGCGCGTCGTCCTGGCAGATAGCCCCTGGCCAGCAACTGCAAGGCCAGAATCGGCGTCATCACTCCTGCCGGGCGTGTTCCTGGAATAGCGTCGTGCTCGCGTGGGCGCTCCAGCCCCCCACAAGCAATCACCACCTGGTGGGCGCGCAGATGGGCCGTGCCCTGACGCCGGCGCACGACCAGCGTATGGGTTCTCCCAGCATCGCTGGCGGGCAGCAGTCCCACCGCCGTCGTCTGCAAGAGCAGCCTGACCCCCTGGGGAGGCTGAAAATCTTGCAGCAGCTCCCAGGCTTCCCCGAAGCCCTCAGCGGGCAACAGGTAGCGCAGCAGACCACCAGCCTGTTCCTGGTAATCAACTACCACGCTGCGTCCGAGGGCTGTAGCCCCGCTGCGCAGCAGACTCAAGGCGCTCAGGCCGGCCCCAACGATGGCCACATCATAAACCTCGCCCTCGTGCAGATCTTCCATAGAGGTCTGTCCTCCAAGGTACGTGCCTGACATCTGCTCCTTCCTCGTCGTCTATATCCTTCGCTTTTTGCTGATGTGCTGCCAGCCTCTCCCCGCGCGGTCCGTGGCCTGGCTGCGCGAGCAAGCCAGAGTGCACCTTGTCTACTCTACTGCTGGCCATCGGGTCGCTCGCCGCTATAAGCGGGTGTGCTCTCCAGAGAGGCTGGCCGCGCGGCCAGCAAGCGCGAGCCGGGAGCATGTTTCTCTAAAGACCAGGGGTCGCGTCCCAGCTCTTGCTGGAACAGCTCGATAAGACGAGGAAGGCAGAGGTTCCCCTGGCACTCGCCCAACATCGCCCCCGTTCGCCGCTTCAAGCCGTCCAGTGTTCTCGGAGGAAGAGTTGAGCGCAGGGCGGCCAGGATCTCCCCCCGCGTAATCGAACGGCAGAGACAGACCACCTCCCCATCTTCCTGGGCGGCTCCACTGAGCGGCTCCGGCAGCGCCTCACGGTAGCTCGTGCGCAGAGGCAGCTCCAGCGTCTCACTGACCAGCCTTCCCACATAGCGCCCGATGGCCGGTGAAGCAGACAGGCCGGTAGAGCGAATGCCTGCCACGTGGATCAGGCGCTCGCTGACGGTCGAAGGGCGAATGATGTAGTCACCGGTGCTGCTCACGGCGCGCAGGCCGGCGAACTGGCGCACTGTAGAGGCCGTGGCCATGGCCGGCACCAGCCTGGCAACCCCCGCGCGAATGCGCTGCTGGCCTGCCACCGTCGTCGCCAGATCCCTTTTATCGCTGACATCCTCCGCGGTCGGCCCGAGCAAGACGCCGCCGAAAACGATCGGCGTCACCAAAATACCCTTGGAGACCTCGCTGGGGACCGGCAGAACGATCTGGGCCACCCCATGATCCTCCTCGGTGATGAGAAATTCCCCTTTGCGCGGAGTCAGCCTGAAAGAAGTATCTCCCGCCAGGCGCGCCACCTCGTCGGCCCACAGCCCTGCGGCGTTGACCACGAGAGAAGCGGAGAACCTCTTGCCGCTCTCCGTGCGCACCAGGAGGCGACGAGCTTCCACCTCAATGGCCGTCACCCGCTCCCCCAGAAAGAGCTGAGCCCCGTTGAGGAGGGCATGCTCACAGTAAGCGCGCGTCGTCCAGAAAGGATCAATCACCCCTTCGCCCTCAACCAGGACTCCGCCCACGATCCGCTCGTTGACGTAGGGGGCCGCCTCCAGAATCTCGGCCCGACCCAACGGCTCTAACCTCACTCCGTTGGCCTCGGCTTTGGGAATGATCTCCTCGGCGATAGTGGCCTGTTCCTGCTCGTTGAGAGCCACCATCAGCGCCCCCGTCTGCAGATAGGGAATGTGCAGGTGCGCGATAACCTCCGGCCAGAGCAGGCGCGCCTCGGCCAGCAAGCGTGCCTCCAGGGTGCCAGGCCGGGCATCGAAGCCAGTATGCACAATAGCACTATTAGCCTTGCTGGTCCCCTCGCACACGTCCGGGTACTGCTCCAGCAAAGCGACCCGGGCATCGTAACGCGCCAGCTCGCGCAGAATCGCGCAGCCAACAACACCCCCACCGATCACAAGGATATCAACGTCAAGATCTATGCCGGTCATCTCCATATACCTGCCTGATTACCTTCCTCGCTGATCCAGCCCGCGCGGTCGTGCCAAACACTCACGGCGACAGCAACGACCAGCGCAGGCCCCCAAACCTTCCCCGCAGCTCACCCCCTCGCTCTCGCCGGATGGATCTGATAGTTTATGATATAATTTTACGGATTAAGCGATGGTTTGTCAACATTTTCTCTCGGTATAATGGCCCAAAGCGGCCTGGCAAGAGCGCCAGGGGGGTCAAAGCCGGAGAGCGAGATGTTGAAAGAAGGGGGGGAGAGGGCAGGGCGGCCCGCGGCCCTGCCGGCCTGTGAAGATGGCAGGAGGAGACTGCAAAAGCGATCAGACGCTCACATCAAGATAGGCACAGCATCAGAAGGAGTGGAGAGAAGCGGGGGTACCGGCTGTTCCACCTCATAGCCAGGCTAGAAGGGACTGATAAGATTGAGCGTCACCAGCAGCAGGCACAGCAGCAGACTGCTGGCCAGGGCCAGGCTGTCTGAGCCGGTCCAGCGTAAAGCGCGCAGCTTACTGCGACGCCAGCCGCGATAACCGGCCCGATAGCAACGGGCCTCCATCGCTGTGCTCAGCATCTCCACGCGCTGCAGCCCGCTCATGAACAGGGGGACGATGATCCCACTCAGTGCGCGAATGCGCTGCCAGGGATTGCCGCGACCGAAGCGCACCCCGCGCGTTGCCTGAGCGATACTCAGGCGCTCGACCTCGGTAATGAGAAGTGGCACAAACTTCAGCGCAACCACAAAGACCATCACCAGCTCATGGACCGGCAGTCCCAGGCGTCGCAGGGGGCGCAGCAGCGCCTCCGCCCCATCGGCCAGATCGACCAGCGAAGTAGTCAACATCAGGAGCGAGGTCAAATAGTAGAGGAAAATCACTCGTAGATCGACCTGGGTACTGTGGATGATTCCCTCCCATGAGATCGTCAGCACCCCCCAATGCCAGATCACGCTGGCCGCCTGGGTATTCGACGTATAGAACAGCACCTGGAAAGCGTAGAGGATCAGCAGAAAAGTAATGAACAGCCGCATGCCCTGGAGCACGTAGCGCAGAGGCAGGCGAGAGAGCCACTGCAAAAGCAGACAAGAAACCAGGCAGAGAGCCAGGGCTGAGAACTGGCTAATGTAGGTAAAAGCTGCAACGATCAGAGTAAAACACAGGATCTTGGCCCGTGGGTCAAGACGCGTCAGCCGGGAGCCATTATCGACGTACTGGCCGAACGAGATATGGCGCGAGATCTCAATCATCGTCTCCACCTACTGGCAAGCATCAGGAAAAGAAGGCTGTGGTTCCTGGCTCGTGGTCCGAGGCAGGAAGCGAGCAAGCTCTTCTTCAAGCTCAGCCAGAGTCAGCACATCGCAGCGCAGAGCGGGCCAGAGCGAACGCAGACCCAGAGCGATCCGCGTAATCTCGGGCAAAGTAATATCGAGCGCGAGCAGCTCCTCGGCGCGGGCCAGGACCTCGCGCGGGCTGCCGTTCAGCACCACGCGCCCTTCATGAAGAACGATCACCTGGTCGGCCAGGGCGGCCACATCGGCCAGACTACTGGAAGTGAGCACGATAGTCAGCCGACGCTCGGCCTTCAAGCGCCGAATCAGAGCCAGCAGTTCCTGCCGGCCCTGGGGATCGAGGCCGGCTGTTGGCTCATCGAAGAGAATGGCCTCTGGCTCCAGCGCCAGCACCCCAGCGATGGCCACCCGCCGCTTCTGTCCGCCACTCAAAGACGAAATATAGCGTGTACGAAACTCCTCGTAGGGAAGTCCCACCGCCTCAAGCGCCTCCTGGACCAGACGTCGCGACTGCGCGGCGGGAAGCTTCTTCCGACGCGGCCCGAAGGAGACATCCTTGCCAACCGTCTCCTCGAAGAGCTGGGCCTCGGGCGACTGAAAAACAATGCCGACCCGCAGGCGCAGACGCTCGACATCGAAAGGTGCCTGATGGATATCCTGGCCGCGAAAGAGCACCGTGCCGCGACTCGGTCGCAGCAGGCCCAAGAGCATCAACAAGAGCGTTGACTTGCCCGCCTGCGTTGGCCCGACAATCGCGGTAATCTCCCCCTCGGGAATCGCCAGACTACAGCCCCTCAGTGCCTCCACAGCAAAGGGAGTTCCACGCATGCGAGTATAGAAGACATCCTTCACTTCAAAGAGCATAAAGCCGCCTTCAGATCATCCAGAGTCAGAACCACCTCGGGGAGCTGGGCCCAGCCTCTGGCGCGCAGACGCTGGCCGAGCTGTGTAATCAGCGGCAAGCCCAGGCCAACCCGCTCCAGCTCCTCGCCATGACGCAAGACGCTGGCCGGTGTCCCGTCCAGCAGCACGTGCCCGCGGTCCATGACGATCACCCGATCGAAATCGACCACCTCATGCATGTAGTGTGTAATATGGAGCACGCTGATGCCGCGCTCGCGAGCCAGGCGGCGCACCGTCTCAAGCAGTTGCTCGGCGGTGCGTCCCGGAATCATCGTTGTCGGCTCGTCCAGGATCAAGTAGCGAGGGCGCATAGCCAGGACGCCGGCCACCGCCAGGCGTTGCTTTTGGCCCTGGGAGAGATCGCTCACCGCCTGCCGGGCGTAGGGGCGCAGATCAAGCAGATCGAGCATCTCCTCAACGCGCTCCTCAATCTCGAAGCGCGGCAGGCCCAGATTTTCCGGCCCGAAAGCGATCTCATCGATCACCGTATTGGCGACCAACTGATCATCGGGATTCTGGAAAACAAGGCCCACGGACTGGCGGATCTGCCAGAGACTCTCGCCGCCGGCATCGGTGCGCAGGCCATCGACGATCACACTGCCCTGCTGAGGCAGCACAATCGCCGCCAGCAGGCGGGCCAGCGTGCTCTTGCCCGAGCCATTGTGACCGATGAGGGCGATTGTTTCGCCCTCATCGATGCGCAGCGTCACCTCTTCCAGAGCGGGGGCGATGCCCTCTTCGGCATCGCCGCTGTAGCGGAACGTAACGTTATTGACCTCGATCATAGCTCAGTCGGCCTGCCCGTCTGGCTCCTCAGTAGGGCAGCGTATCGCGTGGCCTGGTCTCGCGAGCCCGTGCCAGCCGGCCCCGCACAGCCTCGTAGGAGCGCACGATCAGAGTGATCACGACGGCTGCCGCGATCGCCTCTACCACAGCCTGGGGAATGATCAGCACGATGAAGCCCCAGGTCAGGTAGCCCCGCAGAAAACCAAGGCCGAGCACAAAAACCGTATTGGTAGCCGAGCCGACAGCGCCGGCCAGGGCCGAGGCCGCCGTGCGATTCAGGCGCTGCAGGGCCGCAAAAGCCACCCAGGAAGTCAGACCGATCAGGATGCGCGGCAAGAAGGCAATCAGCGGGTCCTTAAACAGGGCGCTACCGGCGCGCAGAAAGCTGGTCAGGCCGAAAAAGAAACCCGTGATCATACCGACCAACGGGCCTTCCAGAACCGAACCAACAATAACCGGTAGGTGCTCTGTTGTGGCCGCTCCCGCCGGCGTTGGCAGAGGAATATAGCCAACGAAGGGAATATAGGCCATCAAGATAGTCAGGCCGGCCAACACGCCGGCGGTGACAATGCGTCTTGTCGAGAGAGACCAGGGAGATTCCTTGGGAGGGGTGAACTTGCCCTGCGGGCTGAACGTATCGTTGCTCAACGCTGGCACTCCTTTGGTCCAGAAGCACTAGCTAGCTTATGACGGCTCACCATTGCCTGGTCTGCCAGCGCCGGCAGGCAAACAGCCGAAGCAGCAAGCAAGCCAGTAGAGGTGCCTGCGCTGGCCAGGACGCAGCAATGAATCCATCTGCGCTGCAACAAGAAGAAATACCTGGACTACAAAAAAACCTCCTCTCCTCTTGCGAGAAAGAAGTCAAAGGAGGTTTTTAAGTATCTTAAAAAGATTATAATGAGAAAGGAAGTGAGCTGTCAAGGAACGGCTGGGCCTGCTGGGCGGCTACTGTCGGCCTCCGAGCCGCGGACCAGGCGGGTGATGCCGGTTGGGCCGGCGATCAGGGCCTCGGTGGTCAGATGCAGGAAGAGGCCCGTTTCGACCACGCCCACGATCTGCCGCAAACGGTTTTCTAGCTCGCTCGGATCGGGGATACCCTCCGAGAAATAGCAGTCCAGAATGAGGTTGCCATTATCCGTATAGAACGGTTGGCCGGCGCGCTGGCGCAGGCGGGCCTCGGCCCCCAGAGCCTCGAGGCGCCGTCTGACGGGCGTCAGAGCAAAGGGGACGGTTTCGACAGGTAGGGGCACTTGCAGGCCAAGCAGGGGCACTTGCTTGCTGATATCGGCGATCACCACGAAGCGGCGTGAAGCCGAGGCCACTACCTTCTCGCGCAGCAAGGCTCCGCCGCCGCCCTTGATCAGATGGAGATGGGGATCGATCTCATCGGTGCCATCGATATCCAGATCCAGTTCAGGGTGATGATCAAGGTCGGTCAGAGGAAGGCCCACGGCGCGAGCCACTGCCTCGGTTCGTTCCGAGGTGGGCACTGCCCCGACAATCTGTAGACCTTCCTGCTGCAGGCGGCGCCCTAACGCGCGGATCATCCACTCGGCGGTCGAGCCACTGCCCAGGCCGATGACCATGCCAGGCTCCACCAGCGCGGCAGCGGCCTCGCCAACCGCCCGCTTCCAGGCTTCTTTCTCCGGCAACTGTGCGCTTTCGCTTTCCTTCATGCTCTTGGTCCTCGCTGCTTGCTCGCATGACTTGAGAGAGAAGTCAGGAGTAAGGAGGGTAGGGGCTTCTCTCTTCTTCTTCTATAGCATATCCCAAAGCGCGATCGTTGTGCAGGGCAGGGATCGCCTGCGTCCTGGGAGCGGGGAGAGGGCCTGCCCTCGTCGCGGGCGGGCCACTTACTGGCGGCTGTGATCAAAAAAGAGAGGAGCCTTAGTCAACGACCCCTGCCTGGCTCAAGCCAGGGACTTGCCCGCAGCCCCCTCGGCCTGGGCTTCAGGGCTGGTTGACGGCTGCCCAGTGTCCCGAAGGGCAGTAGCGTGTGTACAGCGTGCGCGATCGCGAATATTCCGGGCCGCATTGAGATCGGCATGCTCCTGCCAGCCACAGGCCGGACAGGTGAAGCGGTGCCGACGCCGCTGTCCCCGCGCTCACACTGAGAGCAGGTCTGACTGGTGTAGGCTGGGTCGACCTCGACGACACGCAGCCCTCGCTCCTGGTCCTGCCGCTCCGCCCGGCGTCGAAGCAGGCTCCACTGCCACAGGGCCAGTCGACCTCGGAGCGCTTGCCCCCGGACCTGCTCGCGTGTCGCGGGAGGCATCTGCAGCCGTTCGACGGCCAGCACCGCCTGGGGCGTTGCCCACTGCCAAAACAGATCGAGCAGATCAGGACCTCAGGCGACGTATCCTGTCGGGAGAATGGCAACCAGGACAAAGCCTGTCAACGAAAATGATTACGGACCAATATGGATTGGACAATGCCAGTGTCCAGTTTATACTTCTCCGGCTAGCCACAGAGGGACTGATTTCTATCTCTCCAGTCAAGCGCCATCGATGGCCCTATAATGCGGCCACCGATGCCTGTCATGTCGCGGATTGTGAGGGAAACCGCCTCCTCTCTCCCAGCCAGGGAGGCTTTATTGAGGGTATTAGGCAGGGGGATATACTCCCTACATACGGATGTCACAGATCAAGGTGCAATGCGCTGATGAAGAGGTGGCTCGGTTACTTCAGTTTCAGTAGAAAAATGCAAAAATCATTTTTATTATTAAATTAGTTAAATAGATGAAAATAAGATCATGGAGATCAGCGATGCTTTTTGATTATTGGTGATAGAAAGGCTACCAGAGCTTGAGTGTTATGATTGCGGTATCTATAAGATTATGAAGCAATTGGATAGAAATCCCTGTTGGTGCACGGAGACAGTCGAGGTGGTTCACGCAAGTAGTCTTGAAAGCTCTTCGAGCAGTCCCTCAATGACCCTTGTCCACTGCTAAAGATCCTCCGTCGAACACGCGACGAACGAGGGTCTCCCCTATCTATGGACTTCCTCACGGACAGGGGAGACCTGTATCGACTGCATTGTTCTTTCCCTTTATACGCGGACGATATCCCTGCCCCCTGGCGCGAGATTTGAGGCGAGATCGGTCAGCTTGCGGCAGCCTTCAATACCATCCTGTGGACCACCTGGAAGAGCTACGCCGTCAGCAGTCGGCCCTGATTTTGCATTGCAGGCGCGACCTGCAGTTGTGCGGCTTGCAGGAGTTGCAGAGGCCGCGATCTGCTTGTCGACTCTGGAATTGCAATGCCAGCCCAGGGAGAGATCTCCCCCGGATTGGTAGGGGGGAAGAGGCCCAGAATGAGATGGAAGGGTCTTTTCCTGTTTCTGGGCAGCGCAAGGTAACCTCTCTTGGGGAGAGCCTTTTCAAAAGTAATCCTTTTCCGATACTATGTATCTAAGAGCAGCAGGCGTGATCATTCTCTTCCTAACCGCGTGTCTTTCTGCCTGTCCGCCTGCCACCACTCGCTTGCTGGAGGGCAAGAGTCAGCTTCTGCAGTGCGTGTGGCGGAAATGCTCGTCCGCTTGTCATTCCAGCAGGAGCATGGTATCATCGTGCCGTAGCGAGAGAGGGGAAAAAAAGCTCTGAGGTGGGGAGGATGGCCTGTACGGGGTGCCGCAAGCAGACGAGGCATGAGGGTACCGAAAGCGAGCTATGCGCTGGCTTCTCAAGCATGTGATCCACGGATAATCGATCTGCACGAGGATGCTGAAAGCACGAGGATAGTGAAAAATGTCGGAGCAGTCGCGCATTCTGGTAGTCACCGATGATGCAGAAGATGGGCAGGCCATGCTCACGGCCCTACGCGCTGATGGGTACCTGGTGCAGGGGGCGAGTGGAACGGCTGAGGCCCTGCGTCTCCTCTGGCGCGAGATGCATCATCTTGTGATTGCTGAGCTGAAGTTAGCCAGCGCCGATGATTTTGAGCTGGTACGCTGGTTGCGCCTCTACTATCCACGCACTGCCGTCCTCTTATTGACCCCGCCCGAGGCAGGGGAGGAGCGAACGCAGGCTCTTGAGCGTGGCGTGGCCGCCCTGCTTGATAAGCCTCTCAATCTGGAGCGCCTGAGAGCCGAGGTGCGGCGTCTGCTCGCCCAGCCAGGTTTTTCCGCCAGCCTGGATTCCTTTGATCTCCTCGATGTGATTCAGATTGTGACTATGAGCCGCAAAAAAATCGCCCTGGTGGTGAGCACGGACCAGGGTGAGCGGGGCCTCTTGCGCTTCCAAAACGGAGAACTGATCTGGGCAGAATATGGAGTGCTGCGAGGCGAAGAGGCTTTTTTTGCGCTGGCGGCTCACCGTACCGGAACGGTCTCTTATCAACCCTGGGAGGGTGAGATCACTCCGAATGTGGCGCAGCCTCTCTCGCGCCTGATTCTGCAGGCCCTCCAGTATCGGGCGAAGTACAGCGGCGGCGAAGCCGGTAGCGGGGTCCTGCCGGCCCCGGGGCAGCAGGCGACTGGCGAGCAACAGGGCCGGATCGCGCTCTCGCTGGAAGAGATCGACGATACCCCCTTCGGCCTGCTGGATGAGAGTGGAAGCGTGCCGGCCACCCCTTCGCTGTCTGCAGAAGAGAAGCGCGTTGGGGTCACCCAGGAGGGGACCGGTGAGCATGGAGGTCGCGAGTGGTGGATGGCTACCGGCTATGTGCCCAGGCTGGGGGGGAACGAGCAGCGACGGGATGGAGGGGCCGCGCGGAGCGGAGACAGCGCCGCTCTGCCGGTGACCGGTCATGTGGCGGCGGCCTCGGCTGCGCCTGGTGGTGCTGGGGCCGGAACCACCGGCAAGATACCAACGCCCAATCGTCTGCAGCGTCTACCTCCCTCTGAAGCGATAGAGCTTCCCTCGTGGTTAACCGAGCAGCCAACACAGGCCGAGCTACCGCCCGTTATCCCAGTGGGGCATTCTCCTTTGACCACTGGCCAGTTGCCGGTTTTGCCGACTCAAAGGCAGGGTGGAGATGGGCGTCCTGCTTCTGCCGTCTTTGGTCAGCAAGCTCCAGTCGCTCCAGAGCAGCCCTTACACCTTCCCCTCTCGACCGATACAGGCATTCGGCTCCGGCGGATTGGAGGAAACGAAGGTCAGCCTTCGACGGCTCTCTCCAGTTCCTCGGCCTCGGGCACCCCCTCTAGTGGCGGGCCACTGCAGAGCCTCCGATCGCTTGGGCGAGGGAGTGGTCCCCTTTCGCTCTCGCCATCCTCCTCCTCTCCGGCGGCTCGTCAGGAGAGTCCAGCCCTACCTGACACCGGCGCCCTGACCGGCCCTCGACCAGCCCTGGGACCTTCCGCCTCACTGGCAGGCACAACAGGCGCTCTGCCAGGCGCCGGCACAGGGCCGCTCTCGGGCGCGCGCAGTGGTCCCTTACCGCGCGTCTCTCGCCGCAACATCAGCGCCATTGTGGCGGCCTTGCAGACCCTGGGCTATGCCATTCCGGGCTTTGTGGCCACAGCCGTGCTGAGCATGGAGGGCCTGCCGATTGCCCAGGTCTCCGTCGATGATCTCGACCTCTCGCCGATGGGCGGCCATCTCAAGGCGGCTATCCAGGGCATTGTGCGCTCCCTGGAGCTGGGGAACTGGGGCCCCTATGAAGACCTCGTTGTAACCAGCTCAAACCACCGTCTGCTTCTACGCCTCATCGAGGGAGGAAGCACCGCCTTTCATGTGCTGGTCACTACCCGCGAGGCTGACCTGAAAGAAAGCATGGAAGTGATGGCCAATGTTGAGGGAGCGATTGCCGCTGCGCTATAATCCAAAATAAAGCAGCCGGGCAGCGAGTACTTACTGCGGCTGGTAAGAGTTGAGCCGAGAAGAGAAGGACAACGATGAGTGAAAGCCAGGGTAAATCTCAAAAGACAGAAGAGCAGCGCCGGAGAGATCAATACTCCTTCATCATTGGCATGATCATCGGTATGGTCATCCTTATTGCCTTTACTCTGCTCTTCAGTCACTGACCAGCCTCCCCCCGCCTGGGAGCCACTGAAAGGAGAAGGGGAGAGGGCGCTCGCATCGTTCACCCACCAACCGACGCCCTCGCTCTACCATATACTCATGACCAGGGCCTTGAGTATCGCGGCCTGAAAGCGCAAGAAAAGGACCTGACCACCGCCTGGACCAGAGGCGTCAGGCGTTGCTCAGAAGCCCTGACCTGGTCAACCAGGAGCAAGCCTGAAGGGCTTGCTGTAAGCGAAGCCGCAGCCAGGTCGCTGGCTGGCTTATTCGGACTGATCGTCCTGGGGACGAAGGCCTGTCTGCAGCGTCTCTACGAGGAGAGGAAGATCGGTGAGGGTTGTCCTATCGAGGGCGTCGGTCGTGCGCGTTGTCGCCTTGCTGGTAGCTCTGCGCGGACCGGAACGTCCCCTTCTAGAGGCAGAGGGGGCCTTCTCCTTTTCTTCTTCCTCCCCGTGAGCATCTTCGCCTGCCAGGTTGTCTCTGCCGCCTTGCTCGGAGGAAAGCGTCTTGCCTGCCTGATGACGAGCCTCTAAATCGCGAAGCTGCTTCTCAAGGGCCGCCAGGCTGGCCTGCCCACTCAGCGCGCCCTGCCCACTCAGCGCCTGGGATAGGTGTGCGGAGGAAGAAAGAGAAGGGGCCAGAGACTCGGTAGTCGGAGCCTGCCGCTCGGCTTCCGGTGCGGATGGACCCGATCGAGGGTGTAGGGGTTGTCGGGTCGTCGCCTGTCCTGTTCGCTGCCGAGGCGGCTCGCTCTCCTGCTGACGTCGCTGCATCTCGCTGAGAGCGCGCTGCTGGATACGTTCCTGACGCTGCTTCATCTCTAGCAGATCGCTGGTCGTTTCCAATTCCCGCAGGCGCGACTCAAGCTGCTGGAGGACATCGCGCATTGTACGAGCAAGCTGCTCCTGAGCTTGACGCTGCTGCTCATAGCGGAGGGCCAGTCGATTGACCTCATTGTACTGCAAGAGGGCAGAGCGAGCCGCCTCCTCGTTCCCCTGACGTAGTGCCTGCTCGACCTTCTTGAGCCAGGTGGCAGCCTCTTCTTGTTTCTCGCGCGCACGACGCTGCAGCTGATGGGCGGTAGCGATCGCTGTGGCCACCTGAGTTTTCACCTGCACCAATTGGTTGCGCATATCGAGCTGTAACTGCCGAAGGGAAGATTGCGGATCAGGGGCTTTCTCGATAAAAGCATCGATGTTGATCCGCAGCAGCGTAAGGACTCGTTCCAACAGATTCATAGCACAACCCTTTCCAAAGAAGCGTAGCGAACCTCCCTTCTGTCAGGGGGGCAGAACAGCAGCCAGGGGGAAGCGTTGCAAGAAGCGCCAGATCGGAGCCTCCCAACGTCTTCCCCACAAGGACAAGCGTCATCCAGCTAGAGACCGTCTCCCGCTCACCCTGGCCAGAGGGGCAGAGAGCCGGCCGGCTGGCGGTTCCCCTCTCATATCTCAGGCCTGGTGATTGCTGACACCCGAGCGATCAACGCCGGCCTCGGCCTCGCTGTCTCGCTCATCGCTGCTGGCGGTCTGCTGGTCGGTCTGGCCCTTGAGCGTAGGAACGCGGGCCATCAATTCATTAATGCGTACCCCGCTGAGCAGTTCGAAAAGCGCCGGAATCTGCGCCGCCATATTCATGATATCACCTGTGAGGCGGCTGGCGCCCACACCATTGGCGCCGTTACCAGTTGAAACAATTGTCACCTTATCGACCTTGCTGAGTGGCTCAGCGATGGCGCGCACAATTTCGGGCATATTGGTCAGGAGCTTATCGAGCACAGCGGCCTGGTTGTACTCATGGTAAGCGGCGGCCTTGACCTTCATCGCCTCCGCCTCCGCCTCACCCTTAGCGCGGATCACCTCGGCCTCTGCCAGACCCTTGGCACGGATCACCTCGGCCTCCGCCATACCGCGGGCGCGCGCGGCCTCGGCCTCGCCCATACCGCGCATGCGAGCAGCGTCGGCCTGGCCCTGAGCTTCGAGGATCAGGCGCTGCCGCTCGGCCTCAGCCACCGTCTCGATGCGCCGACGCTCGGCCTCGGCGGCCTTCTGGACAGTGGCCTGCAGCTCCAGATCGCGGCGCTGGATTTCGGCCTCCTGCACCCGGATCTGAGCGTGCTTCTCGACCTCGGTGACCTTAATGGCCTCCTCAACAACCTGCTGCTGCATAATATTGGCCTGGATATCGTAGGCCTTGTCGGCAGCCGCTTGCTGCTTCTTGACCTCCGCGTCAAAGGCTGCCTTCTTGAGCAAGAGATCGCGCTGGTACTCTGCCTGCTTGGCCTGGGATTCGGCCTCGGCCTTGGCACGCTCCTGGTCAGCAAGGGAGCGTGCGATAGCTGCTTCGCGAGCTGCCTGGGCCTGCTGGATCTGGGTATCGCGCGCGGCGAGGGCGGCAGCGATATCGGCCTGCTTGCGGATTTCAGCGATCTGCGGACGCCCCATGTTAGCGATGTAGTCGTTCTTATCGCGCACGTCCTTAATTGTGAACGAAATGACCTCCAGGCCCATCTTCTCCATATCGGCACTGACCGTCTTGAGCATCTTGGCGCTCACGCTCTCCGGGTCCTTGACCAGGTCCTCGACGGTCAACTGGCCCACAATGCCGCGCAGGTGTCCCTCCATCACCAGGCGGATCAGATTCTCGCGCTCCTGCTGGCTCTTGCTTAAGAACTGCTCCGCCGCCGTCTTGATACTCTCCTTGTCGGAGCGCACCTTAATCTGAGTGACCGCCTCGACGTTGACGGCCACTCCCTGTGAGGTATACAGATCCTGGACCGGCGCTACATCAAATGACATCAATTCAAGAGGAAACTCCTGAGCGTGGCTGATCAAGGGGAAGACGAACTTTGCGCCGCCGGTGACCACATCGGTACCCCCGGCCCCGTAGATGATCAGGGCCCGGTTCGGTCCCACCTTGCGCAGCATGCTGGCCCAGAGGGCGATAGCGATGATAACCAGCAGCACAAGCAGCAAGACACCGCCGATGAGTAGCCCAAGAACGCCAGTGAACATGACAGACACTCCTTACTTAGAACGATTACCTTTCCTGCATGTCACAAGAGATCTTTACCAGTAAGCAATTCGGAGCGATCGTTTCCATCCTGGTCCTGAAGGAGTGTGCGCAACTGCTCCAATTCGGCATCGGTCGGCGTACGGAGCGGGTGTTGTCCCGCTTCGCCTTCGAAGAAGCGTTCCCAGGTCTCCACCTCGGCGACGCCATGCTCATAGTGGAGAATAATCACCTCCTGCCCGCGCTCGATAGGCTGGCCATCGACGCTGCGGGCGGGGACGCTCTTCCGGAGGCCGCCGGGCGAGACATAGATCACCTCGCCGATGCTATTCTGGCGGATTGGCAGGCTGACCTTGCCGATCAGACCTGTGCGATCCGAGACGTCCTGAATGGTCTCAGCCTCACTGTCGCCGAAGATACGGAACAGCAGTGCCAGTACCAGCCCCGCCAGCAGCAGACCTGTGATGAGGGCGAGCAGGAGCGAGAAGAGGACATCCAGGCGAGTAACGTTGTGGAAAACATAGCCGAAGAAGCCAAAACCGAGGAGAAAGAAGATCGCGCTCCAGGGGTTAACAAAGGTCAACAGGTGAGAGAACCAGGAAGGAGAGCTGACCTGAGCGGCCTGGCCCTGCTCGTGGGAGGGGATCCCGTGCCCATGTACGGCCTGGTCAGCGTGGCCGGCCACGCTGACATGGAGGTGGCCAGCGTGTCCAACACCAGCGTCCACCTGGGCGTGGGGCAGAGCTGATCCCGCATGAGCGTGGGGCAAGTGCAGATGTTGAGCGAGGCCATGCAGGCTGCTGGCGGCGTGGGGGGCGGCTCCTCCAGCATGGTGGGCCATGCCGTGCCCCAGGCCCCCGAGCAGCGCCGAAATGATCAAGAAAAAGGTCCCAAACAGAAAGCAACCGATGAAGACCAGTGAAAGCGGATCAGTGGCAATGACCATAACCCGGCTCCTTTGCTGCTGGTGGACGTATGCCCCCGGCTCGCGCCGAAGCATCGTCGCACACTCTTCCTTCAGATCCACTGTGTATAGACGCTGCAGCTCTGCAGGCGTACAACGCCATGACCCTTTTCCTGTGCGCTGGCTCCTCAAGTCGGACCAGGCCCCTGCCCGCTTCAGCTAAGGGGCCAGCTCCTGCTCGGCGGAGCCTGAGCCGGAGGCAGAGGTGGCCAGGGTCCGTACGAGCTGCTCCAGCTCAGCAAGGGGCAGGGCCAGTAGCTCGCTCAACAATGCCAGATAGCGGCGCGGGTCCGTTGTGCGTGCCAGGGCGGTGAAAAAGCCCGCCACCTCCGGCTCCGCCCGCCACTCTTCGGCGCTGGCCTCCAGCCAGGTAGAGAGGCGATCGCTCTCCTCGGCTACGTCGGTCAGCAGATCGGTACTGAAGTCGGGGGGGTCGCTCACCAGATAGCCCGGATGCACCTTGAAAAAGCGCGCCAGCAGATCACGGGTGAAGGCTGTCAGATGAACCCGCTTCCCGCTCTCCAGTTGCGACAAGTAGGCCTGGCTGATGGTCTCACCGAGTTCCCTCTCCATAGCCGCAACAACTTCCGTTTGCGTCATAGGCCGGTTGAGGCCCCGTAGCTCTCCTTCCACCTTCCGTAAATGCCTGAGCTTCTCAGCGAGATCCATAGTGCCTCACATAGCTATTTGCTAAATCTCCGTTTCTACTATAGCGATCTGTTATCAGGATGTCAAGAAAGAAAGAAAGGAAGAGAGAAAAATCTGCGAGCAAGCTCCGTCCTCTCCGCTCGCGGCGCATCTCCTACCACTGGGTGCGACTCGGCGGGCGGTCAACCACTGGGTTGCTGCGGTCGCCAGAATCTGCTCTCCTGACTGGCCAGCCCTTGCGCGCTTTTACAGCAGGCTACTCAGGCCCTCAAAGCAGAGCCAGAGGCCCAGGCCTACCAGCAACAAGGCGCTCCCGAGGAGCACCCGGCTATAGACTGGACCTTGCAGCCAGTGGCGGCTGTGGTTAACGGCGAACGCGACAGCGAGCTTCGTCCCGACCAGAAAAGCGTAGAACCCGAGCAGCAGCAGGACAGGGCCGATCGCTCCCAGCTCCTTGTAGTGGCGGATCAACAGCTGGGCCCCGACTGTTCCCCAGAAAATGTAAGGGTGAGGGTTCAGCACATTGGTCAGCACAGCCCGCCAGAGGACTGAGCCGCTGGCGTTGGCGGGAGCTGCGGGAGAGAGAGCCAGGGAAGAGGCGGGAACGCGCGCATAGCGGCGGGCGGTCAGAGCGGTTTCGCCTCCCAGATAGAGCACGAAAAGGCCGCCGGTCACCGCCAGCCAGCCGAGGGCGCTGGCCGGCAACTGGCTGATCAGCAGGACCGCGAGGGCGATGATCGGAAGATCGGTAAACAGCGCAGCAAGCGCCACAAGGTTGCCGGCGCGCCAGCCGCGCTGGAGCGTCTGCGTGATCACCAGGCCAAGCATCGGCCCAGGACTGATACCGGCGGTGAAGCCGTAGGAGATCCCCAGGAAGAGAGCGGTCAACATCAGCGGCTCAAGGACTTTCATCTTACCCGTCGCCCGGCTGCTGGCTGGTTGCCAGAGCGCAGGCCGGTCCGGCGGACAACGATCGGATGGCTCACTGGCCGAGCTTCTCTTTGAGGAAATGCACGGCCAGGGGCCAGGCTTCGGCAGCAGCCTTCTCGTTGCCCATCCCGTGCATCGGATTCAGGAAGGCGTGGCCAGCATCGTAGACCTTGACGGTGATGTCCTTGCCGGCCTCTTTGTAGACCCGCTCGACCTTTTCGACCTGGTCCATTGGGATACTCTCATCGTGGCGGCCATAGATCGCCAGAATGGGAGCGTTGACGTGGGCCACATTCTCGGGTTGAGGGTCGTAGCCGCCGGCGTAGAAGGGCACAGCCGCGGCCAGATCGGCATAGCGCTCGGCCACTGTGTAGGTGAGCAAACCGCCGACACAGAAGCCGATGAGGCCCAGCTTCTTTGGCTCCACGTTTGGCATGGCCTTCAGCGTTTCCAGGGCCCCAATGATCTCTTTAACGGCCCGATCCATCTTTTCACGGATCATTGTCATCATCATCTTGAGAGCATCGTTTGGCTCAGTAGCGATTTTCCCGTGATAGAGGTCGGGCACAGCCACAATAAAGCCCTCGGTGGCCAGCTTCTGGGCCAGGTCCTGAATATGGGGTTCGATCCCCCACCATTCCTGAATCATCACGACGCCGGGATGCTTCAGATCGTCATCCGGCTGGGCCAGGAAAGCGTAGGCGCCGTTGCCATTGACTTTGAGGTCTACCAGCGAGGTACGTATGACTGCCATTGCTCCGACTCCTTAAGGAAGAAAATAGGGCGTTTCTGGCCTGCGCGTGACTCTGCGGTGCGCTCTACATGCAAGGGTTACCCCTATAATTATATACTAGACCGGCCTGGCGCTGGCAGGGCCTGGCGGAGGCTGAACTCCCCAATCTTGACCGTCGAGAGCGAAAGAGCGTACAATAGCCAAGAGCCTGGCCGACCGCTGGCATCGCTGGCAGGAGGCCGCGCCATGCCAATGGTGGTCTAGGTTGCTTGTTCGCCACCGATGTGGGGCGAGGCCGCCATTTTAGGGGGTGTCGGGGAGTCTAGCCGCGACAGGCGAGAGTGAAAGCAGGAAAGTATCCTGGGGTCTCTTCTGCTGGTGTTGGTTGCAGGGGAGCGATCCGCATCAAGATACTGAAAGCATGAGGATAGCGAAATGACAGACGTCTATCGTGATCAGCCAGCAACACCGGCGTCGGGGCAGGAGGCCAACGCGACACCGGTCCCGGACGAAGAGAGGCGCGAGGGAGAGAGGCAACCACAGGATGAGGCGTCGCCAGAACAGGGAGAGGAGAGGCGCGAGGTGGAAGGGGAACCGCAGGGTGGGGCTCCGCCAGTGAGGGAAGAAGAGGTGGCTCGGGTGGCGGAGGATGGCGTTGCTGATGCTTCTTCCCCGGCCGTCGAGGTCACAAATGGAGCAGAAGCCTCAGATCAGGGCGATGTCGTTGAGGGGGAGGCGGCGGCTATGGAGACGGAGGGGAGAAGGCCGTCAGGGTACGCTGCTACCCTGGAGCATATGCTCGCGCGCCAGCCGCAGCCCCCATTGGACCCGGAGTCGCTCCCGGTCAGGGAGCGCCTGAGCCGGCTCCGTACCGATGTCACAACCCTGCTCACCGATTGGCGCTGGGGTGGATTGAGCAAAGAAGAGGTGGCCAGGCGCCTGGTGCCTCTCCTCGATTTCAGTCCCCTGCCGCAATGGGCTTCCCTGGTGGCCTCTCAGCTCTATGAGATTGATCGCGCCGGTAGCCTGATTCCCGTCTGGCGGGTGCTGGCCGAGAGCGCCGACTTCCAGGATCTAGAGCGGCAAACGCCTCAGGGAATGAATCCGGCCGAAACGCCGTCAGGGAAGGCTCGCCGTCTTGCTGTACTGGTGCTTGGCAACTACAAAGACGCTGACCTGACGATCCTGCTCGGACGCCTGGCTTTCGATCCCCATCTCTCGCTCTACGCCGCGCAAGCTCTCCTGCGGCAGAATACTCTCCTGGCGCGTCAGACGCTGATGCGGGCCTTGAAGGAGGCCGAAGGCTGGGCCCGCGTCGACCTGCTCGAAGCCGGCCTGAAATTGAAGCAGCCCAGCTTCTTTGATGTGTTGCTGGCCGCGGGTCTGGAGGGGATTCCTGGCCTCGAAGCCTATGTGGCCCCCTCGCTCTATCGGACCTTGCCTATAGAGACCTACCTTGATCCTCCTCCACAGGCGACGAAGTCGCTCAAACTGATCCAGCACGCGGCTCTGGTCTGCTACTATGTCTGTCTGGAAAGCATGCGCAGCGCCAGCCTTCAGCCTGAGCAGCCTCCCATCCTCTTTGAACGTGAGCTGCGGCCTTTGCTGCAGGCCCTCTTCACCAGTGCGCGCCGTTATGCGAGCTGGCAACAGGTCGTGGCGCTACACCAGCTTGCTCTGCTGTTGGGGCGCTACTGGAGAGGAATCGCCCACGGCCTCATTCGGGAGCCGCAGGTGATCCAGCGCGTTATGGACTGTCTCCCGCTCATGCCTGACGTTGAACGCTGGATGAACGGCCCAGCGCGCGATATCTTGCTAACGGCCCTACAGGGTCAGGACGAGCGGGCCTGGTCGCCGGTGCTTAGGACGCTGCTGGATTTGCGCGAGCTGCGACTGTGTACACCTTTGCTGGCCGCCTTAGAGAAGGTCGGGCGCCTGGAAAGCGTCGAGGAGGCTCAGCGTCTCGCTCTGGCCTGCGAGGCCCTGGCAACCCTTGGCGACGGACGAGCGTTAGGAGCCTTACGTCGTCTCCTCACTGAAGTGGTCGCTCTCCAGAAACGGGTGACCCTTCCTCAGCGTGCCGAGCCTCTGCCGCCCGAAGATGAGCACGTGCCGGGGAGTATTCTCGCCGTAGCCGTGTTGCGATCCCTGGCTCAGTTCGGCGCTCGCGAGAGCCTTGATCTTGTCGTCCAAGCCTCGCATGACTTCGACCCGGTAGTGCGTGAGGCCGCCTTAGAGGCGCTTATGCGCCTGGATGCCCGCGGCGAGCAGTGGGCCAGCCGAATGGCCATGCGCGAAGCCCTGAGCGACCAATCACCGGCGGTGGCCAGGCTGGCTTGCCGTTTAGCTGCTCAGTTCCAGGATCGCGAATCGCTGCCGGCCTTACGCTATTTGCTCCAGTCGCGCCCGGCGGTGCGTGAGGCTGCGGCGGCGGCCCTTGCCCAGCTAGAACAGGCTGTGGCCTAGCCAGCGGGTAGCCCCGGCCCAGGTCTGGCCTTGGCCAGGTTGGCCCGGGCTGCCCACCCCTTGCTGGGTTGATAGGCCAGGACTGCTGCCCTACTTTACCCTTTGGCCTCGCGGTACCGCTTCCTGCCCCCTCTGTATACTATACAATAGGAATAAGAAAACTCTATCTGCCCGTCAGGGAGAATGATTGTTCCTCTCTTGCGGCTGCTTCCTGGCGAGCTTTTTGTCTGTTATCCAGGTAGTGAGGGTCAAACGGAATGAATATGTTGGTGGGGAAGACGCTCGGTGGATATCGACTTTTACGGCTCCTGGAAAGTGGTGGGATGGGGGATATCTATCTGGCCCAGCATGAACGGATCGGGCGCAAGGTTGCTATTAAGGTCATCTGCAGCGATCTCCGCTCCGCCCCTCTCTCTCCTGAAGGCATTCAGGCCGCTCGTCGCTTTATCCGCGAAGCGCGCGCTGTTGCTGAACTGGAACATGAGCATATTTTGCCCCTCTATCATTTTGGTGAAGAGACGCTTGAGCCGGACTCAACGGTGATTACCTATCTGGTTATGCCCTATCTGTCGGAAGGCTCGCTCTGGAAGTGGCTGCAGAGGCGGACGCAGCAGTATGGTTTTAGCTGGCCCATTTCGGCGGAGGAAGCTGGCTACTATCTGCTACAGGCGGCGTCGGCCCTCCAGTGTGCTCACGACCATGGAATTGTCCATCGCGATATCAAGCCGACAAACTTTTTGATCCGCGTAGATCGGGGTCCGCTTAGCCCTACCGTCGATGCTGAGCGAGCGGCCCTGTTGAATCGCATCTTCCCTCATGGTCGGCCTCATCTGCTGCTGGCCGACTTTGGCCTGGCGACTTTTTATCGCCAGGGCCGCTCGTTTCATCGCTCTGTGGGAACGCCGCTCTATATGGCCCCAGAACAGTTTGATGATCCGGCCCAGGCCGATGCGGTCGCCGTCGGTCCAGCCGCCGACCAGTATGCCCTCGCGGTCATGGTCTACCAGCTTGTTACCGGACGGGCGGTTTTTGAAGGGACTGCCAGCCAGCTTCTGCATCATCACCATCATACGCCTCCGACGCCTCCCAGCGTCTATAATCCCTCTCTGCCACGGGAGCTGGACGAGGTCTTTCTGAGGGCATTAGCCAAAAAGCCCGAGCAGCGCTTTCCAACGATCCTGGCGTTTGCTCAGGCCTATGACGCCGTGGTGCAGACGAGATTGCAGGGGTGTGCCCAGCCACCTCAGCAGCGCAGCGAAGTCCGAGCGCTGGCGGTGGCGGCCAACCGTCCAGCCTGCCTGGCCATCCCAGAGCCAGCAGAGGAGCCGCTAGTGACGCCAAGGCGTACGCCCCAGCCAGAGGAGGCGCCGCTCGGGGCGGTGGCCCAATTAAGGCAGGACGAGCAAGAGAGACGTCAGAGGCAGAGACAGACGCCCACACCTGCGGCCTTGAAGCAGGTGGCCCAGGGTCAGGCGTTGGAGGAGAACGCGCCGCTTCCGGCGCTGGAGGTGCTCGGCGAAAGCGAGCGTGGTCTGGAGGCCAAAGCCCGGGCGGGTGAGAGGCCATCGGGGCCAGAGTCGTCCCTGCTTGTGGGTCGTCTCTTCATGCTGACGCTCACGCTCCTGGCCCTGGTAGTTCTTCTGGGTGGCCTCTTGCTTTTTCTGCTGTTGCTAGCCAGTCATCCTGGTCTCTTCTCCCAATTCATGCTGGCCGGTGAGCGCCTGAGCGCCTGAAGGCCAGCCTTGTGAGGGAGGCGGCCTGCTTCTTTCTGGTCCTCGTTCCGACCGAGGAAGCCTGGCCGCTCACCCCCACTTCGCCTTTTGAGATGAAGAGAACCGACGCGGTATGTTCAGGTCAGCCGCGCCGGGGACAGCAAGCGCGCGATCTGATCAGCAACCGCCTGGTGTGCTGGGGCAAGGCCGAGTCGGCTGTCCAGCAGCGTGCCTAGTGCGGTACGATCGGCAGAACAACGTAGGAAGGGTGCTCGCGATTATGGAGAATCGTCTGCTGAGCGGGGATCATCTCGGCGCTGGCCCCCAGTGGCTGGCCAGTATTCGGGTTGCGATCCCAGCGAGGGAAATTGCTGCTGGTGATATCCAGGCGGATGCGGTGGCCGGCTTTAAAGAGATTGCTGGTCGACCAGAGATCGATCACATATTCGTAGGCCTTGCCTGGCTCGATCAGAGAGGGGTCACCGCCCCGAGGAGCGTGGCGATAGCGGGCCCGAATGATGCCATCCGTCAGATTCTGGGCGTAGCCGTCGGGGTGGACATCGACCAGGCGGGCCACGAAGTCGGTATCGGGCGCGCTGGAGGCGGCCCACAGGTGCACGCGGATCGGCCCAGTGACCTCCAGGTCTTCCTGCAGGGGGGCGCTGGTGTAGACCAGCACATCGCTGCGGCTCTCCGTAGGTCGCTGATCGAAGGGGCCGGCAGGATATTCGGGAGCCATCAGCACGGCGCCGCCGCGCGTAATCACCGGATTGGCGGGATCGTAGGTGTACTGATCAGCGCTCTCATCCTCTGGCGGCTCGGTGGAGAGCGTCCCGTCGCCGTTCAGGGTATTGGCGTGGCCCTGGCTATGCAGGTAGTAGCGCGTCTCAACGGCGCGCGCCAGCGGCCACTCCTGCTCATCGCGCCAGATATTGGCGCCCATCACGAAGAGCTTAATCGGGGCCTCTTGAGCGATGCCATTCTCGATGCCCTTGAGCCAGTAGTCGAACCAGCGCAGCTGATAGGTCATGAAATCCTGCTGCAAGTTAATGAAAGCTGCCGTCGAGGCGAAGCCGAAGGTCTGCTCGCCGACCAGCGTGCCCTGCGAAGTATGGGCCCATGGGCCGACCAGCAGCTTGCTCTGGCGGGCCTGGGGAGTGGCGCCGCGCTGGCGCATCGAGGTGAAATGCTCCAGCGTATCCTGCAAGAAAATGTCGTACCAGCCGCCGCCGTTGAAAGCTGGCGCGCTCACGCGCTCGTGCTTGCCGCTGATATTCATGTGTTCGGCGGCGAGGCGCTGCATCGGGAACTCCAGGGCCAGAAAGAACGCGGGGGCGATCTCCTGGGTTTTCAGCGGACGGAACTCCTTGAGCGGCAGCGACCAATACCCCTCCTTGCCCAGGGCATCCATCTCTCTGGCCCAGAGGGCGATAGCGCGGCCCAGGGCCTGGGGATCGTTGCGGTGCCGGCGCATCAGCACGTCCATACCCATTTGCAGCTGCCAGTGGGCCATTGTGCCCAGTTCCAAGGCTCCGCCGCGGAAGACCACCCCGTTAAAGGGATCGCTCCAGGTGAACAAGGGGATCATTGTCTTCAGGGCCGGGGGCTGCTCGACCGCTGCCGACCACTGGGTGAAGCCGAAGTAGGAGGCGCCGTACATCCCGACCTGGCCATCGCTGTAGGGCAGGCGCGCGGCCCACTCAATGGTGTCGAAGCCGTCGCGAGCCTCGTGGGCCATCGGTACCCAGTCGCCGTCGGAAGTAAAGCGGCCCCGTGTATCCTGGACAATGACCACATAGCCGCGTCTGGCGGCCTGAACGGGGTCCAGGATCGAGCTGGCCAGCGGCAGATCTTTACCGTAGGGCAAGCGTGTCAGCAGCACTGGCCACTGTCCTTCTCCGGCTGGTCGATAGATGTTGGCGCGCAGCGTCGTCCCATCACGCATGCGGGCGGGGACATCATAGTCCACGATGACTTGCTGACCCGGTTGCGTTGTCATAGATGCTGAAACTCCTTACTGCAGATGCCTACCTACCTTCGTGGCCCTCTACCCCGGCTCGAGCCGGACCGGACCGGTCCAGGACCGAGTCGGGCCTGGCGAGGCCCAGAAGGGCCTGAGAGATCAAGGTGTATGATACAACGCCTCATGAGGAGAATGCCAGTCTTGACACTCCCTCACCCGTCTGACTATACTGCCACTCATCAATTGTGGGACACTCTATTCCGGCAGGCAAACCAGGCAGGCCGGTATAAGGGGGAGACGTATGCGGCATGGAGCGCCCCTGGATGGCGAAAAGACTGTCCAGATTGTCCACCGGATCGCCAGTGTGCTGCGCGCCTTTCATAGTCGCCGTTTGCTGGGCATCACTGACCTGGCCCAGGCGACGGGCCTGCCCAAGTCGACGACCCATCGTTTGGTGACAGCCCTGGTCAATGAGGGGTTACTGGTTCAGGACGAGGATACGCATAAATACGGTCTCAGCTTGCACGTTACGGCTCTGAGCGCCAGCATCTTGAGTTCTCATGCGGTGCGCAAGGTGGCCCGGCCCATCTTAATGGAGCTGCGTGACCAGACGCGCGAATCGGTCCATCTGGCTGTGCTCGAAGGGATGGAGGTGGTCATTATCGATACGGAAGATTCCTATTTCTTTGTGCGTGTCGTCAATGTACCGGGTCAGCATTTGCCAGCGCACGCGGTCTCAACCGGCAAGGTGTTGCTGGCCTATCAGTGGGAGCACCGCCTCAGCGAGCTAATTAGCCAGCTCAGGCTGGAGCGCTATACGGAGCGCACCATTACCGATCCCCGGCGCTTTATCGAGGAGCTGCGTCAGGTCAGGATGCAGGGCTATGCGGTCTCCTGTGGCGAGTTGGAGGAAGGCGTCGACGCGGTGGCCGCCCCCATTTTTGACCATCTGGGGAGCGCGGTGGCCGCCGTCTCTATCGGGGGGCCTAGCGAGCGCTTCCATCCGCGCCTCTCCGATTTTATCGGCGCTGCAGTCCACGCAGGCCAGCGCATCTCGCAGGCCCTGCGCTACGTCGGCTGGAATTAGCGCCTGAGCGATACGCTGGCTGAAGGGGACAGTCACTTCTCACGACCGCCTCATCTCATAGCCGTTGAGGACATCCAGGAAGGCGATCCGTCGGTAGTCAGCAGGTCAGGTTCGCCAGGAAGGTCGGCGCGGTCTGTGGTATGCTACAATCAATGCGGGAGGGAGGAGGAAAGCGCACTCTGCTCGCCCCAGTACCTGGCCTGCCCTCACTCACCCCCAGCCTGCCCTTGGACGTGGAAGGCGAGCAGGCGATCTCTGTCAAGGGCCGTCAGCCAGAGAGCGGCCAGTAGCTGTCGCTTAAGCGAGCGCCCAAATAGCGGTTAGGCCGAGCCGACGGCGTGAGACCGGTGGGCAGGTGGCTGGATGGGTGGCCTTACCCTGGCTTACCCTGGGGAGGCCCGGCGCGGCACCTCTGCCCGCTTGCCTGTGTGCCTAACGGCAGTACGGCAATAACGGAGCGAGAACGGAGAACTGGATGCTGGTCCATGCGGAATGTGTTTTGGTTGAAGCGTACTCGGGAGCACAGACGCCTCAGCGAGGAGTGCCGCCAGATGTTGCGAGAGTCTTCAGAACAGCCGGGGGTCGCCTATCTGGTGATTCACCGCGAGCCGCTACCGAATAAGCGTGTTGAGCTGTGGAATGAGTGCACAACGATAGGCCGTAGCCGTGACTGTGACATCTTCCTCGAGGATATCAGCGTGCACCGCCGGCAAGCGAGTATCCTTTATACGCCTCAAGGCTACCTGCTGCGCGATGATCATGGGAGCGGCGATAGCTTTGTGAATGGGCGGCCCGTCAAGCAGGTGCTGCTGCATGACGGGGATGAGCTGCGCTTCGGCAATACGCGCCTGACTTTTTATGCTCACGAGGGGACACGCCCGTTCCAGTTGGCTTCTTCTCGGGGAAAAGAGCTGCACTTGACCCGGCAGCCCGATCCGGCGACCAGCGTGATTGCTCGCCTGGAGCTGGGGAGCCTCAGTGGGGCACCGCGCTCCTTCGAGCTGTTGCCCGAGATGACGATTGGCCGCAGTCGCGATTGCGATCTTTTCCTGGAAGATCTGACGGTCAGTCGCCTGCATGCCACCATTCGCCAGTTGCCCGATGGTCGCTACGAGCTGGAAGATCGGCGTTCAGCGACGGGCACGTTTGTCAATGGGCGGCGCGTCTCGCGCTGTATTCTCCAGGAAGGGGATGTCATCCAGATCGGCAATCACCGCATTGTTTTTCGTCTGGAGCCTCCTTCTTGAGCAGGGCCGCGACGGCTCGCAGATGCTCCTCATAGGGATCTCCCTGGGCCGTGGGTGCCTCGTAGGCGTGGGTCGCCTGGATGAAGCGCAGAACCTCCGGGGGCACATCGCCAGCATAGGCCGTCGGGTTCTGACGAACACGGGTCGAGGAGATCTCTCGATAGGCTGGGTCAAAGGGGAGGGCCTGCACCGCGTTGGCGAACGGGCGATTCTCGGGCCGCTCCAGCAGAGCACGTAGCTCCTTCTCGCCATCGCGGCCGCGCGGGGCGACAAGCAGATGCGCCAGGCCAAACAGCTCGCGCAGAGCCGCGTCGCGATCGCTATAGTAGCGCGGATCGAAAATCTGGACGATCTTATCAAAGCCAACCAGGAAGGTGAGATGGCTGACAGCAGGAAAACTGCGTCGCACTGCCCTGGCCTGCTCAACGTAGAGGCCGCGATTGAAGAGCAGTAGACCCACGCTGGCCAGCTCGTGCTGTAGGAGTTGCTGCAGCAGTACCAGGCGATCAAGCAAAGTCGGACGCTCAACGTGCTCTTTATCGATGATCTGCTTGCTCAGGGCTGCATAAACGGAGACCCCTGGACCTCCCTGCTCCTGGGCCTTGCGTAGCAATGCAAGATGGGCCGTGGTCGGAGGATTGAAGGAGGCGGGAAAAACGATGATCTGGCCCCGAGGCTCTGGCGTTGGGGGGACAGCGATGGCTGTCGGCGGTTCACCTGGATCAAGCCGCTGCAGCACGGCCTGTAGAGAACGATACTGCTCCTCCAACTCAACGGGTATCTGCTCCATGTTCTGCTTACTCCTCGTCAACAGCTGCTAGCGCTGCTTATATAAGTGAGGCGACTTCCTGCCAGCAGTGGTCATCGATTTAAGGATAGCACACGCCCGGGAGAACAATGGAAGGGGGGCTTGCAACTGCTCGCAAAAAGCTCAATAAAGATTGATATGCTTGATCATTCTATTATGTAGAATTATCCGATGAAGGTTCCCGTTAGTAGAGCCGCCAAAGAGTTGGGAGCTGCCCGGAGACCCTTCGCCGCTGGGAGGCGGGGGGAAGATTCAGGTGGAGTGGAGGCCTGGAGGTCACCGTCGGTATGACCTGGCCAGCCTTCGCGGATGGCCCCGCAGGGAGCCGGAACTGAAAGAGCGGATTACCCTCGCCTCTGCCTGGGTCTCCAGTCACGGCCAGAAGGGGGATTTGGCACGGCAAGTGGAGTTGCCGGAGACGTTCTGTGCCGCGAACGGGTGGCGGTTTGAGGTGGTTCGTGACGTGAGTTCCGGGTGCGACTCCCGCAAACGGGGCCTGCGGGAACGCGTGCGCCGGCTCTGTTCCGGCGAAGGGGCCGGTTGGGAGTCACCCCAAGGACCGCCTGCTTCGGTTCAGGTCGGAGTGGGTCTTCTCGCTCTGCGAGCATTTCGGCACGGAGGTGGTCAACATGAACGCCTCGGAAGAGGCGACCTTCGCCGTGTTAGGACAGAGGCAGAGCTGCTGCAGGACGTGCGGGAGAGCATCACGCTGTTTTCAGCCCGGCTGGGGGGAGCCGGAGGAACCGGGACCTCCTGAAACGGCTGAAGGAGGCGGCCGATGCAATCTGCCCTGACAATGCGCCTGGCAGTGGACGAGCACACCGCGGCGGCGCTGGACGGCCAGTCGCGGATTGCCAACTGGCTGTACAACCGTCTGCTGGAGGAAGCGAACGAACGGCGCCGGCGGTTCCGGTTCGGACAAAAGATCATGTGGTACACAATCAAATGGACTGAATGGCTTTCGTGTGCATATTCTATGTTGATACTATGCCGTAAAACAAAAAATAAGCAAGGGGCAACCTGACATCGCCTATCGGCGCGGGCTTTTCATCTCCCGCTTAGAAAGGCGGGGACTTTTAAGCCCGTTTTCTGTAAAGTGAGAGCGAACTAGCGAAGGCGATCGCGAAAAGCGGCGATCTGCGCGCTATGCTCCCGCTTGTGACCATAGTACATATAGACGAGCAGATCATCGAGCGAGTAGGGATCGCCGTACCAGGGCAAAGTTCCCGTCTGGCGGCAGGTTTCTGCCGGAATGCGCGTGATCAGCTCCATCGTCCGCTCATGGGCTGACACGTACTCCTGAAGAACCTCGGCAAAACTGGAGGCTTTGCGCAACGCCACCTCCGCTTCATTGAATTGGGGTCCCAACTCGGTAAATCGTCCCAGATAAGGGGTGGGATCGTCTTCGAGGAAGGAGATCAAAACGTCGACCAGGACCAGCTCGTAGGAGGCCAGGTGTGCAAGGATATCTTTGACCGACCAGGTTCCGCAAGCCCCACTCTGCTCACGCGCCGACTCCGGAAAGCCTTCCAACGTTTTCATGACCGTCAAATGGCCGTATTTTAAAACGTCGCTAGCATTCATGGTCTCTTCCCCCTCTGTTCTCCGAACAGATCTAACAGGTGGGCGCTCCGACAGTGAGGCCGCGACTCCTTCCGGCTTCCCCAATCCACAGTTATCCTGCCGGGTAAGGAACGGACGGCGGAAGAGGGCGAGGCCAGAAGTGCAAGCAGCACTGGCATAGAGGGGTCTTCTTGCCTCCGCCCAGAAGCTGCCAGGTCGTCACAACAGCATAACAGAGACTGGATCTATTGTAAACCGCAGAAGTACTGACTGACGGGGTCAGAGTCAAAGATGGAAAGGCAGCCGAAGACCAGGCAATGCCAGTCTCTCTCCGGCTGCTCTGCCGACCAGTGACGACCCTGCTCGCCCTGACCTCCTCACCCGATGGAGGCCCCAGCCGTTCCGGTTGCGGAGACTGGCCCGACCAGGCAAACCTACGGGTGAGGGGCAGGGCCAGTCTGACTACTCCTGGATCAGACGGCGCAGGACCGTTGGCAGAATGCCTCCGTTCTTATAGTAAGTGACATCGACCTTGCTATCCAGGCGGGCGATGGTCTGGAAAGTGAAGGTTGAGCCATCCTCGCGAGTCACGCGGACCGTGACCTCCTGATGCGGTTGCAGGTCCTGCTCGATGCCCAGGATGTCGTAGCGCTCGCGCCCTGTCAGGCCCAACGACTCCTTGTTCTCGCCCGGGCGGAACTGGAGGGGCAGGATGCCCATCCCGACCAGGTTGCTGCGGTGGATCCGCTCGAAGCTTTCGGCGATGACCGCGCGGATACCCAACAGAAGCGGCCCCTTTGCGGCCCAGTCGCGTGACGAACCGGAACCGTATTCCTTGCCGGCGATTACCAGCAAGGGCACCCCCTCCTCCTGGTAGCGCATGGCCGCATCGTAGATGGTCATCTCCTGCCCATCCGGCAGGTGGAGTGTATAGTAACCCTCCTTGCCACCCACCAGGCGATTGCGCAGGCGGATATTGGCGAAGGTCCCGCGCACCATCACCTCGTGATTCCCGCGGCGCGCTCCGTACGTATTAAAATCGCGTCGCTCCACACCGCGCGCCAGCAAGTACTTGCCTGCGGGACTCTCGGGCGAGAAGCTGCCGGCGGGCGAGATATGGTCTGTTGTGATCGAGTCGTCCAACATCACCAGGACCCTGGCGCCCTCGATTGTCTTCAGGGGAGGTGGCTCGAGGGCCATATCCTTGAAGAAGGGCGGCTCCTGGATGTAGGTCGAATTCGGGTCCCAGTTGAAGAGCGGCCCCGTTGCATTGCTCAGCGAGCGCCAATGTTCATCGCCCTCAAAGACCCGGCTATAGTTCTTCTTAAACAGCTCGGGCGAGATTGCGCGGCTCACCACCGCATTGATCTCCTCCTGGCTGGGCCAGATCTCGCGCAGATAGACAGGCTCGCCGTTGGCGTCGTAGCCGATGGGGTCCCTGGTCAGATCGATATCGACGGTACCGGCCAGGGCATAGGCCACCACCAGCGGCGGCGAGGCCAGAAAGCTGGCGCGCACCTGGGGATGGATGCGCCCCTCGAAATTGCGGTTACCCGAAAGGACCGCTGCCACCACCAGATCATTGGCCTGCACAGCCTCGGCCACCGGCTCTGGCAGGGGACCGCTGTTGCCGATGCAGGTAGTGCAGCCGAAGCCCACCAGGTGGAAGCGCAGCGCCTCCAGATAGGGGAGGAGGTCGGCGCTCTCGAGGTAATCGATCACAGCTCGCGAGCCGGGAGCCAGGCTCGTCTTCACCGTGGGCTTGACACTCAGACCCCGTTCCACAGCGTGCTTGGCCAGCAGACCGGCGGCAACCATGACCGAAGGATTAGAGGTATTCGTGCAGCTTGTGATGGCCGCGATAGCCACCGCCCCATCGCTGAGTGTTGTCTGAGTCTCGCCGATATGGACAGCCACGCTGCGTCGATGGCCATTGCTGCCGATGCGGTCCGCGTAGGTCTCGCGGAAGACCTGCCCCACCCGCGCCAGGGGCACGCGGTCCTGGGGGCGACGTGGGCCGGCCAGGCTCGGCTCGATCGTGGCCAGGTCCAGCTCCAAAAGATCGTCGAACAGCGGCTCAGGAGCCTCCTCGCTGCGGAACAAGCCCTGAGCACGAGTATAGTCCTCGACCAGCTCGACCAGCTCGGGATCGCGCCCCGTACTGCGGAGGTAGCGCAGCGTCTCCTCGTCGACGGGGAAGAGCGTTGCCGTAGCCCCGAACTCGGGCGACATATTGGCAATAGTGGCGCGGTCGGCCAGGGAGAGGTAGCGCAGACCAGGCCCGGTGAACTCCACGAACTTGCCCACCACGCCGCGCTTGCGCAGCAGCTGTGTCACCGTCAGCACCAGATCCGTGGCCGTAGACCCTTCGGGCAAAGCGCCGAAGATGCGGACACCGATCACCTCGGGTGTCAGCAAGTAGAGCGGCTGGCCCAGCAGCACGGCCTCGGCCTCAATTCCGCCGACGCCCCAGCCGAGGACCCCCAGGCCGTTGACCATCGTCGTATGCGAATCCGTTCCCACCAGGGTATCGGGAAAAGCGAAACGTTGCCCCTCGACCTCCCTCGTCATCACAACCGAAGCCAGGTACTCCAGGTTGACCTGATGCACGATGCCTGTCCCCGGAGGCACCACGCGGAAATTGCGGAAAGCCTGCTGGGCCCAGCGCAGGAGCGCGTAGCGTTCGCTATTGCGCTCGTACTCGCGCTCAACATTGCGCTGGAAAGCCAGGGTCGAGCCGAAGACATCGACCTGCACGGAGTGGTCAATAACCAGATCAGCCGGAACCAGCGGATTAATCTTCTGAGGATCGCCGCCCATGCGGGCAACGGCGGAGCGCATCGCGGCCAGATCGGCGACCGCGGGGACGCCGGTGAAATCCTGCAGCAGCACCCGCGCCGGCATAAAGGGGAACTCCTCGTCGCTGTTCGCAGCCTTGCCGGGCTGCCAGCGTGCCAGAGCCAGCACCGTTTCCTTAGTGATCAGCTCGCCGTCGCAGTGGCGAAGCAGATTTTCCAGCAAGATTTTCACCGTGAAAGGGAGGCGCTCCAGTTGCACACCATGTCTGGCCAGCGCCTCGAGACGGTAGTATGTAACAGCGCCATAGCTGCCGCTCAGCTCTGAGCGGGCTTCGAAGGCGTCGCTGTAAGTAGCCATGCTCTTCTGTCCTCTATCCTCTCATATTTCATTGTCCTCGTTCGGTACCCTCGTTCCAGTATCCCCGTTCCGGTATCCTCAAGCAGATTGATGCCCCGGAACTCCCCTACGCCATTCGAGTTTCCTGTCCGCCCGCACAGCGATAGTGACGGCTACAACAGTATTCAGCCTCATTAATTATAATGGATGAGCAAGAGCCACGGCAAGCGTGCGGGAACTCCCAACCTGTATCGTACCATCTCAGAGCAGCCGCGAGCCGTAGGGAGGGGTGTGAGGGTTAAGAGGACTGGGGAGGGGGAGCTAGAGGTCACGAGCCGGGCGAGGAGAGGCAAGGCGAGGAGGAAAAGGCGGGGGTCCGGGAGAGCCAATGTGTCCGATAGAAGCTTACACAACGAAGAGTGAACACCGCACGGAGAGACAAAGATGCTACTCGTTTCAAAACCCGCAACGGGCACAAAGACCGTTCCGAGCATCGGCGATGAGTCGTCGATAATCTTGGCCCCCGTAGCCAGGTCCCGGTCCCTGGCTAGAGCTTACCGTCGACCCACCGAACCGAGGTAAGCTTCCATGAACACTGGCTGCTTCCCGGACCCCACCCAGTTATTACTATGCGTCATTGGCTGGCAAAAAGCATCAGCAGATGTACCTAATCGCCTTCAGGAAGAAGAGCGAGGGCCTTTTCTGAGCCAGAGAGGCAGAAGTGGGAGGGAAGAAAGAGCGGCTAGCCCTGATCGTGGTCTGGCGGTGTGGTCTGCAGGGGCAGAGACAGGCGGACGGTGCAGCCCTGGCCTGGGGCTGACTCGATCGAGAGGGTTGCCCCGATCAGGGCCGCGCGCTCGCGCATGCCCAGCAAGCCCAGGCCGCCCTGAGAGCCATGCTCGCGTCCCGTGCCCACTCGCTCCGGAGAGAAACCCCGGCCATTGTCGCTCACGGTCACCGTCAGGCAGTCTGGCAAGTAAGCCACATGCAGCCAGGCCTGACTGGCCTGGGAATGGCGCCAGACATTCGACAGTGCCTCCTGGACGATGCGGAAAACGGCGATCTCCGCCTCTGAAGAAGTGGGGCGAGGCTCGCCCGAGCAACTGAAGGTACAGGGAACGCCGCGCTCGGCGGAGCTATCGCTGAGCCACTCCAGGGCCGCATGCAGGCCCAGGTCATCCAACACCGACGGGCGCAAATCGCGGCAGGCGCGGCGCACGCCCTCCAGCGTGCGATCGGCCAGATTCTGAAGGCTGGCGTGCCACTCCAGGTCCTTCTCCGGGAGCTGGAGCTGACGCATCGCGCGGCCCAGGCCATCCAGGCCCAGGGAGAGGGCGATCAGGGCCTGAGCCGTATCGTCATGCAACTCGCGGGCCAGGCGACGGCGCTCCTCCTCCTGCACGCGAGTAATCAGGGAGGCATAGTCGCGCAGCTCATCCTGGCGCCGACGGGCACTGCGCAGATCTTCGAGGGCACGCTGCAGCTCATTTGTTTGAATGCTTAGACGAGTACTGGTAAGAGCCAGGTAATAAATCGCGAAAAGCGGCACCAGGAAGAAGAGCCAGGCCAGCTCGGCGGCGGCGTCGTCGAAAATATCGACCACGGGTAGCAGCGGGCCTACGCTCAGCACCAGGGCCTGGAAGCGCAGAAAAGGAGAAGTCAGGTAGGAGCGCCAGGCGGCCCTGGTGGGGCGTCCAGACCAGCGGAGTATCACCGGCAGCGCGATCAAGGCCATCAAGATCATCATCACCACGGCGGCCAGCACGCTGCCGAGCAGCTCGTTGGTTTCGGCCAGACGGCCGTTGTGCTGGATAGGCAGATGGCTATTGCCCGCTATCCAGACATAGACCGAGCCAGCCACAAAGACGAGTAGAGCTGTACTGGCCAGGCGATAGCAGGCCTCGCTCCAGGAGATGAAGCCGCGTGCCAGCGTATAGCCCTGCAGCACGGCCTGGGTAATCAGGGCCGTCAGCACAGCGGCGGGGACACTGATGAGGACGCTGGCGGCCAGGTAAAAGGGGGCGGTGATATCGAAGAGAAAGAGGGGGCGCCAGGTATCCAGGACCTGCTGTCGGGTATTCTGAGGATTGGCCAGCTCCGAGCGCAGCAGGCGCAAGAGGGAGAAGCGACCCAGCAGGGCTAGCAGCGAAGTCAGGGCGACCAGGCTATAGATCGCGCGCGGGCCGTAGAAATTGGGAGCTGGTCGATAGGTGTGGACGGACCAGAGCAGCAGGGGCAAAGCAATGGCCAAGGAGAGCACAATCACCAGCAACCGGAGCGGTGCGAACTGTGCCTGCTTGAGCATGGTTCTCATTGCGTATCGTAGGTATCCTGGAGTGAGATCATTCCCTGGCGGAGCGCCTGGAGGACGGCCTCGGTGCGGGAACCGACCTGCATTTTTTGGAAGATGTTGGCCAGATGGCTATGGACGGTGCGAATGCTCAGGCCCAGGCGACGGGCGATCTCCTTATTAGGCAAGCCACGGGCTGCCAGGCGCAGCACGTCGAACTCGCGCTCGCTCAGCAGGTCCGACGAGCGCTGAGCTGGGTGGCCGCGATTGGTCAGACGGCGCATCATCTTCTCGGTCAGCGATGGCTGCAGCACCGACTCGCCGCGGGCCACCGCGCGGATGGCGTTCACCAACTCCTGACCGTGGACATTTTTCAAGAGGAAGCCGGCGGCGCCTGCCTCCAGCAGGGCGAGCAAGTACTGCTCATCGTCATAGGCCGAGAGGACCAGGACAGCTGTTTTGGGGCAATGGGCCTTAATCTGGCGGGTGGCCTCGATCCCCCCCATGCCGGGCATAGCAATATCCATAATGGCGATATCGGGGTTCAGGCGCTGGGCGGCCTCCACCGCCTCCTCGCCGCTGGCCGCCTCGGCGACCACCGCGACATCGCTCTCAGCTTCGAGCAAGCGTCGGGTCCCTTCGCGTACCAGGGCGTGGTCATCGGCCAGCAGCACGCGGATCACCCGTGGCTCCTCATGCTCGCCGTTGACTGCGCCGGACGCGACCTGCGTTGTCATTGTGCTATCGTCCTGCTCGCGTAGCTCGCTGAACACTGTCAAAACCCTCCTGCGGAGCAACTTCCTCGCAGCCAGCACCAGCCACTGTGAGACCGTTACAGCGTTTTGCTCTTACTATAGAGGATCTCCACAGAGGGGGGCCACAGCAAATCTGCTGAGATCCTTTTCATTATGACACGGCCTGGAACGAAAGGCAAGTCTCCCCCAGCAGGGGGAGGGGAGGAGAGGACGGCGGGGACAGGCGAAAATGGCCGCTGAGCAGCGCCCAGGCCGCACTTTGTGGTATCATGAGAAAAGCATGCTGGAACGTTCTCTTGACAGAGCAGGACCCTTTCATTAGAGTAGGTCCCAGGTCCCTATATGCTTGCATGCTGCTTTTTCACCGTTTCTGCGATGTCTACGTGTTTGTATGTATGAGGGAACGTTGTTAAAACGATGTGCTGAGCAGGGAGGAGGCCCATGGGGGGCTGTTTGGACGCCGAAGGATGTGGTTATCAGAATCCCGATAAAGTGCGTTTTTG
>NZ_JBHOQV010000041.1:0-1582 GCF_042408735.1 Thermogemmatispora sp.
GCGATCCAGGCCCCTTTTGTGCGCCTGATGGAGTATGCGATCGATTATGCTGAGGAGCACCGAGCGGACTATGAGCTGTTGGAGCGAGAGAGTGCGGTGATCGTGGCGGGCCTGGAGGCGGCCTATATGCTGGGACGCCAGACGGAGCTGGTGCGTGGGGTGGTGACGTTCGTGCCGTTCTTGCTGGTGCGGGCCTCGTATGGCGTGGCCGAGCTGTGGCTGCAGCGCGCTCAGACGGCGGCCCAGGCCCTGGGCGACCAGCGCGGGTTGACTGGGACGCTGCTCTATCGGGGGCAGATCGCCCTGCGCCAGGGGGACTACGCTGCCGCTGAGGGATACTATCAGGAGGGCCTGCGTCTGGCCCGTGCTCTGGGGGATGCCGAGCGCATCTGCGCCTTGCTGACAGATTTGGGAACTGTTTTTTCAAGGCGGGGCAACTATGTTCTTGCCGAAACTTACCTCCAGGATGGATTACGCCTAGCCAGGCAGATCAGTTATAAAGAGCGAATTTGTGATCTCTTAGGAAAGCTGGGTGAGGTTGCCGCTCGCCTAGGTGACTACTCTCAGGCTGATGCTTATCTCCAGGAAGGTTTGATTCTGGCGCGAGAAATTGACGACCATGAGCGTATTTGTGCGATATTGGCCAGTTTGGCTGCTTCTGCTTGTGAGCAGGGGAAGCCGCTGCAGGCAAGAGCGTATTCTCAGGATGCCTTAGTCCTTGCAAAGTCATTGAATCACTTCGAGTGGACTAGCTTACTACTTAATAATATTGGAGATATGGAGTTAGAGTTAGGTAATTACCTATTAGCTGAGTCATACTTTGATGAAGCTCTAAAGATAGCTGATAATATAGATCATAAAGAACTAATATGTGCTTTAATCATAAATAAAGCTTCTGTTAGAAGAAAAATGAAATTATTTGAAGAAGCGGAAAATTATATAAAACAAGGATTAAGCCTCGCTCGTAATCTAGGGGTGCCTTATTTCATTTGCTTTATTTTGAATGAGTATGGTAATCTTTTGCTTGATAAGGGAAAAACTGATCAGGCAAGAGCGATTTTTAATGATATGTTGGCTACTACACCTGAGGGAGCACAAGATCTAACTGCCTTAGCTCAATATGGATTTGCCAGAATAGCGGCGCTGGAGGGTAGAAAAGAGGAAGCCAAGGAGATAGCCCAGAGAAGCGCTATAGCCCTCCGCTCTATAGGACATCGGTCTGCTAGAGAGATAGAAGACTGGCTTTCCTATCTGGAGAAAAGAGAAATACTGGGGGATGTAGAATTTGGCAATCAGTAACATGCCAAATTCTTACTTCAGAATCCCCCAGCTCTATCGTTCTTTTGCCTTCTAAAGCGGCCACCATGCCATATTCGGGCTAGCCGCGTGCGTGGCCAGCGGGGTGATGGTCAGGGCCAGGGCCACGACTGCCAGCAGCACAACCAGCGGAACGATCCAGCGCAGATTCTTCTTCAGCATTGCAGAACCTCCTATCTAACTGAATATCGCAGCTTCAGCAAGCAAGCGTATTCATCAACCTTAGTTCGTAGATCAGCGACGTAGCGAACGCGACCAACACAAC